>NZ_JACONT010000032.1 GCF_014358075.1 Sphingomonas albertensis | reverse complement strand
TCTCGACCGTTCCTCACTCGCTACCGCCGACGCTTGCCGATCATCGGCCGCAGCCTCACGCCGACACAGATCACCGTCGGCCACAGCAGCGTGTTGACGATATCGAGCGAGGTATCCTCCCACCGCCACGACCCGAAGGTCATGCGGTCCATGATCTCGTTGAACGCCTCGCCTGCGACCACCACCCACCACGGGATGAACGTGCCGAACGAGCGGCGCGTGATGAGCCGCGCGATCATCAGCAACAGCATCCCGGCATGGATGTGCAGGATCGTGTCGGGCAGCCCCGTGCCGTCGCCGATCCAGTCGATCATCTTGTGGTAGAGGGTCGGGATCACGCTGTTCCTCCGGACGAACAGGATGTCGCCGCGGCGCGCGCTATACGGGGCTCACTGCGGCGCGGCAATCGATGGGCCGGTCGGCTGGGGAGCGGCACCCAGCATCAGCGGCTTCAACTCGCCTATGGTCGCGTCCAGCCAGGCGATGAACCGGTCGATCCGCGCGATCCGGCGGACGTCGCGGTGGACGACGAGCCAGAACGAGCGCGCGATGTCCACCGCTTCGGGCAGCACGCGGACCAGCCCCGGCATCCGGTCGCCGATGAAACACGGCAGGATTCCGCACCCCGCCCCCGCGGCGATCAGCTCGGCCTGCGCGACGATGCTCGAACTGCGGATCGAGGCGTCGAGACGGCCGTCGATCTCCGCCAGATAGCGGAGTTCGGGGGCATAGATCATGTCGGGGACGTAGCCGATCAGCCGGTGACGCATCAGATCCGTGGTCGTCGCGATCGGCCCGGTCCTCGCGAAGTGATCGGGATGCGCGTAGAGGCCAAGGTGATAGTCGGTGAGCTTCCGGGCAACCAGCGGCCCGCTTTTGGGTCGTGCGAGCATCACCGCAATATCCGCCTCGCGCCGCGACGGATTGAGGAACCCGGTCGATGCGATCAGGTCGACGGCGATCCGCGGATGCTGGTTGGTGAACGACGCGAGCCGGGGCGCGAGGATACGGCTGCCGAAGCCTTCCGAGACGCTCAACCGGATCGGTCCCGCGAGCACGCCCGCGTCGTTGCCGACCACTTCCTGGATGCCGAGCGCGGACGCCTCCATAGTCTCGGCATGTGCGAGCAGCGCTGCGCCGCGCTCGGTCAGCGCGTAGCCGGCCACCGTTTGTTCGAACAACGTGGTCTGGAGTCGCCGCTCGAGCCGTTGCAGGCGCCGTGACACCGTGGTCGCGTCCTGCGCCAGCATTTTTGCTGCGGGTCCAAGTCGGTGCGTGCGCGCCAGCGCCAGGAAATATCGAACGTCGTCCCAGTCCATGAACGCTTCGTCCCATGCTGCATATCTGCAGAGCGAATCTGCAAACAGCCCCACTTGGCTGCGAAACGCTTATGGCGGACGATGCGCGCAACTAGAAGAGGATGCCCATGCGGACGATCGAGAATTTCGTGAGCGGTGCGGCCAGCACAGCGGAGCGCTTCGGCGACGTGTTCGACCCGAATTCGGGCGACGTGCAGGCGCGGGTACGCTTGTCGGGTGCCGCTGATCTGGACCGTGCGGTCGCGGCCGCCCAGAAGGCGCAGCCCGCTTGGGCGGCGACCAATCCGCAGCGCCGCGCCCGCGTGATGTTCGAGTTCAAGCGGCTCGTCGAAGTGAACATGGACGAGCTCGCGCGGCTGCTCTCGTCCGAGCACGGCAAGGTGATCGCGGATTCCAAGGGCGACATCCAGCGCGGGCTCGAGGTGATCGAGTTCTGCTGCGGCATCCCGCACATCCTCAAGGGCGAATACACGCAGGGCGCCGGGCCGGGGATCGACGTCTATTCGATGCGCCAGCCGCTCGGCATCGGCGCGGGGATCACGCCGTTCAATTTCCCGGCGATGATCCCTTTGTGGATGTCGGGCGTCGCTATCGCCACGGGTAACGCGTTCATCCTCAAGCCGTCCGAGCGCGATCCTTCGGTGCCGGTGCGGCTGGGCGAGCTGTTCGTAGAGGCGGGGCTGCCCGAGGGCATCTTCCAGGTCGTCCACGGCGACAAGGAGATGGTCGACGCGATCCTCGATCATCCGGCGATCAGCGCGGTGAGCTTCGTTGGCTCGTCCGACATCGCGCATTACGTGTATCGTCGCGGCGTCGAGGCGGGCAAGCGCGTCCAGGCGATGGGCGGCGCGAAGAACCACGGTATCGTCATGCCGGATGCGGACCTCGACCAGGTCGTCGCAGACCTGTCAGGCGCGGCGTTCGGGAGCGCGGGCGAGCGCTGCATGGCGCTGCCGGTGGTGGTGCCGGTCGGCGAGAAGACCGCCATCGCGCTGCGCGAGAAGCTGATCCCGGCGATCGCTGCGCTGCGCGTGGGTGTGTCGACCGACAACGACGCGCATTACGGGCCTGTAGTGAATGCGGCGCATCGCACGCGGATCGAGAACTGGATCCAGACCGGCGTCGACGAGGGCGCGGAACTGGTCGTCGACGGGCGCGGGTTTGCATTGCAGGGGCATGAGAAGGGCTTCTTCATCGGGCCTTCGCTGTTCGATCACGTCACCACGAGCATGTCGGCGTACAAAGAGGAGATCTTCGGACCCGTCCTCCAGATCGTCCGCGCCGCCAATTTCGAGGAGGCGGTGCGCCTGCCGAGCGAGCATCAATACGGCAACGGTGTCGCGATCTTCACGCGCAACGGGCACGCGGCGCGCGAGTTTGCGGCGCGGGTGAACGTCGGCATGGTCGGCATCAACGTGCCGATCCCGGTGCCGGTCGCGTATCACACGTTCGGCGGCTGGAAGCGCAGCGCGTTCGGTGACACCAACCAGCACGGCATGGAGGGCGTGAAGTTCTGGACCAAGGTCAAGACGATCACGCAACGCTGGCCGGATGGGTCTGCGTTGCCGGCGATGGCCGAGGATGGCGGTCCGGCGCGCAACAACGACGCGTTCGTCATTCCGACGATGGGGTGAACGGTTTGCCGTCCCCGGATCCCGTCATCCTGGACTTGATCCAGGATCCAGCGTTACGGAGCGCGACGCTTTTGGCTCTGGATCCTGACTTTCGTCAGGATGACGGGAGGGGATCGAAACCCCAGTCTTCGGCCAGATCGCGCCACGTAGGATTGTCGGTCTCAATAAGCTCGATCTTCCACGAGCGCTTCCAGACCTTGAGCTGCTTCTCGCGCGTGATCGCTGCCTCCATCGTGTCGGCCATTGCGAACCACACCAGCCGGTTGACCGCGTATCGCTTTGTGAACCCAGCGAACGCGCCGTCGCGATGCTGAACGATCCGCGCCATCAGGTCGGAAGTGACGCCGATGTACAGCGTTCCGTTGCGCCAGCTCGCCATGATATAGACCGCGGGTTGCCTAGCCATATCATTCCCCCACCCCGTCATCCTGACGAAAGTCAGGATCCAGGGCCACGAGCGTGAGCATTCGCCGCTCTGGATACTGGGTCAAGCCCAGTATGACGGAAGCAGTATGACGATTCAGGAAAGTCCGATGACCAACCAGTTCGACCTCACCGACGACCAGCGCGAGATCCAGGAGTTGGCGCGCAGGTTCACCGCCGATCGGATCACGCCGCATGCGGCTGAGTGGGACGAGAAGCACATCTTCCCGCGCGATACGATCAAGGCGGCGGCCGAGCTTGGGTTCGCGGCGATCTATGTCAGCGAGGAGAGCGGTGGGATCGCGCTCGGGCGGCTCGAGGCGGCGCTGATCATGGAGGCGATGTCCTACGGGTGTCCTTCGACGTCTGCGTTCATCAGCATCCACAATATGGCGGCGTGGATGATCGACCGGTTTGGCTCGCAGGGCGTCAAGGACAAGTATCTCCCCGATCTGGTGACGATGGACCGGCTGGCGAGCTATTGCCTGACCGAGCCGGGCTCGGGCTCCGACGCGGCTGCGCTCAAGACGCGCGCCGTGCGCGACGGCGACGACTGGATAGTGACGGGCTCGAAGCAGTTCATCTCGGGTGCGGGCGAGAACGAGGTGTACGTGACGATGGTCCGCACCGGTGAGGATGGGCCCAAGGGCATCTCGTGCCTGGTGATCGAGAAGGACATGCCGGGCGTGTCGTTCGGCGCGAACGAGAAGAAACTCGGCTGGCATTCGCAGCCGACGCGACAGGTAATCTTCGACGGCGTCCGTGTGCCGGCGGCGAACATGGTCGGCGGGGAGGGTGAGGGCTTCCGGATCGCGATGATGGGGCTCGATGGCGGGCGGCTGAACATCGGCGCTTGCTCGCTCGGCGGCGCGCAGCGGTGTCTCGACGAGGCGATCGCGTACACCCGCGACCGCAAGCAGTTCGGGAAGGCGATCGCCGATTTCCAGAACACGCAGTTCATGTTGGCGGACATGGCGACCGAACTCGAAGCGGCGCGCGCGCTGCTCTACATGGCGGCGGCCAAGGTGACGGCGAACGCGCCCGACAAGACCAAGTTCGCGGCGATGGCGAAGCGGCTTGCGACGGATACGGGGTCTTCGGTGGTGGATCGCGCGTTGCAGCTGCACGGCGGGTACGGGTATCTGCAGGACTACCCGATCGAACGCTTCTGGCGCGACCTGCGCGTGCATTCGATTCTCGAGGGCACCAACCAGGTGATGCGGATGATCGTCGGTCGCGAACTGACGCGGCAATGAGTCCGCGCAGCTTTGCTCAATCTTTCTGCTCCGCGTCTCCGCGTCTCCGCGTGAAAAAATTCTTGATTCACGCGGAGACGCGGAGGCGCGGAGATGGTGTTCGGGAGGTGAACGCGTGACCGATGATCTGATCGTCGAAAGTGAAGGGCCTGTCGGCCGGATTAGACTAAACCGTCCAAAAGCCCTTCACGCGCTCAATCTCGGCATGTGCGAAGGTGTGCTAGAAGCGCTTGAGACATGGCGGGGCGATCCTTCCGTCGAGGCGATCGTGGTGGATCATGCCGAGGGGCGTGGGTTCTGTGCTGGCGGCGATATCCGCATGCTCGCCGCCTCGGGGGCGACCGACGGCGTCGAGGCGCGCGCGTTCTTTCATGCCGAGTATCGGATGAACCATCGGCTATTTACCTATGCCAAGCCGATCGTCGCGTTCATGGACGGGATCACGATGGGCGGCGGCGTTGGGCTGGCGCTGCCGTGCCGGTTTCGCGTCGCCACGGAGAATACGAAATTCGCGATGCCGGAGACTGGGATCGGGTTGTTCCCTGATGTTGGCGGCGGCTGGTATCTGTCGCGGTTGCCCGGGAGGATCGGGCAGTATCTGGCGCTGACCGGGCATCGGCTGGATGGCGCGGAGTGTCTCACGCTGGGGCTCGCCACGCATTTTCTTGCTAGCGATGCGCTCGAGACCGCCCAGGCGCGGATTGCGGAGACGCCGCAGGATATTGCCGGCGTGCTGGATGCGCTGGCGACGTCGGCGCCCGACGCGAAGATCCTTGCGCGCAAGGATGACATCGACCGGCTGTTCGCGTCCGACGTGCTTGAGGACATCTACGCTGCGCTCGACGCCGATGGTGGCGAGTGGGCGATGCAGACGCTCGCGACGCTGAGGACCAAGTCGCCGCAGACGATGAAGGTGTCGTTGCGGCTGCTCCACGAAGGTGCGGCGATGGCGAGTTTTGCCGACGAGATGAAGCAGGAATATGCCGTCGGCGCGCATGTCGTGCAGCGGCATGACTTCATCGAGGGCGTGCGCGCGGTGATCGTCGACAAGGACAATGCGCCGCGCTGGGATCCGGCCACGCCCGAGGCTGTGACCGATCACGTGATCGACCAGATTTTCGCACCGTTGCCCGAGCATGAGGCATGGACGCCGGGTTGAACAGAAAACACGTCGCCCCAGCGAAAGCTGGGGTCTCCCGATGATGATGAGACCCCAGCTTTTGCTGGGGTGACGGAATTGGAGAAGTTAGAATGGCGACCTACGAAACGATCCTCGTCGAGCAGCGCGACGGCGTCACGCTCGTGACGCTGAACCGGCCTCAGGCTCTGAATGCGCTCAACTCGCAGGTGCTGGCGGATCTGATCGCCGCGTTTGCAGCGTTCGATGCGGATCCGTCGCAGGGGTGCGCGGTGCTGACTGGTAGCGCCAAGGCTTTCGCGGCGGGGGCGGACATCAAGGAGATGCAGTCGCAGGGGTTCGCCGACATGTACGCGAGCAACTTCTTCGCCGGCTGGGAGAATTTCACGCGGACGCGCAAACCCGTGATCGCGGCGGTCGCGGGCTATGCGCTCGGCGGCGGGTGCGAGCTGGCGATGATGTGCGACTTCATCCTCGCCGCCGATACCGCAAAGTTCGGGCAGCCGGAGATCAAGCTCGCCGTGTCGCCGGGCATGGGCGGATCGCAGCGCCTCACGCGCGCCGTCGGCAAGGCCAAGGCGATGGAGATGTGCCTGACCGGGCGGATGATGGACGCCGCCGAAGCGGAGCGGGCAGGCCTTGTCTCGCGGATCGTGCCGGCGGACGAACTGGTCGACGAGGCGGTGAAGACGGCGACCACGATCGCCGCGATGGCACCGCTGGCGGTGCTGGCGAACAAGGAAATGGTCAACGCCGCGTTCGAGACGGGGCTCGCGATGGGTGTGCAGTTCGAGCGGCGGCTGTTCCACGGGCTGTTCGGGACGGCGGACCAGAGCGAAGGCATGGCGGCGTTTGTCGAGAAGCGCGCCGGGACCTGGACGGGGAAGTAAGCCAATTTCCCCTCCCGCTTGCGGGAGGGGTCAGGGGAGGGGCGTGCCCGGATTGCCGACGATGTGATTGCGGCACTGCCCTCCCCCAACCCCTCCCGTGAACGGGAGGGGAGCAGAATCAGGAGAGAGAACATGGCACGGATCGCATTTATCGGGCTCGGCAACATGGGCGGCGGGATGGCGGCGAACCTCGCCAAGAAGGGCCACGACGTTCGTGCGTTCGACTTGAGCGCGGACGCGCTGGACAAGGCGAAGACCGCCGGCTGCCTCCCCGTCGCATCCGCTGCCGAGGCTGCGGACGGCGCCGAGGCGATCGTGACGATGCTGCCGGCGGGCAAGCATGTCGCCGAGGTCTATGATGCGCTGTTCGGCGTTACCCCGGCGTCCGCGATCCTGATCGACTGTTCGACGATCGACGTCGCCACCGCCAAGCAGGTCGCCGAAGCCGCGCAGGCCAAGGGACTTGTCGCGGTCGATGCGCCGGTGTCGGGCGGGATCGGCGCGGCCAATGCTGGCACGCTCACCTTCATGGTCGGTGGTTCGGCCGAGGCGTTCGACCGGGCTCAGCCCATCCTCGCGGACATGGGCAAGGCCGTCATCCACGCGGGCGCGAACGGCGCGGGGCAGGCGGCAAAGATCTGCAACAACATGATCCTCGGCGCGACGATGATCGCGACCTGCGAGGCGTTCGTGCTGGCAGAGAAACTTGGGCTCGATGCGCAGGCATTCTACGACATCGCGAGCGTGTCGTCGGGCCAGAGCTGGTCGATGACCACCTACGCGCCGCTGCCGGGGATCGGTCCCGATACGCCTGCCGATCACGACTATCAGGGCGGGTTCGCGGCGGCGCTGATGTTGAAGGACCTGCGGCTCGCGATGGCGGCGGCGCAGGATGTCGGCGCGGATACGCCGATGGGCGCGAAGGCTGCCGAGCGCTACGAGGCGTTCGCCGAGGCCGGGCAGGGGAGCCTCGACTTCTCGGCGATCATCCGCACGCTTTGAGACAAGCCGGGGCGAGGCTGACCCTCAGAGGAAGCGGATCAGCATCAGCAACAGGCCGAGGATCGACACCATCCAGCACAGGCTGCGGATATATTTGACCCCGAACAGGTACAGCGGGATGTAGGCGATCCGCGCGCCGAACCAGAGCCACGCACCGATCGCACCGATGCCGCCGGTGCGATCGGTAACGGCCAGCCCTAGCGCGAGCGCGACGAAGACCGGATAGGTTTCCTGGAAATTCTTCAGCGCGCGCTCGGCGCGGCCTGCCATCTCGCCGAGCGGCTTCTGCTCGCCGTCGCGCGGGCCGGCATTCCAGTCGAGCCCGCGGTCGCGCGTCGCGGTCTGGCCCTGGATCATCACATAGGCGAACAGTAGGACCGTCGACCAGCCGAGCAGCAGCAATTCGGTAGGCAGCGTCATGATCGATCTCCGCAGGAGGCCAGCGGATCTCGCCAGCGGATCTCGAACGCCGCTATGCCAGCGAGGTTGCGCTGGGTTGGACAGGATTGGCAAGCTGGCGTGCATCGCGGGCGCGGTGGAACGCGCGATCGGCATCGTCGATCGCACAGAGCAGGCTGCCGAAGCACGGCACCTCGTCGATCGGATAGACCCGCGACAGATCGTGGCCGAGCGCGAAAACGTCGCGCTGCGTGAGCAACCCGATCGCGACGATGCGGTCTTGATCAGGCATATGTCAGGCTCCAGTAGTGTAACACACGTTAACACGTCTGAGCTGCTATGTATCAGTAATATCGGATAAAGAGGCCAAGCGAGCCTTAGCCGAGGCCAAGTCGTTCGCGCGCCTGCCACCGGGCGATCATCAGCACCGAAACCACCGCCAGTCCGGCCGCCAGCCCTGTCCAGATGCCGACCCCGCCCCAGTCGCGCCCGAATGCGAGCCATGCGCCGACACCGATGCCGATCCCCCAATAGCCGATAGCGGCGAAGATCATCGGCACCTTGGTATCGCCCAGCCCGCGCAACATCCCCGCGCCGATCACCTGTGCGCCATCGACCACCTGGAACACCGCGGCGACCGCGAGCAGCGAGATCGCCAGTGCGACGACGGGCGCATTGGCGGGTGCATCGACGTCGAGGATGATGCCGATCAGCAGTTGCGGGGCGAGGACGAGCAGTGCCGCCGTCAGCACCATGAAGCTTTCGCCGATCGCGAACGCCGCCCAGCCGGCGCGTCCTATGCCGGCGCGGTCGCCGCGTCCGGAGGCGAGCCCGACGCGGACGGTGGCGGCTTGCGCGATGCCGAGCGGGACCATGAAGGTGACGCTTGCGATCTGGATCGCGATCGCGTGCGCGGCGAGCGGGACGGTGCCGAGCAACCCCATCAGGAACACCGCGGCGATGAACACGGTGGATTCGAACCCGAGCGTGATCGCGATCGGCAGGCCGAGCGTCCAGACCGCGCGGTATCGCGGCCAGTCGGCGCGCCAGAACCGGCCGAGCAGGCGATAGCGGCGGAACGGCCTTGCGTAGATGACGACGGCGGCCATCGCGACGAAGCTGAGGCCGTTGGCGATGCTGCTCGCCATCCCCGAGCCGAGAATACCGAGCGCGGGGAGGCCCGCATGGCCGAAGATCAACAGCCAGTTGAGCGCGGCGTTGACCACCAGCAGCCCGACCATCACCACCAGCGACCAGCCCGGCCGTTCGAGCGCGGCGACGAACGCGCGCAGCACGAGGAAGGCGAGGCTCGGCAGCATCCCCCACATCACTGCGCGGACGAACCGCGCGGCGTCGTGCGCGAGCAGCGGGTCCTGGTCGAGCAGGTGGACGAGAATCGCCTCGGCATTCCAGAGAATGATCCAGGATGGGAGGCAGAGCGTGGCGGCGACCCAGATCGTCTGCCGCACGGTCCGCCGAATATCGCGCACCGCATACGGCCGCGCGCCCCGCTCGCGCGCGATCATTGGCACCGCGGCGGTGGTGAGCCCCATGCCGAACACGAGGAAGACGAGGTACAGGTTCAGTCCCAGCGTCGCCGCCGCCAATGTGTCGGGCCCGAGCCGCCCGAGCATCGCGACGTCCGTCGCGCCGACCAGCGCCTGGGCGAGGTTCGTCGCGACCAGCGGCCAGGCGAGCTTCAGCGTGGCGGTGAATTCGGTGCGCCAGGGGCGGGGCGGGGTGGACGTCATGCGCTGGCTTTACCCGGGTTCACGGGCAAGTCGATTATTCCTGCTTACTCTCCCCTGTCAGGGGAGGTGTCGCCGCAGGCGACGGAGGGGTGACCCGCGATCGAAAGGGCGATACCCTTCCGTCTGGCAATAGCCAGCCACCTCCCCTGCCAGGAGAGGATTGACGTGGCGTGAGCCGCCGAGGCAACGCACCGGGACGTCGCGCGACGGTTTCGCAACCATCCCGTGTTTTTCCAGCCACTCCGTCATCCTGACGAAAGTCAGGACCCAGAGCCACACAAGACACCGCTGTTACTCTGGGTCCTGACTTTCGTCAGGATGACGATGGGGTGTTTGGCGCGCACTCAACTCCCCACCCTCCGGCATCCTACCGCATCAATCCGGCAGCGCGGAGGGCGTGTTCGATCGTCGCCTGGATCCCCGTAGGCGCCTCGGCGCGAGGCTTCGACGCAGGCTTCGCCGCGGGTTTCGGCGAAACCGGGATCGCGATCTTCGCGACGCGTTCGACCGGCGCCGGCTTGGCCGCAGTCTCCGCCTTCGCCGCCGCAACCAGCCCCCAGGACTTGGCAATAACTGCCGTACTAGAAATCCCGACGTCGAGCATGAACGGCCCAGCGGCGCCCAGTCGCTCGCCGCGCAACGGGTCGATCGGCGTCCCATGGCCCATGCCCGGCACGGTCCAGTCCTCGACGACGTCACGTCCCTCGGCATCCGACCAGATCCGGTGGACCGCGGTGCCAACCCGCTCCGTGCGTACCGCGGTCGCGTCGACGCCGTGGATGCCGCGCCATTGCCGCGCGATCGTGTCCGCATTCGCGACGCTGACCGTCGCGTCCGCGCCGCCGTGCCAGATCGCCAGCGTCGGCCAGCGCCCGTCATGGCCGCGCGAGCCGCTGCGAACCGCGTCGGCCAGCGCGACGTCGCTGGTGTCGCCATGCCCACGCATCCGGTCGAGCGCCTGCGACACGCCGGTCGCGGTGCCGTAGGCGAGCCCGCCGATTACAGCGCCGCCCGCGAACAGGTCCGGCCGGGTCGCCAGCATCGCCACCGTCATTGCGCCGCCCGCCGACAAGCCGGTGACGTACACGCGGCTGCGGTCGAGGCCGTGGCGCGCGATCATCGTCTCGCTCATCTGCGCGATCGATTCCGCCTCGCCGCCAGCCTGCGCGGTGTCCTCCGATGCGAACCAGTTGAAGCAGAGGTTGGGATTGTTCGCGCGGGTCTGCTCGGGAAACAGCAGCGCGAAACCGGCACGGTCCGCGAGCTTCGACCAGCCCGACCCGTGATCATAGCCTGCCGCGGTCTGCGTGCAGCCATGCAGGACGACGACCAAAGCCGCGCCCGGTGGCAGGTCCTTGGGCACGTAGCTGTGCCCAAGCAGCGCGCCCGGGTTAGTCCCGAACTCGATCAGCGGCGTCAGGCGGCTCGGCGCGATGTCGCGCGGCGTCGGTGCCCCGGCACGCGCCATGCGGGCGATGGTATCGGCGATGTTTCTCACGTGAATCGAGCCTTTCGTCGCAAGCGTACTCAGCCGCGATCCTATCTCAACGTCGCACGTACATCATTTGTTGCTGCAGTGCAGCAAGAACGTCAGCTTCAATGTCGGATCACATCGCATGCTTCGCTGATCGCGGCGTAGATTCGGTCGAGATCGGCATCGTCTATGCAGTAAGGCGGCATGACGTAGACGGTGTTGCCGAGCGGGCGGAGCAGCAGGTCGCGGTCACGGAAGAAGGCGAGCAGGCGTGGGCCGATCTGCGAGAGATAGCCGTCCTCGCCGCGCAGTTCGACCGCGGTGATGGTGCCGATCTGGCGCGCGTTGGCGATGCGGGGGTGGCGAGCGAGGGATTCCAGCAGCGAGGCTTGGCGTGCGGCGAGGTCGGCGATCCGCTCGCGCACAGGTTCGTCGCGCCAGATCGCGAGGTTCGCGTTGGCGGCGGCGCAGGCGATCGGGTTGGCGGTGTAGCTCGACGAGTGGAAGAACATCCGGGCGCGGTCGGTGCCGTAATGCGCCTGGTAGATCGCCTCGGTCGCCATCGTCACCGCGAGCGGTATCGCGCCGCCGGTCAGCCCCTTCGACAGGCACAGGATGTCGGGCACCACGCCGGCCTGTTCGCAGGCGAGCAAGCTGCCGGTGCGGCCCCAGCCGGTCATCACCTCGTCGGCGATGAACAGCACGTCGTGCGCCGCGCAGATCCGGCGCATTTCGGCGAGAATGTGCGCCGGATAGATGTGCATGCCGCCCGCGCCCAGCAGCAGCGGCTCGACGATGAACGCGGCCGGGCGCTCGGCGCAGGCTTTCTCGAGCGCGTCGAGCGACGCCTGTTCGCATCCGGCGGCAGGGAAGGGGATCGTCCCCACGTCGAACAGCAGCGGCGCGTAGGCGCGGTTGTAGACGCCGCGCGCGCCGACCGACATCGCGCCGATCGTGTCGCCGTGATAGCCGTGCTCCATCACGAGGATGCGGTGACGGTCCTCGCCGCGATCGAGCCAATAGCCGAGCGCCATCTTCAGCGCGCACTCGACGCTGGTCGAGCCTGAGTCCGAGAAGAACACCCGCGTAAGGTCCGGCGGCATGATCGCAGTCAGGCCGCGCGCAAGGTCTTCGGCAGGCTGGTGCGTCCAGCCGGCGAAGATGATCTGGTCGAGCTTGCCCGCCTGTTCTGCGATCGCCGCCATGATCCTGGGGTTGGCGTGGCCATGCGTGGTCACCCACCAGGACGAGATCGCATCGACAATCCGTCGGCCATCCGATGTGTAGAGTGCGGCGCCGTCGGCATGCGTGACGAGGGGAATCGGCTCGCGCAGGCCGTGCTGCGTGAAGGGATGCCAGACGGGGGAGTCGGTCACCGGAACGCCTCCAAGTCGAAATTCGCGGCGAACGCCTCGGCCAGTGTCGCGGCGTTCAGCGGATCGAGACGGGGCAGGCGGCCGAGCCGGCGGACGTCGCCTAGCGCCGCTATCGTCGCCTCGCTATCCTCGACCGCGTCGCCGACGAAGGCGATGCCGAGGATCGGTACGCCGCGGCTGCGCAACGCCTCGATCGACAACAGGCTGTGGTTGATCGTGCCGAGCCCGGTGCGCGCGACGAGCACGACCGGCTTGCCCCACCGTGCGAACAGGTCGGCGAAGATCAGGTCGCGAGTGACCGGCACCATCACGCCGCCCGCGCCCTCGACCACCAGCGGGCCCTCGACTTGGGGCAGCGCGAGCCGGTCCGGATCGATCGTCACGCGGTCGATCTCGGCGGCGAGATGCGGCGAGCACGGCGTGGTCAGCCGGTAAGCTTCGGGCAGGACGTGGTCTGCGGGAACACCCAGGGTCACCACCGAAGCCGCATCGCTGCCGTCCGCGAGCCCCGCCTGGACCGGCTTCCAGTAGCGCGCGCCGAGCGCCGCGGTCAGGCCCGCGGCGAACACGGTCTTGCCGATATCGGTGTCCGTTCCGGTGACCACGATCGTCATTGCAGCGCCTCTCTCAATACCGTTCCCAAAGCCTCGATATCCGCCGCAGTGGCGTTCAGCGTCAACGATATCCGCAACCGCGACGTACCGTCGGGCACGGTCGGCGGCCGTATGCCGCGGACGTCGAACCCGGCCGCCTGAATAGCGGCGGCGACGTGCATCGTCCGCGCGGCATCGCCGAGTATCAGCGGCAGGATCTGCGACCCGGTCGCCGCGACGCCGTACGGCGCCAGCACCCGCTCCGCCGTTGCGACGAGATCCCAGAGCCGCTCCCGCCGCGCCGGTTCTTCCGCCATGATCCGCAACGCCTCGCCGACCGCCAGCGCCATCAGTGGCGACGGTGCGGTCGAGAAAATGAACCCGCGCCCGCGATTGACGATGAACGCGCGCATGACCGCCGGCCCGCAGAGCAATGCGCCCTCGCAGCCGAGCGCCTTGCCGCAGGTGCGCAAGGTGATGACGTTGTCGCGTCCGTCGAGCCCTTCGGCGAGGCCCCGGCCATCGGTGCCGAACACGCCGGTGGCGTGCGCCTCGTCGATCAGGAGAACGGCGTCATGGCGGTCCGCTACCCGCGCGAGATCGGCGAGCGGCGCGCGGTCGCCATCCATGCTGTAGAGGCTTTCGACCGCTATCCACACGCGGCCCTTGCCGCCAGCCTTGCGCCAGGTGGCGATTGCGTCTTCGAACGCGCTTGGGTCGTTGTGTTCAGCACTTACGCAGGTCGCCCGGGTCAGCCGCATGCCTTCGTGCGCGCTCGCATGGATCAGGGCGTCGTGGACGATTAGGTCACCGCGCTGCGGCAGCGTTGCGAACAGGATCGTGTTGGCGATGTAACCGCTGGCGAAGAACAGCGCCGCCTCGGTGCCGAAAAACCGCGCCGCATCCGCCTCCAGCGCCTCATGCTCGGGCGCATTCCCTCGTAACAACCGCGAGCCGCCCGAGCCGACTGGCACGCCGCGCGCCAAGGCCTCGATCATCGCAGCCCGCAGACGGTCCGATCCGGCGAGCCCGAGATAGTCGTTCGAGGCGAAGTCGACCCCGGTACGCGGTCGGAGCGATCGGTACCGGTCGGCGGCGGCCAGCGTGGCGAGGTCTCGTTCCTGGTCGGCAAACATCATCGCGCCGCCCTAATCGTTACGCGGCACGATGACGATAGCGGGTCGATGAGGCGTGAGACTTACCCCGCCAGATTCGAACCCCGCTGGTTTCGAATCCCGCAAGTTTCGAACCTCAATCCCCGCCGCACTCCGTCACCCCAGCGAAAGCTGGGGTATCCCGGTTGGCGAGCGGGCAATCCGAACCAGGAGACCCCAGCTTTCTCTGGGGTGACGGGCGGGGTTGGTGGGGATATCTGGTTGCGGTTGCGGTTGCGGTTGCGGTTGCGGTTGCGGTTGCGGTTGCGGTTGCGGTTGCGGTTGCGGTTGCGGTCCTGGCAGAGTCCCGGAAGCACGAGAGCTTAAGAGCAGCAGAGCTTCAGAGCCAGCGGCGCCCCTCCGACGGCCGGGGCCAGCTCTGGTAACCCTTTGATTACGCCTGCAACGCGTCGATAAATCCGCGCGCCCGCGCGCCGACATCGGCCGCGGTCATCCCCGGCGCATACAACGCGGAGCCCAGACCGAAACCCGCCGCACCCGCCTTGCGCCACTCGGCCATGATCTCCGGCACCACCCCACCGACGGGTAGCACGCGCGTGTCCTTGGGCAGGACGGCGCGCATCGCCTTCAGCACCGCCGGGCTCGCCGCCTCGGCGGGGAACAGCTTCAGCGCCGCGGCACCCGCTTCCAGCGCTGCGAATGCTTCGGTCGGGGTCGCGATGCCGGGGAGGGCGACATAACCGCGCTCGGCCGCCGCCGCGATCACCCGTACGTTCGCGTTGGGGGCAATGATCAGCGTGCCACCCGCCGCGCCGACCGCCGCCACATCCTCGACGCGCAGCACCGTGCCCGCACCGACGACCGCGCGACCTTTCAGCGTGCGCGCCAGCCGGGCGATGCTATCGAGCGGGTCGGGCGAGTTCATCGGCACTTCGAGGATCGTGAAGCCCGCCTCGACCAGCGCCTCGCCGATCGCCTCGACCTCATCGGGCTTCACACCGCGCAGGATCGCGATCAACGGGCATTTCGCGAAGGCGTCGTCGAACGCTTGGCGGTGCGTGGTGGGGGAAGTCATGCTGCAAGATCCTGGATGCGGGTGATGCCGGCCACGAATGCGGCCTGGCTGTCGATATGGTGCGAGGTGCCGCCCAGCGCATCGATCGCGCCGGCATAGAGCGCACCCAGCGCGGGGTCGGCAAGGATATGCACCGCGGCACCCGGCTCGATCCTCGCGGTGGTGTCCGCACCGATCAGCAACCCGCTCGCGAACGAGGCTGCGTGCGCGTCATCGGCAATCCCGAGCACGCCGCGCGCCCGGATCGCGAACAGGCTGGCGGCGAGATCGCGCCGCGCCCCCTCGGCGACGCCTTCGAGAAACGCGGAGCCCAGTTCGACCGGGTGGCCGAGCTGTCGCGACAGCACGCCGTGCGCGCGGAGCAGCGCGAAGAGTTCGCCCGTCATCGCAGTCGTGAAGCGGGTGATCGCGCCGCCCTCGACGGTCGCCCATTTGCAATGCGTACCGGGTTGGCAGAGCATCGCGTCGGCGGGCACCAGCCCGGCGGCGACTGCACCGAGCAGCTGCACCTCTTCGCCGCGCATCACGTCGGCATGCAGCCCGTAGCGGTACGACAGCCCCGGCACGATCGCGGTGCGGTCGTCGATCCGGTCGAGCCCCGCGGCGATCTCGCCAAGACCCGCGGGCGCCGCGACATACGGCACGCTGCGCCAGCCGATGTTCGATCCGACCATCCCGGCGAGCAGCATCGGCAGGTCGCCGAGCCGCGCGCGGATGCCGGCGACCTCCGCCTCATAGTCTTCCGCAGCGACATTGGCCGCGCCGCGATCGTCCCGCTCGGACGCGACGACGCTGCCGTCCTCGATCCGGAACGCGCGCCTGTTGGTCGTGCCCCAATCGACTGCAATAAAATCGCCCATCTCATCACCCTCGGGCTCGTTGCCTGTGCCGCAATAGGATCGCTCGCGCGCGGTGGCGACGATCGAACTGCCCGGTTTATATGACAATTACGGAATGTTTGTCATGCACGATCGCGCAACACGTATTTTAGACCTTTTGACGGGTGACAGTATCGCACGCTTGCGTCAGAACCTTGCCGATGGCGATCGATATGACAGAAAGCGAGAGTGGTCCGCCGGTAACCGCGTTGGGGCGTAACCTTACGCACGGGATGCTCGATACGCTTGGCCGCGCGATCGTCACGGGGCGCTACGAACATCGTCCGTTCCCGACCGAGGCGGAGATCGCCAAGACGCACGGCGTGAGCCGATCGGTGACGCGCGAAGCGGTCAAGATGCTGACCGCAAAGGGCTTGGTCAGCGCCCGCCCGCGACAGGGCACCATCGTGCAGCCGGCAAGTGCCTGGAACCTGTTCGATACCGACGTCCTGCGCTGGACGCTGGAGCGTAAATTCTCGGTCGATCTGCTCCGGCATTTCAATCAGTTGCGAGTGGCGATCGAACCGGAGGCCGCTGCCTTGGCGGCACGGTTCGGCGACGCTGCCGATTTCCTGACGATCCGGGCCGGGCTGGAGCAGATGGAGGCGGGGGAGGCCGGACTGACCGATCCGCTCGAGGCGGATATCGCGTTCCATATGGCAATCCTGCGGGCGTCGAAGAATCCCTTCTACGCGCAATTCCAGTCGGTGGTGTCTACGGCGCTGCGCACCTCGATCCGGTTCACCAACCGCATCAAGGGCCGGTCTGCCAACATCGGCGATCATGCGGCCGTGGCCGATGCGATCGTCGCGCGCGATCCCGATGCCGCACGGATCGCGATGACGCGCATCATCGGCGATGTGCTGACGCTTATCGGCGAGGAGTAGCGCGGCACGTGCGCGCCTTTCGGTACGCCGTGTCCTTCATCGCTGCAAACGAACGAACGTCCTGATCCAGGATAGCATCGCCGGAACACGAATCTTGGGGCTCTCGTTGAGCGTCTAAAGAAGGATGCGTATCGATGCTTCAGGTCAGTCAGCAGGTCGTCAGCGAGCGTGTCAGCCCTCTTGCCGCGGGACCAGTAGCGGTCGCGGTTGTCGAGGGATTGGAGAAGGGCGACGTGATATGCGTTGCCGCCGACGATCAGCGCGCGACGGAGATTGCCGGAATCGCGGCGGCGTTCGCGCCGGATGCGCTGGTGGTGCACCTGCCATCGAGCGACGCGTTGCCAGGGGACGATGCGCCTGCATCGCCCGCCAATGTCGGCCGCCGGGTCGCGGCCCTGCGCCAGCTGCGGGCGGCGACGGAAGGCAACGCGCATCCGATCCTGCTTGTAACGACGGCGGAGGCGACTGCGGTACGGTATCCAGCGCCGGCAATGTTCGATGCGGCACCACCGCGGCTTGCGGTCGGCGATACGATCGACGTCGATGCCTTTGCTGATATCGCGGCGGAGATAGGGTATATAGTCGACGACCGCGTCGACGAGCCGGGCGAGATCGCGCTGCGCGGCGGCGTGATCGACGTCTTCCCGGCGGATCGCGAGCATCCCGTGCGGATCGAGTTCGCCGATGGCGTCATCACCGGGCTTCGCGACTACGATCCGGTGTCGCAGCTTAGCGAGGGCGATATCGATCGCGTCGAGATCGGCCGTGCGACCGAGCCGTCGGTCGACGATGGCGTCTCCGTTCTCGCGCATCTGCCACGTGCCGCGATCGCGCTGGACGAAGGCGCAGAGCGCCGCCGGACGCGGTTCCTCGGAATCGCGGCAGACGGCCTGCCGCGCCGCAAAGCTGGCGCCGATCTGGTCGACGACAAGGCGTGGCAGGCGGCAATGGCCGAGCGCGGCGTGCTGGAGATCGCAGGCGACGATGCGCAACCGCCGCGTTTCGTGGAGCGGCGCGATCCGGCGCGTGCGTTCGCGCGGTTTGCAGAGGAGGTGCTTGCCGATGGGCGACTATTGATCGTCGGCTCACCGCGCGACCTGCGGTTCCTGCAACCCAGGCTCGAACGGGCGGCAAAGATCGCCTTTGCGCAGGTCGAACGCTGGTCCGAAGCGCATGCGGCAAAGCCCGGCAGCGCGATGATGCTGGCCGCCCCGATCGACCGTGGGTTCGTCATCGATGGCATGACGATAGTCGCCGGCGCAGACCTGTTGGGTGGGCGTGCCCGCACAGACGAGATTTCGGGCAGCGGGGCGGGGGCGATCGCCGCGCTGGCGAGCGAACTGCGGTGCGGCGACGTGATCGTCCATGAGGAGTTCGGCATCGGCGTCGTGCGCGGCCTGGAGATGCTGCCGGGAACGGATGGCGACGCGATCGTCCTGGAATATGCCAAGGGCGGACGTCGTCTGGTGCCCGTCGCGGAGGCCGACCGGATTTGGCGCTACGGAGCCGAGGTGGACGCCGTGACGCTCGACGCGCTGGACGGATCGTCGTGGCAGAAGCGACGTGGCGCGATCGATTCGGCGATTGCCGAGAGCGCGCGCGATCTCGCCGCGATCGCCGCCGAGCGCGGGGCGCGGACCACCGATCCGATCGTGCCGGACCGGGCTGCGTATGAGCGATTCGCCGCCGGGTTCGCCTTTACCGAGACACCGGACCAGGCCCGCGCGATCACGACGACGCTTGCCGATCTGGCGAGCGGCAAGCCGATGGACCGGCTGGTGATCGGCGATGTCGGCTATGGCAAGACCGAGGTCGCGCTGCGTGCCGCCGCCGCGGTTGCGCTGGCAGGACGCCAGGTCGCGATCGCCGCGCCGACGACGGTCCTCGTCCGCCAGCATATCGAGACCTTCGCGCGCCGGTTCGAGGGAAGCGGCATCGTCGTCGCGGGGCTGTCGCGTCTGTCGAGCACGGCTGAGAAGGCGCGGGTCAAGGCGGGGCTTGCCGACGGATCGATCCAGGTCGTGATCGGTACCGGGGCGATCGCCGGCAAGGGCGTCGCCTACAAGGACCTCGCGCTTGTTGTGATCGACGAGGAGCAGCGCTTCGGTGCGGCCGACAAGGCGAAGCTGCATGCGCTGGGTGCGGGCCACGTCCTGACGCTCAGCGCGACGCCGATCCCGCGGACGCTGCAATCGGCTATGATCGGGTTGCAGGGGCTTTCGGTGATCGCGACGCCGCCTGCGCGCCGCCAGCCAATCCGAACTGCAGTGGCGAATTTTGACGACGCCACCGTCCGTGCTGCGCTGCGTCGCGAACGCGCGCGCGGCGGACAGAGCTTCGTCGTCGTCCCGCGGATCGATGACATGGCGCCGCTGGCCGCGCGGCTTGCCAAGCTCGTTCCCGAACTCGGGCTCGTCCAGGCGCATGGCAAGATGCCGGCG
The DNA here is from genome assembly GCF_014358075.1 of Sphingomonas albertensis. Classification (GTDB taxonomy): domain Bacteria; phylum Pseudomonadota; class Alphaproteobacteria; order Sphingomonadales; family Sphingomonadaceae; genus Sphingomonas; species Sphingomonas albertensis. The sequence continues at coordinate 28,218 of NZ_JACONT010000032.1, read as the reverse complement.
GTGGAGATCGACGAGGCGATGGTCTCGTTCGCGGCGGGCGACGGCGACATCCTGCTCGCAACCAACATCATCGAGGCGGGGCTCGACGTGCCGCGCGCCAACACGATGATCGTCCACCACGCCGATCGGTTCGGCCTGTCGCAGCTTCATCAGTTGCGTGGACGGGTGGGGCGCAGCGGGCGGCGCGGGCAGGTGATGCTGCTGACCGATGGCGACGCGACGATCGCCGAGGCTACGTTGAAGCGCCTGCGGACCTTGCAGGCGTTCGACCGGCTCGGCGCGGGCTTTGCGATCAGCGCGCGCGACCTCGACCTTCGCGGAGCAGGCGATCTCGTCGGCGAGGCGCAGGCCGGCCACATGAAGCTGATCGGCATCGATCTGTACCAGCATCTGTTCGGCAGGGCGCTGCGCAAGGCGCGGCTCGAGCGAGACGGGGATACGCTGGTCGACGACTGGATCCCGGAACTGCATCTGGAACTCGGCGGATGCCTGCCCGAAGAGTGGATCCCAGAGACCGAAGTGCGACTGGCGCTGTACGCCCGGCTCGCGCGACTGGACGGTGTCGCCGCGCTCGATCAGTTCGAGGCTGAACTCGACGATCGTTTCGGTGCGATGCCCGATCAGGCGCGACGTCTTCTCCAGGTCGCGCGAATCCGTACCCTGGCGCGGGCGGCGGATATCCGGCGGATCGACGCCGGGCCTGCCGCGATTGCGCTCACGCCTTATGACCGACGGACCGCGAAACCCGTGGGCGACCTGGTCGAGAAGAACGGTCGCTGGATCGCCGGCGAGAGCATCGCAGATCCGATCGAACGGGCCAACCGAATCGAGGAGTTGCTCGACGCGCTCGTTGCGTAGCGCCTATTCCGCGGCTTGTGCCAGCGGAAGCGATAGCGCCTCGTCTGTGAGCGCGGCCAGGATGGCGCGCACCAGATCGACGACCCGGGCAAAGCCGGCGCCCGGTGCATGGAGTTTGCGATCGAGATAGAGTGTGCGGTCGAGTTCGAGCTGGACCGCATGGATGTTCGCACCCGGACGGGCGTGCCGTTCGAGGATGTGCCCGCCGGCATAGGGGGTGTTGATCGCGGTCGAGAAGCCCCGCGCGGTGCATTCGGTCTCGACCCGCGTCACGAACCGCGCCGCTGCGGCGTGCCCGAATCGATCGCCCAGCACGATCCGCGTACCACCGGGGCCGAGCGGCGGCATCGAGTGCAGATCGAGCAGCACCGCCACGCCGAACTGCGTCTTTGCCGCCTGAAGCGCACTGGAGATCGCCGCATGATAGGGGCGATGATCTTGCGCGATGCGGGCGGTGACGTCGGCATCGGTGAACCGCCGCGCCCAGAGATCGCCCGCGCCCGACACGCGCCGTGGCACCAGCCCCAGCCCGCTGCGCAGCTTGGCGGACTGCTGTGCCGGTGCCACCGACGCGGCGCCCTCGTCGAGCAGCGGATCGCGTTCGTCTTCGCCCCGGTTGAGGTCGATCCACGCGCGCGCTCGCGTCTGGACGATCGTCGTCTGGTTCGTCCGTGCGGCGCGCGCGACCGCGTCGACTAGGCGGTCTTCGAGCGGCAGCAGTGCTGCGAGCGGCACGCGAAGCGCGGTCTTCAGCGCCGGTGGATACTCCCGACCGGCATGCGGCACCGACAGCACCACCGGGCTGATCGGCGGCATCGCGCCGAGGCGTTCGAAGGGAGAGGGGGGCATCGCCCTACGCTAGGGCCGCGCAGCCATCGGGGCAATCGACCTCCCGCGCAACCCGGTCTCCCCGTCGCGCTTCATGGTCAATGAACTGGAAATATTAACCGCTTTGCGCGTAGGGCGAGGGCTTAATGTATGAGTGAAAACGGGGCGTTAGATCGATGTTGCGAATTCTGCTGGCCGAAGACGATCAGGTGATGCGCGAGTATTTGACGCGTGCGCTTGAGCGCTCCGGCTACGACGTGACGGCGGTCGATCGCGGAACGGCGGCGATTCCATTGCTCGAAACCGAAAAATTTGACCTGCTGCTGACCGATATCGTGATGCCCGAGATGGACGGGATCGAGTTGGCGCAAAAGGCTGGTGAGATGTGCGCGGACCTGCGCGTGATGTTCATCACGGGCTTTGCGGCGGTGACGCTGAAGGCGGGCCGGGCGATGCCGCACGCCCGCGTCTTGTCCAAGCCGTTCCACCTGCGCGACCTGGTCGCGGAGGTCGATCGCCTGTTCGAGATGGATAATATGTCCGGCGTGCATTGAGCGCTTGCACGCCGCGATAACCGCGGCTAGTGGAGCCCTCCGGCGGGCGTGTAGCTCAGTGGTAGAGCACTGTGTTGACATCGCAGGGGTCGCAAGTTCAATCCTTGCCACGCCCACCATTGAAAACCCCGCTAGCCCTTTTGGCTAGCGGGGTTTTTAACGTTATGGGGTCGGTCGCATCGCCCTGTTACCGCGCGGGGGTCGCGGTGACTTTTGGTTCTGACGAACAGCGTTCGGCATGAGGATCCTTTGGGACCGGGCGCGCGGCGGGGCTCGGAGATAGGCTTGATGCCGCGGTCGTACCCCAATCATTCGGACCCTGCGGACTTCGGCGCCCCCAACTTCTCCGCCATAGTCGGGACGGCATCACTGATGCGTGCCGTCCCGTTTCATGCCCCAGTACCGTCAGCCGTACCGTCAGCCCGCCGCGTCGACCTGGTCGAGATAGTCGGCATAGCCCTGCGCCTCCATCTCGTCGCGCGGCACGAACCGAAGCGAGGCGGAGTTGATGCAGTAGCGCAAGCCCCCCTGGTCCCGCGGGCCGTCCTCGAACACATGGCCGAGATGGCTGTCGGCGCCGGCCGAGCGGATTTCGGTACGGACCATGCCGTGGCTGCGATCGTGCAGTTCGGTCACGTGGACCGGCGAGATCGGCCGGGTGAAGCTGGGCCAGCCGCAATGCGAATCGAACTTGTCGGCGGACGCGAACAACGGCTCGCCGGAGACGATATCGACGTACAGGCCGGGTTCGCGGGTGTTCAGATATTCGCCCGTTCCCGGCCGTTCGGTGCCGCTCTGCTGCGTCACGTGGAACTGCTCGGGGGTGAGCTTGGCGATCGCCTCGTCGGTCTTCTTATACTCGGTCATGGTATGTCCCATCAGCGTGAACGCAGGCCTCCACCGATATCGAACGCTCGCATCGATGGGGTTTCCGCCAATATAGGGCGTCTTGGCGCTGGCCCAATGCGCGCGGTCGCTGGCCCGTCGGCGATATATTCCCGAGCATCCTCCGTCCGGCTTTTCAGGCGAGGGGAAAAGCTGTCATGCGGGGCCGATGATTCGCACTCCGCTGTCCGCGCTCGCCTGTATCCTGTTCTCCTCAGGAAGCGTCCTCGCCCAATCGACCGCGGTCCCGACCGAGCCTGCGCCCGACATCGTCGTCACCGGGCGCGGGCTGGCGGATGCGCCCGGCGATCGCGCCTATGATATCGTCACGATCGATCGCGACCGGATCCAGGCGAATGCGAGCAATCGGCTAGAGAGCGTGCTTGCCGACGTCGCCGGACTGCAGCAGTTCCGCCGGTCGGACTCGCGCAGTGCCAACCCGACCAGCCAGGGCATTTCGCTGCGCGGGATCGGCGGCAATGCCTCCAGTCGCGCGCTGCTGATCTTCGACGGGGTGCCGCAGGCGGATCCGTTCGGCGGCTGGGTCGCGTTTCCGGCCTATGCGACGGGGCGGCTCGGCCGCATCCGCGTAACGCGCGGTGGTGGCAGCGGATATCAGGGGCCGGGCGCTCTGGCCGGGACGGTCGAGCTGGAAAGCGCGACGCCCGATCAACTGACGCCGTTCCAGGGCGGCGTCGCCTATGGCAGCCGCGATTCGGTCGACGCCCAGGGCTCTGCGGCGCTGGTGCGCGGGGCGGGGTTCGCGACCCTGTCGGGCGCGTATGCGCGCGGCGATGGCTTTACGCCGACCGTCGAGGAAAGCCGCGGGATCGTGGATCGCGCCGCCCCCTATGAGCAGACTTCGGGTGCGCTGCGGACCGTCGTCGGGATCGGCGCGAAGACCGAATTGCAGATGAATGCGAGCGCGTTCACCGACACGCGCGACCGCGGAAGCGACTGCACCGCCAACACAAGCGAGGGGGCTGATGCGAGCATCCGGCTGATCGGGCGCGGCGCGTGGGGCTATTCGGCGCTGGCGTATCTGCAGACGCGCGCGTTCGCGAGCAGCTTCAACAGCATCAATGCCGCGCGCACGACCGCGATCCAGTCGCTGAACCAGTATAATACGCCGGCCACCGGGCTCGGCGGGCGGATCGAGATCGCGCCGCCGCTAGGCGAGAGCATCACGCTCAGGTTGGGAGCCGATATCCGCGACGTGAGCGGCAAGACGCAGGAACTCTATACGTTCGTCAACGCAGCGCCCACGCGACGGCGCGAGGCTGGCGGGAGTACGACGACGACCGGCGTGTTCGCCGATGGGAGCCTCGTCGCAGGCGACTTCACGCTCAGTCTTGGAGGACGGGTCGACTGGTGGTCGATCGATGGCGGCTATCTGTCCGAGCGCCCGCTGGCGACCGGCGCGGCGCTGACCGATCTGCGCTATGCGGACCGCGACGGCAGCGAGGCGACCGGGCGGGCAGGCGTGGCATACCAGCCGATCGAGGCGATCACGCTGCGCGCGGCCGGGTATCGCGGGTGGCGCCTGCCGACGCTCAACGAACTGTATCGGCCGTTCCGCGTCGGCAACGACGCGACCGCGGCGAATGCGGTACTGTCGCCGGAGCGGCTGACTGGGGTCGAGGGTGGCGTCACGCTGACGCCGGCGCCCGGGGTGAGCATCGCCGCGACCTATTTCTACAACCGGCTGAAGAACGCGATTGCCAATGTCACGACGACCAACCCGCCGCAGGTGCTGCCGGGGGTCGCCACCTACCGAGTCCGCCAGAATCTCGATGCGATCCGCGCGCATGGCTTCGAACTGGATGCGTCGTATCGACCGGGTCCGCTGGGCGTGCAAGCATCGTGGTCGCACACGAACTCGAAGGTCGAGGGTTCGGGGATCACCGCCGCTTTGGACGGCTTGCGGCCGGCGCAGACCCCGCGCGACCAGGTGTCGGGAACAGTCGACTGGCGGCAGGACGCAGCGGCGCTGTCGCTGACCGTGCGGCATATCGGGCGGCAGTTCGACGACGACCAGAATACGCGGGTGCTTGAGGCCGCGACGACGCTCGACGCGTACGCGGCGCTGCCGATCATGCGCTCGCTGGTTGCCGAACTGCGCGGCGAGAACCTGTTCGACGAACGCGTCGAGGCGGGGATCAGCGGTGCCAACATCGTCGAACGCGCGACCCCGCGGACGATCTGGATCGGGCTGCGCTACGGCGGGCGGTGATATCTGATCCTACCCCGCAAGGGGGGGTGCCGAAGGCGACGGAGGGGGAGGATACGGAAGGATAGTTCGTCGCTTACCTCCCCCTCCGTCTGGCAAGTGCCAGCCACTTCCCCCTGGCGGGGGAGGATTAGCGATGGGCACCCCCGCGTTGACCCGTGCACTACGCGCGACTAATGCCAACCCCGTGGAAGGGTTCCCGGCGACGGGATCAAAAGGGAAGTCGGTGCGCGGGCCGGGTCGTCACGATCCAAATCCGCAAGACCGACGCTGTACCCGCAACTGTGACCGGATAGCGGCCACCCCGATTATGCCACTGGGTTCCGACCTGGGAAGGCGGGGTGGAGGCGGTGACCCGGAAGCCAGGAGACCTGCCTCTCACGGTCGATCCACTGCGCGGGCGGGTGTCCGGCGCGGACGAGTGCTCCGGTCCAACCGGGTTTCCTCGAGTGAGAGACGTCTGCCGCTCCCGAATGGTCGTGGGCGGTTCTGCCAGGACGTGCCCCATGACGAAATTCTTCCTTCTCCTGAGCGCCGCGGCGATCGCATCGCCGGCCTATGCCCAGGACATGCCCGATACCGACGCCCCCGAACTCGTCGTCACCGCGAGCCGCGTCGCACAGCCAGCGAGCGAGATCGGTCAGGCGGTGACCGTGATCGACCGCGCCGAGATCGAGCGCCGCCAGACCGTCGTCGTATCCGATCTGCTCGCCACCACGCCCGGCGTCACCGTCACGCGCAACGGCACGCTCGGCGCGCTGACCGGCGTGCGGATCCGCGGTGCCGAGTCCGACCAGACCCTGGTCGTGATCGACGGGGTGCGCGTCAACGATCCGGCCTCGACCGGCGGCGGCTTCGATTTCGGCAACCTGCTGTCGAGTTCGGTCGAGCGGATCGAAGTGTTGCGCGGGCCGAACTCGGTGCCATGGGGCAGCCAGGCGATCGGCGGCGTCGTCAACATCATCACCGCTGCACCGGCCGAAGGCGTGCAGCCGCGCGCCAACGCCGAATATGGCTATGCCGACAGCATGTTCGCGAGCGCAGGCGTGTCTGGCAAGTCTGGCCCGGTGTCGGGATCGCTGACCGGCGGCTATCTGAAGACCGACGGCATTTCGTCCGCGGCCAGCGGCACCGAGCGCGACGGCTATCGCCAATATGGCGCGACCGGACGGGTGGGCGTCGAGTTCGCGCCGGGGATCGGTCTCGATCTGCGCGGCTATTTCGCGGACAGCAAGGTCGAGATCGACGATGGTTTCGATCCGGAAACCTTCGTGGTCGCGGACAGCCTTGCCTATGGGACCACGCAGGAACTCTACGGCTATGCCGGCTTGCACGCGAACTTCGCCGACGGCCGGTTCAACAACCGCGTCGCGTTCACGATCGCCGACATCAACCGCGACAATTTCTCGCAGCCCGGCGGCGACGTGTCGTTCATCGGCCGCGGTCGCAGCGAACGCTATGAATATCAGGGCGATTTCCGTCCGCTCGACGAGATCCGCGTCGTCGCGGGCGTCGAGCGCGAGAACAGCCGCTTCAACGACGGCTTCACCTTCGCGGATACCGGCATCACCAGCGTCTATGGCCAGCTGATCGCCAAGCCGCTCGACATCCTCACGATCACCGGCGGCGTGCGCAACGACGACCATGAAGATTTCGGCAGCCACACGACGTTCGGCGCGAACGCGACACTGGCGTTGCGCACCGGCACCACCGTGCGCGCCAGCTATGGCGAAGGTTTCAAGGCCCCGACCCTTTATCAGCTCTTCTCTGCCTACGGGAACCGCGACCTCGACCCCGAGACCGCACGGAACTTCGATATCGGCATCGAGCAGGCGTTTCTCGGCGACCGGGTTCGCGCGGGTGTGACGTATTTCAATCGCCGCACGCGCAACCAAATCGACTTCCGCAATTGCAGCCCGACGGAGCAGGCGACGGCCGGTTCGATCTGCGTCGACCGCCCGTTCGGCGTGTACGACAATGTCGCGCGTGCCGAAGCGGACGGCGTCGAGTTTACGCTCGCGCTGCGCCCTGTCGATGCGCTGACGCTGACCGCGAACTACAGCTATATCCACACCGAGAACCGCGCGATCGGCGCCAATTTCGGCAATGACCTCGCGCGTCGCCCGAAGCAGACTGCCAGCGTCAACGCCGATTACCGGTTCGCGCTTGGGCTCTCGGTCGGCGGCACGGTGTCGCTGGTCGGCGACAGCTTCGACGACGCCGGCAACACCGTGCGGCTCGACGGCTATGCGCTGGCGGGCATCCGCGCCGAAATGCCGATCAACGACCGGATCGCGCTGTACGGCCGCGTCGATAACCTGACCGACGCGCGGTACGAGACGGTCGCGGGTTACGGCAATTACGGTCGCGCGGCGTATGGCGGCGTGCGGTTGCGGCTGAAGTGAGGCGCGGGGCGATCCTCTTCGCGCTCCTGCTCGGGGGCTGCGCGCAATCCCCCGGCGCGGGCGGCGGCGGGGGGATAGTCTCGACCAATCCGTGCGTGGATTCGGTGCTGGTCCGGATCCTGCCCGCATCGCGGATCGCGGGGATCAGCCATTATTCGCAGGACCCGTCGGCGACCTCGATCCCGCTCGCCGTCGCGCGGCAGTTTCGCGGCATCGCCGGGACCGCCGAGGAGGTGATCGCGCTCCGCCCCGATCTCGTCATCGCCAGCACCTACACCCCGCCGGCGACCCAGGCGGTCTACGCCCGCGCCGGGCTGAAGACGCTGCTGCTGGGCATTCCGGACTCGATCGCGGAGAGCAAGGCGCAGGTAAAGCAGATTGCCGACGCGGTCGGTGCGCCCGCGGGTGGCGCGCGGATCAATGCCGATATTGACCGCGCGTTGACCCGCTGGAGCCGGAAAGATGAACCGTCGCCAAGCGCGTTGCTCTATATCAGCGGCGATCTCGCGACCGGGGGGAGCACGTTGCTGAACGAGATGATGACCCGCGTCGGCTTCCGCAACGCCGCCGCGAGCTATGGCCTGACACATACCGGCACGCTCTCGGCCGAGACGATCGTGACGCAGCCGCCGGCCATCGTGATCGCCCCCGAACGCGCCAGCCGCGGCACCGTGCTGCGCCGCCGCCTGCTGCCGACCACGCCGCAAGCCGTCTTCCCGCGCGTCCTGATCAACTGCGGCGGCCCGACCATTCCGCCCGCCCTCGAACGCCTCGCCGCGATAAGGGCGGGGCTGTAATGCGAGGTTCGAGTATCGGGAAACCTATCCCTGGCCACCTCCCCGGCGAAGGCCGGGGCCCAGTTGGCAAGGCCGGCGTAATGGAGTTCCGCCCACAATTACGATCGTCCCCTAACTGGGCCCCGGCCTTCGCCGGGGAAGTGGCTATGTGTAGAGCGCGCGCAGATGAGGAGATGGCGGGATGACCCGCACGCCCAAACTCATCACCCTCGGCCTGCTGGTCGTCCTCCTGTTCGGCCTGTCGCTCGGCTGCGGAAAAGTCTGGGCACCGCTCGACGCCTGGTTCTCGAGCGACCCGCGCTGGTGGATCATCCTCGAACTCCGCCTGCCTCGCGCGGTGCTCGGGCTCGCACTCGGCGCGACGCTCGGGCTGTCGGGCGCGGTCCTGCAAGGCTATCTCCGCAACCCCCTCGCCGACCCCGCGATCGTCGGGGTGTCGTCGGTCGCAGCACTCGGCGCGGTCGCTGCGATCATCTTCGGGGCCGGTTCGGGACCCGCGATCTTCGCCGCCGCGATGCTCGGGGCAGGGGGCGCGGTCGCGTTGCTCGCCGCGCTGACATGGCGGTCGCCGAGCGCGATCACCTTCATCCTCGCCGGCACCGTGCTCGCCAGCCTCGCCGGTGCGCTGACCGCATTCCTGATCTCGATCGCGCCCAACCCCTATGCGGTCGCCGAGGTGATCGACTGGATCATGGGTGCGCTCACTGATCGCGGCTGGGACGACATAAAGCTCGCCCTGCCGCCGATGCTGCTCGGTGCGGTCCTGCTGATGCTCACCGGCCGCCCGCTCGATGCGCTCTCGCTAGGCGAGACGGCGGCGCGGTCGCTCGGCATACGGATGAGCCGTACCCGGTGGCTGGTAGTGCTCGGCACCGGCCTCGTGGTCGGCGCAGGCGTCGCGGTAACCGGCGTGATCGGCTTCGTCGGCCTCGTCGTCCCGCATTTGCTGCGCCCGATCTTCGGCCACCGCCCGAGCGCCCTGCTGCTGCCCTCGGCGCTCGGCGGTGCGGCCCTCGTGCTCGCTGCCGACAGCCTGGTCCGCCTCGCCCCCGGCGCAGGCGAAGTCCGGCTTGGCGTCGCGATGGCGCTGATCGGCGCGCCGTTCTTCCTGGGATTGCTGGTCAAGGAACGAGGTCGAGCATGGATCTGATCGTCGACGCGCTGCGGGTGAAGCTGGGCAAGCGCACCGTCCTTCACGACGTTTCCGCGCATCTCCGCCCCGGCCGCGTCACCGCAATCCTCGGCCCCAACGGCGCCGGCAAGAGCACGCTCGTCAAGGCCGCCGCGGCGCTCGCCGATCGTAGCGCGGGCAGTGTCCGGCTCGACACGCAGGACGTCGCGACGATGGACCCGCGCGCGCGCGCCCGCGCGATCGGCTATCTCCCGCAGGACGCGACCGTCCACTGGAACATCATCGCCCGCGACGTCGTTGCGCTCGGCCGCCTGCCACACCTCGGCGCGCATGCCGCTTCTTCGCCCGAAGATCGCGCGGCCGTCGACCGCGCCATGCACGACACCGAAACCACGCACCTCGCCGATCGCCCGGTCGGCGAACTCTCCGGCGGCGAGCGCGCCCGCGTCCTGCTCGCGCGCGTGTTCGCAGGGGAGCCCCGCTGGCTACTCGCCGACGAACCGCTCGCCAGCCTCGACCCCTCGCACCAGATCGACCTGCTCGCCCGTCTGCGCGCCTACGCGGCCGGCGGGGCAGGGGTCGCGATCGTCCTCCACGACCTCGTCCAGGCGCAGCGCGCGGCGCACGACGCGCTGCTGATCGCCGAGGGTCGTATCGTTGCGTTCGGTCCGGTCGCCGAAGTGATGACCGCGGACACGCTCGCCGGCGTGTTCGGTGTCCGCGTCGCGCCGCTCGACGATGGCGGCCGCCGCCTGCTGGTCCCGGTCGGGCGTGTAGAGATCGGCTAGACCGAGCGACACGCCCGGTGGATCGGGGCCAAGCCGGGGCCTGCCGGGTGAAAGATCATCGACGCGCCGGGCCCGGTTCACTATCCCGCGCCGGGTGATCGACATTCCCGCCCCCCTTCGCCTGCGCCTCGACGGCGACGCCCTCGTCCAGAACTGGCGCACGCTCGACCGCCTGAGCGGCACCGCGGCATGCGGCGCGGCGGTCAAGGCGAACGGCTATGGCCTCGGCGCGATCGAGGTCGCCCGCCGCCTCGCCGACGCCGGCTGCCGCGACTTTTTCGTCTCGAACTGGCAGGAAGCCGCCGAACTCGCCCCATTGGGCCTGACGGTGTCCGTCCTCCACGGCGTTCGCGAGGAAGACATGCCCGCGGCCACCGCAGGCTTCGCCCGCCCGGTCCTCAATACGTCGATTCAGGTCGCGCGCTGGAAAGCCGCAGGCGGCGGCCCGTGCGACGTGATGGTCGACACCGGCATGAACCGCCTCGGCGTGTCGGCGGACGACATCGCCGACGGCCTGCTCGACGGCTTCGCGATCGAGACACTGATGAGCCACTTGGCGTGCGCGGACGAGGATGTGCCGATGAACGCGGTGCAACGCGACCGCTTCGCCGCACTGGCGGGCACGACATCAGCACGACGCCTGAGCCTCGCCAACTCCGCCGGCATCGCGCTCAACGGGTATGCGTTTGACCTGACCCGCCCGGGCCTGGCGCTTTACGGCGGCATCCCGCGCGCGGATCTGGCTGCAGTGATCCGGCCGACGGTGACGCTCGAAGCACAGATCCTTCAGCGTCGCCAGGTCAGCGCCGGTCAAACGGTCGGCTACAACGCAACCTGGACCGCGCCCGCCGACACCGAGGTGGCGATCGTCAACCTGGGCTATGCCGACGGCTATTTCCGTGGATTCTCGAACTGCGGAACCGCATCGAAGGGCGGCATCGCGATGCCCGTGATCGGCCGCGTATCGATGGACCTCGTGGCGATCGACGTGACCAAGATGCCGGCGGCTTCCGAAGGAGCATGGGTCACGCTCGACTTCGCCTTGCCCGAAGCGGCTGCGTTATCGGGGATGTCGCAATACGAACTGCTGACAAGTCTCGGCCGCCGCTATTCGCGCATGTGGAACTGACGCGAAGACTACGGCGCACCACGGTTCCGCTAATATCGTTATCGTATCAAGTAAAAAAAAGGCCGCCCCGTGAGGAGCGGCCTTTTTCAGTTGGTAGATCGCTGGATCAGAACTTGGCTTCGAAGCCTGCGTACATGAAGCGGCCGACATTCTCGTAGATGCCCTGCGCACCGGTAGTGCCAGTGATGTCGTAGGGTGGCTGGCGATCGAACACGTTGTCCATGCCGGCATAGAAGCGGAACTTGTCCGTGACGTCCGCGCCGACGCGGAGGTTGTGGTAGGTCACGTCCGGATAGAAGGTGAACGGGAACGCATCGGGATCGCGGGCCGGGCGACCCTGGACCGAGTTCTGCGTCTCATACTCGACAGCGACCGTCTGCTTGCCGACGTAACGGAAGTTGTAGTTCAGGTCGAACACGCCGAAGTCGACATTTGCCGTGAACGAACCCGACCATTCCGGATCCCCGACTTCGAACTTCTGCTGGTCGATGAAGCTTGGGGTGTTGATGTCCGTATAGTTGTCGCGGTTGATCAGGTAACTGACGATACCACGCAACGTTACCTTCGCGCCGCCAACATTATGGCTGTAGCTCAGATCGGCATCGACACCGGATGTCTTCTGCTTAGCAAAGTTGAATGGACCCGACAGGAACGACTGTCCGGTCGCGGGGAATGAGATCTGCGCGCCACCATTGGTGACACCGGTCTGCCCGGCGAAGGTGCCGTTGGGGTTACGCGTCAATGCCGCGCAATACTGGTTGTTGATACCGCTTGGGCTGTCGTAGCACTGGTTGATGATCGTCTGTGGCGCCAGCGCGAAGATCACGTTGGTGATCTTGATGTTGTAGTAGTCGACCGACAGCGTAAGGCCCGGGATCATGCTGGGCTGCAGGATGAGACCGCCAGTAAAGCTGTCTGCGGTTTCCTCGCGCAGATTGGGATTGCTGCCGTTCAGACCGCTGATGCCGGAGGTCGGAACGTTGGTGAACGGCTCCGTGATGCCATTGAACGTCTGGGTCGTCGGAACGCCTGCGGCTGCGCAGTTAGCCGCACGGTTCGGCCCGTTGCGGATATTGTTCTGGCTGCAGGGATCGACCAGGCCGTTGAGGAAGGTCTGGCTCGGTGCCGAGAACAGATCCCCCTGCGTCGGTGCCCGAACCGAGCGGGCATAGCTGCCGCGAACGCGGATGTCGCGGACTGGCGACCAGGTCAGGCCGGCGTTGTACGAATACACCGTGCCGGTTGCACCGATGTTGTAGTCCGAAACGCGGCCGGCACCATCGATCGTCAGTTCCTGGAAGAACGGCACGTCCTTGAGCAGCGGAATGCGAATTTCGCCGTACGCTTCCTTCACGACCTGCGCTGGCGGGTCGAAGATCGGAATGGCGTTCAGGAAAGTCGCACCGCTCCGCGTCACGTCGTCGAATGCCGAATAGGACGTCTCGCGACGATATTCGCCACCGATCGAGAACGCGATCGGGCCGCCCGGCAGTTCGAACAGCTGCGAAAGATCGCCCGATACGAACGCGGTCGCGTCATACTGGTCGGCCTTCTGGCGGCGGGTCGAGTTCACGACGAAATAGTTCAGCGCCGAGGCGCTCGGTGCACCCTGACCGAACAGGTTGACGGGAACGCAGCTTGCGTCGTCATTGGCCGTGCTCGCGTCGGCGTTGATGCCGCAGACGATGTTGCCACCAGCGTTGCGGACCGCATCCTGCGAGTTCCTGAACTTCTGGATGTTTACGTTGCCCTGGGTCGCGTAGAACGTATCGAGGTGACCGTAGTTGAACGCGACCTCATAGCGCCAGTCGCTGTTGAACGTGCCCTCGACGCCCGCAACGATACGATAGGTTTCGCGGCGATGGTTTTCGCCACGCGCACCGAAGTCGACGTTGATGCGCTGCGCCTGGAACGTCGTCGCGCCGGGTGCCAGCGTCTGGGCGAGCACCGAGCGGGCTTGGGCATTCAGGAACGGATTGTTGACGTTGTAGATCGCGGGCAGCGTGCCCTGCAGGAAGGTCGGCTGGCCTTCCTGGATCGCGTCGACGCGGACATATTTTGCCTCGACGAACGGACGGAACGCGTCCGAGACGTCGTAATGCGCCAGTAGGTTTGCCGAATAGCGCTTTATGCCCGGCTGCAACTGACCGGTCAGGCGTTGCGAGGACCCGAGGCCACCGATCGCATTGCCCGAACCGAACGGACGGAAGTCCTTTACGACGTTGTTCGGCACGAGGTTGCCCGAATTGTCGAACACGAACACGCGACCCAGCGGGGCGCCCGTGTTGCTGTTCTCGCCGGTGCAGTTGAAGGCACGGCGGGCAGCGACGGCAGCGTTGCCGGCCACAGCGGCCGGGCATGCCGACGTGATAGCGCCGCCTTCCGAAATGGCGATGTTGCGGACGTTGGTCAGGAAGGTCGTATCGGGAACGCCGTTGCCGATACCCGGCTCGTTCAATACGTTCTCGGTCAGGTTGAACTGGCGACGGCCGGTCGTGCTATAGCGGCTGCGATCGGTGAAATAGAGCGCGTCCGATTCACTGTATTCGACCGATGCGGCAATGTTGCCGCGACCTTCCCCGAAGTTCTTGCCGCCCGTCAGGCTGCCGAAATACGAAGGGCGATCGCCGCGCGACGTGACACCGCTCTGGCCACGAAGACGCAGGCCTTCAAAGTCACGCTTCAGGACGAAGTTCACGGCGCCTGCGACGGCATCGGAACCATAGACTGCCGAGTTGCCGCCGGTCACGACGTCGACGCGCTCGGTCAGGTCGACCGGAATCGTGTTGACGTCGACACGGCTCTCACCAGGAGTCGAGGTCACGTGACGGCGGCCGTTGACCAGCACGAGCGTCCGGTTGGTACCCAGGCCGCGCAGATCGAGAGCGTTGATACCGGCCGTGCCGATGAAGCGCGTCGAGTTCGATCCGCTGAACGTCGCCCGCAGCGACGGCAGCTTGTTCAGCGTATCGCCAAGCGAGACTTCGCCGGTCTGCGTCAGCTCCTGGATGCTGAGGGAGGTGATCGGCGAGGGCGAATCGAGGTTCGGACGGGCAATGCGCGACCCGGTCACGACGATCGCATCGTTTTCAGACGCAGCGGCGGCTTCTGCTGCGACTTGCGTGCCCGTCTCCATGACCGTGCCGTCAGTGGCCGAAGGCGCAGTCTGCGCAAAGGCCACCGCCGGCAGCATTACCGCGCCGGTTGCCAGGATCGTCGCGGATAGAAAGTCCCGTGTTCTAGACAATTACAGTCCCCCGTTATCGGCAATTTTGCCGTTATGGGGTATATACAGCCGTTAATGGCGGCGACTGGCAAGCCTGCGTTCAGGTCCGTGCACCTCTGGGTATCGGATTGTTACTCAACGTGACAAAATCGTCACAATTCGACAAGCTTGCTGCTATAGTTATTATAATCCCGTGACTTAACATGGGTTACCGTTCCAGACACATCGCGATCCCCATGCCGCCGCCGATGCACAGCGTCGCCAGACCCTTCTTCGCGTCGCGCTTCTGCATCTCGTAGATCAGCGTCGTCAGGACGCGCGCGCCGCTCGCGCCGATTGGGTGGCCGATCGCGATCGCGCCGCCGTTGACGTTGACCTTGCTCGCGTCCCAGCCGAGTTCCTTGCCGACCGACAGCGCCTGCGCGGCGAAGGCTTCGTTGGCTTCGATCAGGTCGAGATCGGCGAGCGTCCAGCCGGCCTTCTCCAGCGCGCGCTTGGTCGCTGGGACAGGGCCGATGCCCATCACCGACGGGTCGACGCCGGCCGACGCCCAGCTCTTGATCGTCGCGAGGATCGGCGAGCCGCGGCGTTCGGCTTCGTCGCGGCGCATCATCACCAGCGCGGCGGCGCCGTCGTTAAGGCCGCTCGCGTTCGCCGCGGTGACCGTGCCGTCCTTCTTGAATGCCGGCTTCACGCCCGAGACGCTTTCGATCGTTGCGCCGGCGCGGATGTATTCATCGTCGGCGACGACGGTGTCGCCCTTGCGGCCCTTGATCGTGACCGGTGCGATCTCGTCCTTGAAGCGGCCGGAGGCGCGCGCGGCCTCGGCTTTGTTCTGCGAGGCGACCGAGAAGGCGTCCTGTTCGCCGCGCGTGACCTGGTATTGCTCGGCGAGGTTCTCGGCGGTGATGCCCATGTGATAGCCGTTGAAGACGTCGGTCAGGCCGTCGCTAACCATCGTGTCGACGAGGCTGAGATTGCCCATTTTCTGGCCGCCGCGGATCGATTGCGCGTGCGCGGACAGCGACATCGACTCCTGCCCGCCGGCGACGACGATGGTCGCGTCGCCGGTCTGGATCGCCTGGGCTGCGAGTGCGACCGCCCGGAGTCCCGAGCCGCAGACCTGGTTGACGCCCCAGGCGGGGATTTCCTTCGGCACGCCGGCTGCCATCGACGCCTGGCGCGCGGGGTTCTGACCCTGGGCGGCGGTGAGGACCTGGCCGAGGATGACTTCGGAGACGTCTTCGCCGGCGACGCCCGCCTGTTCGAGCGCGGCTTCGATTGCGATGCGGCCGAGTTCGTGCGCGGGCGTGGTGGCAAACGCGCCGAGGAAGCTGCCAACGGGGGTGCGCTTGGCGGCGGTGATGACGACGTCGTTCGGGTTGAGATCGGTCATGTCAGGGTCCTCTATGGTTGGACCCCATGTAGGTCAGGCAAGCCCGGCGATCCAGTTGACTAGCGGTTCCCACAAGCGCGGACGCGCGCTGCGCCCGACGATCATGCCGACATGGCCGGCGCCGAGGTCGCGGCGGTCGGCGAGGCCGATCGCGGTGGCGGCGGGGACGATGCGGTCGCTGAGCGAGACGAACTCGACCTTGGGGCAAGCGAGCGCGAGCGGGGCGACCACGGTACCGGCGATGACCCACCGCCCTTTGCCGGGGAGGTCGTTGGCGATGCAGTCCTCGAACAGCGACGCGGCGGCGGCGTAGGGGAGGGGGGCGCCGGCGTTGGCCCAGTCCTCGAGCCTGACGAACGCGCGCGATTGGTCGCTGTCGGGGGGGACGTCGGCGAACGTTTCGTATTTGGCGATGGTCCGTGCCGGGTCGAGTTGCCAGAATCCGGCTTGCAGGACTTCCATCGGCAGCACGCCGAGCATCGCCGCGGCGGGCTGGACTGCTGCCCAGGTGGCGGCAAGCGCGGACCGACCCTCGCCATAGCCCGCGAAGTGCCACGGCGCGGCGATCGTCGCGACCCCCGCAACGGGGGTGATCGCAGCTGCACCGAGCGCGAGCGTGCCGCCGAGGCAATAGCCGACCAGCACCGGCGGTTCGTCCAGCGCCCGTAGCAACGGCACTAGCAGCCGCTCGACATGCGCCGCCAGATCGAGGTCGCGGTCGGCGCTGCCGGGCGATCCCCAGTCGACCAGCCACGCATGGAATCCCTGCGCCGCGATCCACCGCAACAGCGAAGACTCGGGCGAATGATCGAGGATATCGGGCGGATTTATGAGCGATGGGACGAACACCACGGGTCGTCCACCGCAGCCATAGTCGCGCAACGACACCCGCCCCGCACGGTGAACCGCAGGCATCGGATCGGGGCGCTTCTCTCGCGGCGCACCCTGATACGCGCGCAATCCGGCTAGTGCGCGGGCCATCCGTTCGGGCGATGCCGCGGTTTCGCTGCGCAGCACGCTGAGGAACAAGGGTAAGGGCCTCGGACCTTGTTGCGGTGCGTCATCAAAGACTGTAGCCTCCGTTTCAAACATAAGACGGGGGATCCATGAAGAAGCAACCGGCTGCCGACGGAATCGTCATCATCAAGAAATACGCCAATCGGCGGCTCTATAACACCGAGACTTCATCCTACATCACGCTCGACCATCTCGCGACGATGACCCGCGAGGGCCGCGACTTCAAGGTGGTCGACGCGAAGACGGATGAGGACATCACGCACAACGTCCTCACCCAGATCATCATGGAGGAGGAGAGCCGCGGCGAGACGATGATGCCGGTGAACTTCCTGCGCCAGCTGATCTCGATGTACGGCGACTCGATGCAGACAATGGTGCCGGGCTATCTCGAGGCGTCGATGGACAGCTTTCGTCGCAACCACGATCAGTTCAAGTCCGCGGTCGAGGGTGCGTTCGCGAACTCGCCGTTCGCCGATCTCGCCAAGCGCAATCTCGCGATGTTCGACGTCGCCGCGCAGGCGATAAACCCGGCCACGCCCGCACCCGCCGCCAGCAAGGACGACGAGATCGCGGCCCTGCGCACCGAACTCGCCAAATTGCAGGAAAAGGTCGAGAAGCTCGGCTGACGGATCGGGCTGAACGATGGGGCCGGTGTTGTGGAGTGCGAGCGGCGGCTTGGCCGCGCTGGCGGTCGTCGCCGGGCTCGGCGAGCGACGCCGGCGACGGCGGCGCGATCCGGATTCGGTCGGCTGGGTAGACTGGCCGACCGTGCAGGTACTCGCGCTGATCGCATTGGCCGTCACGGTCGGGCTGGCGTTCAAGACCTGAGCCCCCAGCGCCGTCAGCGGCGAGCGTCGGTCCGCAGGCGATAGACGCTCTGGGGCAACTGGCCGATCTTCACCGAGCCGACCAGCCTATAGCGCGCGGCGATCGCGCGAACGACCAGCGCCTGGGCCGCGAGGTTCGTGCTGGGTTTGGGCGCGCGCACGACGATCACGCCCGGACGGGCCGCGAGCAACCGCGTGACTTCGGCGACCGGATCGATCCCCGTCCCATGCGACTCGGTCGTCTGGCCCAGATGGCTGCGGAAGATATAGGGCGTCGGCAGGCAGGATCGGGTGAGGAAGTAGAGGATCGGTTCGCTGCCATAGGCGAACATGCAGCCGCGCGGTTGCTGGCCGATCAGCTGGACGAGTTGGGCGATCTGCCGTGCGTTGCCGCGCCGTCCGACGCGGACGCTCGTCAGGATGGTCGCGGCGAGCGCGCCGAACACGAGTATGGCGGCAAGGCGAAATATGGTCGTGCGGACGGTCGGCCCGGCAAGTCCCGTGCCGGCGGCGACCGACAGCGGCAGCGCGAGTGGCAGCATGTAGAGCAGCTCGAACGTGTGCATGATCAGGATCGCGATCACCGCGGCGGCGACCCATCCGAGCGCGAAGCCGCCGGCGCGTCGGCCGCGCCACGCCAGCCAGCCGAGCGGCAAGCTCAGGCCGATGCCGCCGATCAGCTTCAGGATATTGGACCAGAGCGTGTCGTCGTCCTGCTGGCCGAAGATCGAAAGGAAATTGGCGAAGACGAAGGCATCGCCGTGGCCGGCGGCGGCATAGACGGCCCAGGCGAGCGCGGTCGGCAGCAGCGCGGCGCCGATCCACAGGCCGGCGTCGGCGGCCAGCCGGCCGATCGATCGGCCATCGCGGTGTGCGGTCAACAGCAGCGTCAGACCGAAGAAGATTCCCTCGAACATGGCGGTGTACTTGATCTGCATCGCGATGCCGATCAGCAGCATCGCCCCTGCGCCGCGCAGGCTGATATGCCGCTGGTCGCGCGTCGTATCGAGCACCAGCAGCGCCGCCGCCGCCATCAGGGCGTTGCCCCATATCGCCGATTGTCCGCCCGCACCGTCGAACACGATGATCCAGACGAGATAGATCACCCCCGCGCCCAGGCTTGCGATCGGGCTGGCGCTGTTGGGGGAGAGGCGGTCGACGATCCGACCGACGAGCCATGCGGTGCCCGCGGCGACCAGCGTCGCGGCGAGTTGGTACATCAGCACGCCGTCGCCGCCGACGCTGCGGATAGCGGCGAAGATCAGAAACAGCCCGACCGGCTTGCGATCGAAGATATCGACGAACGGCCATGCGCCCTGCAGCAGGCGATCGCCGACCAGCAGGTAGAATTGCTCGTCGCTATGGATCACCGGGTTGCCGAAGAACGGGCCGCGGATCGCGAAGGCGACGAGCAGCAGGACGAGCGCACCCGACCAGCGATGGCGCGTCATCAGTAGAAGGTCTTGAGCGTCAGGGGCCGCGTCGTTCCGTCGCACAGGCCTAGCGTGACGACGCGGCCGGGGGCGCCGGCCGACCATGACGTAAGCGGGCTCGTGGGATAGTCGGCCGGGATCGGTACGCCGTCGATCGCGCAGATCATGTCGCCATCCTTCCAGCCCGAGGCTTCCGCGGGGCCGCCGCGCATGACGTGCAGGACTTTCAGCCGATCCGGTTCGGCACCGACGAGCAGCCCGCTGGTCGAGCGGAGCGGCGGCGTGTCGGCCTTCGGGCCGCGGCTGAGTACCATGCGGCGCGCGCCGGGATCGAGCAGCACGCGGTAATTCTGTAAGAAGCCGGATCCGATCCTGCCGGCGGTGCCGATCGCCTGCGAGAAGCCGCCTGCGGGTTCGATCCGGACTTCGGTGGAACGCGCGGTCATCGTGCCAACGCGGAGATCGGGGACGATCGCGAGGCCGCTTACCGCTGGTCCCGCGAGCCCGAACGCGATTGCGGTAGTGACGCGCACGTCTTTCAGACCGGCCGCCTGCCAGCCGGCGGCAGTGACGGTGACCGAGGACCCGTCGCCGGTATCGACGACGACGGGCGCGAGCCGCCGGTTGCCCAGCGTGAGCGCGCTTTCGTAGACGCTGCGTTCGGTGGAGACACGCAAGGGTGCGGTCTCGCCCTTGAACGGGAGGCGGCCCGAGCGGATCAGGCGGAAGCGCTTGGCGGCATAGTCGATGTCGAGCGCATGGCCGGCGAGCATGTCGGCGCCGACCAGCAGGTCGACCGCGGACGCGCTGCCGGTGGCGATCGCGGGCAGGTCGGCGACCGTCACGCCGCCGCCGGTCCGCGCGAGACCGCCAAGCGCGACGCTGCGGGTCGGCATCCAGCCTAAGGCGACCGATCCGCCGATCGCGGTCGCGCTGCCGCCGGCGACCAGCTTGGCGGTGTCGACCGCGGGGGAGGCCTTGGCGAGCAACGTATAGCTGACGCCGGTATCGAGAATCGCGGTGACGTCGCGGCCGTCGATCTGCATCGTGAAGCGGATCTGGTTGCCGGGCGTCAGGTCGAACGGGATCCAGCGGGCCTCGGCGTCGGTCGCGAGATGATAGACGCCGCGGTCGCGCGCGGCAGGAGAGACGCCGTTGGAATTGGCGGCGGAATCCGCTGGCGCCGGTGCAGGCGCAGGCTCGCGCGCGGAAACGAACAGGACCGCGATCAGCGGGACGAGGACGAAAAGGGCACGGCGCATGTGCGGTGGTCCCTAGCGGGTCGCGGGGGCGGTACAAGCCGGCGCGTCGCCGAACCGGGCCCGAGACCCGACGAAGGTCGCCTGCGATCTTCCCCGATACGGGAGTTTGACGCGGGAAGGGGGCCAGCAAACAAAGGTCGTCGCTCACCGCCTCTTCGGCGGGCAGCGCGAGCGCCCGCACCGGCGGGCCAGCACGAGGGGCCCGCCCAGGAGGAATAGCACGATCCGATGCCCCCCGATCCGATGCCCCCCCGATCCGATGCCCGTCGTGTCGATCCCCAGGGACCCGCACCCATGCCTGCAGGGTCGCGGGGGGTCGCGGTCGTGGCTCCTGGACACCCGCTTCCTCGAGGGAACGGTTGGCGGGCAAGCATAACGGGATCAGCGCGCTAACCACCAACCGCTCACTGCCCCTGTCGCGCCCGCGACAATCACGCAAACGCTTGCAAGGCCCACCACCCCGGTGGAGGCCGACGCCCAATTGGGAGACGTCGCCAACTGCGGACGGCGCTCCGTTACTGCGACCTTTCCAACTGGGCCCCGGCCTCCGCCGGGGTGGCGGTATTCGGTATGGTGGAGCTCAATGAGCAAACGCCCCCTACAGGC
Organism: Sphingomonas albertensis; assembly: GCF_014358075.1. Lineage (GTDB taxonomy): Bacteria > Pseudomonadota > Alphaproteobacteria > Sphingomonadales > Sphingomonadaceae > Sphingomonas > Sphingomonas albertensis. The sequence continues at coordinate 6,845 of NZ_JACONT010000032.1, read as the reverse complement.
ACGCCTCCAGATACGCCTGATCGAACCCGAACTGCTTCGCCTTCTCCAGCGTATACGGTCTGAGCCCCATCGACCGGTATTCCCCTAGGATCTTCCCGTCCGCCGACTCGTCCATATACTCGAACTTGAACAGCTCCTGCGTGACGATCACCGGGCCCTCCATGCCGATCACCTCGGTGATGTTGGTCACCCGGCGCGAGCCGTCGCGCAGGCGTTTCACCTGGATGATCAACTCGACCGAGTCCGCGATCTGCCGCGAGATCGCTTCCTTCGGCACCTTGATGTCGGACATCATCACCATGTTCTCCATACGCGCGAGCGCCTCGCGCGGGGAGTTGGCGTGGAGCGTGCACATCGATCCGTCGTGACCGGTATTCATGGCCGCGAGCATGTCGAAACACTCGGAGCCACGAATTTCGCCCAGGATGATCCGGTCCGGCCGCATGCGCAGCGCGTTCTTGACGAGATCGCGGATCGAGATCTCGCCCTGGCCCTCCAGGTTGGCCGGCCGCGTTTCGAGCGGGAGCCAGTGCGGCTGTTGCAGGCGAAGCTCGGCGGCGTCCTCGATCGTCAGCACGCGCTCGCCGGGGTCGATCATCTTCGACAACGCGTTGAGCATCGTCGTCTTGCCCGAGCCCGTACCGCCGGAAATGACGACGTTGAACCGCGACGCCCCCGCGATCTTGAGCGCGGTCGCCATCTTCGGCGACATCGAGCCAAACCCCGCCATCATGTCGAGCGTGATCGGTTTGGCCGAAAACTTACGGATCGAGATCGCGGTGCCGCGCAAGCTCAGCGGGGGCACGATCACGTTGACGCGAGACCCATCCTTCAAGCGCGCATCGGCGAGCGGCGAGGTCTGGTCGACGCGACGCCCGACCGAGTTCACGATCCGCTGCGCGATCTGGAACAGATGCTCCTCGTCGCGGAACTGGATCGGCGCGAGTTCGAGCTTGCCCTTGCGCTCGACATAGGTCTGCTCCGGCCCGTTCACCATGATGTCGGTGATGTTCGGATCCGCCAGCAGCTCCTCCAACGGCCCGAGCCCGAGCAGTTCGTCGACCAGCACCTTCTCCAGCGCGAACTGTTCGCGGCGGTTGAGCGTCAGCTTCAGCTCGGCGAGCACTTCGCCGATGATCGGGCGAAATTCCTCGGCGAGTTCGTCCTTGCCGAGCGTCGCCGCCGCCTCCGGATCGACGCGTTCGAGCAGGCGCGGGAGGACCTGTTCCTTGATCTTGTGGATCGACTGTTCGAAGCCCTCGACGCGGCTGTTGCCGGCCTCACCACTGGCATTCTGTCTGTCCGACAGGCGCTGCATCGCGTCCATCTGCGCGCCGGGCATCGTGCCGGGGCCGAAACCGTCGGTCTCGCCCGGCATCGGCAACGAGTCGATCGGCGGAAACTGAGAACCGCCCTCGGGTTCGGGACGCGGCGCGGGGTTGCCCCCTTGCATGGGGCCGCCTTGCATAGGCCGTGCGACGCCGAATGCGGGCCGGGCCGCTTGCCCCCCGCTGATGCCATTACGACGCCCGAATGCGCTCATGCCCAAATCCCTGGATGATTGCCCAATGGGTTAGGCACCAAGACTTGATAATTCGCTAACCAAACCGGATTGGCAGGAGTCTTCCGATAAGAGCCTAGGGTTGATCGCCGCCGCGAACTCCCCGAAGGCTGGTGCATGACCCGCCTGCTGCTCCTCCTCGCGCTGACTTTCGGGTTGGCCAGTTCCGCGTCGGCCGACGACATCGCCGCCGCCGGTCGCGGCGTGGTGCGCGTCGTGACGATCGCGGTGGTCGACGATCAGGTGGTCGGGTTCGGGCACGGCAGCGGCTTTGCGATCGCACCCAACCGGATCGTCACCAACGCGCACGTCGTCGATCTCGCCGAACGCTATCCCGACAACGTGGTCGTCGGCATCGTGCCGACCGAGGGCGACAAATCCTATCAGGGCAAGGTGATCGCATATGATTCGCAGCGCGACCTGGCGCTGATCGAGTTCACCGGCGCACGCCTGCCGCCGAGCCCGCTCTATACCGGCCCGATGAGCGAGGGCGATGCTGTGGTGTCGCTCGGCTTCCCCGGCAACGTCGACCTGGCGACGGCACGGTCGGCGGCGGACTATATCCGGCCGATGACGCCGGTGCGGTCGGAGGGCGTGCTTTCGGGCCGCCGCGTGCTGAGCGGTGTGGAGGTTTTGCTGCATACGGCGAGTATTGCGCGTGGTAATTCGGGTGGTCCTCTGCTCGATCGCTGCGGGCGGGTGATCGGGGTGAATTCTGCCATCACGCGTGGGGAGGAGGGCGACTCGACGTTCGGGTTCGCGATCGCGGATACGGAGCTGGCCGGGTTCCTGCGCGAGGCGAAACAGCCCTATGCGTCGATCGGGACGGGATGTAGCTCGATCGAGGATCGCTTGCGGCAGGACGCCGACGCGGATGCGCGGGCGACCGCGGATGCTGCGTCAGCCAAGCGCGACGCCGCCACACAGGATGCGATGACCCGCGAGGTGGCGCTGGAGAAAGCACGGACCGAGGCGTCGCGCAGTCGCGAGAACGTGATGGCGATCGCCGGGCTGCTGCTGGTGGCGGGGGCGCTCGTGATCGGCAGCGCCGGGCTGCTCGAATCGCGGGGCCAGCGGCGGCAGGCGATCTGGGCGGTGTCGGTCGGCGGCGTCAGCGTGCTGGTCGCCATCATCGTGTTCGTGCTGCGACCCTCGGGCGAGGTCGACGTCCCCCTGTCGGCGCTCCCGAAGACCCGCATCTCGACGCCCGACGCCGCGCTCGGCAAGCTGATCTGCACGCTGATCCCCGAACGCAGCCGGATCACGATCTCGTCCAGCGAGGACGTGCCGATCGACTGGGGTGCGAAGGGCTGCGTGAACGGCAAGACGCAATATGTCGGCGCGCAAAACAGCAATGGGGGCGGCCGCTTCGACCGCGTGCTCGTGCCCGACGACGAGCAGACCGTCTCCGTCCTGTCGTTCGATCCGGCAACGCGGATCTATTCGAACACGCGCTATCTGCTGTCGGCGGCGGGGATGACCGCCGCGCGGACCGCGCGGGGTGTCGTGCCGAACGTCTGCAACATGGACGACGCCGCGCTGGGTCGGCTCGCGGGTCAACAGGCGGCGATCCGCGCGGTGTTGCCACCGCTGCCGAACGAAAAGCTCGTCTATTCCTGCAAATCGGCAAAATGATCGGCATCGGACGGAACGGATAGATTACCGCCCCGGAATCTGCTCGGTTGCGCCAAAGAACGAAGCGTCGGCATGACGCTCGGCAAAGGGGCGTGACGATGCGTGTTTCGGGATGGGTTCGCGGTATCGCGGTGCTCGCAGCGACGAGTGCGGCCTGCGTCTCGGCCGCGTCGGAGGCCAAGTGGTTGCGGGCCACCTCCGACCATTTCGTCGTCTATTCGAGCGTCGGCGAGGCGGCATTGCGCAAGACCGCGACGCAACTCGAACAGTTCGATGGCGTGATGCGTATCCTGCACCGTGCCAACACCCCGCCCGCCGAACCGGGCACGAACCGGGTGACCGTCTATGTCGTCAACACGGCGAGCGATGTCCGCAAGTTGATGGGCAAGGGCAGTGCCAACGTCGCCGGGTTCTATGTGCCGCGCGTGAGCGGATCGATCGCCTTCACGCCCCGCTCCGGCGGCGGGGATGGCGATTTGCAGCCGCAGATCGTGCTGTTTCACGAATACGCGCATCATTTCCTGCTCGGCACGTTCGCCGCCGCCTATCCCGCCTGGTTCTCCGAAGGCTATGCCGAGTTCGTCTCGACCGCACGGTTCGAAAAGGACGGCGTCATGGTCGGCGTGGCGGCGCAGCACCGGGCATACAGCCTGTTCAATACGCGTGGACTGTCGGCCGAGCGCCTGTTCGATACCGGATCGCGCCGGTTGTCAGACGAGGAGCGTGGCTCGCTCTACGCACGCGGCTGGCTGCTGACGCACTATATCATGTTCGATCCGGCACGCGGCGCGACGTTCCGGCGCTATCTCGATGCGTTGAACACAGGCGTGCCCAGCGTCACGGCGGCACGGGCCGCGTTCGGCGATCTGCGCGCGCTCGATCGGTCGCTCGATGCCTATCTCGCGCAATCGAGGATCCCCGGCATCAAGATCGCCTATTCGCGCCTCCCCGATCCGAAGATCACCGTCGAACCCGTGAGTGCGGGCGCCGAAGCGTTGATGGCCCTTCGCATGGAGTCCGAGCGCGGCGTGAACAACAAGACGGCGCAACCGATCTACACGCGGGCCAAGGCGATCGCGGCGACCTATCCGACCGATCCCGTGGCGCAGGGCTGGTTCGCCGAGATGGCGTATGACGCGGTTCAGGACGACGATGCCGAAGCGGCCGTGGACCGCGCACTCGCCGCCGACCCTAAGATGGCGCAGGCGCTGCTCTACAAGGCGAGGATTCACCTTCGCCGGGCAAGTGCCGCGTCCACCAAGGATGCCGACGCGTGGAAGAAAGCGCGGATCTGGGTCGTCAAGGCCAACCGCCTCGCGCCCGACGATGCCGAGGCGTTGTCGCTATATTATGACAGCTTCGGCGCGGAACGTACGCCGCCGACCAAGATTGCGATCGATGGCGTGAAGCGCGCGCTCGAACTCGTGCCGCAGGATCCCGAGTTGCGGTTCAAGGTCGCCGCGCAGGAGATACGCGACGGCGATGCGGAGGACGCCAAGCGGACCTTGCGTCCGCTCGCCTTCGACCCGCATATGCCGGCGGACAATCCTGCCGCGCGGCTGATCACGATCCTGGAATCCGGCAAGATCGGCCCCGAGGCGTTGCGGTTGCTCGGACCGGGACAGGACGGGGTTGCCGAGACGCCTCCGGCCGGGTGACGCCTAACCCCTTTCGCGTTCGATCAACGCCCGTTTGCGGTCCAGCCCATAGGCATAGCCGCCGAGCGCGCCGCCGATCCGCTGTGCACGGTGGCAGGGGATGACGATCGAGACCGGGTTCTGCCCGCACGCGGTGCCGGCGGCGCGGACCGCAGCGGGGCGGCCGGCGAGCGCGGCGAGTTCGCTATAGGTGCGGGTTTCGCCGATCGGGATGGTGCGCAACGCCTGCCAGATGGCTTCCTGGAACGCGGTGCCGCGGACATCCAGCGGGAGATCGTGGTCGCGATCGGGGGATTCGACGGCGGCGACGACCTGCGCGGCTAGGTTGGCTAGCGCTGCGTCGCCCGGTTCGATCGTGGCGTTGGGAAAGCGACGGCGGAGGTCTTCGGCATCCTCGTCGAACGACACGCGGCACAGGCCCTGGTCGGTGGCGGCGACGAACAGTGCGCCGAGGCTCGTGTCTGCAGTCGCCCAGCGGATCGTGACGCCTTCGCCGCCGCGTGCCCAGGCGCTGGGGGCCATGCCAAGCCGTTTGGCGTCCGCCTCGTAGAATCGGCTCGGGGCGGAATAGCCGGCGTCGTAGATCGCTTCGGTCACGGTCGAATCCTCCGATAGGGCGTTTGCCGCACGGCCGGTGCGGAGCGCGCGGGCATAGGCGGCGGGCGTGACGCCGGTAGCGCGCTTGAACAGGCGGTGGAAATGGTGCGGCGCGTAGCCGACGTTGGCTGCGACCGCGTCGAGCGAGAGGCGGTCTTCGGCGGCTTCGAGCAATGCGATGGCGGCGGCGACAGCGATACGGTCGCGACCGACTTCGTCCGGCGTGCAGCGCAGGCAGGCGCGGAAGCCGGCGGCGCGGGCGCTGGCTGGGTCGGGGTGGAAGGTGACGTTCTCGCGCTTGGGGTGGCGCGCGGGGCAGCTTGGCTTGCAGTAGATGCCGGTGGTCTTGACGCCGACGACGAACCGGCCGTCCCACGCGCGGTCGCGGGCTTCGAACGCGGTCCAGGCGGTGTCGGTGTCGGGGGCGGTGCTCATTGGATCGGTATAGCCGGTCGCGACGCGCGCGCATCCCGCGGCTTGCGATCAAAGCGGACCCGAATGGGCGGCCCGGCCGTTCTTTGCCCATACCCCCTAACGAAAGATGTCTCATGGCCTCCGACACGCCCGTCTGGTTCATTTCCGGCTGCTCGACCGGTTTCGGTCGCGAACTCGCCAAGCTCGTGCTCGCGCGCGGTTGGCGTGCGGTGGTTACCGCGCGCGATGCGGGGCGGGTGGCCGATCTCGCGGAGGGCGTTGAGGATCGTGCGCTCGCCGTGTCACTCGACGTCACCGATCAGGCTCAGATCGAAGATGCGGTCGCGCATGCGCAGGCGAAGTTCGGGCGGATCGACGTGCTCGTGAACAATGCGGGCTATGGCTATCAGGCGTCGATCGAAGAGGGCGAGGACTCCGAAATCCGCGCGCAGTTCGATGCGAACGTGTTCGGGCTGTTCGCGCTTACGCGGGCGGTGTTGCCGATCATGCGCGGTCAGAAGAGCGGGCATGTGATCAACATCACGTCGGTCGCCGGGTTGGTCGGGTTCCCGGGCTCGGGATATTACGCCGCGTCGAAGCATGCGGTGGAGGGCTTCTCCGACGCGCTGCTCGCCGAGGTGAAGCCGCTCGGGATTGCCGTGACGTGTGTCGAGCCGGGGCCGTTCCGGACGGATTGGGCGGGGCGGTCGCTGAAGCAGACGCCCGTGAAGATCGCGGACTATGCGGAGACGGCCGGCAAGCGGCTCGACAGCACGCGGGATATCAGCGGGACGCAGGCCGGCGATCCGGTGCGGGCCGGCGCGGCGATGATCGCGCTGACCGAGGGGGCGAACCCGCCGCGGCATCTGGTGCTGGGGGCCTGGGGGTATGATGCGGTCGTCGAGAAGATGGCCGGGCGGTTGAAGGAGATCGAGGCGCATAAGGCGGACAGCCTTGGGGCGGATTTTCCGGCGGAGTGA
>NZ_JACONT010000031.1 GCF_014358075.1 Sphingomonas albertensis | reverse complement strand
GAGATAGAATACCATGCCCAGCCATTCCGGCATCATGACCGTCATCGAGCGCGCCGCCCGCAAGGCCGCGCCGCGCCTGCGCCGCGACTTCAACGAGGTCCAGCAACTCCAGGTGAGCCGCAAGGGTCCGGCCGACTTCGTCAGCCAGGCCGACCAGCGCGCCGAGCAGACGATCTTCGAAGAGCTCAGCCACGCCCGTCCCGATTGGGGCATGCTGATGGAAGAGCGCGGCGAGGTTGAGGGTGATCCGAACAAGCCGCGGTTCATCGTCGATCCGCTGGATGGGACGTCGAACTTCCTCCACGGCATTCCGCATTTCTGCATCTCGATCGCGGTCGAGGAGCCGATGCCGAACGGCAAGCGCGAGGTTACGACCGCGCTGGTGTATCAGCCGCTGACCGACGAGAGCTTCTGGGCCGAGAAGGGCCGGGGCGCCTGGCTCACCGACCAGCGTCTGCGCGTGTCGTCGCGGCGTGATCTGTCCGAATCGCTGATCGCGACGGGGATTCCGTTCCTGGGGCATGGCGACTTTGCGCAGTGGAGCCGGATTTTTGGCGCGGTTGCGCCTGAGGTTGCGGGTATCCGTCGTTTGGGTGCTGCGGCGCTCGATCTGGCCTGGCTCGCGGCCGGCCGGTTCGACGGCTTCTGGGAGTCGAACCTGAAGCCTTGGGATGTTGCGGCGGGCATGCTGCTCGTCAAGGAAGCTGGCGGTTTCGTCACTGACTTCCGCGGCGGCGACCGCGCGATGGAGCGCAACGAGTTCTTGGCGGCGAACGACGCGCTGCACTCCCGTTTGCATAAGCTGGTGGCCGGCGCGCTGCGTTAAGGCTTGCGAACGATCCTCCCCCGCAAGGGGGAGGTGGCAGGCGCTAGCCTGACGGAGGGGGAGGATAGGGAAACCTCTGTTCCGTGTCCTCCCCCTCCGTCTCCTTCGGCGACACCTCCCCCTGGCGGGGGAGGATTGTGAGGTCGGATCTAGTCAGCACGCAGTCCGTCATGCCGGGCTCGTTCCGGCATCCACTGTTCCGCAGTCTCTCCGACCGTTGGTTTGCGGCACCGTGGACCCCGGAACCGGTCCGGGGTGACGGAGCCGGTTTGGTAATGTTGCCGCTATTCGCAGCAGCCACGTCTGCAGCCGAGCACGCCGAGTAACGCATCTTTCCCGCCACCCCCTCTCCCTCCACTTGCGAGTGATTCTCACACCCTCCACGCCTTGCCCCGAACCCCCCATCGGCCTAAAGCGGCCCCGTTCCGTTCGCACTTGCGAGAAGCAATTTGGTCGACCTGTCGCACTATCTTCCGATCCTCCTGTTCCTCGGGGTCGCCATCGCATTGTCGAGCACGTTCGTGTTCCTGCCGATGGCCGTCTCGCGCCTCACCGGATCGCACAAGCCTACGCCCGAGAAGCTCAGCGAATACGAGTGCGGCTTCCCCGCATTCGAAGATCCGCGCAGCCAGTTCGACGTGCGCTTCTACCTGATCGCCATCCTCTTCATCATCTTCGATCTCGAGGCCGCGTTCCTGTATCCCTGGGCCGTCTCGGTCTTCACGCTCGGCTGGACCGCGTGGATTTCGATGATGATCTTTATCGGCGAATTGGCCCTTGGCCTCGTCTACGCATGGAAGAAGGGAGCACTCGATTGGGAGTAGAGCTTCAGCCCGCACTCGGTGCCTCCAGCTCGCTGGTGCCACCCGACCAGGGCTTTTTCGACGGATTGAACGGTGAGCTGACGGACAAGGGTTTCCTCGTCACGTCGACCGAGGAGCTGTTCCAGTGGGCCCGTACCGGCTCGCTGTGGTGGATGACGTTCGGGCTCGCCTGCTGCGCGGTCGAGATGATCCACGTCAACATGCCGCGTTACGATCTGGAGCGCTTCGGCGCCGCACCGCGCGCGTCGCCGCGCCAGTCGGACGTGATGATCGTCGCCGGCACGCTGTGCAACAAGATGGCCCCGGCACTGCGCAAGGTCTACGACCAGATGTCCGAGCCTAAGTACGTGATCTCGATGGGATCGTGTGCGAACGGTGGCGGCTATTATCATTACAGCTACAGCGTCGTGCGCGGCTGCGACCGGATCGTGCCGGTGGACATCTACGTCCCTGGGTGCCCGCCGACGGCTGAGGCGCTGTTGTACGGCATCATGCAGTTGCAGCGGAAGATCCGGCGGTCCGGGAGCATCGAGCGTTGAGGGCTCCTGCACCAGCGTACACGTCCAACGACGGCGTGATCGACAGCGCCCGCGCGGCACTCGGCGGAATGCTGCTCGACGCGGTCGACCATGTCGGCGAAGTCGCGCTGCACGTTCGTCGCGAAGACCTGTACGACGCGATGATCGCGCTGCGCGACACGCCGGGGCTTGCCTATCAGCAGCTCATGGAGATCGCCGGCGTCGACTATCCGGATCGCGCAGAGCGGTTCGAGGTCGTCTATTGCATGCTGTCGCTGACGCGGAACCACCGCCTGCGCGTCCATGTCGCGACCGACGAGGAGAAGCCGGTGCCGTCGGTGACGGACATCTGGCCGGTCGCCGGCTGGCTCGAGCGCGAAGTGTACGACATGTACGGCGTGCTGTTCAGCGGCAATCCGGACCTGCGTCGCATCCTGACCGACTACGGCTTCCGCGGTCATCCGCAGCGCAAGGACTTCCCGCTGACCGGGTATGTCGAGCTGCGCTATTCGGAAGAGTCGAAGCGCGTCGTGTACGAGCCGGTGCAGTTGGCGCAGGATTTCCGCACGTTCGATTTCATGAGCCCGTGGGAGGGCGCGAACTACGTGCTCCCCGGCGACGAGAAGGGCGCACTGCCCGAGGCCAAGGGTGCGCCGACGCCACTCAAGGCTGACACGATCGTCAAGGCCGATGCGGCGCAGACTGCGACCAAGGCGCCGGACGCACCGAGCGAGTCCTATGCCAAGAAGGACGCGCAGGGGACGGCTCAAACCGGCTCGGGCGATGCCGACGCCGGCAATCAAAAGCAGGACAAGCCCGTGGAGTCGGACGTCATCCCGTCCAAGGGTGGAGGACAGAACCAGTGAGTCTGTATGTCGAAGAGCTTCTAGGTGAAGCCGACGCTGCCGATCCCACGACCGGCGACGTCACGATCCAGAACTACACGATCAACTTCGGTCCGCAGCATCCGGCCGCGCACGGCGTGTTGCGCCTTGTCATGGAGCTCGACGGCGAGATCGTCGAGCGCGTCGATCCGCATGTCGGCCTGCTTCACCGCGGCACCGAGAAGCTGATCGAGTACAAGACCTACACGCAGGCGCTGCCGTATTTCGATCGGCTCGATTACTGCTCGCCGCTGTGCATGGAGCATAGCTGGGTGCTGGCGGTCGAGAAGCTGCTCGACCTCGAAGTGCCTGAGCGCGCGCAGTATCTGCGGGTATTTTTCGCCGAGCTGACGCGTATCTCGAACCACATGCTTAATCTCGGGTCGCACGTCATGGACGTCGGCGCGATGACGCCGAACCTGTGGCTGTTCGAGATTCGCGAAGACTGCATGAACTTCTTCGAGCGCGTCTCGGGCGCGCGCATGCATTCGAACTATTTCCGCCCAGGTGGCGTGCACCAGGATGCGCCGTTGAAGCTGCTCGCCGATATCGGCGACTGGCTCGACACGCGCCTGCCGCGGCTGTTCGAGGATGCGATCTCGCTTGTTGCCGACAACCGCATTTTCAAGCAGCGCAACGTCGATATCGCCGTGGTCAGCCGCGACGACGCGATCAGATGGGGCTTTTCAGGTCCGATGATCCGCGGCTCGGGTATCGCCTGGGACCTGCGCAAGTCGCAGCCCTATGACGCCTATGCCAAGATGGACTTCGAGGTGCCGGTCGGCACGCGCGGCGATTGCTATGACCGATTCATGGTGCGCGTGGAGGAAGTGCGTCAGTCGGCACGGATCATGAAGCAGTGCCTGCGCGACATGCCCGAGGGGCCGATCGCGTCGCTCGACCGCAAGGTCGTACCGCCCAAGCGTGCTGAGATGAAGCAGTCGATGGAAGCGCTGATCCATCACTTCAAGCTCTATACCGAGGGCTTCCACGTGCCCGCTGGCGATGTCTATGTTGCCACTGAAAGCCCCAAAGGCGAGTTCGGTGTGTATCTGGTCGCCGATGGCTCGAACAAGCCGTACCGCTGCAAGATCCGCCCGACCGCGTTCTCGCATCTGCAAGCCATGGACTTCATGGCGAAGGGCCACATGCTGGCGGATACGACCGCGATCCTCGGCGCGATGGATATCGTGTTCGGCGAGTGCGACCGATGACCCCTGCACTGAACGGCGCAGTGACCAACGAACTGATCTATTCGGTTCTGCAGAAGATGCAGGGCGATATGTCCGAGATGAAATTCGACGTCCGCGATCTCAAGACGCGGATGACGATGGTCGAGGAGCATCTTGGCAGTTCGATCATCGCGATTTCCGGCGTCAATTCGCGGCTCGATCGTATGTCCGATCGGGTCGAGCGGATCGAACGTCGCCTAGAACTTACGGATCACGGCTGATGGCTGAAGCACCAAAAATTCCCGACGAGGCCGAGACACGCGCACGCTGGGGTTCGTTCGCGTGGACGGACGAGAACCAGGTGAAGGCGAACGAGATCCTCGGGCGCTATCCCAAGGGTCGCGAGCAGTCGGCGTCGATCCCGTTGCTCGATTTGGCACAGCGCCAGGTCGGGGCGGAAACCCAGACGCAGGGCTGGTTGCCGGTGCCGGTAATCGAGTTCGTCGCGCGTCAGATCAGCGTGCCGTACATGCGCGTGTACGAGGTCGTGACCTTCTATACGATGTTCAATCTCGCGCCGGTCGGTCGCTTTCATGTGCAGGTGTGCGGTACGACGCCGTGCATGTTGCGCGGGTCGGACGACGTTCTTGCCGCATGCAAGAACCGCGGGCTGGTCAAGGGTGGCACGACGCCGGACGGGATGTTCACGTTGACCGAGGTCGAGTGCCTGGGCACGTGCGCGAATGCGCCGATGGTGCAGATCAACGACGATAACTTCGAAGACCTCGATTACGACAAGACGACCGAGATCCTCGAAGCGCTGGCCAATGGCGGGCACCCGACGCCGGGGCCGCAATTCGGTCGTCGCGCAAGCTGCCCCGAAGGCGGCCCGACCTCGCTGAAGGCGATGGTCGACGCGAACCACGATTACCGGGGGGAGTGGGCCTGATGCTCGCCGATAAGGACCGCATCTTTACCAACGTCTACGGCTTCCAGCCGTGGAACATCGACGCGGCGATCATGCGCGGCGATTGGGACAATACCAAGGACCTGATGGCGCTCGGCCAGGACGCGATCATCGACGTGATGAAGGCGTCGGGGCTACGCGGCCGTGGCGGTGCGGGCTTCCCGACCGGTACCAAATGGTCGTTCATGCCGAAGGAGCCGAAGCCCGATCGGCCGAACTTCCTCGTCATCAACGCCGATGAATCCGAGCCGGGCAGCTGCAAGGATCGCGAGATCATCCGTCACGATCCGCACAAGCTGATCGAAGGCGCGCTGATCGCCGGGTTCGCGATGCGCGCGCGCGCCGCGTACATCTACATCCGCGGCGAGTATATTCGCGAGGCCGAGACGCTGTTCGCAGCCGTCGCTGAGGCCTATGATCGCGGCTTCATCGGCAAGAACGCGTGCGGGTCGGGTTACGACTTCGACGTGTTCGTGCACCGGGGTGCAGGCGCCTACATCTGCGGCGAAGAGACCGCGATGCTGGAGAGCCTCGAGGGCAAGAAGGGCCAGCCGCGGCTGAAGCCACCTTTCCCGGCAGGTGCTGGACTCTACGGCTGCCCGACGACGGTCAACAACGTCGAATCGATCGCTGTCGCACCGACGATCCTGCGGCGTGGCGCGGCATGGTTTTCAAGCTTCGGTGCGGAGAATAATCGTGGCACGAAGCTGTTCCAGATCAGCGGTCATGTGAACAAGCCGTGCGTCGTCGAGGAGGAGATGAGCATCTCGTTCCGCGACCTGATCGAGACGCATTGCGGCGGTATTCGTGGCGGCTGGGACAACCTGCTCGCGGTGATTCCGGGTGGTTCTTCGGTGCCGCTCGTGCCCGCCGCGCAGATCATGGACTGCGCGATGGACTTCGACGGCCTGAAGGCGGTCGGCTCGGGCCTCGGCACCGCGGCGATCATTGTCATGGACAAGTCGACCGACATCGTCCGCGCGATCAGCCGTATCTCGTACTTCTACAAGCACGAGAGCTGTGGCCAGTGCACGCCGTGCCGCGAGGGCACCGGCTGGATGTGGCGCGTGATGGAGCGGATGCGCACCGGCGACGCCGAACTGTCCGAGATCGACATGCTCCAGCAGGTCACCAAGCAGGTCGAGGGTCACTCGATCTGTGCGCTCGGCGACGCAGCCGCATGGCCGATCCAGGGCCTGATCAAGCATTTCCGCCCCGAGATGGAGCGCCGTATCCGTGAGCGCGGTGGCGACACCGCGCCGATGATGGAAGCCGCAGAGTAATGCCCTTAGTCAAAGTCGATGGCGTAGAGATCGAGGTGCCGCAGGGCGCCACCGTGCTGCAGGCGTGCGAGCTTGCCGGCAAGGAGATCCCGCGTTTCTGTTATCATGAGCGGCTGAGCATCGCCGGCAATTGCCGGATGTGCCTGGTCGAGGTGAAGCCTGGTCCGCCCAAGCCGCAGGCGTCGTGCGCGCTGCCGGCGGCGGACAAGCAGGAGATCTTCACCAACTCGCCGATGGTCAAGAATGCCCGCGAGGGCATCATGGAATTCCTGCTGATCAACCATCCGCTCGATTGCCCGATCTGCGATCAAGGCGGCGAGTGCGATCTGCAGGACCAGTCGGTCGCGTACGGTCGCGGTCATTCGCGCTACGACGAGAACAAGCGCGCAGTCACCGAGAAGTATATGGGCCCGATCGTCAAGACGGTCATGACCCGCTGCATCCAGTGCACGCGCTGCATCCGGTTCGCCGAGGAAGTGTCCGGCGTCGAGGAAATCGGTGCGATCTTCCGCGGCGAGGACATGCAGATCACCTCGTATCTCGAGAATGCGGTCAAGAGCGAGCTGAGCGGCAACGTCGTCGATCTGTGCCCGGTGGGTGCGTTGACGTCGAAGCCGTATGCGTTCGAGGCGCGTCCGTGGGAATTGCGCAAGACGCTGACGATCGACGTGATGGACGCGGTCGGCACCAATATCCGGCTCGACAGCCGTGGTCGCCAGGTGCTGCGCTGCGTGCCGCGGATCAACGAGGACGTGAACGAGGAGTGGGCGACCGACAAGACGCGCCACGCGATCGACGGCCTCGTCCGTCGTCGTCTCGACAAGCCCTATGTCCGGGTGAACGGCAAGCTCCAGCCCGCTACCTGGGACGAGGCCTTCGCGGCGATCAAGGCGGTCAATGCCGGGTCGAGCGTTGCGGCTGTCGCCGGCGATCTGGTCGATTGCGAGACGATGTACGCCGCCAAGGCGCTGCTCGCGAAGATGGGTTCGAGCCTGCTCGAAGGCCGTCAGACCGGCATGGATTATGACGCGACGAGCATCGCCGCGGTCAATTTCAACACGACGATCGCCGGCACCGAGCGGGCCGACGCGATCCTGCTGGTGGGCACCAATCTGCGCTGGGAAGCGCCGTTGGTGAACACGCGGGTGCGGAAAGCGATCAAGAAGGGCGCGAAGGTCTTTGCGATCGGGCCGGAGACGGACCTGACGTACAAGGTCGAGTGGCTCGGCGACGATCTGGCGCTGCTTGGCGCTCTGCCCGAGGCGGTGACCGAGGCATTCGGCAAAGCCGAGCGTCCGATGGTGATCGTCGGTGGCGGCGCGCTGAAGGGTGGCCATGCGGCTGCGCTGAAGCTCGTCGATACGCTGGGCCTCGTGAAGGACGGCTGGAACGGTTTCAACGTCGTCCACATGGCGGCTTCGCGGATGGGCGGGCTGATGCTCGGCTATGCGCAGAAGGGCGGCATCGCCGACGTGATGGGGGCGAAGCTCGGCTTCTTCCTCGGCGCGGACGAGGTCGATTACTCCAAGTTTGCAGGCTTCAAGGTGTTCGTGGGTCATCACGGCGACAAGGGTGCGGCGGCTGCCGACGTCATCCTGCCGGGTGTCACCTACGCGGAGAAGTCCGGCACGTGGGTCAATCTCGAAGGTCGCGTCCAGCGCGGCGAGCGCGCGGTGTTCGCACCGGGCGACGCGCGTGACGACTGGTCGATCTTCCGCGCGCTGTCCGACACGCTCGGCCACACGCTACCGTTCGACAGCTTCGAGGGTCTCCGCGAGGAAATGTACGCGGACGTGCCTGCGCTGCGTCATCAGGCGCTCGCGACGTTCGAGTGGAACCCGCCTTCGCTTAACGGGGCAGGTGAGGGCGTTCTTTCCGGCTATCCGATCAAGGACTTCTACCTGACCAACGCGATCTGCCGTGCGTCGCCGACGATGCAGCGCTGCTCGGCCGAACTTCTCCACGGGGAAGATTACGCGGAGGCAGCCGAATGATCTCCTGGTTCGAATCCTCGCTCGGTTACGACTGGGCGTTCTTCCTCGCGACGATCATCGACATCCTCGTGATCGCCCTGCCGCTGATGCTCGCGGTGGCGATGATCATCTATGCCGACCGCAAGATCTGGGCGGCGATGGCGCTACGCCGTGGTCCTAACGTCGTCGGTCCGTTCGGCCTGCTGCAAAGCTTCGCTGACGGCCTGAAGGTGTTCCTGCAGGAGACGATCGTCCCCGCAGCCGCCAACCGGACGCTGTTCCTGCTGGCACCGATCATCACCTTCACGGTCGCGCTGATCGTCTGGGCGGTGGTGCCGTTCGGGGTCGGCGTCGTGCTCGCGGACATCAACGTCGGGCTGCTCTACGTGCTCGCGGCCTCGTCGCTCGGCGTCTACGGGATCATCCTGTCGGGCTGGGCGTCGAACTCGAAATATCCGTTCTACTCGGCGCTTCGTGCGGCCGCGCAGATGGTGTCGTATGAAGTCGCGATCGGCTTCATCCTAATTTCGGTCGTGCTGTGGACCGGCAGCTTCAACCTGTCGGCGATCGTGATGGCGCAGAAGTCGCACGTCTGGTTCTTCAACGGGTACATCCTGAACCCGCTGATGTTCCCGATGGCGGTGATGTTCTTCATCTCGTCGCTGGCCGAGACGCAGCGTGCGCCGTTCGATCTGACCGAGGCGGAGAGCGAGCTGGTCGCCGGGTACCAGACCGAATATTCGTCGATGTCGTTCGCGCTGTTCTGGCTCGGCGAGTACGCCAACGTGCTGCTGATGTGCGCGCTCAACGCGACGCTGTTCTGGGGCGGGTGGCTGCCACCGGTCGATTGGGCGCCGCTGTACTACGTGCCGGGGATCATCTGGCTGTTCGCCAAGATCCTGTTCTTCTTCTTCCTGTTCAGCTGGGTGAAGGCGACCGTGCCGCGCTATCGCTACGATCAGCTGATGCGGCTCGGCTGGAAGGTCTTCCTCCCCGTCTCGCTGTTCTGGGTTTTCCTCGTGTCGGGCTATCTCATGCTGACGCGCGTTGGAGTGGGTTCATGAGCGTCGCTCAGATCATTAAGTCGTTTACCCTGTGGGAATTCGTGAAGGCGCACGCGTTGACGCTCCGCTATTTCTTCAAGGAAAAGGCGACGATCAACTATCCGTACGAGCGCAATCCGGTGTCGCCGCGGTTCCGTGGCGAGCATGCGCTGCGTCGCTATCCGAATGGCGAAGAGCGGTGCATCGCGTGCAAGCTGTGCGAGGCCGTGTGCCCCGCGCAGGCGATCACGATCGAAGCCGAGCCGCGTGACGACGGTTCGCGCCGTACGACGCGTTACGACATCGACATGACCAAGTGCATCTACTGCGGCCTGTGTGCCGAGGCGTGCCCGGTCGATGCGATCGTCGAGGGGCCGAACTACGAGTTCGCCACCGAGACGCGCGAAGAGCTGATCTACGACAAGTCGAAGCTGCTCGATAATGGCGACCGTTGGGAAAGCGCGATCGCGGCGAACCTTGCCGCCGATGCGCCGTACCGTTAAGCGAGCGCCGCGATGACACAGATTAACTCCGTCATCCCAGCGCAGGCTGGGATCTCCCCGTTTCAGAGCGCGCCCGCGCGGCTTGAGACCCCAGCGTTCGCTGGGGTGACGAGGACCTCATGATTCAGGCCTTAGCCTTTTACCTCTTCGCCTTCGTCGTCGTCCTGTCGGGCGCGCTGACGATCGCGTCGCGCAACCCGGTTCATTCGGTGATGTGGCTCATCCTCGCGTTCTTCAACGCGGCCGGCCTCATGATCCTGGTCGGTGCCGAGTTCATCGCGATGCTGCTCGTCATCGTCTATGTCGGCGCGGTCGCGGTGCTGTTCCTGTTCGTGGTCATGATGCTCGACATCGACTTCACCGAGCTTCGTGCAGGCGTCGCCCGGTATTTCGGGATCGGCCTCGCGCTTGCCGTCGCACTCGCCGCCGAGGTGATGATCGCGATCGGCGCATGGAGCACCGGCCCGATCCAGCTCGCACGTCGTGCCGCACCGATCGACGACACCGTGCCCAACATCCAGGCGATCGGTAACCTGCTCTACACGCGCTATCTGTTCGTGTTCGAGGGTGCCGGCCTGGTGCTGCTGGTCGCGATGATCGGCGCGATCGTGCTGACCCACCGCCAGCGTGGCGGCGTCAAGGCGCAGAACATCAGCCGCCAGAACGCGCGTCGTCCGCAGGATGCCACGCGCAACACGAGCCCGGTCGTCGGGCAGGGAGTCGAACTGTGACGATCGGTCTCGTCCATTATCTGGTCGTCGCGGCGATCCTGTTCACGATGGGGGTGCTCGGCATCTTCCTGAACCGCAAGAACCTCATCGTCATCCTGATGGCGATCGAGCTGATCCTGCTGGCGGTGAACATCAATCTCGTCGCGTTCTCGGCGTTCCTCCACGACCTCGTCGGACAGGTGTTCGCGATGTTCGTGCTGACGGTCGCCGCGGGTGAAGCCGCGATCGGCCTTGCCATTCTCGTGATCTATTTCCGCGGTCGCGGCACCATCGCGGTCGACGACGTCAACCGGATGAAGGGGTAATACGGTTGATCCAGCTTATCGTCTTCCTGCCGTTACTGGCCGCGATCGTTGCCGGGTTCGGCAATCGCGCGATCGGCAACGTGCCGGCGAAACTCGTCACCACGGCTGCGCTGTTCGCGTCGTGCCTGTTGTCCTGGCCGATCTTCATCGGCTTCCTCTCGGGCACCAGCACGGCGACCGTCGCGCCGCTGCTCGACTTCATTCACTCCGGCGACATGAACGTCGCGTGGTCACTGCGCGTCGATGCTCTGACCGCGGTGATGCTCGTCGTCGTCACGTCGGTCTCGGCGCTCGTCCACCTGTATAGCTGGGGTTATATGGACGAGGATCCCGACCAGCCGCGCTTCTTCGCGTATCTGTCGCTGTTCACCTTCGCGATGCTGATGCTCGTGACGGCCAACAACCTCGTCCAGATGTTCTTCGGCTGGGAAGGCGTGGGTCTCGCATCCTACCTCCTGATCGGGTTCTGGTTCCGCAAGCCGTCGGCAAGTGCAGCCGCGATCAAGGCGTTCGTCGTCAACCGCGTCGGCGATCTTGGCTTCATGCTCGGTATCTTCGGCACGTTCCTGGTGTTCGGCACCGTCTCAATCCCCGAAATCCTCGCGGCGGCTCCCGGCATGGCGGGCTCGACGCTCGGCTTCCTCGGCTACCGCTTCGACACGATGACGGTGCTCTGCCTGTTGCTATTCGTCGGCGCGATGGGAAAATCGGCGCAGCTCGGCCTGCACACCTGGTTGCCGGACGCGATGGAAGGCCCGACCCCGGTGTCGGCGCTGATCCACGCGGCGACGATGGTCACCGCCGGCGTCTTCATGGTGTGCCGCCTGTCGCCGATGTTCGAGATGAGCCCGGTCGCGCTGACCGTGGTCACCTCGGTCGGTGCCGCGACCTGTCTGTTCGCCGCCACCTGTGGCCTCGTCCAGACCGACATCAAGCGCGTGATCGCGTATTCGACCTGTTCGCAGCTCGGCTACATGTTCTTCGCGGCCGGTGTCGGCGCGTACGGCGCGGCGATGTTCCACCTGTTCACGCACGCGTTCTTCAAGGCGTTGCTGTTCCTTGGCGCCGGCTCGGTCATCCATGCGATGCACCACGAGCAGGACATGCGCTATTATGGCGGCCTACGTAAGAAGATCCCGGTGACGTTCTGGGCGATGATGGCGGGCACGCTCGCGATCACCGGCGTCGGTATTCCCGGCATCTTCGGCAACACCGCGATCGGGTTCGCCGGCTTCCATTCGAAGGATGCGATCATCGAGGCGAGCTGGGCTGCGGGTCAGCCGGGCGTGTGGTTCGTCGGCGTGCTCGTCGCGTTGCTGACCAGCTTCTATTCGTGGCGCGTGATGTTCCTGACCTTCTGGGGCAAGCCGCGCTGGGCTGCGTCGGAGCACATCCAGCATGCGCTCCACGATGCTCATGGTCATGACCACGGCGACGCGCATCATGTCGACGGTCACCATGCGAACCCGGCTCAGGCCGAGGACGCGGGGCATGCGCCGCACGGTCATCATGATGCGCAGCATGCCCCGGCCGAAGGCGACGGCGGATATCACCCGCACGAGAGCCCGCTGCCGATGCTGATCCCGCTGATCGTGCTGTCGGTCGGTGCAGTCCTCGCCGGCTTCGTGTTCCACGGCTTCTTTATCGAGCCGACCGCAGGCGAAGAGTTCTGGAAGGGCGCGCTCGCGTTCCGCGAGCATCTGATGCACGAGATGCACGGCGTGCCGTTGCTGATCAAACTGTCGGCGACGATCGCGATGCTGCTCGGCCTGCTGACCGCCTGGTACGCCTATATCAAGGCACCGACGTTCCCGGCCAAGGTCGTCGAACAGTTCGGCGTGCTCTACGACTTTCTGCTGCATAAGTGGTATTTCGATGAGCTCTACGACCTGATCTTCGTCCGCCCTGCGTTCGCGATCGGCCGCTTCCTGTGGCACCGCGGTGATGAGAAGACGATCAACCGGTTCGGGCCCGACGGCGCGACATGGGTCGTCCAGATCGGTAGCCGCGTCGCCAACCGCTTCCAGACGGGATACCTCTACACCTATGCCTTCGTCATGCTGATCGGGCTGACCGCAGCCGTAACCTGGGCGATCGGACTGTAATGACCGGCTTTCCTATCCTCTCCGTCCTGATCGCGGTCCCGATGATCGCGGCCATCGCGTGCCTGTTCGTCTCGGCGAACACCGCGCGGATGCTCGCGCTGGCGGCGACGCTGATCGACTTCGTTCTCGGCATCATGCTGTGGATGAACTACGACATCGGCGGCGCGCAGTGGCAGTTCGTCGAGCATGCCCCCGGCATCTTCGGCCCGTTCGGCTGGTCGCTCGGCATCGACGGCTTCGCGTTGATGCTGATCATGCTCAGCGTGTTCCTGATGCCGATCTGCATCGGCGCCAGCTGGCGCTCGATCACGACCCGCGTGCCGGAATACATGGCGGCGTTCCTGTTCACCGAAGTGCTGATGATCGGCACGTTTGCGGCGCAGGACCTGTTCCTGTTCTACGTGTTCTTCGAAGCCGGCCTGATCCCGATGTACCTGATCATCGGCATCTGGGGCGGCGCGAACCGGATCTACGCGTCGTACAAGTTCTTCCTGTACACGCTGCTCGGCTCGGTCCTGATGTTCATTGCGATGCTGTACATGGCGAAGACCGCGGGCACGACAAGCATCCCGGCGCTGATGAACTACGACTTCCCGGCGCACGTGCAGACGTGGCTGTGGCTGGCGTTCTTCGCGTCGTTCGCGGTCAAGATGCCGATGTGGCCGGTCCACACCTGGTTGCCCGACGCGCACGTCCAGGCGCCGACTGCAGGGTCGGTCATCCTGGCGGGCGTGCTGCTGAAGCTTGGCGGATACGGCTTCCTGCGCTTCCTGCTGCCGATGTTCCCCGAAGCGTCGGGCCAGCTGACCTGGCTGATCTTCGGCCTGTCGGCGGTCGCGGTGATCTACACGTCGCTCGTCGCGCTCGTGCAGTCGGACATGAAGAAGCTGATCGCCTATTCGTCGGTCGCGCATATGGCGATCGTCACGATCGGCCTGTTCGCGTTTAACCGGCAGGGCATCGAGGGCGCGATGATCATGATGCTGAGCCACGGCCTGGTATCGGGTGCGTTGTTCCTGTGCGTCGGCGTGATCTACGATCAGCTCCATACCCGCGAGATCTCGCGCTATGGTGGCCTCGCGATCAACATGCCGAAATACGCGATCTTCTTCCTGTTCTTCACGATGGCCTCGATCGGCCTCCCAGGTACCAGCGGCTTCGTCGCCGAGTTCCTGTCGCTGATGGGCACGTATCAGGTCTCGACCTGGACCGCGCTGCTCTGCACGACGAGCATCATCCTGGGCGCCGCATACATGCTGTTCCTGTACCGTCGCGTCGTGTTCGGCGAGATCAAGGCGGACGATGTCCGCGCGATGGTCGACCTGTCGGGCCGCGAGATGTGGCTGCTCGCACCGATCGCCGCCGTCGTGCTGTGGATGGGCGTGTATCCCGAGAGCTTCCTGGCTCCGATGCGCAAGGACGTGGGCGTGCTTCTCGCCCGTGTCGATCGCGCCAAGCCGGCGAGCGATTCCAACCCAACTGCGGGGAAGCCCGCCGCAACCGTCCATAGTGCCGCGCACGGGGAGGCACACTGATGGATTACGCCGCTAACATCGCAATGACGCTGCCCGAACTGGTGCTGGCGTTGGGTGCGATCGCCCTGATGCTCGTCTCGGCCTGGGGCGGGGACAAGTCCACGCGCGCCGTCTCGATCGCCGCTGTCTTCGTACTTGTCGGGGCAGGGATCGCATTGGTCGGTCCGGCCTCGTCGGGTGGCTATGCGTTCGACGGCCTGTACCGCGCAGACGCGTTCGGCGCGTTCGCCAAGGTGCTGATCTACATCGCCTCGGCGGTCGCGATCGTCATGGCGCCGAGCTTCTTCTCGCGCACGCACGGCGACGATCTGCGTCCGGAATATCCGGTGCTGATCCTGTTGTCGGCATGTGGCATGGGGATCATGGTCTCGGCCACCGACATGCTGACGCTGTACGTCGGTCTCGAACTCCAGAGCCTTGCGGCCTATGTTCTAGCCAGCTTCATGCGGCGCGACGGGCGTTCGGCGGAAGCCGGTCTGAAGTATTTCGTGCTCGGCGCGCTCGCCAGCGGCATCCTGCTGTACGGCATCTCGCTGGTCTACGGGTTCAGCGGCACGACGTTGTTCTCGGGCATCTCGGAAGCCTATGCGGGCACCAAGTCGCTCGGCCTGCTGTTCGGTCTGGTGTTCGTGTTCGCAGGGCTCGCGTTCAAGATCAGCGCCGTGCCGTTCCACATGTGGACGCCCGACGTGTACGAGGGCGCACCGACCCCGGTCACCGCGTTCTTCGCGTCCGCCCCCAAGGTCGCAGCGCTTGCTCTGTGCGTCCGCGTGGCGGTCGATGCGATGGGCCCGGCGACCGACCAGTGGCGCCAGATCGTGATCTTCGCTGCACTCGCCTCGATCATCCTTGGTGCGGTCGCGGCGATCGGCCAGACCAACATCAAGCGCCTGCTCGCATACTCGTCGATCAACAATGTCGGCTTCGCGCTGATCGGTCTTGCGGCGGGAACGCCGGAAGGCGTGTCGGGCGTACTGATGTACCTGACGATCTACGTCGCTATGACGCTCGGCTCGTTCCTGGTCGTGCTGCAGATGCGTGGTGACGACGGGCAGCCGGTCGAGACGATCGATAGCCTCGCCGGCATGTCGCGGACGCGGCCTGCCCTGGCAGCGGCACTGGCGATCTTCATGTTCAGCCTCGCCGGCATTCCGCCACTCTTCGGCTTCTACGCGAAGTTCGCGGTGTTCAGTGCAGCGGTTGACGCCAGGCTGTTCCCGCTGGCGGTGGTCGGCATCGCCGCCTCGGTGATCGGCGCGTATTACTATCTGCGCGTGGTGAAGACGATGTACTTCGACGACCCCGCTCCGGCGTTCGCGCCGATGGAGAGCAAGGTCGAGGGTGGCCTGATTGCCATCGCCGCCGTGTTCGTGTCGCCAGCCGGCTACCTCCTCATCCCCGTGCTCGGCGCGTGGACGATGGCGGCCGCACGGGCGCTGTTCTGAGCATCATCCGCACCGTCGCGGAGACAGGATCGACCAACGCCGACCTGCTGGAGCTTGCACGCGGCGGTGCCGAAGACGGTCTCTGGTTGCGCGCAATCCGGCAGACGGCGGGGCGGGGGCGGCTCGGGCGCGAATGGTCGTCGCCCGAGGGTAACCTCTACGCCAGCACGCTGGTTCGGTTGCGACCGAACGATCCGCCGGCTGCCAGCCTCGCGCTGGTCGCTGCGGTTGCATTGCAGGAAACCGTGTCGACGTTCCTCGTCGCCGGGATCTGCCAGGGCACGACCGATGCGAGCGAGACGCTGGTTCTGAAATGGCCCAACGACCTGCTGCTCGCGGATGCCAAGCTGTCGGGCATCCTGCTTGAACGCGCGGATGACGCGGTAATCGTCGGCTACGGCGTCAACATCGCGCATCATCCCGATCTGCCCGACCGTGCGACCACCGATCTCGCCGCGCACGGCGTGCTGGTCGATCCGGCGATGTTCCTCGACATTCTCACCGACAGTTTTGCGCGCTGGATCGGCCGCTGGCGCACCGAGGGGATCGCGCCGGTTCGCGAGCGTTGGGTCGATTGCGCACACCCGGCGGGCACAGCGCTGACCGCTCGCCTTCCCGACGGCAGCGGGATCGATGGCCTGTTCGTCGGGCTCGACACCGATGGCGCGCTGATCCTCCGCTTGGCGTCTGGCGAGCGGCGTGTCATTCACGCTGCCGACGTCTTCCTGCTTTGAGGCCCCGCTGATGCTGCTCGCGATCGATGCCGGCAATACCAATGTCGTGTTCGCGCTCGTCGAGAGCGGCGAGATCGTCGCGCGTTGGCGGATCGCGACCGATCCGCGGCGGACGGCTGACGAGTATGCGGTGTGGCTGAGCCAGCTGATGCAGCTCGGCGGCCACGATCGCACTGCGGTCGAGGGCGTCATCGTCGCCACCGTCGTCCCCCGCGCACTTCACAATCTGCAGGTGCTCGCGTCGAAATACTTCAACACCGAGGCGCTGGTCGCCGGCCATGCGCCGGTCGAATGGGGCATCGCGATCGACGTCGACGAGCCTGCCTCGCTGGGCGCCGATCGTGCAGTCAATACGATCGCCGCGCATGCGCTGCATCCCGGCGACCTGATCGTCATCGACTTCGGCACCGCCACCACCTTCGACGTCGTCGACTATAGCGGCGCGTACAAGGGCGGGATCATTGCGCCGGGGATCAACCTGTCGCTCGACGCACTGGTCACCGCCGCGGCGAAACTCCCACGGATCGCGATCGAGGCACCGACCGATACCAGCGTGATCGGCCTCAACACCGTCTCGCAGATGCACATCGGCATCTATTGGGGCTATGTCGCGATGATCGAGGGGCTGGTCGCGCGGATGAAACGCGAGATCGGCCGTCCCGTGAAGGTCGTCGCTACCGGCGGGCTTGCGACATTATTCGAGAAACAGACCGACGTGTTCGACGTCATCGAAGCCGACCTGACGATCCAGGGGCTGGCGATGATGTGGGATCGTCACCATATCTAGGGCCATTGGGCTCGCGCCGACCGGCCTGCGGGCCATATTCCTGTATAATCCTGAAAGTAATCAATGACTCCGAAGAACGAACTCCTTTTCTGTGGCCTTGGCGGCTCCGGCGAAATCGGCATGAACGTCAACCTGTACGGCTGCCAGGGCAAGTGGGTGATGGTCGATCTCGGCATCACCTTCGCCGATCCGCAATATCCCGGCGTCGACGTGATCCTGCCCGACCTGTCCTTTATCGAGGACCGGATCGACGACCTTCTTGGTATCGTCATCACGCACGGCCATGAGGATCATATCGGCTCGCTGCCGTATCTCGCCGAAGACCTCGGCGTGCCGATCTACGCGACGCCGTTCACGATGGGCCTGATCCGCGGCAAGCTCGAGGAAGAGGGCATCGCCAACCGCGTGAAGCTCAAGATGATCCCGATGGGCGGCAATTTCCAGCTCGGGCCATTCGGCTTCACCTTCGTCGAGATGTCGCATTCGATCCCCGAGGCGAACGCGCTGCTGATCGATACGCCTTACGGTCGCGTGTTCCACACCGGTGACTGGAAGCTCGACAAGAACCCGGTGATCGGCAATCCGACGACGCCCGAGGGCTTCATGGCGATCGGCGACAAGGGCGTCGACGTGCTGGTCTGCGATTCGACCAACATCTTCAACATCACCGCATCGGGCAGCGAGAGCACCGTGCGGAAGGGTCTGTTCGAGGAGGTCACCAAGGCCAAGGGCCGCGTGATGATCACCAGCTTCGCGTCGAACGCCGCGCGTCTGCACACGTTCGGCGAAGTCGCCAAGGAAACCGGGCGCAAGCTGTGCGTGACCGGGCGTTCGCTCGACCGGATCATCAAGGTGGCGCGCGCGACGGGCTATCTGAAGGATTTCCCCGATACGATCAGCCCCGACGAGGCGATGCGCCTGCCCAAGAACAAGGTGCTGATCATCGCCACCGGTGGCCAGGGCGAGGAGCGCGCGGCGCTCGCACGTGTCGCCAATGGCCAGCACACGATCACGCTCGAGGCCGACGACACGGTGATCTTCTCGTCGAAGCAGATCCCGGGCAACGAGGTCCAGATCGGTCGCATCCAGAACACGCTGGCGGCCAAGGGCATCCGCATGATCACCGAGCGCCAGGCGCACGTCCATGTTTCGGGTCACCCGGGTCAGCCTGAACTCGCGCAGATGTATGACTGGCTGCGGCCCGAAGTGCTCGTGCCGACGCACGGCGAGATGCGCCACATGATGGAGCATGCGCGCTTCGGTCTCGAGCAGGGCATTCCGCGCGCTATCGTGCAGAGCAACGGCGACATCATCCGTCTGGCGCCCAAGGGCCCGGCGAAGATCGGCAACGCGACGGTCGGGCGTCTCGTGCTCGACGGTGATGTGATCCTCCCGGCGGACGGCGCGACGCTGAGCGAGCGGCGGAAGCTGGCGATCAACGGCCAGATTTCGGTCGGTGTCGCGCTCGGCAAGGACGGCCGGATGGTCGGCCAGCCGCAGGTTCGCGTGCAGGGTGTGCCGGTCGAGGAAGACCGTGCGGCGTTTATCGCCGATGCAGTGCAGGCAGCGGCCGACACGGTGCGGGGCGGCAAGCGCGAGAGCGAGAAGATGCGCGAGCAGATCCGTCTCGCGGTGCGCAAGGTCGCCAAGCGCTGGACCGGCAAGCAGCCGATCGTCGACGTGCTGCTGATCGAGGGCTGATCGGGTGCGCTGGACCTCGGCACTCGCGATCTACGTCCTGTTCTGGTCGTTCTCGGTGTTTCTGGTCCTGCCATTCGGCGTGAAGACGACGCGTGAAGTCGGGGGGGAACACGTTCCCGGTCAAGCCGAGAGCGCGCCGCACGAGTTTCGCTCGGGGCGGACGGCTTGGCGGGTAACGGTGGTGGCAACGGTGTTGTTCGTGTTGTTCCAGCTGAACTATCACTATGGCTGGATCTCGCCGCAGAGCGTCGACCTGTTCGACCGCGGCAACATGGTCACGCGCTGAGAGAACCCTTACGATCCTCCCCAGCAAGGGGGAGGTGGCACCGAAGGTGACGGAGGGGGAGGACACGGGACCGAGGTTATCCCTTTCCTCCCCCTCCGTCTGGCAAGTGCCAGCCACCTCCCCCTTGCAGGGGAGGATCGTGAGATTGCCGTCACCCCGGCGACGCCGCTGACCCGGCCAGCAAGCCGCCATCGATATTGATCTCCGTTCCCGTGATATACGTTGCCTCGTCCGACGCGAGCATCACCGCGACCGCGGCCACCTCGTCCGGCATCCCGAACCGCTTCAACGGCGTATCCGCCACCAGCGCCGCCATCCGCGCGTCCCGGTCCGGTCCATCCCCGAGCATCGGCTCCCAGATCGGCGTCAGGATCGCCGCGGGATGCACCGAGTTGCAGCGGATCTTCCACCCCTGCTGCGCGCAATACAGCGCCACCGTCTTGCTGTGATTGCGGATCGCCGCCTTCGACGACGCATAGGCCGCGGCGAGGGGAATGCCGACCAGTCCCGACCGCGACGAGATGTTGATGATCGAGCCCGTGCCCGCTGCTTTCATAGCCCCGATCGCATAGCGACAGCCGAGGAACGTGCCGTCGAGGTTGACCGCATGGACCGCGCGCCAGTCCGACAAGGTTGCATGCTCGGGATCATGCGCGACCATGCTTTGCTCGAAACCCGTTACGCCCGCATTGTTCACGAGCACGTCGACCACCGGAACGATCTCCGCCAGGCGCTGCCAATCCGCCTCTTCGCGGATGTCGAGCTTTTCGAACCGACAGCCTATCGCCGTCGCAGTCTCGACGCCGGCGGTTTCGTCGATGTCGGTAAGGATGACGATGGCGCCTTCGTCATGGAAGCGCTCGGCGATCGCGCGGCCGATGCCACGTGCTGCGCCGGTGACGACGCAGATCTTGGTATTCAGTCTGGGCATGTAAGCCTCGAAATATGAGTCCGGTCGGCGGGTTGCTCCGCTGGCGAGGGCCGCGTTAGCGGTTACGCTGGATCATTTCGAAAGCTCCTTTGAGGTCTGGTTCAGCGCAGGCGTTCGATTGCCTGCGCCAGTGCCACATACAGCTTGCCCATGTCGGACGACAGCAACGTCACGCCGAGCGGCGAGCCGTCGCGTTGCGTCAGGATCGCGCGGAGCATCGCTTCGAAGTCGTGGATGTAGCGGTTGACCATCTCGCGGAAGGTCTCGTCGTCGTCATAGAGCCCAGCTATCTCGCGGACTTCGCTGGCGTCGAGGATACGGACGGCGCGACGCGTGAACACGCCGCGGTCGCCCTTGAGGTA
Source organism: Sphingomonas albertensis (assembly GCF_014358075.1). GTDB lineage: Bacteria > Pseudomonadota > Alphaproteobacteria > Sphingomonadales > Sphingomonadaceae > Sphingomonas > Sphingomonas albertensis. Next base: position 29,682 of record NZ_JACONT010000031.1, on the reverse strand, counting down.
CGCGCCCCAGGCACTGTCCGAGATCTCCGGGGCGATCGCCTTGGTGATGTCGATCGAGGCGGAGTTGAGCGATTCGATCAGCAGAGAAACGCGGCGCGCGAAGGTGTCGTTGTCCGCGTCCTCGCGTTCGGTCCGCGCCTCTTCGATCCGCGTTTCGACGATCGCGGTCTGGTCGACGATCGCCTGGACTTCGCGAGCCAGCCGCTCGGTCGCGCCGGTTGCCGCATCGACTGCCGCATCGGTGGCGTCGGTGAGCGCCTTAACCTGCCGCTCCACCGTATCGTTGGTCGCGCGCCGCATCGCATCGGCGCTGGCGGCGCCCAGCGCGGCTGCGGCTTCGGGAATGACCTTCGACAGCGTCTCGCGCGCCTTGTCTGCCGCGACCGCGGCGGTTTCGCGGACGCGGTGGAGCGCTTCGATCAACTGCGGCGCGGCGTCTTCGGCGAAATGCTGCGTGCGGCCGATCGCCTCGTCGACCATCTGCCCCAAAGCATCGGCCTTCGCGCGACCGGTGTTGAGCGTGTTGAGCAGGTCGGTCGACAACGTATCGAGCACCTGGCGCTGTTCGCCGATGACGCCCGCGATCGCCTCGATCGCGTCGTGCGTGCTTTCCGCCGCAGTGACGAGCGCGAGCAGTTCGGGCCGCGCCGAGACGACGATGCTCTTGCTGGCGAGCACATGCGAATCGAGCCGGCCAAGCGCTTCGGGCATCGTCTCGTCGATCTCCCGGGCTGCTGCGTCGAGCGCGACCAGCAATGTTTCGGTCGTCGTGATGGTCCGGTGTGCCATCGCGTCGCCGGTACGCAAAGCCTCGGTCATCGCATCCGCGGAGCCGCCCAGCGCGCTGATCGAGGCGGCGAGGCCCTGGGTGCGCTCGGTGCCGTGGCGGTGGAGCGCTTCGATTCGTGCTTCGACTTCGCCGAGCCCGGTGTGGAGGTCGTCGACGATCCGCTCGCCGGCGTTGCGTTGCAGGTCGAGGCGGATCGCGACCCGTTCGATCGCGTCCTCGACGGTGGCGATGCGGCGGGCGAGCGCTTCGGCGCTGTCGCGGGCGGCGCTGTCGAGCGCGGCCTGGTTCGCGCCGACCATCGCCAGCATCGCGTCGCCCTGCGCGGCGATGCTCTTGCGGGCTTCGTCGACCGCGGCGGCGGTGCGATTGAGTAGCGCATCGACCGCGCCGGACATGCCGTCGGTGACCGATTCTAGGTGCGCGCCCGCGGTCTGGCTGGTCGCCTCCATGCGGACGATGTGCGCGGCGAGGCGTTGCGCCGCGCCGCTCGCCATCGTGTCGGCATCGCGTCCGCGTTCGGCGAGCGCGACGATCTGCGCGTCGAGCGCAGCGGCATGCTCGCTCGCGGACAGCCCGGTGCGTTCGAGCCGCTTGGCGACGTCGTCGATATCCGCCTGCGCGCGGGGGAGGGTGGCGATCAGCACGCCGAGGCTGGTCTGCGCGCCCGCAGTCGAGGTGGCGAGGTTGCGCGCGTGCGCGGCGGCCTGGTCGATCTCGGACACCATGCCGCGGCCGATCGCGGCGAGCTGTTCGGTCGCCCCGCCGCCCATCGCCATCAGCGCGTCGAGCTGCTGGGCGAGTTGGACGCGGTTGGCGTCGATCGTGTTCGACAAAGCGGCGACGGTGCGTTCCAGGCTCGCGGCCTCGTCGCGCATCGCCTGTGCGGTGATACCGAAACGGCGGGCCTCGGTACGGCTGGTACGCATCGCGAGCAGCCAGACGATGCCGACGAGCGCGGGGACGATGCAGAGAGCGGCGATGAACTGGACGAGAGCGACCGGCTCGATCGTGCCGAGCGAGCCGCGTGCAAACCAGAGCATGCCGGCGAGCCAGACGACCACGACAGCCACGGCGATACCCGCGTAAAGAGGTCCGCGTTCTTGCGCAGGCTCTTGATAAACCTCGTCGAAACTAGGTTCGGTGACGGCTTCGGACATATCTTCTATCACCGGATCCATCACGATATCCGCGCGAATGGGATGGGCATTGCCTGCCGACGCGCGAAACCCGATCATTGACGAACCCCCGTTCATGAACTGCCGAAGTATCATGGATTGCCGCGCGACAAAACGGATGATGCGACGGTTCGGCGAACATCCGTCCGGTAAGCGGGGCGACACGGCGTATGATCGCGGCGGCATCGGCAGAAGCGCCTGTCGTATTTGCGATAATGGATGCGATGCGGAGGGTTTAGTCGCCTCGGCCTGGCGGTTTATCGCCGGTAACGTAGAACCGAACCACGATGCAGGGCGGTTCGGCCGAACGCGGGCTTTGCAGGACGGCGTGTACCGCCTAACAGCCTGCGATGCTTGCCGGTCTATTATTTGCAATACACGACGCCGACGATCGTCCCGATCGTCTGGCCGCGACCCTGCCGTTCAGTGGCGTCACGCTTATCGAATACCAGGCGCGACTGCTGATCGCAGCCGGCGTATCGCAGGTGATCGTCGTCGTCGCGCGGATGACCCCCGAACTGCTCGGCGCGATCAACCGCATCGGACGGCGCGGCGTGAGCGTCGATACGGTGCGCTCCGCGACCGAGGCGGTCGAGAAACTCCACCCCCTCGCGCGCATATTGATGCTCGGCGACGGGCTTGTGACCACCGAGGCGATCGTCAAGGCGATGGCCGGCGAGGAGGGCGATTGCCTGCTCGTCGTGCCGGAGAGCGATGCGGGCCCCGGCTTCGAGCGCGTCGGCGGGCAGATGGCCTGGGCTGGCGTCGCGCGGCTAAATTCGAGCCGGATCGCCGAGGTGGCGGCACTGCCACAGGATTACGATCTCCAGTCGTCGCTGCTGCGGCTGGCGGTTCAGTCGCGCGCGATCCATGTCCTGCTCCCGACCGATGCGGTGCGTGGCGGCCACGGGATCGAGCGTCAGGCGCGGACGCTGGAGGAGCGCGGGCGCGCGGTGCTGATGACGATCGTGTCGGGACGGCGCGGCTGGTTCGATCGGTTCGTACTCGCACCAATCGCGCGGCTGGCATTGCCGTTGCTGGTCGATCGCGGCGCGGCGGGGACGAGCGTCGGTGCGGCCGGGCTGGTGCTCGGCATCGCCGGGCTGGTAACGATCGGCTTCGGGTTCTCGTCGATCGGGCTGTTCGTTGCGTTGATCGGCAGCATCTCGCTGGCGCTCGGCTCGGTATTGAGCGGCCTTCGCGACGAGGCGCCGATGGCGCGCTGGCAGACGCTTGCGATTGCTGGCGTCGTCGCAGCGGCGATCCTGGTCTTCGCGTTCTTCCTCAGCGGCTATGCAGGCGACAATACCGCGCTGGCGATCGGTATCGCGACGGTCGCGATCGGTGGACTGGCGGAGCGCGCCATCCTTGAGCGCGAGCGGCGATTGTGGTGGGGCAGTCCGGCGGCGTATCTGCTGCTCGTCGCAGTGTTCGCGCTGATCGGATTCCCGGTGTTCGGACTGGGCATGACGGCGGTCTATGCGACCGCTACGCTGGCGGCGGCAATCGAGCGATTGCGTCGCGCGCCTTAGGCGTACCTTAACGACCGGAGGCTAAGCACGGGATCATGTCGGTCGGCCCAACGATGCAAGACGCTATGCCGTCTTATGATCCAGTGCAGCGCGCCGAGGCTGCGCGCCTGCGGGCCGAGACGCGGCTGGCCGGGACGATCGACGATTTTTTTCTCGATGCGGAAGCACGGATCGACGATCGCACGCGGCTGATGCTGGCGCAGGTGCTCGGCGCGATCGTTGGGGCGATCGAATGGGATATCCGGCGACATGCGGCGCGGTTGCTGGCCGGTGCCGGCGCGACCGAGGCAGGCGAGGCGATCCTGAAGGCGGGCGTGGGCACCGTCCTGCAACGCCTGACGCGCGCGGGTCTGCTGCGTGACGAAGACCTGATGGACGAACTGATCGCCCGCGTCCGCCACGATCTGATCGCGGCCTCGCTACCGGTCGAGGTCGCGGAACCCGACGAGGCGAGCCTGCTCGTGCGGCTGGCCGGTGTGCCCGACAGCGTCGTGGCGTCGGCGGCATCGGCATTGCTCGCGGCCGAAAGTCGGCGGCGGGTGGCGAACGAGCAGGGTGCGGTCGGAGGCAGCGAATTGCCCGCGGAGCTGCACCACCGATTGGTCTGGTGGGTGGCCGCGGCGATCCGTGACGGCTTGACGTCGCCGACCCGCGAGAGCGACCGCGCGATCACCGATGCCGCACAGCGCAGCCTGGCGGCACATGACGAGGGCGAGCGGCCCGATGCGGTGGCGACACGGCTGGCGGCGGCGCTCGATGCGCGGCCCAATGAGTTGGCGGCGGTGCTGGTCGAATCGATCGGCGACCGGCGGCTTTCCCTGTTTGTCGCGGTGCTGGCGCATGCGCTGGGCATCGCGTTCGATCAGGCGCGGGCGATCACGCTCGATCCCGAGGGCGACCGGCTTTGGCTTGCCCTACGTGCGCTCGACATGGATCGGCCGACGATCGCCCGAATCGGCCTCGCGCTGTCGGAGGCGGATCCGCGCCGGGATATCGAGCAGTTCGCCGATGCGCTCGACGCGATCGTTTCGATCGGTGTGGAGGACGCGCGCGCGTCGATCGCGCCGCTTGCGCTCGACCGTGATTTTCGGATGGCGTTGCGCGCACTGGCGCGTACGGAACGGCGATGAGTCTGTTCGATCCATCGACCGAAAGCCCGATCGCACACGGCATCGTCGCGCCCGACGGATCGCTGTCGTTCGCGGACCCGGCATTGATCGCACTCAACCAGCGTGCCGGCGGCATACGCGGCGCGCCACTTGCTGTGCCGCAACTCGCGACGATCGCGCGGCTTGCGCGGCGACTGGGCATCGTCGTGTCGCGCGGGGTGGTGGTTGCCGACGACGAAGCCGATGTCGATCTTTGGGTACGCGCGCAACCGGACGGCGAGAACGTACGCCTGACGGTCAGCGGTTGGCGCGAGATCGCCGCGTGGCGTCCGACCCGGCCTGCACCGGGTGCCCCGGATGATTTTGTCGGCAGCGATACCGATTGGCGGTGGGAGACCGACGCGGCGTTGCGGCTGACGTTCGTGACGCTGGATGCCGGGCCGAAGCATGGTTTCGACGCGTTCGCGCTGCTCGGCCAGCCGCTGACGGCGATGTTCGCGCTCGATACCGGAACCGACGGGACGTTGCCGATCCTCGATTCGCTCGCCCGGCGCCGGCCGATGACGGCGCAGCCTGCGCGGCTGCGGAGTTCGGGGCGGGCGGTAACGCTGACTGCGACCGTGCGTCACGACGCCTCGGGGGATTTCGCAGGGTTCGTCGGCACGGCGCGGATGGTGGTCGAAGACGTCGCACCGCCCGCCGAAACCGCGACGCTCTCGCCGACCTTCACGAGTGGCCTCGACAAGGCGTTGCGCATTCCCCTCGCGCGGATCGTAGCCAATGCCGACAGCATCAATGCGCAGGCCGATGGTCCGGTGCAGGGCGACTATGCCGATTACGCGGCGGATATCGCCAGCGCGGGCCGCCATCTGCTCGAACTGGTCGATGACCTCGTCGATCTCCAGGCGGTCGAGCGGCCCGATTTCACGCTGCTGCCCGAGCCGATCGACCTTGCCGACGTCGCGCGTCGCGCAGCGGGGCTGTTGTCGGTTCGCGCGGCAAATGCCGATGTCACGATCGCGCGACCGCCGGTCGACATGCGGGTCGCCGCGCTCGGCGATTTCCGCCGCGTGTTGCAGATCCTCGTCAATTTGGTCGGCAATGCGGTGCGCTATTCGCCGCGCGGCGCGCAGGTCATCGTCACCGCGACGCGCACCGAAAGCCATGCGGTCGTCGTGGTGGCGGACAAGGGCAAGGGCGTAGCGCCCGAGGATCAGGTCCGTATTTTCGAGAAGTTCGAGCGGGTCGATCCGTCGGAGGCCGGCGGCAACGGGCTTGGCCTGTACATCGCGCGGCGTCTGGCGCGGGCGATGCAGGGGGATCTCACGGTCGAGAGTGCGCCCGGCAAAGGCGCGCGGTTCGTGCTGACGTTACCGGCGGATCCGGCGCGCCACTAAAATCAATGCCAGGCCGAATGCGGCAAGGAATGCGCCGCGATCCGCCCAGGGCCGCTGGTCGAGCATGAAGCTCGACTGCGGCCAATGGACGTAACCGAGCCCCTGACCGATCCAGAGCAGACCCATCAGCGCGCTGAGCGCGCCGACGACCATTAGGATCGGCCGGAGCGTTTTCATCAGCGTGACGCCATCGGGACGTAGTCACGTGCGGTCGGGCCGCTGTACAGCTGGCGCGGACGGCCGATCTTCTGGTCGGGATCGGTGATCATCTCGTTCCACTGCGCGACCCAGCCGACGGTGCGGGCGAGCGCGAAGAGGACGGTGAACATCGAGGTCGGGAAGCCGATTGCCGACAGGATCACGCCCGAATAGAAATCGACGTTCGGGAAGAGCTTCTTCTCGATGAAGTACGGATCGCTCAGCGCCAGACGCTCGAGTTCGATCGCGACGTCGAACACGGGGTCGGTGACGCCCAGCTCGCGGAGCACTTCCTTGACGGTCGTCTGCATCACCGCCGCGCGCGGATCGTAGTTCTTGTAGACGCGGTGGCCGAAGCCCATCAGGCGGAACGGATCGTTCTTGTCCTTGGCGCGGGCGATGTATTCGGGGATGCGGTCGACGGTGCCGATCTCATGCAGCATGTTGAGCGCGGCTTCGTTCGCGCCGCCGTGCGCGGGGCCCCACAGGCAGGCGATGCCGGCCGCGATGCACGCGAACGGGTTCGCGCCCGACGAACCGGCGAGACGGACGGTCGAGGTCGACGCGTTCTGCTCGTGATCGGCGTGGAGGATGAAGATGCGGTCCATCGCCTTTTCGACGATCGGGTTCACGACGTACTTCTCGGCCGGCACGCCGAACGTCATCTTCAGGAAATTGCCGGTGTAGCTCAGCGTGTTGTCCGGATAGACGAACGGCTGGCCGACGCTGTACTTGTACGCCATCGCGGCGATCGTCGGCATCTTGGCGATCAGGCGGTGCGACGCGATGACGCGCTGTGCCGGATCGTGGATGTCGGTCGAATCGTGATAGAACGCCGACAGCGCGCCGACGACGCCGCACAGGATCGCCATCGGATGCGCGTCGCGGCGGAAACCACGGAAGAACTGCGCGAGCTGCTCGTGCACCATCGTGTGGCGCGTGATCGTGGTCGAGAAGTTCGCCAGCTCGTCTTCGCTCGGCAGTTCGCCGTTGAGCAGGAGGTACGCGACCTCCATGAAGTTCGACTGTTCGGCCAGCTCGCCGATCGTGTAGCCGCGGTGCAGCAGCGTGCCCGCGTCACCATCGATATAGGTCAGCTTCGACTGGCACGACGCCGTCGAGGTGAAACCTGGATCGTAGGTGAAATTATCCGTCTGCGCGTATAGCTTGCGGATATCGATGACGTCGGGTCCGACCGTACCGGACATCACCGGATACTCGAAATCCTTGCCGTCGACCTTGAGGGTTGCGGTCTCGCTCATGCTTGTATCCTTCCTCGAAATCTTATCAGCTAGCCATCCGGTCGGCGATCCGTCCCAGGCTCTCGTCGCGCCCGAGCAAATCGAGCACATCGAAGATCCCCGGCGACGTCTTGCGTCCCGTCAGCGCGGCGCGAAGCGGCTGTGCGACCTGGCCGAGCTTGACGCCCCGCGCTTCGGCCACGCGCCGTACCGCGCCTTCGAGCGCCTCCGTATCCCACTCGGCGAGCGCGTCAAGTTCGGCATGCGCGTTCGCCAAAATGACACTCGCTTCACCTTGCAAAAGGCTCGCTGCGGCGTCATCCATTGCCAATGGGCGCTGGCTGAACAGGAAATTCGATCCCTCGGCCAGCTCGTTCAGGTTCGCGGCACGGGGCTTGAGGACCGGCATCGCACGCGTGAGCAGGTCCAGTCCGCCGGTCGGCAGATCATGGCCGAGACGGTCGGCGGCGAGTTGCGCAAGGCGCGGGTCGTCGGCTTCGCGGATGTAGTGGCCGTTGAGGTTCTCGAGCTTCTTCAGGTCGAAGCGCGAGGGCGACTTGCCGACGCCGGACAGGTCGAACCACTCGACTGCCTGTTCGCGGCTGATGATCTCGTCGTCGCCGTGACCCCAGCCGAGCCGGAGCAGGTAATTGTCGAACGCCTCGGGCAGGATACCCATCTCGTCGCGATACGCTTCGATACCGACCGCGCCGTGACGCTTCGACAGCTTGGCGCCATCGGGTCCGTGGATCAGCGGGATGTGCGCGTAGATCGGCTCGGGCCAGTTCATCGCGCGGTAGATCGGCAGCTGCCGGAACGCGTTGTTGAGGTGATCGTCGCCGCGGATGACGTGCGTGACGCCCATGTCGTGATCGTCGACGACGACGGCCAGCATGTAGGTCGGGGTGCCGTCGGAGCGTAGCAGGACGAGGTCGTCGATCTCTTCGTTCTTGACCGTGACCGCACCTTGGACGCGGTCCTCGATCGTGACGGCACCTTCCTGCGGTGCGCGCAGACGGACGACGTGGGGAAGGTTCGGCGCTTCGCTCTCCGGGCGATCGCGCCACGGGCTGCGGATGCGCAGCGGCTTCTTCGCGGCCTGTGCCTCGGCGCGCATCGCGGCGATCTCGTCGTTGGTCATGTAGCAGCGATAGGCATGCCCGTTCGCGACCATCTCGTGCGCCACCTGTGCGTGGCGCTCGGCACCGGCGAACTGCATGACGACGTCGCCGTCCCAGTCGAGGCCCAGCCACCGCATCCCGTCGATGATCGCGTCGATCGCCGGCTGGGTCGATCGGACTCGGTCGGTGTCCTCGATCCGCAACAGGAACTTGCCCCCGTTCGCCTTTGCGAACAGCCAGTTGAACAGCGCGGTGCGCGCGCCGCCGAGATGCAGGAACCCCGTCGGCGACGGAGCGAAACGGGTAACTACGGGTGCGGCCGAATTGGCGGTGCCCGTATCAGATATTGCGCCCAACCGCGGGTGCTCCCAGACTGATGAAACAATGGAAAAACGATGGCCATGACAGCCGTCGCCGCCCCTAGCATGCGTCCTTGGCGGCGACAAATGGGCGTGCCGCGATGGGGGGCTGTCGTTGGCCTTGCTGTCGTCGGGCTGGCCGTGGAACGCTGGCTGGAGGCGGAGCGCGACCAGCTGGTGTTGTGGCTGCCGGTGATGCTGGGCGGCGGGATCGCTTTGTGGTTCGCGTTGCCGGACCCGGCAGCGTGGTGCGTCGCGGTGCTGCTGTTGGTCGCAGGCGGGTTGGCATGTCTGGCCGCGGGGCAGGGCGGGCGTGCGGCGCGCGCGCTGGCGATCGGGTTACTGACGGCGGCGCTGGGGCTCGGCCTAATCTGGGCGCGGTCGGAATGGGTGGCGCGGCCAGTTCTCGGCGGTCCGACGATCGCAAGTTTCTCGGCGAAGGTCGAGGCGATCGAGCCGCTCGTCGCTCGGAAACTGGTCCGGTTGACTGTGCTGCCTATCGGTAAAGGTGTGGAGACGGATGGGCGGCCAGTCGCCTTGCCGTACCGCGTCCGCGTCAATCTGGCCGAGGCGGATGCGCCAAGGCTGTTGGGGACCGGGTCGATCGTGCACCTTCGCGCCCGCCTGATGCCGCCGCCTTTGCCAGCCGTACCGGGCGCGTACGATTTTGCACGCGTCGCATGGTTCGGCGGGATCGGTGCGACGGGACGCGGTTTCGCACCGGTGGTCGTGACGAGGTCGAGCGAGTCGGGGGCCGGTATCCGCGTCGCGCTGTCGCACCATATCGTCTCGCGACTGGACGGCAGCGTGGGCGGTATCGCTGCGGCGCTTGCGACGGGCGACGTCGGCGCGATCAGCGAGGAGGATTCGGAGGCGATGCGCCGCGCGGGTCTCGCGCATCTATTATCTGTGAGCGGACTGCACATCACCGCGGCGGTGGCGGCGACGATGCTGATCGTGTTGCGTCTGCTGGCGCTCAGCCCGTGGCTGGCCTTGCACGCGCGACTGCCGTTAATCGCCGCGCTGGCGGGTGCGGCGGCGGCGATCGGCTATACCATGCTGACCGGCAGCCAGGTTCCGACGATCCGGTCGTGCGTCGCCGCGTTGCTCGTGCTGGCCGCGCTGGCGATGGGGCGCGAGGCGATGACCTTGCGGCTCGTCGCGGCGGGGGCGACGTGCGTCATGCTGGTGCTGCCCGAGTCGGCGGCAGGGCCGAGCTTCCAACTTTCATTCGCGGCGATCACCGCGATCATGGCTTTGCACGAACATCCGGTGATCCGCGCGTTCTTCGGCCCGCATGACGAGGGGCGCGGGCGCAGGCTCGCGCGCGGCGTCGCGTCGCTGCTGCTGACGGGGCTGCTGGTCGAATTCGCGCTGATGCCGATCGCGGTTTATCATTTCCACAAGGCGGGGCTGTACGGCGCGTTCGCCAACATCGTCGCGATCCCGCTGACGACGTTCGTAGTGATGCCGCTGGAGGCGCTGGCGTTGCTGCTCGACGCCGGGGGCGTGGGTGCGCCGGTCTGGTGGCTGGTGCAGCGGTCGCTCGATGCGCTGCTGTGGCTAGCGCATATCGTCGCCGATGCGCCGGGTTCGGTGCGGTCCTTGCCCGCGATGCCGACGCCAGCGCTTGCCCTGATGATCGTTGGTGGCATCTGGATCGCGTTGTGGCGGACACGGTTGCGCCGACTGGGACTGCTGCCGCTCGCCGCCGGTGCGATCTGGGCGTTGACGACACCTGCGCCTGACGTTCTCGTTACGGGAGATGGTCGCCATGTCGCGGTACGGACGGCGGCGGGGTTGGCTATGCTGCGTGATCGGGCTGGGGACTATACTCGCGACATGCTAGCCGAGAATGGCGGGGTGGATGGCGAGCCACTGTTGTTGGCGGATCAGCCCGACGCCCGGTGCAGCCGTGATCTTTGCGTCACCGATATCGCCGCGCGAGGACGGATGTGGCGGATCCTCGCGACGCGTAGCGCTTATATGGTGCCGATCGCCGAACTGATCGCCGCCTGTCGCAGTGCCGACGTCGTGGTCAGCGAACGCGGTCTGCCGAAACGCTGCGTGCCGCGGTGGCTGAAGCTGGACCGCCGTGTTCTGCGTCGGACGGGCGGGGTCGCGCTGACCCTAGGGACCGGGACGGTCGTCACGATACTGACTGCAGGTGATCGCCATCCCTGGCGCCATCCGCCCGTGCTCGAACGTCCGGCTCATATTTTCAGATCGCGGCACGCTCGGTTCCAATATGGGACGTCCGGGTTTCGGGCCGACCGAGGCCGCAGGAAGTACGATGTTTACGCGAAGGCGCCAAGGCGCGAAGGTGTTGCGGTTCGGAAGACCGTTCCAAACTCCACGAAGGATTGAGGAACGTCGTCGCCTTGACCGCATCGTAGTGAGGGGTAGGCTCCCCCCAAACGCAACGTCTTCGCGCCTTCGCGTGATCCAAATCACCAGCCGACGCGCGCGGTGGCGGGGCGATGAACTTTCACGCGGAGACGCGAGGTAGTGTCTTAGACGAAGAACCAGGCCAGGTTGATAACTATCCGGCCGTTCATCCGTCGTCGTTTAGAACCGCCTGGTTCTCCCCTAGCGAAACACCTCCGCGTCTCCGCGTCTCCGCGCGAACCAATTCTTTCGACCGTGCGGAGCAGGCGGCGGCTCAGTCGTAGCGGCGGAGGATGCCGGAGAGCTTGCCCTGCACGCGGACCTGGGCTGGGGCGTAGCGTTGGGGGTCGTAGGCTCGGTTGGCCGGGTCGAGGCGGACCATGGCGCCTTCGCGGCGGAAGTATTTCAGGGTGGCTTCGCTGTCTTCGATCAGCGCTACGACGATCTCGCCGTCTCGCGCCGTTTCGGTGCGGCGGATCAGGGCGTAGTCGCCGTCGAGGATGCCGGCTTCGACCATCGAGTCGCCCGAAACCTCGAGTGCGTAGTGTTCGCCGGTGCCGAGGAGTGCGGCGGGGACGGCCAACATCGTGCTGCCTTCGAACGCCTCGATCGGGACGCCGGCGGCGATGCGGCCGTGGAGGGGGATCTCGATGACGTCGTTGGCCGGTTGCGGCGTCGCGGCGGCGGGGGCTGCCTTGACGTTCGAAGGCTTCGTCGGCGTCTTCTTCTCCGCACGTTCGGGCATGCGCAGCACTTCAAGCGCGCGCGCGCGGTTCGGCAGGCGGCGGATGAAGTTGCGCTCTTCGAGCGCGCTGATCAGACGGTGGACGCCCGACTTCGACTTGAGGTCGAGTGCGTCCTTCATCTCCTCGAACGACGGCGAGACGCCGGTTTCGTTGAGGCGATCGTTGATGAAGCAGACGAGTTCGTGCTGCTTGCGCGTGAGCATGGCGGTTCTCCGTCCGGAACAGACTGGGAACTTCTATGGAACATAATTAACGCCGTCAAGCGTCCGTATCACGCGATCACGAGGATTTCCGCCGATTCGCCTGTCTTTGCAATCGGTGCGTCGCCGGGGCGGACGATGAGGCAGGTCGAGCGGGCCAGGGTGAGGAGCATCGAGCTGTCCTGGATCGTCGAGGCATAGGCCTTGCCGTCCCGCAGTTCGGCGCGGAGATAGTCGGTGCGGGCATTGTTGGCGGGGAGGTCTTCGCCAAGCAGCGCGTGCGTCGATTGGGGGAGCGGGTCGCGTGCATCGGCCATGTGCGCGACGACGGGTTTCACGAATAGCGTCGCGGTGACGAACGCGGAGACCGGGTTGCCGGGTAGGCCGAGGACCATCATCTCGCCGATCCGGCCGGCCATCATCGGCTTGCCGGGACGCAGCGCGATTCGCCAGAAATCGATCGTCCCGCCGGCGGCTTCGATCGCGGGGCGGACGAGGTCGTGATCGCCTACCGATGCACCGCCGGTGGTGACGAGTAGGTCGGCCTGTACGCTGGCGAAGGCGTCGCGCAGGACTTCGAGATTGTCAGGGAGGATGCCGAGGTCGACGATGTCGACGGGCATGTCGGCGAGCATTGCCGCCAGCATGATGCCGTTCGACTCGGGTAGAGCAACGCCGTCGGTCGTCGAGCCGGGTGGGACGAGTTCGTCTCCGGTCGCGGCGACGGCGACGCGGACGCGGCGGTTGACGGTGAGGCTGCCGTGGCCGCCCGTTGCGGCGACGGCGATGCGGGCGGGGCTGAGGCGGTCGCCGGCGGCGATCAGGCGGGTGCCGGTCGAGAAGTCGAGGCCCTTGCGGCGCGTGTTGCGACCGAATGTCGGCGGGCCTTCGCCTGCGAGGATCAGCGTTTGGCCGTCGCGCTCGGCTTCCTCCTGGACCATGACGGTGTCGGCGCCTTCGGGCATCGCGGCGCCGGTGAAGATGCGGGTGGCTTGGCCCGGGGCGACCTGGCCGGTGAAGGGGCGGCCGGCGGCGCTTTCGCCGATGACGGTCCAGGGGCCGGGGAGGTCGGCGTAGCGGATCGCGTAGCCGTCCATCGCCGAGAGGTCTGCCGCGGGTTGGGTCCGGCGGGCGAGGATGTCCTCGGCGGCCCAGCGGCCGGCGGCGTCTCGCAGCGGGACGGTCTCGTGGCCGACACGGGGGGCCATGGCGAAGAGGCGGGACTGGGCTTCGGCGACGGGGACTAGGGTCATGCGTAAGACTCTGTTTTCGGGCGGTTCTGAAAAGTGAAGTGTAGGAAGTGTAGGCGCTGGGAGCGGTTTGCCGGTTGGCGTTTTGGGGCGGTTCTTATGTGGAAGCGCAGGGTGCGTGGGTATGTTCCGTGCTTTGCCATGGATCTGGTGTGTAGGACAGGTGTTGTTGGGTTAGCTGGGTGTGGGGTGCTGGCCGTTAGGGCGCTTTGGGCTGACGGGTTTCGAATGCTGGCAACTGCTTCTTTGTTCTCCCGCGAAGGCGGGAGCCCAGGCTGGGTCCCCGCCTTCGCGGGGAAACACCGGTGGGGTGGATGGCGGTCGCTATAACTTTGGCCTTCCCAATTGAGCCCCGGCCTTCGCCGGGGTGGTGTGAGTTCGCTTGGCCAGCGCGTGTTCATCCTTGGCGGGGCTTTGTTTGGGGGAAAGAGACACCAGATCAGTATGATGACACGCTATACGCCTCGGGCGAAAGACAGGATCGGGGCGGCGGTGGGTGCGGTGCTTCTGCCGGGGATGCTTGGTTATGCGCTGCTCTCGGGGCTTGTGGTGACGATGCCGGCGGCGGTTACCGACGCATTGAAGGTGTTCGATGCGGCGCCGCCTCCGCCACCGCCGTGCGAGGAGAAGGTCAGGCCTCGGCCTTCGCCTAGCCGCAAGCCCGAGGGGGCTGCGTCGCCGCCTAATCTGAAATCGAAGGCTACCGAGGTGGTGGCGCCGCCGCCGATCGTGCCGGTGGTCGTGCCGCCGCCCGTCGTGGTGGCGGAGAAGGCTGGGGTGGGTGCGGAGGCGACTTCGGGAGCTTCGAATGTTCGCGGGCCGGGCACCGGGAGCGGCGGGATCGGTAATGGGACCGGGAGCGGTGGGTATGGCGACGGTGACGGCGGTGGGGGTGAGGAGACGCCGCCCGAGTGGCGCAGCGGGCGGTTGAGGGACTCGGATTATCCGCGCGAGGCCGCGGAGACGGGGATCCGGGGGCGGGTGTTCGTGCGGTATCTGGTTCAGACCAATGGGCGGGTGTCGCGGTGCCGGGTGACGCGGTCCAGCGGGAGCCGGGTGCTGGATGACCTGACGTGTCGGTTGATCGAGCAGCGGTTCCGGTATGATCCGTCGCTGGATGCGGCGGGGCGGCCGGTGGAGTCTACGATCGTGGAGAGTCACGACTGGTCTATGGATGACGATTGACGTCCCGGGCTGAGCGCGTTCTGCTTGGCTTGCCCTCACCCTCGCCGCCTTTGGCGTCTTTCCCCTTCCCCTTTGGGGAGAGGGTTCCTTGTTACGCGGTCCAGTTGCCGGATTTGCCGCCGGATTTTGCTCGGACGCGGATGTCGCTGAGGACCATCGTCTTGTCGATTGCCTTGGCCATGTCGTAGATCGTGAGGAGCGTTACGGTGGCGGCAGTGAGCGCTTCCATCTCGACGCCGGTCTTGCCTTCGGTCGAGGCGGTGGCGGTGGCGGTTACGCCGGTTTCGTCGACGACGAGGTCGATCTCGACCTTGGTGAGCGGGAGCGGGTGGCAGAGCGGGATTAGGTCGCTGGTGCGCTTGGCGGCCATGATGCCGGCGACGCGCGCGACCGCGAGGACGTCGCCCTTTTTCGCGGTGCCAGCGCCGATCGCCGCGGCGGCTTCGGCGGACATGGTGATGCGGCCGGAGGCGATGGCCTCGCGGGCGGTGACCGCCTTGCCGCCGACGTCGACCATTCTTGCCGCGCCGGCTTCGTCGATGTGGGTGAGGCCGGTCATCCGACGAGAGCGCGCGTTGCGGCTTCGACGTCGTCCTGGCGCATGAGCGCTTCGC
The DNA here is from genome assembly GCF_014358075.1 of Sphingomonas albertensis. GTDB lineage: Bacteria > Pseudomonadota > Alphaproteobacteria > Sphingomonadales > Sphingomonadaceae > Sphingomonas > Sphingomonas albertensis. The sequence goes on along the minus strand of NZ_JACONT010000031.1, from coordinate 14,377 downwards.
CGATCAGGAAGCAGCGGATGTCGTGCTCGGCCATCGCGTCGAGTTCTGCGCGCGTCGTGAGCCCGCTCTCGGCGACGAAGGTGCAGTCCTTGGGCGCCTTGCCGACGAGGTCGTAGGTGCGCTGGAAATCGACCGAGAAGTCGCGCAGGTCTCGGTTGTTGACGCCGATCAGCCGCGACTTGAGCTTCAGTGCGCGCTCCATTTCAATCGCGTCGTGGACCTCGACCAGGACGTCCATGCCGCATTCGAGCGCGGAGGCTTCGATCTCGGCCATCTGGATGTCGTCGAGCGCGGCGACGATGATCAGGATGCAGTCGGCGCCGATCGCGCGGGCCTCGGTCGACTGCCAGGGGTCGACCATGAAGTCCTTCCGCAGGACGGGGATCGAAACGGCGTCGCGCGCCGCGGTCAGGTAGGCGTCGGAGCCCTGGAACCACTTTTCGTCGGTGAGGACAGACAGGCAGGCGGCGCCCCCGGCTTCATAGGCGCGGGCGTGGGCGACCGGGTCGAAATCGGCGCGGATCAGGCCCTTGGACGGACTCGCTTTCTTGACCTCGGCGACCAGCGCGTAGCCGGTCTTGGCGTCAAGCGCGGCGCGGAAGCCGCGCGGCTTCGACATGCGGGCGATGCCCGCGTCGATATCGGCGAGCGACGTCGTTGCCTTGCGTGCAGCGACTTCGGCGCGCTTAGTCTCGAGGATACGGTCGAGCATGGTCATGTCAGTAGGCGATCCAGCGGGCGAGCAGCGCGTCGGCGCTGCCGGTGTCGAGGGCGGCGGCGGCTTGCGCGGCGCCTTCGACGAGAGTGGGGACGGTGCCGGCGACCATCAAGGCGGCGGCGGCGTTGAGCAGGACGGCGTCGCGGTAGGGTCCCGCCTCGCCCTTGAGCAGGCGGCGGAGCGCGTCGGCATTGTGGTGCGCGTCGCCGCCGCGAATGTCGGTGATGGCGTGGCGGGTGAGGCCGGCGTCTTCGGGCGTGATCCTGCGGGGAAGCGCGACGCTGCCGACCGAGGCAACGATGCTGGGCCCGGCGCCCGAGATTTCGTCGAGGCCTTCTTCGCCCGACACAACCAGCGCGGCTTCGGTGCCGAGCTGTTCGAGGGCTTCGGCGTAGAGCGACACATAGTCGGGGCGGGCGATGCCGATGAGCTGGCGGGTGGTGCCGGCCGGGTTGGCGAGCGGGCCCATCAGGTTGAAGATCGTCCGCTTGGCTATGCGTTGGCGGATCGGGGTGATGCGCTTCATCGCCGGGTGGTGGTTGGCGGCAAACAGGAAGGCGATGCCGATCTCGTTGAGGCTTGCCTCCGCAGTGGCGCCGGCGCGGTCCATGTCGAGGCCGAGGACTTCGAGCGTGTCGGCGGCGCCGGCTTTGCTCGAGGCGGCGCGGTTGCCGTGCTTGGCGACGGGGACGCCGCACGCGGCGACTACCAGCGCGACGGCGGTCGAGACGTTCAAGGTGTGGTGGCCGTCGCCGCCGGTGCCGCAGACGTCGATCGCGCCCGCGGGGGCGTCGATCGGGATCATCCGGTTGCGAAGTGCGCGCGCGGCTTCGGCGATCTCGATGCTGGTCTCGCCGCGGGTCGCCAGATCGGTGAGGAAGGTGGCGATCGCGTCGTCGCTCGCGCGGGCGTCGAGGATGTCGGCGAACGCTTCGCGGGCGGACTCGCGCGAGAGGGGGGAGCTGGGGTCGGGCAGGAGCGTGGTGGTGGTCACATTCCCCTCCCGCTTGCGGGAGGGGTCAGGGGAGGGGCTTCCTGTCCAGCCGAGGTCGTGGATGCGGTGCGGCCCTCCCCCGACCCCTCCCGGAGGCGGGAGGGGAGGTGGTGGGGAATGTTCGCCATCTTCAGGAAGTTCGCGAGCATTTCGTGGCCGTGTTCGGTCGCGATGCTCTCCGGGTGGAACTGCACGCCGTGGATCGGCAGCGTCTTGTGGCGGAAGCCCATGACCGTGCCGTCCTGCGCGGTCGCGTTGACGACCAGCGTGTCGGGCACCGCGTTGACGATCAGCGAGTGATAGCGCGTGGCGATGAACGGCGAGGGCAGCCCGGCGTACAGCCCGGTATCGTCGTGGACGACGGGCGAGGTCTTGCCGTGCATCAGGCCACCGCGCTCGACCTTGCCGCCGAAATGCTGGCCGATTGCCTGGTGGCCGAGGCACACGCCGAGCAACGGCTTGCCGGCGTCCGCGCACGCGGCGACGAGATCGAGGCTGACGCCTGCCTCGGTCGGCGTGCAGGGGCCGGGGGAAATGAGGAACGCGTCCGCGCCCGACGACAGAGCCTGCCCGGCGGAGATCGCATCGTTGCGGACGACTTCGACCTCGGCACCCAGTTCCATCAGGTAATGGACGAGGTTCCAGGTGAAGCTGTCGTAATTGTCGACGACGAGGATCATGGCGCCGCCATAGCCTAAGCGGGGCGCGGTGCAACATGGCAGCGGCCCCACATGTTACGCTCGATCTATCGCGCTGCGACCGATTGCCCTAATTCCGCCATCGAACAGTCGCGGATCGTCGGGGCCCTTCCTATATCGGGAGCGCAGGCGGCGCATCATTCAGCGCGGAGCAATGCCGCGTGACGGACGTTATCCGTTCAAAGGAGCCTTAACCGATGTTACGTACCGTCGTCCTCGCTGCACTGATCGCACTTCCCGGCATGGCGTATGCCCAGGACGCGCAGGTCGACACCCCGCCCCAGCGTATCCGCAGCGTCACGCTGACCGGCGACCAGAAATGCCCCAAGTCGAGCGGCGGCGAGATCGTCGTTTGCTCGACGCTCGACCAGCCCTATCGCATCCCGAAGTCGTTGCGCGAGGACAAGCCGATCGCGGCACAGAATCAAAGCTGGGTGAACCGCGCGGCGACGATGGATCAGATCGGGCGGGTCGCCGGCGGGTTGCCGGATACTTGCTCGGCGGTCGGGACCGGGGGCCAGTCGGGCTGCTTCATGCAGCGTAACCAAGCTTATGCGGCGGAGCGGCGTGCGCCCGCTAGCGAGACGAACACGACGCCCTGAGCTTGGCTCTTTAACACCTCCCCGGCGGAGGCCGGGGTCCAGTTGGTGAACGTTCGTAAAGGCGGTCGCGGATCGTTACTGCAACCTTTCCAACTGGACCCCGGCCTCCGCCGGGGAGGTGTAACTTTACCGGGTCGGTCTTTCACGTTGAACAGATTTACTGCCCGAATCCTGACGCTTTAGCCCGGCTGACTGCTTCACGCGCCGCCGCCAAGATCGCGCCGGCCTTCGCCTCGCACTCGCGCTGTTCGTATTCGGGGACGCTGTCGGCAACGATGCCGGCACCGGCCTGGACGTGGATCGTACCGTCCTTCACCACCGCGGTGCGCAGAACGATGCACGAGTCCATCGAGCCGTCGGGCGAGAAATAGCCGACCCCTCCCGCGTACGCGCCGCGGCGTTCGGGTTCCAACTCGGCGATGATCTGGCAGGCGCGAACCTTTGGCGCACCGCTGACGGTGCCTGCCGGGAAGCCGGCGAACAGCGCATCGAGCGCGTCCTTGTCGGGCGACAGCGTGCCGACGACGTTGGAGACGATGTGCATGACGTGGCTGTAGAACTCGACGCCGTAGCTGGCGGTCACCTTCACCGAGCCCGGCGACGCGGCACGGCCGACGTCGTTGCGGCCGAGATCGAGCAGCATCAGGTGTTCCGCGCGCTCCTTCGGGTCGGCGAGCAGGCTGATGCGGTTCGCCTCGTCCTCGGCGGCGGATTTGCCGCGGGGGCGGGTGCCGGCGATCGGGCGGATCGTCACTTCGTCGTCGCGGACCCGGACGAGAATTTCAGGGCTCGAGCCGATCAGCGCGAAGCCGGGCAGGTCGAGATGGTACAAGAACGGCGACGGGTTGATGCGCCTTAGCGAGCGGTAGAGCTCGAACGGGGGCAGCGCGAACGGCGTGCTGAAGCGTTGCGCGAGCACGACCTGGAAGATGTCGCCGGCGAGGATATAGTCCTTTGCGGTGGCGACCATCTCGCCGTAGCGGCCCTCGGGTAACGCGAACGTGTAGACCGGTTCGGCGACGTCGGCGCGGATCGGAGCGGGGACGGGCGTGCTGGCGAGCTTGGCCGCCACGGCATCGAGACGCTCTTCGGCTTCGGTCACGATCGTGTCGGCATCGCGCGCGGGATCGGGCCAGGCCGGCGCGACGAGGTACAACGCATCGGTCAGGCGATCGAACACGAGCACTACGGTCGGTCGCACGAAGATCATGTCGGGCAGGCCGAGCGGATCGACCGGCGGCTGCGGCAGGTCCTCGACCAGCCCGATCGTCTCATAGCCGAAATAGCCGACGAGGCAGGCGAGCGCGCGCGGCAGCTCGGCGGGCACGTCCGCGCGGCACTCGGCCACCAGCGTCCGCAACGCGTCGAGGGTCGGCACCGGGCACGGCTCGAACGTATCGCGATCGGTCGCCCAGTTGCGGTTGATCTCGGCGCTGTGGCCGTGCGCACGGAACAGCAGGTCGGGGGCAAGGCCGATCAGGCTGTGGCGACCGCGGGTTTCGCCGCCCTCGACCGACTCGAGCAGGAAGTCGCCACGCCCTGGCTCGATGAGCTTCAGCGCGGCGGCGACCGGCGTTTCGGTGTCGGCGACCTGACGGCGCCAGACGAGCGCGGGGCGCCCCTCGGCCAAGGCTTCCCGCGCGCTCGTCATACGATCAGTTCCCGGTGCCGCCCTGGCCGAGCAGGTCGGCACGGACTCGCGCGAGCGAGGTCGCGTTGGTCTTCACGCCGACCTCGGCGCGGACTGCCTTGGCGAACTGCTCGACATATTCGCGACCGACCGAGCGGCCGATATTGGCGCGCGCGGCCTTGATCGCGGCATCGTTGCCCGCCGCGTTGCCGCTGGCGATGCTGTCGAGCTTGATGACGAACCAGCCGCTGTCGTCGGGCGCGGCGAGCGTCTTGGCGGTGTTCGGCGCCATGCTGAACATCAGCGCGAGCGCAGGCGGCGCACCACGCGGATCGGCGGCAATTTGCGCACGCGAGGCGGTCACCGGGCGCGGTGCGGGGATCGGCAGCTTGGTCTGCGCCAGCGACTGCGCGATCGGCATGCCCTTGTTGATCCGTGCGAGCACGTCTGCGGCGACTTTCCGCGCGGCCTGACGCGCGCGCTCGGCGCTCACGTCGCGCAGCACGGCGGCGCGCACCTGCGCCAGCGGACGCGGGGTGGCGGGAACGACCCGGCCGAGCGCGACGACGGCGAACCCGCCATCGGTGCCGAGCTGGACGAGCTGCGGGCCATCCCCCTCGGCCGCCTGGAACGCGGCGGCGACGAGCGGCGCGATCGCGGGATCGGGCTTGCTGGCGGCATCGTCGGGGTTGACGCCATTGGCGATCAGCGCTGGCGTGGTGACGGGCTTCAGCTTCTGGTCGGCGACCACCTCGTCGAAGGTGGCGTTACCCGAGAGCGAATCGTCGATCTTGTCGTGGATCGCGGACAGGGCCGCAGCGGACTTCTGGATGCCGAGCGCGGCGGCGATTTCGCCACGCACCTGATCGAGGGTGCGGCCAGGGACGTTCTCGATCCTTTCGATCTTCGCGACGGTCCAGCCGAGCGGCGTGCGGACCGGGCCGATCACCGCGCCGCTGGCGGCGGCGAAGGCGGCGTCGGCGACCTGTGCGGACGTCGTGCCGGCATAGGCGGCCTTCTCGACGCCGGTCTGGGTCGACGCTTCGAGACCCGCGGCGCGCGCGGCGTCGGCGAGGCTGGTGCCGGCCTTCACCTTGGCGGCGATCGCGTTGGCGCCAGCCTGATCGGCGACGACGACCTGCGTGATCGTGCGCTTCTCGGTCGCGGCATAGCGGGCGCGATCCTGCTGATAGGTCTTGGCGATCTCGGCGTCGGTCGGGACGGCCTGCGTCTTGACCTGATCGGGCGAGACGACCGCGTAGCGGATGATGCGACGCTCGGGCACGGTGTAGCGTGCGACGTTGCGCTTGTAGAAAGTGGCGAGGTCGGCGTCGCTAGGCGCGGGGCCGGCGGGGACGACCGCGGCGGGGATGAAGCCGATCGTGCCCGTGCGCTTTTCGAGCAGCAGCGACGCGTAGGGCAGTGCGAGCTGGCTGGCGACTTGCGTCGCGCCGGTGCTCGGGATCGTCAGCTGCTGCGCATAGGTGTCGCGGACGATGTCGCTGCGGATCTGTGCATCGGTCAGCTTCCGCTGCGCGAGCACCTGGCGGTAGAGATTCTCGTCGAACTTGCCGGTCGGGCCCTGCAATGCCGGGATGCTGGCGATCTGGCCGTCGACCGCGCGCTTGCTGACGACCATGCCCTGCGCACGGCCGAACTGCTCGAGCGCCATGCTGGAGATGATCCGGTCGAGCGTGCCTTCGAAGCCGCCCTGATTGACGAAGGTCGCCATGTCGAGCGTCGGCTGTTCCTGGCGGAAACCCTCGAGCTGCGTCTGCGCCTGCGTCTTGAGTTCGTTCTCGGTGACCTCGGCCTTGCCGACCTTGGCGACGTCGCCGCCGGTGATCCCTGCGCCACCGGTCATCGAGCTCAAGCCCGTGATGTCGCCGGCCGCGAAGGCGAGCGCGATCACGCCGAGCACGATGAAGGTGATGACCACGCCGACCTTCGAATGGGTAAGGCGGCGAAAGAAAGCGAGCATGGATAGCCGATCGACAGGGATGGGAACGCGGATGCTTTACGGGGGCGAGAGCGGCTCTTCAAGTCGGGCGCTTCAAGGTCGTGCGGGCTCGGGTGGCCCCGTGCACGGTTGTGCGGGGGTTGTGCGACGCGGGGGCGGCGCTATCGCTGGGCGAAATTCTCGGGAGATAGTGATGCGGCGCAAGCTGGTAGCGGGAAACTGGAAGATGAACGGGTCGCGGGCGATGCTCGTCGAACTCGACGCGATCGCGGCGGCGGCGAGTGCTGCGCCGGGGGTCGATGTGTCGGTCGCGGTGCCGTTCACGCTGATCGCAGCGGCGTCGGAGCGCGTGCCGAACCTCGCGATCGGTGCGGAGGACGTGCACGAGGCGGACTCGGGCGCGCATACCGGTTGCGTGTCGGCAGGCATGGTGAAGGAGGTCGGCGCGTCTTTCACGATCGTCGGGCATTCCGAGCGGCGTGCAGACCAGCATGAGACGAGCCATGATGCCTGGGCGAAGGCGGCGGCGGCGCGGCGGCAGGGGCTGCACGTGATCCTGTGCTGCGGCGAGACCGAGGCGGAGCGCGATGCGGACCGTGCCGAGCGCGTGGTGCAGGCGCAGATCGAGAAGTCGGTGCCGGACAATGCGGACGGCAGCTGGTTTACGCTGGCTTACGAGCCGCGCTGGGCGATCGGTACGGGTCGCACGCCGACGCTCGACGAGATCGCGGCGATTCACGCCATCGCGCGCGCCAAGTTGCGGATGCTGATCGGCGACGCCGCTGCGGGGGTACGGATCCTGTACGGTGGCTCGGTGACGGGCGCGAATGCGGCGTCCATCCTGGCGACTCCGAACGTCGATGGGGCGCTGGTGGGTGGTGCCAGTCTGACCGCGGAGAAGTTCGTGCCGATCATCGAGGCGGCGGCTTTTCTTTGAATCGTGCCGTGCTGTCGTGGAATGCTTGTGCCGGAAAGCGTTAAGTCCCGATAAACCCTGCGGTCTTACGATTAGTGAGCGATTCGGCGATCTGATCGTTGGTCGGCGTGACGCGGCTTTCGTGCGAGGGTTTATATGGCCAGATGGTTTCCCGGATGCGTAGGCGCCTCGATCGCGGTGTGTGCGGTGGCGTCGTCGATTCCTGCTCGGGCCGAGACGCCGCGCGAATTGCTGACCCAGGCCGGGTTCGTCGATCGTGACCGCGGCGTCGCGCTGGCGCGGATCGACAAGGCGGCGGCGGTCGCGGGGCAGGCGCTGAGCCGCTCGCCGAACGATCAGGAGGCGGCGATCATGCAGGCGATGGCGAACGGCTATCGTGCGAAACTGCTCGGCAATCGCGGGCAGGCGATCGCCGCGCGGAAGCAATATGAGGCGCTGGTGACGCGGTACCCGCGGAATGCCGAGGCGCAGGCGGCGCTGGGGGCGTGGCATGTCGGCGTGATCGCGAAGCTCGGGCGGTTCGTCGGGCGTGCGGTGGCGGGCGCGCAGAAGGCGACTGGGTTCGAGGCGCTCGATCGGTCGGTCGCGCTGGGCGGCAATCGCGCGATGTTCGCCGGGCTGGCCGGCCTGCTGCGGCTGGAACTGGACCCGAACGATGCGCGGGGACGTGCGCTGGTCGAGACGGCGAGCAAGGCGCCGACGCCGACTGCGATCGACGGCTTTATGAAGAGGGCGGCGATGGCGGTGCTGGTGCCTCTGCGGGCTGGCGATGCCAATGCGACGAAGACGCTGGCGGATAAATTGCTACCGTTCGGGCAGTTTGCAGCGAGCTGAAGCCGCCTACTCCGCCCCTGCCGTCATTCCCGCGGAGGCGGGAACCCATATCGGCTGGCGTATCGGTGTGATCACCGGCCTGGGAGGTTATGGATCCCCGCCTGCGCGGGGATGATGACGGGTTTGGCGTTCCCTTTATTCAGCGCGAGTACCGCTTCGCCAGCATCGCGAAGGCCGCGCGGAGGGCGTAGGCTTCGCCACCCTTCGGCCGCCCCGGCTTGGCCGAGGGCCTCCACGCGAAAACATCGAGATGTGCCCAGGCCGTGCCCTTCGGCACGAACCGGCGCAGGAACAGCGCGGCGGTGACCGCGCCGGCAAAGCCGCCTTCGGGGGCATTCACCATGTCCGCGACGTCAGACTTCAGCATCTCGTCATAGCCGTTCCAGAGCGGCAGACGCCACATCTGGTCGCCCTCCGCAATGCCGGCCGCGAGCAGGTCGGCGGCGAGCGCGTCGTCGTCGGTGAACAGCGGCGGCAGGTCCGGGCCCAGCGCGACGCGGGCCGCGCCGGTCAGCGTGGCGAAGTCGAGGATCAGTTCGGGGTTGCTCTCGCCCGCCTTGGTCAGCGCATCGCCTAGCACCAGGCGCCCTTCGGCGTCGGTGTTGGTGTTCTCGACCGTCAGGCCCTTGCGCGTCGCTAGGACGTCGCCGGGGCGGAAGGCGTTGCCGGCAATGGAGTTCTCGACCGCGGGGATCAGCAAATGGAGGCGGACCGGCAGCTTGGCGGCCATCACGAGGCTCGCCAGCGCCAGCGCGTGCGCCGCGCCGCCCATGTCCTTCTTCATCAGTCGCATGCCCGCGGACGGCTTGATGTCGAGGCCGCCGGTGTCGAAGGTGACGCCCTTGCCGACCAGCGCGATGCGGGGATGCGAGGGGTCGCCCCATTCGAGTTCGATCAGCCGTGGCGCGCGGTCCTTGCTCGCGGCCTGGCCGACCGCGTGGATCATCGGGTAGCCGGTCGCGAGCGCATCCCCGAGCGTGGTCGTGACGGTTGCGCCGTGGCGCTTGGCCAGCATCTCTGCGGCGGCTTCGAGGTCGGCAGGCCCGATGTCGGACGCGCCGGTGTTGACGAGATCGCGGACCAGCGCGGTGGCTTCGGCGAGGCGGACCGTTTCGTCGATATGTGCGGCGTCCGCTGTGAACAGCACGCGGGGGCCGGTCGCGTCGGGCTTCACGTACCGGGTGAACTGGTGCTGGGCGAGCATCCAGCCAAGGCCGGCCGCGCCGACCGGGCCTTCCGCTAGGCGGTACGTGCCTTCGGGTAGCGACGCGCCGAGCGAGGCGATCCGCCAGGGCGACGTCACCGCTTCGTTGCAGACCAGCAGCATAGACCAGTCGTCCACGGTCTCGCCGGGCAGGACCGCGCGGTCGCCGGGCTTGCCGGTCAGGCGGTGCGCGGCGACCGTCGTGCGGATGCGCTGCGATTGTTTAGCGAGCCAGCCTGTATAGGCGTCGGGGTGGACGACGTGGATCGTCCGTGCGGGCTGGCCGCGGTCGGGTTGGAGCATCGAAGCGAAGTCGGTCATTGTGCTTGCCATTTAAGAAGAGGGCGCCACCAGAAGTTGTTCGTATCGGCCGTTCGCGCCGGACTCGGCATAGGTGCTGAGCGAGAGCGTGCGGTCGGGATAGGTGATGCGGTAGGTGCGGTTGACGAAGCCGCCGCGCAAGCGGGTCTTGCCGGATTGGGCAAACGCGGTGGGCTCGCCGAGCGCGCCGAGACTGGCCTTGTAGTCGGCGAGCGCTACGGGCTTGAAGTAATAGTTGGCGTCTTCGGTCAGGCCTTTGCGGTCGAGCGCGCCGGTGCGAAGCTGGTCGTAGACGGTGCGGGCTCGGGCGAGGGCGGCGGTGTCCTCGGCGCTGGCGGCGGCGGGCGGCAGGACGATCTTGGCGACCCCGGCGGCAATGCGGCCCGTTGCGTCGCTGAACCAGCTGTTGGTGAGGACGACGATCGCCGCCTTGTCGTCGGGATAGACGGTGTTCTCGGACAGGAAGCCGACCGCTTCGCCGCTGTGCTCGACGTAGCGGCGGCCGTTCGCGCTGCCGGTGAAGACGCCGAGGCCGTAGCCGTTGCTGCTGCCGTCGGCGAGTTTCACCGGGGTTTCCTGCGCGGCCCAGTCGTCGGCGGGGAGCGTGGTGCGGTTGAGGCGGGCGACGTCCCATTTGGCGAGGTCTTCGGCGCTCATCGAGAGCTCACCGGCGGCGTAGAGCCAGCCGTCGGCGCTGGGCGTCTCGGGGCGGACGGGGCCGAGCGCGAAGCGGCCATAGCCCTGCGGGTAGGCCTTGCCGATCGCCTTGTCCTGGTCGAGCGCGCGGATGTCGAGCGGCTTGAAGATGCGTTGCTGGAGGAAGCTGAGCAGCGGTTGATGCGCGACCTTCTCGACGATCATGCCGGCTACGACATAGCCCGTGTTCGAATATTGCCATTGCGTGCCGGGTTCGAAATCGAGCCGCTTCTTCGCCCAGCGATCGACGATCTGCTGCGGAGTGACGGGCTTGGCCATCGCCGCGAAACTGTAATCCTGCGGCCAGTAATCCTGGAGGCCGGAGGTGTGGCTGAGCAACTGGCGGATCGTGATGCGGTCGCCGCCGGTGACGCCGGGGATGTATTTCGCGACGGTGTCGTCGAGGCTGAGCTTGCCTTCGTCCTCAAGCAGCAGGATCGCGGCGGCGGTGAACTGCTTCGAGATCGAGGCGATCTGGTAGGGGAGGTTGGGGTCGGCGGTGGCGATCGTTTCTGAGGGTTTGCCGTAAGCCTTGGCGAACACGATCCGGCCACCGCGGACCACGGCGATCGAGGCAGACGGCACGCCGGTATCGCCGAGCGCGCCGGTGACCAGCGTGTCGATCTGCGCGGTTTCGGCGGGGGTAAGCGACTGCGCGATGGCGGGGGCCGGGAGCAGCGCGGCGATGGCGAGGAGGCGGAGGATCATGCGCGCAACGAAGCAGAACCGACCGACGCGCGCAACGACGCGATTTTTATTCCGTGACGATTGAACGGGTTAGAATGCGACAGAAATGTTGACGGAACACGCCGTGATACGCGCACGTTTCATCGCGGGGCCGGGAGCCTTTTACGCCTTAGGGGACACACTCATGCTGTATACCATCGCCATCATCCTGCTGATCCTCTGGCTGGCAGGGTTCGCCTTCCATGTCGCAGGCGGGTTGATCCATATCCTGCTGGTGATCGCGGTCATCGTCGTGCTGATCAAGCTATTCACCGGGCGCAGCGTCGTTTGAGGTCTGTTCTCCTGCGAACGCAGGAGTCCAGGGTTACGGGCGATGTAGTTTGGTATCCTGGGCTCCCGCTTTCGCGGGAGAACAGATAGCGAGTTAGGCGACGGGGACGCCGTAGAGGTCGTGATCGTCGGCGTCTTCGATCGTGACCGGGACGATGTCGCCGACCGTCAGGTGACCGGCATCGCGGAGGAATACTTCACCGTCGATCTCGGGAGCATCGGCTTGCGAACGGCCGGTGGCGCCTTCCTCGTCGACCGCGTCGATGATCACGTCGAGCGTGCGGCCGATCTTGGCCTGCAACTTGGCCGCGGAGATTGCCGCGGTCTTTTCCATGATGCGGGCGTAGCGCTCTTCCTTGAGCTCTTCGGGCACATGGTCGGGCAGCAGGTTCGCCGCCGCCCCTTCGACTGGTTCGAAGCGGAACGCACCGACGCGGTCGAGCTGGGCTTCGTCGAGCCAATCGAGCAGATACTGGAAATCCTCCTCGGTCTCGCCGGGGAAGCCGACGACGAAGGTCGAGCGGATCGTGATGTCGGGCGCGATCGTCCGCCAGTTGTGAATGCGCTGGAGCACTTTCGCATCGTTGCCGGGGCGCTTCATCCGGCGGAGTACCGACGGCGCGGCGTGCTGGAACGGGATGTCGAGATACGGCAGCACGAGGCCCTCCGCCATCAGCGGGATGACGTGGTCGACGTGCGGGTAGGGGTAGACGTAGTGGAGGCGGACCCACGGTGCGATCTTGCCGAGTTCGCGCGACAGGTCGGTCATGTGCGCGCGGACCTCGCGGGCCTCGCCGCGCGCCATCGGGCCACCCGTCTTCACCGGCCAGCTCGCGTGGCGCAGGTCGACGCCGTACGCCGAGGTATCCTGGCTGATGACCAGCAGTTCCTTGGTGCCCGCTTCGACCAGCTTCTCCGCCTCGCGCAGGATCGCGTCGGGGCGGCGGCTGACGAGGTCACCGCGCAGGCTCGGAATGATGCAGAACGAGCAGCGGTGGTTGCAGCCTTCGGAGATCTTCAGATAGCTGTAGTGGCGCGGGGTCAGCTTCAGGCCGGCGTCGGGGATCAGGTTGAGGAACGCGGACGGGGGCATCGGCGCGGCGTCGTGGACCGCGCCGACGACCTGCTCGTATTCGTGCGCGCCGGTGATCGCGAGGACCTGCGGGAAGCGCGCGCGGATCGCGTCGGCTTCCTTGCCCATGCAGCCGGTGACGATGACGCGGCCGTTCTCGGCGATCGCCTCGCCGATCGCCTCGAGGCTTTCCTCCTTGGCGGAATCGAGGAAGCCGCAGGTGTTGACCAGCACGATGTCGGCGCCGGCGTAATCGGGCGACATCTGATAGCCGTCGCCGCGCAGCTGCGTGAGGATCCGCTCGCTATCGACGAGGTTCTTCGGACAGCCGAGCGAGACCATGCCGATCTTCGGCGGGGAGGGGAGTGTTGTTGCCATGAAGCCCGCGCACATAGGCGCAAAGTTCGGTTTTTTCTAGGCGGGCGAATTTGCTTCCTGCATGGGTGGGCGGATTGCGCGGGAAGGAACCGATATGCTGGCGATTGGACTGATGTCGGGGACGTCGCTCGACGGGATCGATGCCGCGTTGATCGAGACCGACGGCGAGGCGTTCGTGCGGCCGATCGCGTTTCGTGGCGAGCCCTATTCGGATGCGGCGCGGACGCAGTTGGCGGAGGCCACGCGGATGGCGCTGACGTTCGACAAGCCGCGCGCCAGTCCGTCGGTGGTTGCCGCGGGCGAGTTGATTACGCGCGCGCATGTGTTTGCGGTGCATAAGTTGCTGGCGGATGCGGGGGTTGCGGCGGCGGAGGTCGATGTGATCGGCTTTCACGGGCAGACGATCGCGCATCGGCCGGACCGGCGCTGGACGTGGCAGATCGGCGACGGGGCGGCGGTCGCGCGGGCTACCGGGATCACGACGGTGTCGGATTTTCGCTCGGCGGACGTGGCGGCGGGCGGGCAGGGCGCGCCGTTGCTGCCGGTGTATCATGCGGCGTTGGCGGCGGGGCTGGAGGGACCGGTCGCGGTGCTGAACCTTGGCGGGGTGGGGAACATCACCTTCATTCCCGGTGGGCGGGACATGCACGATTCGCGCGAGATGTCGCCGGAGCGGGCGCAGATGTCGGATCGCGATGGGCTGGTGGCGTTCGATACCGGGCCGGCGAATGGTCTGATCGATATCTGGGTCGAGGCGGAGACTGGTGCCCGGTATGATGCCGGGGGGGCGTTGGCGGCCTCCGGGCGCGTGGACGAGACGGTACTGACGGGGATGCTGGACCATCCGTTTTTCGATGCGCCTCCGCCGAAGTCGCTCGACCGGAATGATTTTACGATCCAGCCGGCTCGGGGGTTATCCGCGGCCGATGGGGCGGCGACTTTGACGGCGTTTACCGCGGCGACGGTGGCGGAGGCTTTGAGGCATTTGCCGGCTCGGCCGGTTCGGTTGCTGGTCGCGGGGGGTGGTCGTCATAATCCAACGATGCTGGCGATGATCGCCGCGCGGACCGGGTTGGTGGTCGAGCCTACCGATGTGCTCGGGTGGAACGGCGATGCGCTCGAGGCTGAGGGGTTCGCGTATATGGCGGTGCGGACGCTGAATGGGCTGGCGATTAGTTTTCCGGGGACGACTGGGGTTCCGGTGGCGATGGCTGGTGGGATTGTGGATCGGGTTTGAGGGGGGCGCCGGCCCCCTGATCAGTAATAAGCTTGTTCTCCCGCGAAGGCGGGGGCCCAGTCTGGGTCCCCGCCTTCGC
>NZ_JACONT010000003.1 GCF_014358075.1 Sphingomonas albertensis | reverse complement strand
CGTCGCCTCGACGACCGAATGGTAGGGATCCAGCCCGTCATGCTCGTTGCTGTGGATCTGGCCGATGAGGATCAGCGTGTTGCGCATGATGATGCCCGCCAGTCCGATCAGCCCGAGGATGGCGTTGAAGCCGAACGACTGATGGAAGATCAGCAATGTCGGCACCATCCCCACAAGCGCGAGGGGCGCCGTGAGCAGCACCATGGCCATGGCGGACATCGAGCGGACCTGGAACATGATCACCGTCATCATCAAGACGAGCATCAGAGGGAAGACCGCGGCGAGCGCGACATTCGCCTTGCCAGCCTCCTCGACGGCTCCGGCGGCCTCGATCCTGTACCCTGCGGGCAAGGCGGCCACGATCGGCGCGATGTCCTTGACGACTCTCGCGGACACCTCGGGGGCCTGCAGTCCTTCGGCGATGTCGCCGCGGACGGTGATGGTCGTGGTGCGGTCGCGGCGGTGCAGGATCGGTTCCTCCATGCGCATCTCGGCCTTGCCGATCTGGTCGAGCGGAACGCGCTGTCCGGCACTCCCTGTCAGGGCGAAGCCGCCGATCTTCGATGGATCTAGCCGCTCGCTCCCCGCGCTGCGAGCCATGACCTCGACGGTCCGGATGTCCTCGCGGACCTGGGTCACCGACGCTCCGGTCAGCAGAAACTGGCGCTGCTCGGCTGCATCGCTGGAGGTCAGGCCGATGGAGCGGAGACGATCCTGATCGAGCACGAAGTGCACCGTGGGGACGCGCTCGCCCCAATCGGTGTTGACCTGCCGCATGGACTCGTTCGCGTGCATCTTGAGGCGAACCTGCTCGGCGACCTCGCGGACCTTCGCCACGTCCGGCCCCATGACGCGGAAGGCCACGGGGAAGGGGGAGTAGGGGCCGAAGACGAGCTGCGTCGCTCGGATGCGTGCCTCGGGAACGATGCCGTTGGCGGCGACTTCCCGGACGCGCCGTTTCAGGACCTCGCGCGACTTCTCGTCGGGTGTCAGCACCACGATCTTCGAGAATGACGGATCCGGGAGTTCGGGCGCCATCGCGAGGAAGAAGCGCGGGGCGCCTTGCCCGATGTAGCTGGTGACGAGCTTCGCCTCCGGCTGCCTCTTGAGCCATCCTTCCATTTTCGCCACCGCGGCGCTCGTCGCATCGATGCTGCTGCCTTCGGGCATCTGCACTTCGACCAGGACTTCCGGGCGATCCGATGCGGGGAAGAACTGCTGCTTGACGAATCCCATGCCGAACAGGGCCACCAGGAAGATCGCCACCACGGAGATCACCACCGTCTTCTTGCGCGCGACGGCCTTGGCGATGAGACCGCGAAGCTGACGATACCGCGGGGTTCCGTAGATGGCGGCATGGCCGCCTTCCACCGGCTTGATGTTCGGCAGCAGCTTGACGCCGAGGTAGGGTGTGAACGCACCGGCCACGACCCACGAGGTCAGCAGCGCGAATGCGACGATCCAGAAGATGTTGCCGGCATATTCGCCGGCCGAGGAGGCGGCGAAGCCGACGGGCATCAGCCCGATCGAGGTTACGAGCGCGCCGGCGAGCCGCGGCGCCGCGGTCGTGATCCAGGCCTGACCGGAGGCGTAGATGCGGTCGTGACCTTCCTCCATCTTCACGACCATGGTCTCGATCACGATGATGGCGTCATCGACGAGAAGCCCGAGCGACAGGATCAGAGCGCCCAGCGTGATGCGGTCGAAGTCCCTGCCGGTGGCCAGCATGATGATGAAGACGCCCGCGAGGGTGAGCGGCACGGCCGCGGCGACCACGATGCCGACCCGCCAGCCGAGACTGAGGAGGCTGACCGTGATCACCACCGCCAGGGCGACGAAGAACTTCAGCATGAACTCGCCGTAGGCCTCCTGGATGTTCACGGCCTGATCGGTGACCTTGGTGAGGGTGAGGCCGGCGGGAAGCGCGTTGGAGATCTGGCGCACCTGCTTCTCGAGCGCGACGCCGAGGTCGAGCCCGTTCCAGCGCTCGCGCATCACGACGCCCAGCAGGATGGCGGGTTCTCCCTGGCTTCGCACGAGGAAGGTGGCCGGGTCCTCGTAGCCGCGCTTCACCTCGGCGATGTCGGACAGGCGGAGCGTCTTGAGCACTGTTTCCAGCGTACTGAGCTGCCTTGAGAGCTGCGTCACCTCATTCGAAGCGGCATTGCGCACGTCCTTGAAGCCAACCCGAAGTTCGCTTGCTAGGTCGTCGGCGGAGGGAAGCCGGGAGGCGAGCTGCATGGTCGTCGTGACCAGTTTACCGAGGCGCTCCGCCGTCGTGGTGAGCCGGGCTACGAACTGATCGACGCTGTCGTCCAGCGCTGCCGCCAGCAGCGCCCGTCGTTCTGGGGCGATCGGATTGCCGCAGTGCAGGCAGTCGGCAATGCCGTTCCTCTCATGGTAGTCGTGCCCGTGTTTGAGCCAGAGCAGCATATCTGGATGGCGCTGCACCTCGTCGAGCGCTATCGTCGCATCGCACCGTCACGCTTCTCCCCTAGCAGAACAGAAGTGGGGCGTTGCGGCGTTGCGGCGGTGTTTCATAGGACGCTGTGGGAGAACGATCGACATGTGGGGTTGCCACTTCTGACTCGGTCGGTGACGTTTGTCCCGATCGACCGTTCTTATTCCAGTTCTCGTTCGTCAGACACGCTCATTCATGCCATTCACTCACGATGTCCCCCGTCTACGACCTCACGGCGCTGATGACCCTTCTTGACGAGAGCGGGGCGCATCCAGAACTGGCAGCCGCTATACGGCGGGCGAACGACGTGTCCTCCGCCCACCGAGACATCGACGAGGCGTTGCTCGCCCTCCGACTGCTGATCCGGTTAACCAGCGCCAGTGACGAGACCCCGCTCGACGATGAGGATATCACGACGGTCGTCGGTTCGCTCATGACGAGCGCGATAGTGCTGTACGCGCGAGCGACGCACACCCCGCCCATCGGGCGTCGCCCCTGGTTCGGAACCGGAAAGCTTTCTGGCGAGATGCGGACGGTCCACGAGAAGATGATGTACCTGCGCGACAAAGAAGTCGCGCATTTCGGCAAGGGAGAGATCATCGACGGTGCGCCGCTGCTGTCGGAAGCGCTCGTTCTTCGTCCGGAAAGCGCCACTCACCCGATTGGATACCTCACCAGGCGCGCGCACAATCGCGCGGAGCTGGTCCGGCGCTTCGAGCGACTGGTCTCGACCGTCCTGGCTCTCTCGATCGACGCGGTGAACGCGCGGTACACCGAGGTGCACGCCATCCTTCGCGTCCTTGCCGAAAGGCGGGATCCTATCCTCGCGCTGCTGCGTGGTCTGCCACTCTCCGATCCGCACCTTCTCATGGCGGAGGAGAGCACGCAGAGCGATGAAGTGCCTTCTACCCAGGCACGCGTTTTCCGCGGTGTCACCGTCGTCGAGATCCACGACGATCCTTTGAGCAACGATCCCTGAGCCCGTGCGGCGGCAAAGAGCTGGGACCATACTTCGCCGACCGTTCATCGGCGGACTGGCTTGAGCTGTCGCTGGGCATTCGAACCAGGCTCTTCACGGTATGGCGTGAACGAGCGCATGGTCATCACGGGCAAGAGGCTCGGCAGGTCCGGGCCCCTGACGTCACCGAGATCGGCGCTCAAGGGCAGCTCCAGCAAGTCGTGAGCGACCCACGCCGCATAGCGGGAGAACTCTCCACCGACATCGAGTGAACGGCTCCATGTCTCCAACTCGCCCAGACTGCTGGGATCGAGGCCGGCGGTGGATCCACGCGCAACGACTTTGCCGATGAGACGTTCGCGATCACCGATCTGCAACCCGTCCGTTCGGCCCGCCGCCGCGGCCGCGACGACGACCAGTTCGCGCCGCTCCACGTCCCCGTCACGCTCAAGCTGGTCAAGGAGTGATTTGCGCTCCGTGCCCCCGAGCAGACCGGCGGACATCAATAGCGGCCCGGCGATGGTGCCGCGCTGCGTCCGCGCGAAATCGGCGGCAGGACCGAGAGTGGCCATCTTCCCGTCAATCACCCTGTCCCTGATCGCCCACGCCGCGGCCTGCGCGAGCGGCCGGTGGGCGGGGGACTGCCGCGGGGCCGGAGCCGAGAGTGCACCGGTTAGGGCACCGTCCACACGCGGATCGTCGACGCACGCCAGCGCCGCCAACGCACGACAGGGCACCAGCGGATCCTTGCTCGGAGCGCCTGCTGCGGCGAGCAGGGCATCGATCGCAGCCACCGGAAGGTCATCATATGCGCCGAGCGCGCTGGTGGCCGCGCGAGCGACGAGGAGGTTGGAACCTCGCGCTGCTGAGGACAGATGGTGTGAGAAGTCTCGTAGATCGCCCAGCAGCGTGCAGAGCGGCTCCAAGGCCTCGGGCCAGCGGTGCTCGGCCATCGCTTCGGCGAACGCGAGGCGCACATCGGCACTGCGGTCGGAAGCCGACTTGGCCGCGATGGCCCGCCGTTCCTCGGTGTCCGTGACGACCGGGACTAGCATCCCAAGGGCGCGAGAGCGCACGTGATAGCGCCCATGATCGAGCGCGGCCAGCAACCTGGCTTGGCGATCGGGCGGATCCTGCAAGGCCATGGCCTGGAGCGCCACGAGCCCATCGTCGGGCTCATCCGTCGCGAGAAGCGCATCCGAACCTGCACGCACGTCGATGCCGGCGGCCGCGCCGATCAATGCCAGGGGGCCTGCCACATGCGACGGGGCTGACGTCAGGACCAGCTCGAGATGATCGCGAGATGGTTGCGACAGCTCGGCCGCCGCCGCGCCGATCTCTCCCCCGGCGACGACCTTGGCGAAGGCGATGGCGAGCTCCCGCTCTTCCTGGGGGAAGGTCGCCGCCAGTGCGGCCGCGCGAACGCCGCGTGCGGCGACGCCCTCATCTCCCCTTGGGTCGCCCTCAAGGCCCTCCGCCACGAAGTTTCGCAACAGCTCGAGGCGCCGTTCGGCACTGCAGGAAGGTGCGATGTCAGAAAGCGCCTGGACAAGACCGGTTTTCAAGATATCCCGCGACAAGATCTCGATCAGCGTCCGGCGGATATCATCGTCGCCGTCGTCGCCGCGGCTGAACTCGGCTTCGAGTTCGGGAAGCAACGACGAGTCCCAATGCGCAGCGATGGCGCGCCAGACGTCGTGGCGGGTCCAGCCCTCCGACACGTCCAGCGTCAGTTGCAGCTCCGCGGCTTCAACTGGCTCGCGGGAGTGGGTGAGCTCGTAAGCGAGCGCCCGCACCAACAGCTGAGCGTGTCGATGTCCTACAAGAAAAACGCTCCCCTCGCGGTTTCGGCGGATGCGAACAACCGACTGCATTCCACTGCGGCCGACGTGGTATTGGTCCTCCGGCTCCCCCAAGACGTGGTCGACGGAGTCGGCGTCGATCTCGTGCTCCTCGGCCTCGCGCAGGTCCTTGGCATACCGCTCCATCCAAGCGTCCGCCTCCTCCTCGGCACGGGCGAACAACCCGATCGCGCGCTCGTAGTCGGGGCTCCCGCCGAAAAGCGCGCCTTCGACAATCACGTCCAGATTGTTGCTGGTCGCGCCAGCATGCGCGCCCGCATCGAGAGCGCGCCAGAAGACCGCGCGCAGGTCGGGCGCGAGCGCCTCGAGGAATGGCACAAGCTCCCGATCATAGTCGTCGTGGGAATGCGGCAGCACCTCGAGAACGAAGCGCTCTGCGAGCTCCCGCGTCGCCGGATCGGCGGCGAGGCGCGATCTTTCCTCGTCGATGAGTTCTGGCGCTCGCCAGTGGGGGCCGAAGGACGGTCTTCTCGGCCGGCGGGCGCCACCGACCAGATGCCGCGCGAGCTGACTCGGCAGGTGCCCGCTCGAACCGAAGCGCGCAAGGTCGCCAAAGGCAGAGCCGACGTCGCTGTGTCCCCGCGCGTCCATGACCAGGGTCAGTAGGTAGTCGTCGAAGCTAGCCCGCTTATCGTCCGACGGGGTCACATCCAGCCCATCGATCCCTGCAGTCCGTTTGACGATCGCCAGCGCAGCCTCGCGTCCCCAGTCCCGATCCATTTCATCCCAGGCGATCAGCTGGTCGACCACCGCACGAAGGGTGTCGGCGGCGTCGTCGGACCGCCGCATGAACGCCATGCGGAGACCGTCCTCCACGCGAGGATGCGCGAATGACAGCGCCGCGCCGCCACGCTTCAGGTTGTCGCCCGCAACGAGGAAGTCGACGAGACCTTGCACGTCCGGTCGGAAAGACGTGTCCGAACCTCGCAGCCGCCGGGTCAGAAGGGCGAGCACCTTGTCGGGAACGGCTCCCCGGGCGACGAGCATCGACCAGATGATTGCGGCACTCTGCACCCCGTCGATGCCGAAAGGGGCGAGCTGGTCCGCGATCACGGAGGAGATGGCCGCGATCTGCGATCGGGCGATCAGGTCCGCGACCTTCGACGGTGCCGAGGCGCTCTCCCGAGCGAGCGCGCTGAGAAAGCGTCTAATCTCGTATGGACGCTTAAGATGGGCGAGAGCATCGACGCGGTAGGTGGTGGCGAGCATACCGGCATGGTCTCCGAGGTCGGAGGCGAGCCGATCGTAGATCTCCGCGAGCTGAGCCGGAGAGTAGTCCTCCGGCCGTATCCACTCGACGTAGGGCGCGAGCTCACGGCTCAACTGAGTGCCGGCGCTCTCGAGCACGTCGGAACGGGAAGTCACAAGGAACTTCTTGCCGGCACCAGCCAGCTCCAGCAGCTTAGGCAGTTCGCCGCTCCAGCGATCGGCACCCGGCATCAGCCGGTTTCCTCCCCACGGATCGCGGAGGTGGAACAGGAGCGAACGCCCATCCGAGAGCGAGCGCCGGACCGGCCCTGGCCCATGCTCCTCGCCAACGACCTCGAATGCTGGCACACCAGCGCGCAGTTCGAGTTCGAGGATATCGGCCGTCAGCGTCTTCCCAGTGCCCGAAGGACCGGCGATGACGACTGCGTGCTCGTTTTCCAGCTTTCGCCTGATGGACTCGTAGGACGCAGGCCGTACGTAGTGGTCCATGTCACGCGTAGGGGCAATCGAGCCGCCATGCTTGACGAGAACCGTCAACAGCTCGTCGCGGGTCCATATGCCGCCATGTACACCGCATATCCGCTCGCGCACGAGATCGCGCAGCTCGCGCATGCAATCGGCGCGGCGGGCCTGCGGAACGTGGCCATGCTGTTCTAGCTGCGTGGAGATGCGGCCGCTGAGCACCTCCTCGGTCAGACCGGTCAGGAGAAGCACCCGCTCGGCCAGACCCTTCCGGACGGCGGGCTCACGTTCGTCGCGAGCGTGGGGTGGAAGGTCGGTGGGCTCGGCGAAGTCGAACAGGTGGTCGCCCTCGTGTGCCCGGAGCGCCTCGACCGATGCCTCGTTTGTCACGAAGACGTAGCGGCGCCTCTCATCGGCCTCGAGCATTTCAAGCGGTCGGCTCCGCTTGCCGTCCTTGCCTGCGGCATCGTTGCCCTTGCCTAGCAGGACGTCGGCAATCGCGGGCGCCGTCCAAGGCGCTCCGGAACGGGTCTTCGCCTGCAGGACCAGGTCGAAGCCATCTCCCGCGGCCGCCGTCTCGAGCAGCCCGGTCTCCGGGTTCGCGACGGCGGCCTCCAGATCTTCGTCCGAGCGCGGCTCGATGGTGATCTGGTTGGCGAGGCCCTTGACGAGCATCAGGTCGAGCCCGACCCAGACGCTCACCGTGATCTGGTATTCGTAACCTGCGTAGCCGGCGTTCCCGGCCCTCTGGTGGACCCGCTCCGCCGGCTCACCACCGCTCGCGGTCGTACGCCGCTTCACAGGTGCCTTCCCCTTCGATGAACCTTTCGCGCCCACGTCACCCCCGCTCGATTTTGTGCCTCCGTCAGGCATTCGTCGCTGGTAACCGCCACACTGCCAGCTCGGCAACATGAGGTTGCGACCTGACGATCTCGCCACCTGCATGTCGTCGAATATCAGGTTGGCGGCCCGCACTCGGTCTGCCGCGGCGGATTGAATCGATTCCGTCGGCTGCGTCAAATCAAATGCAGCTGCTGCCAATGCGTTCAATATGAGACAGGCACAGCCCCGATGTCGATTGGAGATGCGCGACCGACTGTAGCGTTGCGGCAGGAGCTGTCGTTTTTCTCACAGCAGATCTTCCATACCCACGTTGTTGAGTATCATGTCCGCAAGCATCCCCTCGAGCCGTGCGTTCCTCCTCGATTGCCCGTGGCCGCTTTGCGTCCGGTGTCAGCGGGCGGTTCGTGCGCGAGATGGCGCTCGAGAGCTCGAGGCCATCGTCCGCGTCGAACGCCCGCGCGTGGAGGAAGCCGCAAGGCAGGGCGAGATCTGCGACCTCGTCGCACACGTCCATGTAGGTTTCACCCTTGAGCCCCGTCAGACGGTTGCAGAACTCACGTACCTCGGCTTCGTCCGGTTCGATCATGTTGCGTGCCGCGCGGGCGAACTCGGCGGCATGTCGTGGCTCGTTCCCATGGCTCAGTACGGTCAGCTTCATTTCGGATCTCCATTTTCCACCCTACCAAAGCGGGCTCCAATCCCCGCTCACACGACTCCGATCTGAAGGGCCATCAGACGCCTGCCGATGACCGCCACACCATTGACCAGATACCACCAAATAGAACATATAGTGAACGGATGAGTTCTCGTCCCATGACGTCGCACCCCCCGTCGGGTCGGAACGCTGCTGGCGGCGCGCCGGCGGACGTGATGGCGATGTCGAGATCTCCGGAGTTGCTGCCGTTCGGCGTTGCGCAGATCGACCGGCGTTTGGTCGGCGGCGGCATTGGAGCCGCGGCGCTTCACGAGGTCGCGGCGGCATCGATCTCGCTGGCGGACGACGCCGCCGCGACGCTGTTCCTCGGCGGAATGCTGGCGAGGTTCGCCAAGACGGCGGGTGGACGCGTTCTGTGGGCGGTGACCCGCTTCGATCTCTATGCGCCGGCACTCGGGCAGGTGGGCCTCGAGCGGGAGCAGACCGAGTTCGCTCTTGCTCGGCAGGACGAGGAGGTCGTCTCCTTGATGGAAGAGGGGCTTCGCGAAGGTGCCTACGCGGCTGTTGTCGGCGAGGTTCGGCATGTCTCGAGAACCGCGACCCGGCGGTTGATGCTGTCGGCGGCTTCAAGTCGCACGCCGGCGTTTCTCCTACGTCGCCGGCGGCGCAAGGACGCTTGTCCATTCGGTGATCCGTCGGACGCGACGACGCGCTGGCGGATAGGATGCATGGCGTCCGGGCGATCACCGCCCGCAGCGACGGGACGCCTGCAATGGTCCGTCGAAATGGTGAGTCAGCGAGACGGGGAACCGTTCTCGGTCACGCTCGGCGCATGCGACGGGTCGGGACGCCTCGCCGCGTCCGCGGCAACAGGCGGGCTGCCGGCCACCGGGTTCGCGACAGTCTCCGGTCGTGAAGGCTGAGCTTCGCCCGCTCATCCCCTCCCGAACCGTCGACGTTCCGTGGCCCATGGATTTTGGGTCGGCACACGGCGTAGAGCCACGTTCGTCGGCCAGGGAAGCCGGCCTCACGATCAGGATCGTAGATAGGGTGCTCGCGATCAGCGTGGATCGGAGCCGCGGGTCAGACGTCTGCGTGAACGGCAGTCACGGTCGGCAGGATCCAGTCGGTTGATGTCGGGCCCTCGTAGCCGGGCAGGTGTTCACGGAATCTATTCGTCATCGGGGTCCAGGCCGGGGAAGGAGAGCTGTTCACCGACGGCCGTGTTGAAAAGGTTCTTCGGGTTCTCGGAGAACAGGACCTTCTTGAGGTCGCAGCTTCGCTCGAACGCCCCCGCCATCGTGTGGGTGAAGAGCTCCTCCTCGGTGTTTGAGATCGCGACGAGCGTTTCGTCCGTCAGATTCTCGTCGATGAACGTGCGGAGCCTGGGCCCAGGATGGTAGCCCCAGCTCAGTATCCGTCGGATCGCGCGCAGCAGGTTCCCTTCGATCGAGGGGTTCGGGAGGAGATTGACGTCGATGACGCCGGCCTTGAGGCGGGGCAGGTAGCCGTTCGCCGCGAAGAGCTTCCGCGATTTTATCTCGTAGCAGATCGCGTCGCAGTCGAAGAACGTGGTGTCGACGATGTCCGCAACGCTTTCCACGGGGGCGTGTCCCTGGGTCGCGGCCCACGTCGTCTCGAGCGCCCAGAAGTCGATCTTCCAATGCGGGTGCCGCGATCCGTAGCCTCCGAAGCGGTTCGGGATCGCATGCAGCTTCGCAGCGAGGTCGGCCACCTCCGCGTCACCGGCGGCGATGACGAGGTCTATGTCCGATTTGAACCCGACCTTGCCCCGGCGCGCGATGTCGCGCACGAGACCGCCCACGATCGCGACGCTTGGGAACGCCATGAAGGTCGTGTCGAGTATCTCCCGCAGATGCTGGATCGGCTTCCCGTTCTCACGCCATATGTAGTCGTCGACGCGTCGTTTGAGTTGCGGAAGTCCCGTGGCGACGACCATCAGACGAGGCTTTTCACATCGTTCCAGAGTTTGATCGTGAACGTGTCGGTCATGCCGGCGAGCATGTCGGTCATGAGGCGGAGCTCGCGGTAGCGGATCGAACCGGCCAAACCGGGAGTTTTACAGTTCACGGCATCGTCGAGGTAGTTCTGACTGATCAGGGCGAACACGAACTTGTTCTTGGCGCCGCGACGCTTTCCATCGAGCTTTGCGAAATCCTCGCTCTTGCGGTCGTGTATCGCGTTCCAGAACGCCGTCATCAGGCCGTTTACCGCCTCGGCGCCCAGCGCCTCCATCTTCAGTACGGTGGGATGTCCGAAGGCGTATTGGCGAGCGATCCCCTTGAGCGTGTCGCAGAGCGGGTTCGTCTCCATGAGTGGTTCACGGTGGCTGAAGTCGCTGATCGCCAGGCCGTTCCTGACGAAGGCCGCGCTGGCCTCGTCGATCAGCGCGTCGATGAAGAACGCCCGCAGATAGCCGATCTTGATGTCACGGGCGATCTCGGGACGGCGTTTGGCCGCGACGACCCGGGAGAATGCGTCGAGCGCGCGTTTGACGACATGGTGCGCCATGGTTCGGTCGTCGGCCGCGAGGATGGCCATGACGTCGTCAGGCGAGATGACGCCCTTCTTCATCGCGTCGTCGACGTCCAGGACGGAGTACGCGATGTCGTCGCAGGCCTCCATGATCCAGGTGAGGGGATGTCTCTGCTTCTCCGTCAGTCCGGTCTCGCTGCGGACCCAGTCGACCAGTTCCTGTTCGGACAGGAAGTAGCCGTGCTTCTTGCTCGTGGGGATCTTGTCGTCCTGGTTGGGGGCGCCGACCGGGTACTTGATGGTGGCCGCGAGCGTCGCGGCGGTCAGATCGAGCCCCGAGTGCGAGATCGAGGTCTGAAGCTTGGCCAGGAGACGTATAGTCTGGGGGTTGCCGTCGAACGAGAGGAACTCCTTGCGGTAGGCGAGGGGGATCGGGTCCTTCAGTTCCTCCTTCGCGTCGCGGTCCGTATGGGTGAATATCCAGTTGCCGTTATCATTGAACCAGCGAGCGATCGCGGCTTCGCCCTGGTGACCGAAAGGCGGGTTGCCGAGATCATGCGCGAGCCCGATCGCGGAGAGCATCGGCTGCACCACGTTGTGCAGGTCCGCGCCACCGAAGAGCGTTGGGTCGGCGCTGTGGATACGGGTGCCGATGGAGCGCGCGAGATTGGCGACCTCGTGGGAATGCGTGAGTCGGGTTCGCACGCCGTCGTTCTCGTCCATCGGCCAGACCTGCGTCTTGTCGGACAGGCGTCGCACCGGCGTGGAGAACAGCAGCCGGTCGTAGTCCTGCTGGAAGCGCGATCGGACGGCGAGGTCGGCCAACAGCTTTTTCCTGGCGGCACCCTTCGGCTCCGCATCGTCGCGGCTTGCCCATCGCTTCTGCGACCAGAGGTCTGGCATCGTCATATCTCCTGCCGCTGTTTGGCGAAGGCCTCGTCGGGACGGTTCGCCCGGATGATGCCGTCGGCACCGCTATTAGCCGCGCATCGCGACGCGTCCAGCGCAAGCATTGATGTGCTGGGCTTATGTGCCCGTTTCGTTTTCGAACTGGAAGATCTTGCCGAGCGCATCTGGATGGAGGGGGCAAGGAGCCGTTCGGCATTCTCGTGGAAGGGGCTGGCTCCCGCGAGTGTGGAGCGGGTCATCGCTCTGCGATCGTCACTGCTGGCATTGCGGGGAAGCGACTTTAGCTGAACGGGCAGCGTCCCGGTTTCGGCGGTACCGCCGCGCCGACGGAAAGCGGTAGATGATCGTCCGACTTCCCTCTAGCCACGACGATGCTTGCCAATGCTCGCGGTGGACCAATATCGACCTACTCGTCCTTGAACTCCTTGAACCACGGGTTCTTCTTGGATGGACGAATCTCCCACAGGCACTTCTTGGACCGGTTGTCGAACGGCCTTTTCCATTCCCCGGAGAATCGGTGATCGATATGGCCCTCCCGCCCATGGATCTTGTTGATGAGGGGCTTCTCGCCGAACTTCTGCGAGAACGTCTCGAGCATCAGATGCTCGAAGTCCTTGAACGCGTTCGGCGACCGCAGATCGCCGACGGTCTCCATGAAGAACTTGAACGGCACGTCACGCAGCTGGAGCGACATGTCGAAGATCCAGTTGACGAGATGCGAACGGAGCCTGTTCGCGATCTTGCCTCGGCCGATGTACATGACCTCCGACGACCCACACTCGTAGCTCACGGCGAAGCCGCCGCTGATGGCGATCACGTAGACGCCGTTCGCGATGCGATTGAAGTCCTTCGAAGCTACGTACGTCTCGCCGTAGGATTCGCGCCACGCTTCCCGCATCAGGTGGACGACGCGATCCACGGTCAGCTTCCGTATGGACAGCTTCACGTCGGCTGGCTGCGACGCGTATCTGTTGAGATCGAATCCCAGCTGCCGCGCCACATCGAAAATGCTGATCGGCCCCGTTTCGGCCCAGCCGATCTCTATACTCGCCATTTTGAACCGCTTCCCTGGACCGCTTGCAGACGGACCCATGACATATCGTCGAGGGTCGACATGTCATGAGAAATCGCGACGTCGGCGCGACGGGATCGAGGCGTCAGACTCCGTCGGTGCTCGCGGCTCGGCAGCGTCAAGATGCCGCAACGCGCCGTCTGGCCGCCGCCCGTCCTGTAGCTGAGACACGCCGCGAGGCCGGGGTGCACGTCACACGCCATTGAGGTCGTCGACGCATGATCCCCGAGGCACCACGGGCATGTCAGGATCCGGCCGCTGACCGATGTCGATCGTGGTCACGACCAACCGGACCAAGCCGGCATCGATACGGGTCGCCCGCTATCCAGACCACCATCTCATACCGCCTGCACGCGGTGGACGTGGTATGCTCCCGTTCCGATCGCGTCGTCGGCCACCTTCTCGAGATGGTCGTGATGGCTGAAGACGATGATCTGCGTGGAGGCCGACAGTTCCTTCAGTTGCCGGAAGAGGCGTGCCGATCTCGCGTCGTCGGCGGTGATGAAGAGATCGTCGCAGACCAGGGGCATCGAGTGGTCCGCCGCCTTCTCCTCGATCGCCGCCAGGCGCAATGCGAGGAAGAGCTGGTCGCGGGTGCCTTCGCTCATGTCGTCGACGCCGCAGCGCTCCCCACCCGACCGTTCGGCGACGATCACCGGTTCCTCGCCGCGACTCCAGTCGAGCGCAAGTCGGCTGAAGCGGCCTCCGGTGACGTTCGCCAGCATGTCGCCGGCCCGGGCGAGGAGCGGGGCCTGCCTCGTCTCCCGATGCCGGTTTATGGCCCATCTCAGCATGGTCGCGGCCGACTTCGCGCGCACGTAGCGGCCGCCGAGGTCGATGATCGTCGCTTTGGCCTCTTCGGCCGACTGCGCAGCGTTCGCCGCATCGGCGCCGTTCTCCGCATCCCTCTGTTCGGCCCGCGCGGCTGCCATATCGGACGACAGCACGCTGATCTCCTCGATCACCGTCTGCTGTTCCCGTTTCACGTCCGCCAGCTCCGCGGCCGCGTCGTCGGCGGTCGTGACGACGACTTCGCCACGCAAATCGTCTTCGGGGACACCGCCGGCGGCGTCGGCGAGTTCGTCTCGCAAGTTCGCGATCTCCGCGGTCAGGTCGTGCTGAGCGACGCTCCGTTCGATGATCTCATCGAGATCCTCGAGGCTCGTCACGCCGGCGGTTTCCATCAGCGTAGTTATCCGCAGTCGTTCCGCGGCGACCGACGCCTCGGAGGATGCGATCTCGGCGAGCGCCGTCTCCCTGTCCGCCGTCAGGCGAACCCGGTCCCGCTCCGTCTCCTTCGCCGATTCGAGGGCCGACCGTAGACTGGCTAGCTGCCCTCCGGCATCACCCTCGTGGGATGACGAGGTCGCGGCGACGAGTGCGGCGAGTTCGGCCTCGAAGAGGGCGGTGGCCCGTTCGATATCCTCTAGTCGCGCGGCATTCGTGCGGTCGACCTCCTCGCGTTGCGCGACGAGGTCGAGGGCGGTGACTGCCAGATCACCGGCCGGAGCGGTGAGTTCCCCCAGATTCAGCGGAGCCAATGCGCGTGGCAGCGTCTGCGCCAGCTGGTCCCTGTCGATCGTGGCGTTGGCCAACGCGTCGACGTCGTCGGCGAGTGCCTGCTCGGCTTCCTTGTGGCGGGTCTTCGCCAGTACGGCATCGTCGCGAACCTTCTCCAGCCGTTCGAGATGCGAATCGCCTTCCTCGATCAGGGCGTCGAGGCCGAGCGTCGGGTCGGGTGCGAGATCGCAGTTCCGCATCGCACGACCGAGAGTGTCACGGTGTCTCTCCACCTCGGCAGCGTGCTCGGCTCGCGCCGTCTCGCGCTCGGAAAGCGCATCCGCGGCGTCCAGGGCCGATGTCCGGGACTCGATCCAACCGGAGACCTGCTGCGGTGACACGGAATGCTCGAACCCCGCCGCGCGCCATGTCGTCGCCCATTCGGCATCGGCATCCAGACGCTCGGCATCGATACGCCTTTGCAGATCGGGGGCGTCATTCAGGTTCGCCCCTGTCCGCTTGATCGAGGCGAGCGCATTGGCATACTCGGCCAGGCGGCTCGCTTCGGCCTCCCGCCTGTCGGCCAGTTCATCCGCCGCCCTCACACCGGTCTGCACGTCGGCGAGGTTGGCCCTGCCGTTCTCCTCTTCGGCGACGAGGGAGACGATCGACGCGTCGCGCGACGATCTCGCCTGTTCCAGAAGCTCCGGTGTCGGAGGCTGCCGATCCAGGTTCGACAGCCGGACGAGTTCCGCCCGGGCGTCGTTCAGTTCGGTCCGTGCGGTCGACATGAGATCATCGTGCTTAGCTTGACGCTCGGCCACGTCCGCCAAGCGTTTGCGGTGCGCTTCGATCACGTCCGCGTTAGGCACGACGGCGACCGCGAGCGCGTCGGACGTGCCCGTCCAGGGTGCCAACTGCGCGAAGGCCCGGGCCAGCCGCTTTTTCGCCGTGTCTACGTGTCCGGTGTGGAGCGAAGCGGTTCTGGCGCCGTCGCGTGGCGCGGAACCGAGAGCGGTCCTGAGCCTCGCCAGACCAGTCCCATCCGACACGCCCGTGGCATTCTGCTCGGTGCTCGCGACCTTGCGACGTGCCGCCAGCACGTCCCGGTCGAGTTTCTTCACGGCGTCCTCCGCGGTCGCGAACGCGTCGAGCGCCTTGCGCGCCTGAAGCCGCAACGCCGCGGATGGAACGACCGTCGTTTCCGGAAGCCCTGCGTCCTCCAGCAGCTGGCGCCGGGCGGCGATGCCGTCCCGCGTCCGGCTTCGGGCTGAAGGCAGTTCCGTAAGATGGCTGCGGTGAAGGGCCAGCCCGTCCGCCAGTCGGACGATCTCGTCTGCGTGATCCAGCACGGCGCTTCTTGGCGCAAGGTCCGCGAGCCCGCGTTCAAATGACGCCACGTCCTTCGCCCGCTCGCCGATGCTGATGCCGGCTTCGGCGATCGCTGTGCTGGCGACCCTGCGGATCGATGCAGCGTCGCTCGGCAACGCCGGTATCCGACCGAGCCGTTCCACAGCGTCGGTGCGAGCGTCGATCTTGGTCAGTATCGGTCGCACCCTGTGCATCCGTTCCAGCGTGGAGCGCCGGTGTTCTAGCACTCTGGTCCGCCGCAAGGCGTCCTCGTGATCGGCGACGGCCTGATCCAGGCGTTTGGCGATCGCCTTCCATTTCGTCGGCGCCATGACCGCGGTGCGCATGGACGCGAGGCTCGCCTCGCGCTCCTTCAGAGCGAGGTTGAGGGGCTTGTTCCTGGCATTTCCCGTGAAGATCGCGGTCGCCTCGTCATCGAGGGCCGAGAGAGCGGCGCCGATGCCACCGAGGCCCGTTCCGGCCTCGAAGAGTACTCGTGCGACGTCCTCGCGACCGCTGAGCATGTTCTGCCCGCCCGAG
The DNA here is from genome assembly GCF_014358075.1 of Sphingomonas albertensis. Taxonomy (GTDB): domain Bacteria; phylum Pseudomonadota; class Alphaproteobacteria; order Sphingomonadales; family Sphingomonadaceae; genus Sphingomonas; species Sphingomonas albertensis. The sequence continues at coordinate 137,558 of NZ_JACONT010000003.1, read as the reverse complement.
CGGAGTCGTTCGTGGTTGAGGCCGAACATCCGGTCGAAGTCGTCGCGGTCCAGGCCGCCGAGGAACGGCGCGAGCGACGAGTCGGGAAGCGCCTCTTCGTTCGGCGTCAGCAGCGAGCCTGTTCTGGCCTTGCGGCGCATGAACTCTAGGACCGCTCCGTCATGTTCGACGATGCCTCCCAGACGAAGCTCTCCGTACGGATAGCGGAACGCGAATGGCGGCCGTTCCCCCATTCCCCAGAGGAGATCGCCGATCGCCGCCAGCATGGTCGATTTGCCGGCCTCGTTGGCGCCGACGACCAGGTGGATGTCGTTCGTTCCGTCGCCGAAGTCGAGCGAGCGGTCGGCGAACGCGCCGTACCGGAAGATGTCGAGACGTCGGAGCCTCATGGGCGTTCTCCCGGAAGCCGTGCCCCAATCGTCTCCGAAGCGGCAGCGGCGAGAACACCCCAATCGCCGGTCTGGAGCGCGACGAGCAGTGGGTCGTCCTCGTCTAGTTTTGCGGGAAGCTTGTCGGCGAGGGGCTGCAGCGCGGCGCGCAGCGCGTCGCGTGCGGTCGCATCGTCCGCGCCTCCGTCGATGAGGTCCGCGATCGCCTTCGGCAGCGCGGCCGGCGCTGAACGGCTGGCTTTCAGACGTACCTTTTCGAGCCAGACCGCGTCGGCTGCCTGCGCGGCGATCGCGCGCAGGTCCGTCTCGACCGCGTCCATCATGACGGCGATCTCGTCTGCATCGGCGTTTCTGGCGTCTATCGTCACGCGCGCGATCACCGGCCGTCCGCCTGCTTCCCTTGTGATGACGTCCAGCTTGTCGCGGAAGACGTCGTGGAGCGTGCCAGCCGCACCATCCGCCACGACGATCGTCATGTGCTCCCATCGGACGTCGTCGAGGGGCACGTGGCGCATTCCGGTCACGACGCCGTCCTCGACTTGCACGAGTACGGCCCCCTTGGGGCCAGTCTCCCTCGCGTGCCGCCCCTGGACGTTGCCGGGATGCACGACGTGGGGATGCTCGTTGTGGACGATGTGGTCGTGCACGTGACCCAGCGCCCAGTAGTCGTGACCGCTGGTCTGCAACTCGACGAGCCTGCACGGTGCATAGGGTGCATGCTCGTGACCGCCTTCGAGCGCGGTGTGCAGCATGGCGATGTTGAACATGTCCGGGACGGGTGGCGCGTATTCGATCGCCAGATTGTCGAGAACCGCGGCGGTCTTGAAGGAGCGTCCGTGCACCGCGACGCCGAGATCCGCGATGGTGACGACCTCGCCGGCGGCGCTGCCGAAGAAGTGAACACCATCGGGTTTGGGCAGGTCGACGGTGAGTTTGCTCTCGGCATCGTGGTTGCCGAGAATGACGAACGTCCGGATGCCTGCGTGTCCGAGCCGGGCGAACTGCTGCATCGCGAATATGCCGGTCTTCATGTCCTTCCAGGTCCCGTCGTACAGGTCGCCCGCGACGACGACGAAATCGACGGCCTCGTCGATCGCGAACTGCACCAGGTTCTTCAGCGCCTCACGCGTGGCGGCGCGTATGCGGTCGACCGGCGCATCGGTACGCGATCCCAATCCGAGGAGGGGGCTGTCCAGGTGGATGTCGGCAGCGTGCAGGAACTTGAAGTTGGACAAAGGTATCTCCTGCGGAGCCTGTCGGCATCGGGTTTGGCGGAGGGACAGGACTACCTGCCAGGATCGCCTTTCGCGCTATGATGCCACGCCGCAATGGGTTCGTCATGCCGACGTCGAACGTCAGTCCGAGGCATCCGCAAATCGAGCGGCGTCTGGCAGAAGCGTCGTCTCCGCGAACCCTAGTAGCCGGGAGACGGTCGCCGGGTCCGCCGCGTAGAGGACCTCGCGTCCGTTCCGCGTCGACGTGACGAGGCCGGCGCGCCCGAGGATCGCCAGATGGCTCGACATGGTGTTGGTCGGTATAGAGAGAGCGTCGGCTATCTCCCCGGCTCTCACGGATCGCCCGTCCCGACCAACGAGAAGCTGCAACGTCCCCAGCCGGGTGGCTTGGGCGAGTGCGGCGAATGCGATGACGGCCCGGTTCATTTCCATATTTCTAACAATGTGGAGTCAGAACTGGCTTTTCAACATCCATAAGATCACGAACGGAAATATGTTCGATATTTCTAGAGCCATTGAAGGGATGCTGGCGGACCCCATTTGGCGAATGCAGGAGCGCGTCCTTAGGTGAAGGGATCGCGCCGAACGTCGAGGTGGGCATGGACTGGAAGTACAACCCGGACGATTACATTTCCGCGCATGATCAGCGGTACATCGATCTTGCTGAGAGGTGTGAATGCTATCGCGCCGCGCGGCTGGAGTACTTCAGGGCGCGGGTCAAGACGATGATCCGGCACGTCTCGCCGATGGTGCACGACGCGCTGGCGGACATGGGACTTCGCACCGCGGACGTCATCGACCGGTTCCGTGTGCCCGACGACTGGCCCGAGAAGTCGCTGCGCACGCATGATACCTTCCGGCCAGGCGGTTACGACTTTCTATCGGGGGGACGTCTCACAGATGGTGGCGGAAGTGAACGTTGGCATCGTCGCTTCGCGCGTCGCCATCAGGGTGTCGCGGGCTGCGTAATATGCGACCCCGACGACCGGGACGACCGGGACGAGAAGCTCGGCTTCAGGCTTTGCGGTGAAGGACTGGAGATCGCCTTGCTGACCTCGACCTACCTGCTCACATCGTCGGCGGGAAAGGGGCGTCTCCACGTGGCGCAGCAGCTTCCGCTTACCATCGGTTCGGCGATGGTGGGTCGCCCAGTTGGAGCAATCGTCAGCCACCCCTTGCTCGCTGGCAGAGACTACCCTGTGAAGCGCGTGATGCAGCCAGTTGGCGGAACCTCCCTGATCGTCTTCGAGACCGGAAGTACGGCGGTCGCCAACGAGTAGTCATGTCGTTGCATGACAACCATGGCGACGTGCCGCACACTCTGTGTGAGCCGCAGAACGTGATGGCGGGACGCGAGCGCGGCGACGACGGCGAAGGTAGCCGTGCGGGCTTTGGCGTTCGATAGATGGACGCCGTTTTTCGTTAATCGTTCATGGCAGTCTAAAATGTGCCGGCCCTGTGATCCTGCGCATTGAATGATGCTTTTCCTTACAATAAACGTATCGACTGTTCTAGAACCGTTGAAATATAATCATCCTAGACCATGTACGAGGTGCGGCCACTGACCCTCCGGTAAAGATCTGGAGTTTGGCTGTGAACGGAGCTCGATATGATCGCATCGATACAGTCAGCCTACCAGAGCCACACCAGCATCGCGTCGTCGAAGGTGGCGTACGACGATCCCCTGGACGAGGATCTCAAGTCCGACGGAGCGTTGCGGGTCACGCGACGCGGTCTGACCCGTCTCGCGGTCATCGCCGCCGAGACGGGAGCGCGGTTCCAGCGCGAGGGTGGGGGAGAGGACCCGATGAACTGGCTCCTGTCGCCCCGCCGTCTCTTCGCCGGCGGCACCGCGATCGAGGCGGTGCTCCGCCGCGAGGACTTCCTCCGGGCGCTCCTCCTCCATGGCCTGTCGCTCGGTCTGGACGCGGAGCCGGAGTTCATCGACGATCTCGTTTCGGACGACGATGACAACAGCGACGATGACTGTGTCGAAGATGACGTGCAGTTGTCAGTCGCGACGATCGACGGACGCGACGGATGCTCGCCCCGCACTCCGGCGCGAAGGGCAGATCGTCAAAGCGGCAAGCGGGAAGTCGTTTCAACGCCTCGGCCACCCCGCGTCGCGGGAAGTCACGCGGACACCGGCGATGCGGTCGACGAAGGTCGCCCCACCAGACTGGAACCCCGTCTCTTCACGGCGACGCTGGTCCATGACGACGGTCGGATGATCCTTCAGGCGTTCCACGCCTCGATCTGCAGCGGCGCGCTCGAAGCGGTGCAGCGGCTGTCGGGGCGCTACGGCGCGGTCGCCGCGTCCGAAGCGGAGCTGACCGAAGGGTTCGACCCCACTTCCTCCTTCGCCGAGGCGTTGGTCTCCCCGGCGATCAGCGACATGCTGCGGCTCGTCGAGTCCGAACCCTGTGGCGAACTCGCCATGGGTCTCGATCTCAATCTCGAGCAGCGCTTCGCTGCCTGAGGTGGCGGGCAGCCAACCACGGACGTGTCCGCTCATCGCCGGTCGGGAGAGACTGCCGGGACGTGCCGGGTAGCTGGACGAAGAGGGCTTGTCGGTCGATCGGCCTGAAATTCGCAACGGAAACGGCAGGCGTGGGGATCCGCGTTGCTGAGCAGTGGCTGGCAGAACGCGCCGGCTGTTTCGAGCAACCCTTGGCAATTCGTCCGGGCTCCCCCAGACTGCGGTAATGGCTGCGAAGAAGGGCAAAGGCGCTAAGAAAGCGAAGGTGGCCGATCAGCAGTCGGCTGCTCGCGAGGATCTCATAGAGGATGCGGGCGGCTATGACTGGGGCTGGCCCACGGTCGACATCGTCTTGGCCAACATGGAGTTGTCGCAGCGCCTGGTGGCAGGTGGCTTTTCAGGTTGCGGTTTCGGCCTTCTTCCGGACGGCCCGCCTTTCATGACGCTTCTCGGCGACGACATGGGCAAGATGAGATCCGCGCTCGCGCTCCTGAAGGAATGGACCACGCTGTCCGGACCCAACGCCATTCGCATCGAGATCGCCTATGACGGGCCTGGCTACGTGCTCGCGATATCACAGCAGGTCGATCTGCTGCGCTGGCGCGTTTCCGGCATCGACACGATTTCTCAGCCGCTCATGATAGTGATGAGCCATATCAAACGAATGAACTCGCGGCATCCGATGCTCGATGGGCTCGCCGGCTATGCCGAGCAGCCGGTCGCGCCGCTGTGGTTGATCGTCGCCGAGATGCCGGCGGGCATGTCGCAGAGCAGCGGGAGCCGGGACTTTTCCTTCAAGCCGAGTTGGAACAACGCCATCCTTCTGCCCGGCATCGATGTCTATCGACGGCTTGAGGATCGACCGCCGCATTCGATGGCGAGGACCGAGGCTGAATTCGAAGCGAGGAAGAAGGACGGACCGGATCCAGGCTGGCCGCCTACCCCGGACCAGGACCCCAAAGGCGTGACGGATGCGCGCGAGCGGCGGCTTGCGGCGTCGATGCCCAAGACGCTGCACGTGCTCCGCAACACCGATCGCGGCGCCGCCCTGCTGGCGCATGCGGCGTCTGCAGGCTACGCCCGCTGGCAAGCCGAACAGGCGATCTGCAATCTTCGGACAGCAAGATTCCTCTCCTATCAGCCGAGCGGCATCGGCAAACGGCTTGCGATGATCGACGCCGTCCGTCGTCAGATACTCGAGCCGGCCTCGATGGACGTTGAGCTCACGGCCATCTCGAACGATCAGCTAGACGAACAGATCGGTCTCGACGCCGCCTTCCTGCTTCGGCGTCTCGAACCGGACCGCGATGTCGGGGCGAGGGTCGTCGAACGGATCCGGCGCGTCCGGGAACTCGGCTATGGTTGACGTGATACCGCAGCGGGCGTCGGCGGACCGTCTCCAAGTCTTCATCAGCTCGACGATCGGCGAGTGCGAGACCGAGCGGGAGGCCGCGCGTGCCGCGATCCGGTCCCTGAATTTCGAACCCATACAGTTCGAGCGCGAAGGCGCGCGGGCGGAGCCGCCCCGCGATTTCTACCTGCGAAAGCTTCAAGATTCGCACGTCGTCATCGGCATCTACCGCAATGGTTATGGTTGGATCGACGACGCGAAGGGGATGACCATTTCCGGGCTCGAGGATGAATTACGCGAGGCGCAGCGGCTCGGCAAGGATCTGCTGGCCTACGTACTGAAACCCGCAATCGACCGCGACCCACGACTGGAGGCGATGGTCAGCGAGATGATGGGCGGTCCGCACGTCCTCTACTTCTTCGAGGACGGCGAGGATCTCGAGGCTCGGTTTCGCGATGATCTGACGGCTCTGGTCACCGACCGGGTGACGCGCGCGCAGATCTCGTCGCCGATCATCGGCACGGCGGATGCGACGCTCGCTGCCATCTTCCGCAACGGCGCGCTGCGCATCCGGCGCAATGGTCTGCTCGATCGTTTGTCTCAGGCCGCAGCGTCCTCTCGGATCATCTGGGTGACCGGGGAATCCGGGGCGGGCAAGACAGCGCTCGCGGCGGAATGGTCGCACGAGCGCGCGGCGGCGTACGTCAATGCCCGCGGCATGGACGCGCGCACGGCGCTGCTCGCCGTCGCCGAGCGGTTGGGCCTGGCCATCGGCCCCGAGCTTGCTACGCCCTTGTTCGAAGACGTTCGTACGTTGCTGATCGCCCGGTGGCACAACGGCAGTGGATGGCCGCTGGTGCTCGACGACCCGGAGGACGTCGACGCCGTATGGTCCGTGCTCGGTTCCTGCCTCATGCTTAGTGGAACAGGATCGGTGCTGATCGTCACGCGCGGCAAACCCGAAGGCGTGGTCGGGGAAGAGCTGCCTGTCCTGGGATTCAGTGATGACGATCTGGCGACATTGCGCTTGCTCGCCGACGCTACCGTTACGGCGGAAACCGGAGATCTGCCGCTTCTACTTCGCCAGAGGGCTACGGTCGTGACGTCCGACCAGCGGTACGAGACGCTGGACGCCACCTCGAGGGAGATACTCGGCTATCTCTCGCTTGCCCCGGTGATGTTGACCCTTTCGGATTTGAAGGTCCTGCTAGGCAGCGCGGTAGGAACGGCGACCGAAATCACCGAGCATGTCGCCGCGATGAACGATCTCCTGATGGAGACGGCCGCCGGCTACGGGTTCGTTCACGAGAGCCTGCGCGATGAGATCGGACGGCTCGTGCTCGGTCGACCCCAGCTGCACGGGCTGCTCAGCGACCGATTGTCGAGACGTCTCGAGCGAACCGGGAGATCCTGGGCGGCTTTCAGGCTGCGAGGAACCGAGATGTCGGAGCGCGTCGCGAGGCTTGCCAACCGGACCGCCTCCGAAGCCGTGTTCAGCGGATCGACGCGACACCTGACCGAGGCTCTTGACTATCTCGTGGAGTATTATCGATCGCGTGACGAGAAGGGGCGCCTGATCTCCGTACTGATCGCGCTTGGCGAAGCTCGCGCGAACCAGGGCAGGGTGAGTGCGGCCGGAATGCTGTTGCACGAGGCCCGTGAAGTCGCAGCACAGGTTTCGGATCGGGAAGCCGAGGAGATGATTGACCTGCTCGAGGCGTCGATCGATCTCAGGCTCTCTGCTTCGGCAGCCGCGCTGGAACGCGTCCGTGAACTTCGCGACGGCGCGAGAGACCACGGCCGGAAGGATCGCGAAGGGCGGCTGCTGCTCGACGAGGGCGTGGCATATCTCAGCGTCAACGACACCGACGCGGCCGCGTCGATCTTTCGCCGCGCCCGGGAGGTCTTCGCGGAGATCGAGGACAGGTATGGCCTCGAGATCTCCACACGCAATCTGATAGCATCGCTCGCGCTTTCGAAGGACGGGCGAAACGAGGCGGACGCGCTCCGGGCCGAGCTCGACGTCGGCGAGCCCGATTCGCCACGTCATCGCGCATGGCTTTGCAACCTCGAAACCCCGCGGCTTCGACTTGAAAAGAGGTTCGTCGAGGCGGAGGCGCTCGCGCACGAGGCGATCGGCATAGGCGAGGAGCTGGGCGACAGGTATCTGGTGGCGATCAACCAGATCATGCTCGGTAACGTTCTGCGTGATGCCGGCGACCTCCGCGGCGCGCGTACAGCCTATGACGAAGGCCGCAAGCTCGGGCAGTCGGTTAGCAGGCCCGACATCGAGGGACGTAGTTCGCGTCTTCTCGCAGCCGTCGACAATCAGGCCGCGGTCGCGGCAGAGGGTGACGAGAGGAACGCGCTGGCGGCACGCGCCGAGCAATCCGCAGCCCACGCCGCCGAACTCCTTGCAGACAGTTTCGCGTGGGTCGAGCAGGCCTTCGCTCTGGAAGAGCGTGGCGATGCCCGCCGGCTGCAGGGGCGGCACAGCGAGGCGGCGTCCGACTATGCTCTCACCATTAGAGGGTTTCTGCGCGGGGACGACGTCGATGAAGCCGAGCGCCTGCTGCATTACTTCGTCCCGTTCATCGGTGATCAGCAGTCCCCCGAGACGTTGATCGCGATAGCCTTCGATGGGCGCGGCGATCTCACGGCTTCGAGTGCGTGGGTCGAGGCGATGACGGTGGCGCTGGCGCGGTGTCCGAAGGCGGCCGCGCCAGGCGTGCTGGGTTTCCTGATCCGCGCGTTCCTACCTGGTCGGGACGGCGCATTCTGGTTTGATTGCCTGGTCAGGTGTCTTCTAGCCCTCGACGACAGTCGAGGACTGAGGAAGCGAGGCTCGTTGGGCTCGATGCTCCTGCTGGTGACCCTCGGCTTCGGTCGGCATCGCGCCTTCACCACCGCGGAACTGCTCACGCTGGCGGGGATCTGTGCAAGTGGTTCGGACCGCATGGTCGTGCGCCATCGGCCTGGGGACGACCTGAATCTCGTCATACATCTGGGCAGCGAGGAACGCCTGCTGTTCACCGTCCGGACGGACGCGAAGCGGTCGGAGTCCATGTTCGTCGCCCTGGTGATCGGGTCGTTTCTCGTCGCCTTCGCAGACGAACTCGCTGAGATCCTGTCTCCCGACCTTTTGAAGGAGGGCGCCGCGATCGACGTCCACGTCTTCTCCGAGGCGGTGGAGAGCGAGGCCGTGGCGGAGTTCTTCCGAGAAGGCCTGAAGGACAAGCCAGTCGCGACCGCGCGGATCATGCCGAAGGATGGCGAGGATCCACCCATCGTGGTCATCGCCCGGACGGATGCGATCGAGGCTTTGACGGCGAGCGATGAGCGGGGAGGTGAGCTCGAGATCATGCTCGCACGATTCCTCGACGAGGTGGTCTTCGTGACTACGGGGCGCAGCGTCGACGACGACATCTTCTCGGCGAAGATCCGGGATCTTCTCATCTCGGTCCTGCGGTAGCTTTGTCGAGGTCGACGCGCGCCGACGATCGAGCCGCCGCCGATCACGTTCGACGTGGGGGCGGGGCAGGCGTCACGAACGGTGCTCACGATCATAGAGAGTGAAACCAGCGGGCAGGGGGGCGTTGCCCCAATCCATCGCGATCGCCACGCTGTGACGCGCCCGAGTCAGGGCGACGTAGAACTTGGCCCTGCTCTGCGATGCGAGTTCGGCGGCAGGATCAAGGAGCCACCGGGACATGGGTCTTGTAGGAAGGATGACCACATGATCGAACCCTCGACCCTTCGACTCGCCAAAGTTCATGACGGGAAATCGGTCTATGACGCCGGAAGTCGTGACCTTGTCGCGTAATTGCATGGGCCAGAATTTCGCCACGTAATGAGCGTAGTCGGCGGGTCGAAGGATCAACGCGCCGTTCGGTCCGGCTGCGCCGACGCGGCAGTCGGCACACGCGCAGGCATGGGTGACGGGCAGGTTCGGATACAGCCGTGATGATATCTCGCATATCACGGCGCTATTCCGGTGCGACCGGTTCAACGAGGTTTCGTCGATGTCGACTGGCACCTTCTTGGGGATGTCATTTTGAAGGAATTGGACGATGCCACCGTCGGTATATTTCTTATGGCGCTGCTCGTGATGGGTCAGATAGGTGACTTGGCGCGGATCGCCGACCATCAGAAGACGGGACGAGCTCCGTGCGAGCGCAGCCAGAACGTCTAGATCGTAGCCTGCGAGATCCTGAACCTCGTCGACGAAGACGTGCTGGAATATACGGCTGACACGATCGATCACGGCGCCGCCGCTGCCTTCGTTGCACCGAATCGCCAATTTTGCGAGTTTGTCGGAATAGACCTGCCGTCGCTGGTCGAAATAGTGTTTCCCGGTCTCGCTTTCAGCCCAGTATGAAGGATGCCCCACCTGCGGCTTGTATCTGAGCCCCGACCGGGCAGCCACCAGCAACATGCCGGTGATCTGGAACTCGAATAGCCCACCCTGAAACGGTTTGACTCCGTGCGTGATCAGGAAACTGAACCACGTCATGATGACGACGTTCGAAGGTACATGGCCGACCACATCGAAGAAACGTTGGCGGATCTCCGCCTCGTTCGACTCCGTGTAAGTGGTGATCAGGACCCGCTCGCGCTGTATCTTGACCGCTTCCTCGACGAGATAGGTCGTCTTTCCCGATCCCGCCGCGGCGATGATGATCCTGTTCGCTCCGATCACGGCCTGATCGCATCCAGGATGTAATCCGGATAGGCGATCCTCGTTGGCGAACCGAAGATCGCCAAAGCGCTTTCGGTCTTGTTCGCGCGCATGTGAATGCGAAGTTCGTCATCGGTCTTAGCGGAAGTCTTGAAGATGGCGTTAAGGGTCGTCCGGTCGTTCGCCTGGAGGATCTTCGGCTCGAGAGTGTTGAAATTGAACGGCTTGTCCTTGATCATCAGGGAGCCGGTGTCCACGGTTGGGTCGACGCATATCCTGACGGTATCGGAGTCTTTGTAGGAGGCGTATTTCCTCTCGACGGCGGCGATGTCGCCATCATTGTCGGTGACCACCGCGACCGGGATCTTCAACGCGTTCGCCAACTCGAGGAAGCGGAGAAAGGCGGTGCCGACGGAGATGACGTCGATGCCATCCTGGATGGGCAGCCGACCTCCGTTGGCGTCCATGTAGGCGCGCTGGACGATGAGTTCGTCCGAGTCACCTTCGACCAGGATCGCCCTGTCCGCCAGTGTCAGGCGCAGCGTGTCGTAGCCCGACAGTTTCTTGAAGAAGTCGCTGGAGTCCAGTTCGGATATACGCGCCACTTCCGCGTCACGCAGTACGATCAGATGGTCCAGACCGAGCTTGTTTGCCACGAAACTGCTATGTGTCGAGATGACGATCTGCTTCTGGCCATGCTGATCGGTGAGGTCCGCGATCAGCTCGCTCAGCCGGGCATGTGAGAGGTGATTCTCCGGCTCCTCGAGCAGTATCGCGGTCGCCTCGGTGTGCTTCTTGGCGCTGAGCGCCAGCTTCGTCTTGATGACGCACTGTTCGCCCTTGCCGATGTACTGGAAGGGAATGAGATCGATGTAGGTCATCAGGCTGCTTTCCCAGGCCGTCTGCGATGACAGGTCGACCGAGATACTGACCGCCTTCTTCGTTATCTTGGCTGCCTGCGTGATCCTCTCGTTTATCATCTTGAGATTCGGATCCGCCACGAAAGCCTCCTTCAGCTTTCGGTGGGCTTGGGAAATGGATGCCCGTTCATTCTCCTCCAAGACATCGCGGATGATACGGGAGACGTAGACGTCCGAACCGTTCTGCATTCGGCTGTTGGACGAATCGATCAAAGCGGACTTGATCGGTATGTTGCGAGCCGTGATGCCCTTGCGGGCGAACGAGCGCATCGTGGTCGTGTAATACTCGACGGGGATGGAACTCAGCACTCCGGCCTTCACCAGTTCCTCGTACGGCCCTTTGTAGTTTTCTTCATCGAACTCGATCTTGTACACGACGCCACTAGCTCTCCTCCGCTCAGAGTTTCCGTCTCCCTCCAGTTCCGCAAGTTCGTTCGAATCGCCGGAGAAGAACAGCTCGATGGTGATCGCAGGCGGCGGCAGCGGCGATGACGTGGCCAGGCTCTGAACGTACATCTCCTGCGCGGAAAGGTTGAAAAGGTAGCTAGTCAAATCGTTCTTCAGCGGGCGGCCGTGCAAAAGGCCCGTCAGCGCCAGGTAGATTGCCTCGAGGATCGTGGTCTTGCCGGACTCATTGGCGCCGACGATCACGTTGAGACCTTCGTTCAACACGAGCGTGAAGGTCTTCCCATAACATTTGAAGTTGGTGATCTTGACCTTGGCAATCTTCATGTCCGCCCCTCGCGTTCCCGATCCCTCACTGCGTGGCGAAGGCCGGCACAGATTGGGACGAGGCATTCACTGTAAAGGCGAGTCCAGGGCGCATTGCAATCAGCCGAGCCGGAAGCATGGGTTACCCGGGTGCTTGTCGTAAGGCAGTTCACGACGACGGCGTCCATCCCGGAAATGGCGGCTTTGCCTCGTTAGGGTTACTGGAGAAGTCGGAGCGCGTCCGAGAATCCCTGCCTTGCGAATTTGGACACTTGGAAAGCTTGTCTCATCGGGCTTGGTAGTTGCGAAAGATCTTCTCAAAAGAACCGCGCAATCGGACCTCCTGGTCCGGGGTGAGGGGCGAAAGCCCAATCTCGTATTCCTTCCTGTGTCGCGAAAACAGCTTGTCGACGGAACCCTTGTTCTGCGTCGAGACGAAGAAACGACCTTCGGCGTAGATGTCGTCTATGAGACCAAGGAAGGATCTGCCGAGGTCTACTCCCAGCGTGCTGCTGAGGTAGTATTTGCATTCGACGGACAGGAGTATCTTACTTGAACGGGGGTGCACGCTGTTCGCCCGACACGTGTTGGCCTCGTCATGATAGAGCACGGCGACGTCGCACTCGTGGTTCACTCTCGATTTGCCCGAAACGTAGATGCCGACATGGGCCTCTAGCACTGGCGCACGCGGAAAGTTCAGCTCGGCATGGCAGTAGTCGTGAAGGCTCGAGAAGATCGACGTCGGCGCGGTACGGAATCGGAAGCTGGTGGCCGGAACGCCAGACCTGGTCATCAGGCGGATGGTGGCGCCCTGCCGCCGCGCCGCTTCCAGGACCAGTGCCCATACGTAGCATTCGTAGAGGTCGTTTCCGGCCGACGCGGCCGAGAGATTCGCGCTCGTGGCCGAACTGATCGCGGCCGAGATATCGGCCCACATGCTTGGACTGAGGGGCATCAGACGGTCACCTCCTGGGCCACGGGTGGCGTGAAGCCTGCTTCGCGCGAGATTTCCGCCAGCAACTCGCTCAGCCTTGCCGTCGCCTCGTGCGACTGGGCGACGCCTGCCCGGGAGATCGTTCGTCCGGTCGCCGCCGCGTCGGTCTCGCCGACGCCGACGAACGCGATGCTGATGTCGGCGCCCGCTTTCGCGTTGGCTTCCCCGCTGGTGCTCGCGACGATGTCGAGGAAGCGCTCCGCCATCATCTTCGGCGCGACGTAGGCGAGGTCCAGCGCGGTGACGAGGAGTTCGAGCTGCTCAAGGGCGTTGTAGTCCTCCTTGCCGACGAAATCGCCTTTGGCCGTCGCTCGCGTCCTGGGCGTCTCCGCAAGAACGTCGAGGCCAGGGCTCTGCCGAACCGACAGCTTGCGCTCGATCGATCTGCCGGCATCGACGTCGGAACGCCACTGATTGAGAAGGTGCAAGATGCCGTGGAACTCCGGCTTTTCGGCGGCGGCCCTGACGGTCGTCTCGATGTGCTTGATCAGCGCCGCGGCTTCATCCTCGGAAATCGCCATTCCGTAGTCCCCATCAGTTGCCAGCAGCCCCCGCCATCGCTGCTATCGTGATCGCGTACAAGGATCGAAGGCATCGCCGTCCAGCGACACATCCGGGGTCCTGTTGAATGCCGAGCAGCCGCATGGCCCGTCGTCGCGCAGATGGCAGCGAAACGCGAAGTAGAGGAACAGAACATCTCGGGGGCCCTGTAGCCCGTTATGGAACCGGCCAACACGGTCCGAAGCCTCGGCAAGGTCGTTTACGCACGCGTACAGGCGGAACGCGCCGGGCGGCTCCATTGTGTTGGGCACCGGGTAGGTATACCGCGGAAACCTGGCGCCGATCAGCACGTCGCATCATCGGGAATACCATGGGAAATCCAGTGGCACAGCCGCAGACGCAGTGTTTCGCAGTGAACTGTCCCAGTAGACTGCTGTTCGACCAGATCGCCGACAAGTGGTCCATGATGGTCCTGACCGTCCTCGACGCGGGGCCGCTACGGTTCAACATGGTCAAGCGGCGTCTGGAGGGCGTCACCCAGAAGGCGTTGAGCCAATGTCTCCGGCGGCTTGAGCGGAACGGACTCGTCTCAAGGCGGGTGATCCCCGTTTCGCAGGTGGCGGTGGAGTACGAGATCACGCCGTTGGGTCGATCGCTCCAGCCACCCTTCGAGGCGCTCTACGCGTGGACCATGGGAAACTTCGGCGAGGTCGAAATCGCCAGGCAGGCGTTCGACGCCCGGTTGGCGGCGTAAGCCAAGGCCCCGCTGACGCTATCGCGAAGGCCAGTCGATCGGCTGCCGGCGTGACGTCGCGGGCGCTGAGACCGACGGTTCCACTGACGTAGGCGTCGCGATCGCTCGGGCCACAAGCGGTATCGTCGGTCGCGTTGTCACGGGACGATGCCCGGCAGGAAACTGTGAGGCCCCGCGTCAGACGCTCGTCAGGCCGGCCTTTATCGCGTCGCGCGAGCTCGCGAGTACCTGTTCCGCGCGTACCTCGCCGTGGACGCGGGACAGGGCGAGCGCCCCCACCATCTCCGCGAGGGCGGACGATGCGGCCGTCGACGGGTTCTCGACTCCGATCCGTTCCAGCAGCTTGGCTAGGCCGTCGGTGAGACGATCGACGGCGAGGACGAAGCGTTCGCGCGCTGGCTGCGGAAGGCGCGGCATGTCACCGGCCAGGATGGGGATCGGACAGCCCCTATCGATCGCCGCGCTGTGACGCATCGATAGATAGCTGTCGACGAAACCGTTGATCGCGTCCCGCGGGTCGGGCGTGTCCAGGTGGCTGAGGAAATAGGAGTAGCGTTCCTCGAACATGTAGCTGACCGCTTCCGAGATCAGCTCGTCCTTCGATTCGAAGTGGGCGTAGAACCCTCCATGGGTCAGACCAGCGCGACCCATGATCGCGGAGACGCTGACGCGCTCGGCGCCCTGCGTCCGGATCGCCGCCGAGGCTTCCTTGAGAACCCGGTCGCGGGTCTTGGCCTTGTGTTCGCTGTCGTATCTCATGACTGTTAGATGCTGTCCGTGAAGGTGATTGCCAAGGCGACGTCCGCCCAGGCGATCGATGGGGTCGCTATTGCCAACGTCCGGGTCCCCGGCGGGTGGGCCCGATACGGATAGGCGGATTCGGAAACGCCGAGGATCGGACCGGTGCCGTTTCGGCATGGCTGAGGGCAGGGCATCAATGCACGTCCGCGGGCGACACCGGCGCCGCGTTCTTCGGCACCTTGCAGAATGGCACCATCACGAGTGCGGCTATGAACATCCAGGCCATGAGCCTGAAGACGTCGTCGAAGGCGATCGTGAGCGCCTCGCGGTTCACCAACCGACCTATCGTGGCCTGCGCCATCAACATGGCGTGGTCGGGGTCCGGCGTGACGGCGGCGAACCGTCCCGCGATCGAGCTGATGGCATCCTGCGCGTTCCGTCCGTTGGCCGCCAGCGCCTCTCCGAAACGCAGGGTCTGGATGCGCGTGTTGTCGCCGAGCCACGTGTTCACGGTCGCGATGCCGATCGCGCCCCCGAGATTGCGCATGAGGTTGAAAAGCCCTGACGCCGACCGGAGCTCCGGACCCTGAAACGCCGAGAGCGCCATGTTCACACTGGGCACGATGCAGAGCATCACGAAGAGGCCGCGCGCGAGCTGCGGTACCAGCAGTTGGCCGAAGCCCCAGTTCGATGCGACCTCCGAAGTGAGCCAGAGACTTGCCGCGAACCCGGATAGGCCGATACCGATCAGAATCCGGCGATCGACGTGGTTCGAAGCCCGTGCGACGATCACCGTGCTCACGAGCTGGCCCAGCCCGACGACGAACACGGTGGTGCCGATCTGCAGGCTGTTGAACCCTCGGACGCGTCCGAGGAACACGGGGACCAGGTAGGTCGAGGCGTATATGCCGAAGCCGATCACCAGGTTGAAGACGCAGGCGAACGCGAACGTCGGGTTCCGGAACGGCGTGACCCTGACGATGGGGTTCTTCGAGAAGAACGACCTTTCCAGGAAGAGGCAGAAGCCCACGAACGAGAACCAGGCGGCCATGACGATCTGCGGATCGCCGAACCAGTCCTTGCGAGGCCCTTCCTCCAGCACGTATTCGAGACCTGCGAGGGCCACGGCCATCGCGATCAGATGTGACCAGTCGATCCGTCGGAACATCGAGGTGTCCGCCGTGTCCACGTGCACGAAGTGGATCGTCAGCGCGGTGACGACGATGCCGGGCGCGATGTTGATGAAGAAGATCCACCGCCATCCGATGGAGTCGGTGATGATGCCGCCGACCGTGGGCCCCATGGTCGGCGCGAGCACCGAGACCATGCCGAGGATGGCGGGAATGAGTGCGCGCTGCTTGCCTTCGAAGATCGTGAAGCCGACCGCGAAGACGCTCGGCACCATGGCGCCGCCGACGAAGCCCTGGATCGCGCGGAAGGCGATCATCGACTCGATGTTCCAGGCACAGCCGCAGGCGATGCTCGACAGCGTGAAGAGCCCGGCGGACATCGCGAAGAGCCATCTCGTGGACATCGCCTGTGCGAGGAAGGCCGAGAAGGGGATCATGACCAGTTCGGCCATCAGGTAGGCGGTCTGCACCCAGCTGATCTCGTCGGGACCCGCCGACAGTCCCGACTGGATGTCGTTGAGGGAGGCGGCGACGATCTGGATGTCGAGCAGCGCCATGAACTGCCCGAACGCGAGGATGCCGAAGATCAGGTACTTCCTCGACAACGGCAACTCGGTCGGCCGCGGTGCCGTGTCGATGCCGTTGGCGGATGTGGCTGAGGCCAAGCCCTGAACTTTCGTCTTGAAGAATGATGGTCGTAATATTATACTCATCATATGAAGAGCGCAAGGGATCTCGGATGGACGCCATGACAACGCAGCCCGAAGCGGCTTCGAAGAAGTCCAGACGTCTGCCGGTTCCGACCGCCCGCACGGCGATCGCCTGCCTGATCGCGATTGCGATTGCGATTGCCGGTGCCCTCTGGATAACCTCGGCGCCGAGTTCCGAGACCACGGACGACGCGTATGTGGCTGCAGACGCGACGTCGCTCGCCCCGAAGGTGCGCGGCCTCGTCGCCGCCGTCCTGGTCCGCGACAATCAGACGGTGAAGGCTGGCGACGCTCTCGTCCGGATCGATCCTGAGGAGTTCACCGCCAAGGTCGAGGCCGCCAAGGCGAGCTTGGCGAATGCGGTCGCGGGTCTCGCGGCCGCGCGCGCGGGTCTCGTCAGCCTGGATGCAGAACAGACCCTGTCTTCCGCCCAGACGGTGGCGACTCGAACGGCGATCAGATCGGCCGACGCGCAGTCATCGCGCGCCGAGGCGGATCGGCGGCGCTACGACGTGCTCGTTCTGAGCGGTGCCGTGGCCCGTCGCGACGCGGATGCGTACACGGCGAAGGCCGTGTCGGCCGAACAGGACGCGGCACGCGCTCGCGCCATGCTCGTCGTCGCGGGCGCGACCGAGGGGGTGACGCGTGCGAAGCGTGAGGGGCTCATGGCAGCGGTCGAGACCGCGCGAGCCGGTGTCGCGAGTGCGCAGGCGGCGTTGGCGTTGGCGGAGCAGGATCTGCGTCACACGACCATCTACGCGTCGATCGACGGGACCGTCGGCAACCGGCAGGTGAGGGTGGGCGACTACGTCCAGCCTGGCACCCGACTTCTGACGCTCGTTCCGCTGCACGCTCTGTACGTGACGGCGAACTTCAAGGAGACGCAGACGGCGCGCATGGTGCCGGGTCAGCCCGTAGTGGTCGAGGCCGACGCCGTTCCGGGGGTAAAGCTCCGTGGTCGCGTCGACAGTTTCGCGCCCGGTTCGGGGTCGAGCTTCTCGCTGCTGCCTTTCGAACCCGGCACCGGGAACTTCACGAAGATCGTCCAGCGGGTCGGGGTCCGCGTCCGCTTCGATCCCGGCCAGTCCGACGTGGGACGTCTGAGGCCCGGACTGTCCGTGATGGCCCGCGTTCGGCTGGAGTGATCGAGGGCCGAGACCGTTTCGTCTGAGGCGATGTTCGGCCGCACGTCTTCGCCCGCCGGCGATATCTGATCACCAAGAAGGAGACTGACGATGCTCGACCACACATCGAAGAACCTGATCGCCCTGCGGCACCGCCCTTCGATCCTCGCGCTGGCGCTCTTCGGCGCGGTGGCTCCTGCGGGCGCCGCTACGCCTGCCAGGTTGACCGCCAGCGCGGACGTGGGGCGAAGCAACGCGCGGGAAGTCGTCGTCATCGCGTATCCCGATATCATCTGGCAGTGTCGGTCGGGTGGCTGTTCGGGCAGCGTCGATCGGCGCCCGGTCGCGATGCTGAGGGCGTGCAAGGACATCGCGCGCAAGATGTCCGGCGTCCGCGGCTTCAAGGTTGACGGCCGCGACTTCGATGCGGCCGAACTGCTCGAGTGCAACGCGGGCAAGGTCGTGAGCCCACCCGCCTGACGCCCAATTCGCGAACTCACGGCGGCTAGAGCTCAGCTTCCTGAGCCAGGCGATAAGTGACAAATGCGATAGCTCCATACCGATCGGTATGTTTATGTTGACCCTCGATTCCCGGGTTTATATACCGTTCGGTAGGTTACGAGATCCTGTCTTCGATGCTCGCAAATCCAGTCGTTAGAACCACGACGGTACGGGCAGATGGGCGACACGGTTTGGGCGATCGCATAGCGGCACATGCAATTTCGGGCGGAGGAGAAAGCCGGTGGCTTATTATGACTTCAACGGGTTTTCGGAAGTCCTCCAACTCGCGAGATCCCCGGCACCAGCTGCATCGCTGTCAGTCGAGGAAGGTCAGGGTTTGAGCGCGATTGAGCCGACCGCAGCTGCGTTCGCTCCTTTGGAATGGCTGGTCGTGGCGTTGGCACGGAAAGATACCGTTCGATCACTGCAGGTCCCTGGTCGGATCGCGACGGCCATTGCGTCGGTATTCGGTGTCCGTCGTAGCCTGCAACTGGCTGATCCCAGATTGGAAGCGCTACGCCGTCTGGCCGTACTCAGCTGGCATCGAGGGTACAGCGTCGCCTCGGCGGAGGTCCGTGCCTTCACCTCCGCCGGGTTTACGCTCGAGCACTACGAGTTGATGATGGTCAGCATACTCGCCGGGCACGCCGCCCGCAGCGAGAACCGGGCGGCGCGGGGCCAGCGGGCATCGTCCGGTCCGACGGCTTTCGATTGACGAGTATCCTCGACTCGTCCTGACGAAGGGTCGGTGTCTCATACCATGCGGTGACTGTCGCCTCGAGCCGTGTAATCACTATTCCAACGCTCGGAACTCAGCGGTACTGTGCGGACGCTGGCGCTGCACCGACGGCGCATCGAGGAAAGCGTAGTGGTTGACGAAGATGTTTCCGGAGCGCCCGATAACGTCGCGTCGGCGCAGGTCGATCATGTCGACCGTCAGAGTGAGATGGAACCTGACATGCGGATCACCGCGATCCCGGTGGACTATCGTCTCTCAAAGGTCCTCGGCCGTGACGTGGCTCCCGAAGAGATCGCCATCTGGACCGACATGCCGCCGGCGCGGCGTGCCAAGGCTTTGCAGCGCATCGCGGCATTGGACCGGTACTGCGGCGGCGAGGAGGGTCTGACTGCGAAGCAGGCGGCGGCCGACGCCGGGGTGAAACTGGGCAGATTCTACCAGATGGCGCGGGCATGGCCGGAGGCGCGTTCACTTCGCAGCCTCGGTACCTACGCTGTCGCGACCCAGTCGCGGGAGCGGTTCAAACCGGACATTGTGAACGCCCTCCAGGCGGTGGTCGCCGAGGTGGTGCGTGACAATGCGATCCCGCCCGCATCCGTGGCGAAGTTGGCGCAGCTTCTCGGCGATCGATCCGGGTTGCCCGCTGACGACCTGCCCAAGAAGAATACACTGAGGTTGTACGTCGAGCGCGAGATCCGCCGGGTGCGGGAGGCTAGGCAGGCGGGCCAGGAGATTCTCTTCGACTGCTCTGCGAGCTCGCTGCGCCGGAAGGACGGCGACCGGCACACGGTCTTCATGATCATCGATCGCGGCACGCGACTGATCCTAGGTCGCTCTGTTGGCTCCCCCGCCGAAAGCGCGTCAGGCTATGCGGCCGCCGCCCGGGATGC
Source organism: Sphingomonas albertensis (assembly GCF_014358075.1). Lineage (GTDB taxonomy): Bacteria > Pseudomonadota > Alphaproteobacteria > Sphingomonadales > Sphingomonadaceae > Sphingomonas > Sphingomonas albertensis. The sequence goes on along the minus strand of NZ_JACONT010000003.1, from coordinate 117,711 downwards.
CCAGCGACGGATCGGTTCGGGATCGTTCCCCGGGCGTCTCTGGTCGCCGCAGCTCGTGAACGTTCAGCTGGTACCCGGTACAGACATGGATGGTGTGCGCGAATTGATGCAGCAGGTCTACGGGGAGACGGGAGGAAGCACGCCGCAGGTGGTCGGGCAGGGGACATATGGCCGCTACATTCGCGAGCACGTCGGTCTCAAGCTCGGTCCCATCCAGCTTCTGCCTGGCCGGACCGGCGACGCGTTGGGGACGGAAGGTTCGGATGCGCTCGGTTTGGATGACGCCGACGCTTTGGCACGGCTCGATGTTCCGATCGCAGACCATAACGCGACGGTGCTTGCCGATCTGTCAGTCGACGGCGAGTCGTTGCCCCCTGGGGAACTCGTCAGGCTTCTGGAACCGATGGCACGCGGCTGAACAGGTCCGCTTCGGCGGCTGCCGCTACGGCGGCGTTGTGGCGTTCCATGGCGAATGCGACAGCCGTTCTCGCGTCGTCGAAGTTCAACGCGCGATCGCGGAACGAGTGCATCGACTTCGCCGGATTGCCGTTAAGGTTCCGGTAGGCGACTTCGAGAAGGCCGATCTTCCGGCCCAACACCTGTGCGAGTGTTCGTCGCCCGTCCTTCTCCGATATCGTCGCCATGGGGGTGCGTCCGAGAACGTAGCGCGACAACCGGGTGCGGATCCCTAGGTCGGCGAGGATGACGGGATCGCGGCCACGAATGGCGGTCGCGAGATCGCGCAGGTCCGGCGTAGCTTCGGGATCAGCGGTTTCGATGGCCAGGATGCGTCTCGTCGACACGTTCACGGCTACCGTCAGCTCCGGGAAGACGGTTCCCATCGCCGTCTCGACCGGCAGCTTCAGGAAGGCGCGGGCCACGAGTATCGCGTTGCCATGCTGTTCGGAGGGCGACCCTCTCGCCTCCACCGACAGTAGCCAAATCGTCCCGCGCGATGGCGGAGTGATCCTCAACGCGGTGCAGCGCAGCCTCACGAGCTCCACGAGTTCGCGGAGCGAGGCCGACGATCCGAGTTCCGCGATGACGCCCCGTGCGATCTCGCGTGCCGCCGGGTCGACGCCCCCACGTCGACTTCGGCTGTGACGAACCGCCCGTTTCCTGACGCCTGGTGAAAGCTTGCGCGGGTCGTGGTCGGTCTCCCAGGTCCTGACGAGGTTCTGGAACTGCTGTGCTCCGAGGTTCAGCTTCGCGCCGTGGCGGATCCTGTCCGCCGACGTCGGGTTCGGTAGTGCGAGGTACTGCTCGAGGACGAAGACTCTGCGTCGGAATTCGGCCCACTTCAGAGGGTCGATTTCCGAGAGGTCGAGGTTCTTCAATTCGTCGTCCATGGCGATGCCGTCCTTCTTGTTGAGCGTCGTGTGTCGAGAGGGCGCGCCGATCGTCGCGGCCGTCGCTGCGATGGCGACGACGACGGTTTCTGGTTCGGAGCGAGGGGATGGTTCCGGCCAGGTAGAGCCACGGGGTCGCGAGCCGATTTCGCGGGCGACCGCTACTGTCCGGCAGGGACTCTAATGGTCCGATCGTCCGGCTCGCTGTCGCCCTCTTTGGAGGCAGAGCCCTCGACGGATGCCTGCGCCGGTCGCTGCCGCAGTCGGCATGAAGCAGCCGTTCGCAGTCCAGCCATCCGTCGCAACCACGGTTGGACCCCGGACATCGTTTAGATTGCCTCGAGGGGCGATTGGCGATCGTTCGATCGTTGCCGCCATCCGGCTCAGTTCCGTGCGACGATGCGCAATCCCAGTTCGAGCACGCCGGGATCCTTGACCGGAAGGGCTACCTTCTCCGTCCAGACGCCTGGCCCCTTCTCGGTCACGTCCGGACGGACCGCGGCCGCATGCGCCGCCGCCAGCAGGTCTGCGAGCGGGAACGCCTTGGGAGGGTCGGTGTAGAACCCTCCCCAGGGCAGGTTCCGGTTCAGGTTCGTCAGCCGCACGTGGTGGAAATCTTTCAGCATCATGTAGGGTCTGAACCGCTCCTCGATCTCACGCATCGTGAAGCCCTCGAGTCCGCAGAGGCTGCCCGCGAGGTTGCTCACCTCGCCTGGATCATGATCGTCGACGAGCCCTTCGGACGTTGCGACGAGTGCGCGGATCTCGGCACAATCCTGTACCTTGTCTGCAGGTCTGGACCGCATCTGATTTTCTCTTCCTGAAACAACTCCAGAAATTCCTCTCGACGTCGATGGAAGAGACCATCCGGTGCGCGGTGTGTGCAAAGCCTTGTTCGCGCATTGCCGACCCAATGTCCGATGCGGGACTGGGCGGCCCTCGATCGCCAGGCGCCGCCTGCCATGTCGTCAGCAGGTCGCTGTCGCGACATCTTCAAAGAATATCCGTGCGATAGTTCTAGAACCATTGAACTATATTGTGCCAGTTCCATATTGGTGTCGTCGGCATCCGAAGCGTCTGCCCGGCACGAGCGAGGAACATCGATAGCGAGAAGGAGAACGAAGATGAACGTTCACGTCCACGAACCCGCAATCTCCAGGACCAGCCCCCTGGCCAAACCCGCGAGCGACGCGATGTTCGCCGATCCGCTCGATCACGATCAGCCGTCCGACGAGATCGTCGTCACGACCCTTCGCGCGATCTCCCGCGTCGCGCTGGTGGCATCCGAGACGGCCACCCATTTCCAGCGCGAGTCGGTGGCGCACGACCCGATGACCTGGATGCTTTCGCCTCGGCGAATGTTCGAAGGTCTGTCGCCGATCGAGGCATGTCTGGACCGTGACAACTGCATGCGCGGCGTCCTCGTCCACGGTCTGTCGCTCGGCCTCGATTTCGATGCGGCCGATGTCGATTTCCTTTTGAAGGACGACGACGAGCCGAACCTCCAGAGTCGCACACCCCCCAGCGGCATGCGTCCGGACAACTCCGCGCGTCGCTCGACAGGTCGCGCACGGCTCTGGACGGCGACCATCGCGTACACCGGTGGAAACATCATGCTGCAGGCGTTCCACGCCTCGATCGCCCGTGATCCGGAAGACGTCGCTGAACGACTCCGCCTGCGGTTCGGGGCGCACATCGCGGCGCGGGCGGATATCCGGCTCGGCTTCCATCCGGCGTCGCCGTTGACGATGGCGCTCGTGCCCGACGCCGTCGCCGACGCGATCCGCAAGGTCGAACGCGACCTGCGCAAGCCAGCGAACCTCGGGTTCGCCGTCGACATCGAGCAGCGGATCGAGGCGTGACAAGCCGCCGCCACGGGCCGCATCGCCGGCTCCACCGAACGCATGGGAGACACAGTCATGGCCGATATGGAGACCGCCCGCGCTTCGTCCGCCGGAGCGGAGGACCATCGCGTAATCAGCCGTCTCGATCTCAAGACCGGGCCGACGGGGCAGGGAGACGGGCGAGGTCGGCACGTCGGCATAGCGATCGACGTCGAAACCACCGGACTCGACGCCGGTAGCGGGGCGATCATCGAGCTGGCGGTCCGCCGTTTTCGCTACGACGCAGATGGCGTGATCACGGATGTCGACCAGCCCTATGCCTGGGTCGAGGACCCCGGGCGTCCCATCTCGGCTGAGATCACGGCGCTCACGGGGCTCTCCGATGCCGATGTGGAGGGTCGCTTCATCGACGAGGACGCTGCGGAAAGGCTGTTGAACTCCGCATCCTTCGTCGTCGCGCACAATAGTGCCTTCGACAGGGTTTGGGTCGAAAACCGACTCGAGGGCGCGCGCGGGCTGAACTGGGTCTGCAGCATGGCGCAGGTGGACTGGCGGGCCCGCGGGTTCGACGGACGGACATTGGGGTTCCTGCTGATGCAGGCGGGCTACTTCCATGGTGGCCATCGGGCCGATGCCGACGTCGACGCGCTCATCCAGCTTCTCCGTCACCGGTTCGACGACGGGCGAACCGCCCTGTCGGTCCTGTTGGACCGGGGAAGCCGTCCCAGCTGGCTGTTCCGCGCACGCGGCGCGGACTTCTCGGTGAAGGACCTGCTTCGGGAACGTGGATACCGATGGAACGCCGAACGCAAAATGTGGTGTCGCGAGGTCGCCGACGAGGACCGCATGGAGGAGGAGTTCTGGCTGGCGGGGCACGTCTACGATTTCGCGGCGAGACCGAAAGCCCTCGGTCCGGACGTCGAGCGCGTGACGGCACGCAGCCGCTTTCTACCCTGACAACCACGCACCTATTCTGTCCATATAGAGATTATAATAGCGCTTGACGACTCGGAGGGGTTCGGAGCATACGGTTTTATATTCTCTATTTGGAAGGAATGTGAGTGACGTGTCCGCCGCAGGCCGGGTGACGAGACACGATCGTATCCGGCGTCGATCAACACGTGTCTGAATTCCGCAGAACCTTTCGGTCCACGAGGCCGGACGGCGACCCGGTCTCAACTCGAATGAAGGAGACTGAAATGTCCAAGAAGCCACAGTCGCGTCGCACCGGCGGCGCGCTCGCCACGACCGGAGAGGATCCGGGCAAGTACGCCATCGCCGGTACGAAGATCGAGGCGCTCGAGATCTACCGGGTGCCCTCCGTTCACCCGAGCGGCTCGGGGCCCTGGGCCGACGAAGCCGACAAGGTGTCCTGGCTCGATGCACCAACGGGCCTGCCGTGCATCATGCGTCGCGGCGAAGATGGTGCGCTCTCCGGGTTCGTCGGTGTAGGTCCATCCCATCCGCTGTTCGGCTTCGGTGAGGACGCGCTCCCGCACGATCCTCCGATCGAGGTTCATGGCGGAATAGACTACGCCGAACCGTGTGATGAGGAAGGACAGCCGGAGGTGTCGGTATGCCACGTGCACGACCGGCGAGGTGTCTGGGCGCGTGATCCGGCCACGGCGACAGCCGTGGCGGCGCTCCCGGCCCAGTTGTGGTGGTTCGGCTTCTCCTGCAACCATTCCTACGATCTGGTGCCGGGCTCCCGCCACCGCGAGGCACTCTCCGCCGAGAATGGTCGCGTCTACCGCGACGAAACCTACGTCGCGCGCGAGATAACTGGGATGGCGGCGCAGTTGCACGCGATCGCGGAGGGGCGGGATCCATCGTCCTCGATTCGAGGCGATCGTCCGGCCCGAGGCCTCGACGCGTACGATCCGAGGAACGCGTCGTGACGTATGAACAGCTGCGCAACCCCGCGCTGCCTTGGGGCTACTGGCTTCACGCGGACGGGGCATCCGGACTGCCGCTCGTCGACGAGCAGGGCAGACGGTGGGAGTCCGTGCGTCAGGCTTTCTTCCGGTCCCGCCTGGGCATGAGGTCCGAACAGGAGGCGTTCAGGGACGACGTCCTCGAGCGGCTTCTCGCGGTTCTCGCCGCGATCGACCGGCGCACGGTGCACGTGTCGGAAAGCGTGCACGACCTGTTCGCGGGCGAGGAGGACTATTGGCGGTTCTATCGGTTCTGGCTCCGAAGTCTCGATCTCACCGGCGGTGGGGCATTCGGCGACGGGTTGACGCAGGAGGGCCATGCCGCTCTCGTGATGCTGGCATCGACGAGACCTTCCGAGGTCAGGGCGATCCCGATCGGGCTCGATGCCATTCGCACCATGGAGCCTGTCGAGACCTCCGAGCCGGAACGTTCGGCCTGGTTGCAGCGCGTCGAGGATTTCTCCTCTGCTCTGCCGTACCGCTTCGTCCGACAGGATATCGGACGGCATCCCGCCGTCGTCCTGATCGGTGCCGGGCTCGGTGACGTCATCCCGATCAACCGCACTCTATGGAGCCAGACCTTCAGCGACCTCGACAGCCGGGATCGTTTCCACGTCTGGTTGGCGATCAGGCTCGATCGTTGGGATGCGTGGGGCGGCATGGCCTTCAGGCACGGCGCGCCGAAACTGACGCAGCATCTCCTGGCGCTGCTCGTAGGCGAACCGTACGATCCCGACAATCGCGCCCGATCACGTCCGGCAAGCCTCGCGTAGGTCGAGCCGGCGGCCTCGAAGGACCGACTGATGGGGCGATCGCATATGCAGGAGGCGCGGGCTGCGGCGAAGATCGAGGTGGTCCGCGCCCGCTCCCTGTCGGTAGGCACGTTCGGGTATTCCGCACGATACTGGACCATCGCAGGTCTCGTTTCGTCGTTTCTCCGGCTGCTTGTTGAGGACGCGGCAGCGTCTGCGAGGAAGTCGTCTGCCGCGTCATGCATGTTCCACCCGTCCTGAATGATCAGGGTTCGTCTGTAACCTTGAGCTGGGACATTAGCCGTGCGGCATTCGCTTCGGGGCGTATCGCCAGGCACGCGACGGCGGGGCTGCTTCGAGCAGAGCCGATCGCGAAAGACCTGGAACCATTATTGTACCGGGCAACCGGGATCAGCCTGATGTGCCGTTGGGAGATCGTCCTCCCCGATCGATCCCCGTCTCGAAAAGGTGATCTGCCAAATGCCTATTATCATGCTCCGTATCATGATGCCGAGAGAATGGATCGATCGTCACCAACGGGATCACGCTCTCGGACGGAAGGAACCCGACCGAAAAAGTTCATTTCACGAGGACCGCACCATGCCGAAGTACCCCTGCACCACTGACATCAAGGTTCTGAGGAACATCGACCGCGCGCGGATCATCCGCGACGCAGCTCTAGCTCACGACCATATGCACGGGAGTTGGGAAGGGTTGGATCTGCCTGGCGGCGGCGAGGCCCGCGTTCGCACGATCGACCCGGGCCTGGGCTGGTCGGTCATCATCACGTCGCCGTTCTCGCGCATCCCTTGCAATACCGTGACGCCAGGCGGTTCGAACGCGAGATTGGGGTCATCGTTCAACGCCCGGAATGGCCAAGTGGTCATGGACATGTACCTGACCTTCGGGCCGAAGGTTCTCTCCATCGCGAGTACCACCTCGGAAGACGTGTTGATCTCGATGGTTCCGGGACCGTGGGAAGCAGACCTGTTCGGTCTGCCGCTTCGAAGCTGGAGTGCGAAGATGGAGCGGCATTTCGTGAAAAGGGCGGCGGCGGTGGCTATGCCCGACGGTGGAAACTCGAAACACAGGCGGACACGCATGGATCGTCGCGATCATCGAACCGAGCTCGTTTGGTGGGAGGTCATATGATCAACCCCAGACATCCAGCCGGGCGCTTTGCTCCGGTGGATATGAGCAACGTACGGCCCCGGCGCGGATGCGGAATGATGGTCGATTCGTCACTCGCGACTCGAACGGAACGACTTATTACCCTGTCAGCGTAGTAAGTCGTCTTAGCGTCCTTTTAAGCATTCCCGTGCGCTCAAACAAGGCGGCCTGACGCTCAGCTCAAACTCGTCGGCAACGGTATAAAGTCTGAACGGTCGCCAATGCTCGACGTCCTTCAGAGCCGCTGTCCAACGGACGGGTATATCGCCGGCCGACGTGACGGGTCACACCTGGCCGCTGCAAATCGGGAACCGTCAGTGCCCGCTGGCGGGTCCATCCCAGATCCGTCCGGTCGAGAGGTCGACGAGACGCGTGCCGATCTCAAGATCCAGACGAATACCCCCGACGAGATCTCCCGCACGTTCAATCTTGCAAGCGCAGTAAAACGGAAGCGCTGCTATGGAGTCGACGGTCCGTCCACGCAGCGACTCGCGAACGGTCTCCGGAAGAAGGTGGCCGAGAATTTCCAGTCTCTCGCGGTACCATTCCACCTTCCCGGCCATGGAGATGTCGGCCTTGATCGTTCCGTCACGCCAGAACAGCGCGACGAACATCGGCGTGTTGCCCGTCGACACCTCGAAGGTCGATTCGTAAGCGATCGCGAGTTTCGCGAATACCGCCTTCGCGCCGCCCGGAGCGGCGGCCGCCACCGCCGCCGCCATGTCGTCGATCCGCCCATCCGCGCCGAGCCTGTGCAGCTTCGCGCGTTCGAACGGGCGGTGTGATACGCCGCTCGGCGGTTCGTAGGACGCCGCCGTGATGTCATCCCGATCCGGGAGAAGGTCGAGGACCGAACCGACGCGCATCGCTTCGTCTATCGCCAGGTAGTGGACGTACATGTCGACCCTCTCACTATCCCGTTGATCACTGAGATCGACCGCCAAGAGCAGCACTTCCGCGCCATGCTCGGCCGCGGCGGCGTCCGCTAGCGCGCGGACTTTCCTCGCGCGTGCGGCGATGGCCTCGCGCCTTTCCCAAAAGGTCTTCATGTCGGCAACGATCGATTCGGCGAACTCCAGGATCTGCGTTGGCGATGCCGCCGTGAACCGCGGTGCGTCGGTGCAGTTCGCCCAGCGCTCCAGCACCACGCCGCCAGCCTCATCGCACGGGCTGAAATGCAGGAGATGACGTTCGGAGACGCCGACGATGAACGCCGGCAACGGGAGGCCGAGGCGCCCGCAAGGGAGATTTCTGGTCAGGCGAGTGATGTGCGATCGCAGCAGATCAAAGTTTGGCCCGTGCGCGTCGCGGCGTATGTTCGCCATCGCATGAAGGCCCGGCCGTCCTGCGTCCAGCAGCCAGCGCTCGTGTCCGAACCGGACGTCGCCAATTGCGCTGGAGGCCACCATCGTGCCGAGTGGCAGCGTAAACTCCATGTTCTTAGTTCCATAGACCCTGACAAGCTTGCCCGCGAGATCGTCGATTTCGGCATCTGGGAGCGCATTCAGTACAGTCTCCCCGTCCTCCGGGGCGCCGATGCGGAGATCCAGATCCAATGCGGTCGAAAGAGCATTAGCGACCGACGTGCCGTTTCCCATGTCCAGATGGCCCGAAATTTTCTGAATACGCTCCTTCAGATGCGCCAGGCTGGCTTGCTCGCGATCTTCCAAAACCATGTCGTGTTCTCCTTTAGGAGGAACCGGGGGCTTCCTGATCCGAGGGCGTCTGACGAGTTCCGAGATCTTGAAGCCTGTTCAAATCGAAGCGCATTTGGCCGGCTGTCTGTAATGGCGCCAGCCCAAATTAGGACAGGCGGCCGCGCCTAGCTTTGGTAACGATAGCTGCAAGTCCCCGCTGACCCGTCGTCGCCGTAAGAGGCCGCTCTAAGGTTGGCATAGAGGCACGGTCAGCGTGTCCCAACAAAAAGGCGGGCGGTTGGCGCGCCCGGAGGGGTTCGAACCCCCGACCGAGGAGGTAGAAGCTCCTTGCTCTATCCAGCTGAGCTACGGGCGCGCGCTGCGGCGACGACTAGCGCGGATTGTGCGGGCTTGGAACCTCGATCATAACCGGCGGGATGGATATTGACGGGAATGGGGAGCGGGGGCTCGAACCGGTGGCCGCGAACGCGGTGAGCGGCGGGCATTTCCGCTATTACGACTTCGTGATGGCGGCGTTCGTCACGATCCTACTGCTGTCGAACGTGATCGGCGCGGGCAAGCGGGCGGTGATCGACCTGCCGTTCGTCGGCGCGTGGCCGTTCGGCGCGGGGATCCTGTTCTTCCCTGTCAGCTATGTGATCGGCGACGTCCTGACCGAGGTGTACGGCTATGCGCGCGCGCGCCGCTGCATCTGGGCGGGGTTCGGCGCGATGCTGTTCATGGTGTTCATGTCGGCGGTCGTCGTCGCGTTGCCGCCCGACAAGGGGTGGACCGGGCAGGCGGCGTACGAATCGGTGTTCGGGCAGGTGCCGCGGATCGTGTTCGCGTCGATCTGTGCGTTCTGGGTGGGAGAGTTCGCCAACAGCTTCGTGCTCGCGCGGATGAAGATCTGGACGCAGGGGCGGATGCTGTGGACGCGGACGATCGGCAGCACGGTTGTGGGGCAGGCGTTCGACAGCCTGATCTTCTACCCGCTCGCGTTTTACGGCGCGCCGGACTGGCCGGTGGAGGCGATGCTGATGGTGATGGTCAGCCAGTTCCTGCTGAAGGTGTCCTGGGAGGTGTTGCTGACGCCGCTGACGTATGTCGCTGTGGGGTGGCTGAAACGGCGCGAGGGTGTGGACGTTTACGACCGGGGGACGGACTTTTCACCGTTTCGGACGCGGGTTTGACGCCTCGACCCTGACTGTTCTCCCGCGCACGCGGGAGTCCAGGGTCACGGTTGATATGGGTGGTATCCTGGGCCCCCGCTTTCGCGGGGGAACAAGGGTTAGGCGCTGACGGCTTCGAGCAGGCCCTCGAACAGACGACGGCCGTCGGTGCCACCGTGCGCCGCCTCGATACGACGCTCCGGGTGGGGCATCATGCCGAGCACGTTGCCCTTGTCGTTCAACAACCCAGCGATGTTGCGCGCGGAACCGTTGACGCTCTCCGCATAACGGAACGCTACGCGGCCTTCGCCTTCGAGGCGGTCGAGCGTCTCGGAGTCGGCGAAGTAATTGCCGTCATGATGCGCGACCGGGAAGGACACGCGCTCGCCAGCCTTGTAGCCCGAGGTGAAGGTCGAGCTTGCGGTCTCGACCGTCAGCGCGACGTCGCGGCAGACGAAGTTCAGCCCCTCGTTGCGCATCAGCGCGCCGGGGAGGAGCCCCGCTTCGGTCAGCACCTGGAAGCCGTTGCAGATGCCCAGCACCGGCAACCCCTTGCCCGCCTGCTCGACGACCGCGCGCATGATTGGCGAGCGTGCCGCGATCGCGCCCGAGCGGAGGTAATCGCCGTACGAGAAGCCACCGGGGACCGCGACCAGGCCGACGTCAGACGGCAGATCTGCGTCACCATGCCAGACCATGAGCGGCTTGACGCCGGTCACCGCCTCCAGCGCGACGGCGATGTCTCGGTCGCAGTTGGAGCCGGGAAAGACGATGACCGCGGTCTTCATGCTTTTTCCACGCGGTAATTCTCGATCACCGTGTTGGCGAGCAGTTTGCGGCACATGCCGTCGATGGTCGCGTCGTCGGTATCGTCGGCGACTTCCAGTTCGATCAGCTTACCCTGGCGGACGTCCTGCACGCCGTCGAAGCCGAGGCTGCCGAGGGCGTGGTGGATCGCCCGGCCCTGCGGATCGAGTACGCCGGGCTTCAATGTCACGAAAACCTTGAGTTTCATTTACTTGCCCCGGTTCTTGCGATGCTTTTCGAGGTCGAGGACCGAATTGTCGCCGCCTTCGGGCAGCAGCCCAAGACGCCGTGCAACCTCCTGATAGGCCTCGACTTCACCACCGAGATCGCGACGGAAGCGATCCTTGTCCATCTTCTCGTTGGTTTCCATGTCCCACAGACGGCAGCCATCGGGGCTGATCTCGTCGGCGAGGATGATCCGGCCGAAGTCGTTGTCGAAGATGCGGCCGAATTCGAGCTTGAAGTCGACGAGGCGGATGCCGACGCCGGCGAACAGCCCGCACAGGAAATCGTTCACGCGGATCGCGAGGTCGGCGATGTCGTGCATCTCCTCCTGGCTTGCCCAGCCGAACGCGGCGATGTGTTCGTCGGAGATCATCGGATCGCCGAGCGCATCGTCCTTGTAGTAATATTCGATGATCGTGCGGGGCAGTTTGGTGCCCTCCTCGATCCCGAGGCGCGTCGAGATCGAGCCTGCGGCGACGTTGCGCACGACGACTTCGATCGGGACGATCTCGACCTGGCGGATCAGCTGCTCGCGCATGTTGAGCCGGCGGATGAAGTGCGTCGGCACGCCGATGTGATCGAGCAGCGTGAAGATGTGCTCGGAAATCCGATTGTTGAGCACGCCCTTGCCGTTGATCGTGCCCTTTTTCTGGGCATTGAACGCGGTCGCGTCGTCCTTGAAATACTGGATCAGCGTGCCCGGCTCGGGACCCTCGTAGAGGATCTTGGCCTTGCCTTCGTAGATCTGGCGGCGGCGAGCCATGCGCGGTCCCCTGGAAATCGAGCGGTGAAAATCGAGCGGCCCCAGCCTACGCGCTATGCACCGCGAAGCCGAGGCCGGAATAGGCCGCGCCTATAGGCGAAGGGTGCGGGGGGTGCAATCGGATCGGTGGGTCTTGGGCGTGTGCGGGTGACATGACCGAAATGGCCCGGCAACGGCTCGGGCACGGCCGTCCTGGATGGAACGATTTTCGATCAAAAGCAGCACCAGCAAAGATTGGTTCGCTCGTCATCACATGTACTAATGTGATGACGAGCACCCGCGACCTAATGGAGACCTTCATGCTTCATGCTGCATTGCTTGGATCAGCGCTCCTATACGCCGCCCAGGATCGCCTGCCATCCGAACGTCAAGCGCCGCTCGAACCACCTTCCGAAGAGATCGTCGTCACAGCCTTGCGTGATATCGATGATGAGGACTCGGCAGTAACGAAGAAATCATTTGGCACGTCGCGTACGGGAAGCTCGGTCCGTAGCCGCCAGATATTCGACCTGTCGCAGCGATGGGCGGCATGCCCTGCAAGAGCAAGCCTCGACCGCCGCGGCTGGTTGCAGACGGCCATAGATTCCCGGACCAACAGTACGCGACAGGAGTTCGCGATGTTGCGCCTCTCCAAGATATACGCGGCATGTGCGCCCGATACAGAAGACGCCCATCTAGGGATCATCCAGAACGTTTATTACGACAGGGGTGCTTTGACGATCGAGGCCTTGAAGGCATTCGCGCCGGACCTGAGACTAACGAAAGAGCAGACCGCGGATCCTGCTGTGCAGGCACGCTTCAATGCGCGGGAGACATCGCTTGCCAAATTTCGGTTGCCCCTCGATCGCCGGTATTTCGAGGCTGCCGTCTACTTTGTACGCCTCCAACCGGAACTGGCCGTCAAACTCGCCATGACAGACAAACGTCTAGCTGCCGTCCGTCGGCTGGAGGCGGCGATCGTCAACCGAGGTAGGATATGCGTCGGCAACGCCCGCAAGGTGTATTTCGACGGTATCCAGTTCCGGTTCTATATTGCCGACGCGGTCTACCGCTGGGCTGTTGCTGCAAAGAATGTCGATACGCTCATCCCGACGCAGTGAACGAAAGCCCGGGAACGCAAATCCGGAAACCTCCCCCATTAGTTCAGGCGTCCGAGGTGTGCTCGCGTTACGTGACGGCTAGGCGCTGGGAGAACGCTGGATCGCGCCAAGCTTCGGTTTCGAGGGTTTCGCGCAGGATGTCGGCAGCGCGCCAGACGTCTTCATGGCTCAGATACAGGGGTGTCAGGCCAAGGCGGAGGATGTCGGGGTCGCGGAAGTCGCCGATCACGCCTTGGGCTATCAGTGCTTGGGTCAGGGCGTAGGCGTGCGGGTGGCGGAAGCTGATGTGGCTGCCGCGGTTTGCGGGGTCACGGGGGCTGACGCATTCGAGGCCCAGGGTGTCACCTGCGGCGGCAAGGATATCGAAGAGTTGCGCGCTTTTGGTGGCGATGGCGTGCTGGTCGACATCGGCCCATAGGTCGAGTGCGGCTTCCAATGCAGCGGTGGAGAGCATCGCGGGGGTGCCGGCGAGCCAGCGCTTCATGCCGGGGGCGGGGCGGTAGGCGTCCTCGAATGCGAACGGCGCCGCGTGGCCCATCCAGCCGGAGAGCGGGCTGGCGAGCGCGTCCTGCCAGCGTTTCGCGACGTAGAAGAACGCGGGGGCGCCGGGGCCGCCGTTGAGGTATTTGTACGTGCACCCGACGGCGAGGTCGGCGTTGGCGCCGTCGAGATCGATCGGGACCGCGCCGACGCTGTGGCTCAGGTCCCAGAGCATGAGCGCGCCGGCGTCGTGCGCGCGCGCGGTCCAGCCCGTCATGTCGAAGCGGTCGCTGGTCTTGTAGTGGACATGGGTGAGCAGGAGGACCGCGGTGTCTTCGTCGAGTGCGGCGGCCAGGTCTTCGCGTGCGACCACTTTGAGGCGTGCACCGGTGACGCAGGCGACTGCGCCTTCGGCAATGTGCAGGTCGGTTGGGAAGTTCCCGGCTTCGCTGACGACCGTGTGACGCTTCGGATTGCTGCGAAGAGCGGCGACCAAGGCCTTGAAAAGGTGCGTCGAGGTCGTGTCGCCGATGATGACCTCGTCCGGCGCGGCGCCGATCAGTGGCGCGATCTTGGCGCCGATCCGCTGGGGGGCGTCGATCCAGCCTTCGTTCCAGCTGCGGATCAGGCGGTCGCCCCATTGGCGCGTGGCGACGTCGGCGAGCGCGGCCGGCGTGGCCTTGGGGAGCGCGCCGAGCGAGTTGCCGTCGAGGTAGATCACGCCTTCCGGTAGCGCGAACTGGTCGCGGTAGGCGGCGAGCGGGTCGGTCGCGTCAAGCGCGCGGGCGTCTTCGAGGGTCACTGGGTCTTCCTGAGGTCGGCGAGGATCAGGCGCTTTGCTTCCGCCCAGGCGGCGGTTTCGGGCGCGATCAGTTCGACATGGCCGGTGGCGGGGATGGTGATGGTGTGGAGCGTGGCGGTGTCGCCGGCCGCATTTGCCTTCGCAACATAGTCGGTGGCCATGACGAAGGGGATGATCCGGTCTTCGCGCCCACTGATCAGGTCCTGCTTCATGCCGAGCGGGAGGAGGCGCGGGACGGAGGTGTCGGCGTAGACGTCCGGATGCTGCGGGGTCGGCTTGCCGACCAGTTGTCCGACGACCTCTACCCCGCAGCCATTCTGGGGACTGGCGGCGGTGGCTTCTAGATCGGGGAGCCCGCCGAGGCTGATGACATGGTCGATGCGGAGCGGGTTTGCGGTGCGGAGCGGACTGGTCGCGGGCAGCTTCGGCCGGCCGGCGAGCCAGAGCGCGAGGTGCCCGCCGGCGGAATGGCCGATCGCAACCACATGCCGGGTGTCGAGATTGAACTTCTTGGCGTTTACCGCGAGTTGATCGGCGGCGTTCGCAGTATCCGCGAATGTGCCGGGATAGCCGCCGCCGGCGCGATCGACTCCGCGGTAATCGATGTTCCACACCGCTACGCCGCTTTTGCGAAGATCGTCGGCGATCCAGTTCATCAGGCTGCGATCGGCGATGCTGGTCGTCCAGCACCCGCCATGCACCATGACCACGACTGGGAACGGCCCTTTCCCTTTTGGAATCCAGACGTCGATCTTCTGCATCTGGTCGGTGCCGTAGTCGATCGTCGCGTCGGGCGCTGGTTTCGGGCGCTTGGTCAGGTCCGGCCACGTCAATAGGGACGGCTTGGCGGGGGCGGAGGTTTGCGCGACCAGGGGAGTCGAGATGGCGGCGAGCGCGAGAATTGCAAAGCGGATCATGGGGTTGGTCTAGCGTGCTCGACCCGCGGCGTCATGCTGTCATCTGGCGTTCTTCGTGCGGACGACGCGCGCGCTACGTTCATGCTTTGATCGTTGCGTTTTCACCTGCTACCGATGTCGGCAATGGCCAGCAGCGACTTCAAAGACCCCTTCGACTCCATCGTCGACGCCCCCTTCGATAGCGCGCTCAGCGAGCGGTATCTCGTCTACGCTCTGTCGACGATCACCGCGCGATCGCTGCCCGACGTCCGCGATGGGATGAAGCCGGTTCATCGGCGCCTGTTGTGGGCGATGCGGTTGCTCAAGCTCGATCCGGCGCAGGGCTACAAGAAATGCGCGCGCGTTGTCGGCGACGTGATCGGTAAGTACCATCCGCATGGCGATCAGTCGGTCTACGACGCGATGGTGCGTTTGGCGCAGTCGTTCGCGATGCGCTATCCGCTGGTCGACGGGCAGGGCAATTTCGGCAACATCGACGGCGATAACGCGGCCGCCTATCGCTATACCGAGGCGCGGCTGACTCAGGTCGCGATCGACCTGATGGACGGGCTCGACGAGGACGCGGTCGCGTATCGTCCGACGTACAATGGCGAGGATCACGAGCCAGAGCTGTTCCCCGGGTTGTTCCCGAACCTGCTGGCGAACGGCGCGAGCGGGATCGCGGTCGGCATGGCGACGAGCATCCCGCCGCACAACGCGGCCGAGTTGCTGGAGGCGGCGATCGTGTTGATCGATACGCCCGACGCGGATGATGCGGCGATCCTGGAGCATGTGAAGGGGCCCGATTTCCCCACCGGCGGGCTGGTGGTCGATCCGCCTGCGGTGATCCGCGAATCCTATGCGACCGGTCGGGGCGGCTTTCGTGTCCGGGCGCGCTGGGAGACCGAGCGGGAGAAGGGTGGCGGCTGGCAGTTGATCGTCACGGAGATCCCGTACGGCATCCAGAAGGGCAAGCTGATCGAGCAGATCGCCGAGCTGATCAACGCCAAGCGCCTGCCGATCCTCGCCGATGTGCGCGACGAATCGGATACCGAGATCCGCATCGTGCTGGAGCCGCGCAGCCGCACGGTCGATCCGCAGATCCTGATGGACGGGCTGTTCCGGCTGACCGACCTCGAGACGCGGGTGAGCCTCAACCTGAACGTCCTCGACAAGGATCGTACGCCGCGCGTGATGTCTCTGCGTGAGGCGTTGGCGGCGTGGGTCGATCACCAGTTCGTCGTGTTGCGCCGGCGCACCGAGCACCGGCTCAGCAAGATCGCCGACCGGGTCGAACTGCTCGACGGGTATCTGATCGCGTACCTCAATCTCGATCGCGTGATCGAGATCATCCGCACCGAGGACGAGCCCAAAAAGGTCATGATCGACGAGTTCGCGCTGACCGATCGTCAGGCCGAGGCGATCCTCAATATGCGGTTGCGCAGCTTGCGCCGGCTGGAAGAGTTCGAGATCAAGACCGAGCGCGACAAGCTCGATAAGGAGCAGGCGACGCTTGCCGCGTTGCTTGCGGATCCGAAGAAGCAGCGTGCGCGGATGAAGCGCGACATGGCGAAGATCCGCGATCGCTATGGGCTGGAGACGGTGCTCGGCAAACGACGCACGACGATCGAGGAGGCTGCGCCGACGCGCGACATTCCGCTGGAGGCGATGATCGAGCGCGAGCCGATCACCGTCATCCTGTCGCAGCGTGGCTGGATCCGGGCGATGCGCGGGCATAACGACCTGGCGAGCCCGGAGGCGCTGAAATTCAAGGAGGGTGACGGGCCGGCGTTCGCGTTCCACGCGCAGACGACGGACAAGCTGTTGCTCGCGGCGGAGAACGGGCGGTTCTACACGCTGGCGGCGGACAAGTTGCCGGGCGGGCGCGGGTTCGGAGAGCCGGTGCGGGCGATGATCGATCTCGATGGCAGCATCGGGATCGTCGCGCTGCTGCCCGCGAGCAAGCATCCGAAACTGCTCGTCGTCGCGACCGACGGCCGTGGTTTCTCGGTGAGCAGCGCGGAGGTGATCGCCGAGACGCGCAAGGGCAAGACGGTGGTGACGCCGCGGCCCGGGGCGCAGTTGAAGATCGTCCGGCCGATCGGACCCAATGACGATTACGTCGCGGCAATCGGCGACAACCGGAAGATGCTGGTGTTCCCGCTAGCCGAACTCGTCGAAATGACGCGCGGGCAGGGGCTGCAACTCCAGCGTTATCGCGATGGCGGACTGGCCGACGCGATCACGTTCGTCTTCGCCGAAGGACTGAGCTGGGCAATGGGCGGTGGCACGGGGCGCACGCGGACCGAATCGGACCTCGGGCCTTGGCGCGCGGCACGGGGCGCCGCAGGAAGAATGCCGCCAACGGGATTTCCGCGTGACAATCGCTTTGCGAGCGATCCGCTTAGCACCCTGAAAAACCAAAAGATTGGCGATAATTGACAGTATGGAGCCGTTTCGGTTCCTTTAGGACGTCTTAAGGAAGCGTCGCTACAACGGGGGAATGGCATCGATAGCCCCGGATGCGATTACGCAATCGATCGTCGCGACCGAACTGGTCGCGCGGGCCCTGGAACTGATCCCGATCCCGGCTGCCCATGTGGTCGTCAACGGCGGCGTGTTCGATCTCTTCGCGATGAACCGCGCCTATCGTCTCGCCGGCCTTGGCGTGGTCGCCGAGCGATCGCCGATGATCGCGGATCTCGGACCGCGCATCCTGGCATTCCTGGAATCGGCCAGCCTCCGGTCGGATTTCGAATGGACCCTGGGTGATGTCATCGACTGCCGCTATTACCGGGTGACGATCGCGCGGACGTTCGCGTCGTTCCGCGATCGCTGCACGATCAGCTTCATCGACCAGACTTCGCAAGTCCAGACCGAGCGCAGCCTGCGCCGTGAGATGACCACCGACAGCCTGACCGGTTTGCCCAACCGTGAGGGATTCGAGGAATTGATCGAGGACGTCGAGGATCGCAGCGTCAGCGCGGTTCTCGCGGTCGATCTCGATCGGTTCGGGCGACTGAACTCGTGTCTCGGCTCGCTTGCCGGGGACGAGTTGCTGATCACCGTCGCGCGCCGGATCAAGGGGGCGTTGCGCGCGCGCGACACGCTTGCACGGATCGGCGGCGACCAGTTCGGCATCCTGATGACGATCGATACCGATCGCGAGGAAGCGCATGCACTGGCCGAGCGGATCCAGCGTACGCTCACCGCACCGTTTCGACTGACGGATTACGAGATCAGCGTCGAATGCTCGGTCGGGATCGCCTATGGCGCGGACGAAGCGAGCGACGTCGCCGAGTTGATCCGACACGCGCAGTTCGCGGTGAAGCGGGCGAAGGCGAGCGGGCTGGCCGAAAGCTATCTGCCACAGGATTTCGCGATCGCGCGTGCGCAGTTCGGCATGGAGACCGCCCTGCGGCGCGCGATCGAAAATCGCGAGCTTCGGCTGGCGTATCAACCGATCTGCGACCTGGCGACCGGTCGGATCGTGGCTTTCGAAGCGCTTGCGCGGTGGACCGACGAACAGGGCCGTCGGCATTGTCCGACCGAGTTCATTCCGGTCGCCGAGGAATCGGGGCTGATCGTGCCGCTGGGGCGCTGGGCGATCGACGAGGCCGCGCGAACGCTCGCCGCATGGGATGCGCGGCACGGTGCGGCTTGCGGGGTGAAATTCGCGGTCAACCTGTCGGCGATCCAGTTGCAGCGCGACGACATCGCCCCGGTGCTGGAGGCGGCGCTGGCATCGACCGGGTTGACCGGCGACCGGTTTACGCTGGAACTGACCGAGAGCGCGATCGTGACCGACCCGGATCGGATCGCCGGGACCATGCACGCGCTGAAGGCGTTGGGAACGACGCTGGCGATGGACGATTTCGGGACGGGCTATTCCAACCTCGCCTATCTGCAGAAGCTTCCGATCGACGTGCTCAAGATCGACCGCAGTTTCGTCACCGAGATGCTGGCGGACCGCGACAAGGTATCGATCGTCCGCGCGATCCTGAGCCTCGCGCAAGCGCTGGGGATGAAGACGACCGCCGAGGGGATCGAGACCAACGAGCTCGCGCAGACGCTGGCGGCGCTCGGATGCACGTTCGGGCAGGGGTATTTCTATGCCAAGCCGCTGGAGGCGGAGGCGGCGTATGCGATGATCGGCGCGGGTGGGGGCGTGTCGCCGTTGGCCTAGGCTTAAGCGCTGGGTATTCAACGGCCGACGGCATCCGGGTGACTACCGTCGTGGCAGCAGGCAACGTCGTCGTCCCAGCAGTCGGCGTCGTCCCGTCAGCCACTGTCGCCGCAACGCCTGCCTTCGTCCTAACAGCCACCGGCCGCCGTCGCCGCAACGGCCACCGTCATCCCAACAACTACCGTCACCCCAGCGAAAGCTGGGATCTCATCGCGTGGGTATGACGCTCCGCCAACGGGGATCCCCAGCTTCCGCTGGGGTGACGGATTTGGGGCGACGTCGGCACTGGGAAGTACACGGCTCGCCGCTCCAGCACTTCAACAGCTTAGCAACTCAGCGCTTCAGCCACCATCTGATCTGCGATCGCCGCGACGCGTTCCGCATCCGGAAAGCCTTCCGCGATCCACTGCGTTTCGACCTGTCGCAGCATCGCCGCGACGTCCGGGCCCTTGCGCAGACCGCGTTCCACCAAGGCGCCGCCGGAGAACGGGAAGGCGGGGGGCGTCCAGTCCTTGATCGGGGAAACGCCTTCGCCGGCGATCAGCAACCGGTCGATCGCGACGGTCATGCCGGCGCGGTAGGCAAGCGCCTGCGGGCCTTCGGTGCCGGGCCCGGCGGTGGCGGCGATCAGACGTTTGCGGTCGGTGTTCGACAGCTTCAGGCGCGCGCCGACCGCTTCGGCCGCGGCGGGCGCGATCGTCATGGCGAGGCGGCGGATCGGGTCGGGTGCGATCCCCGCCGCCGTCTCGCGCCCGGCGAGGAGAGCGAGACGCTCCGCACCCGCCGCGTCGATCTCGGGCAGGACCGCGCGGAAAATCCCGCGCTCGACCATCAAGGCGACCACCGGCACCGCGTTGGCGGCGACCAGCAGCTTCAGCACCTCGCTCGCGACACGTTCGCGGGAGAGCGCCATCAGATCGTTCGCGCGGGTGGTACAGGCATTCAGGCCCGCTTCGTCGATCGAGGTGCCGAACCGGGCATGGAACCGGAAGAAGCGGAGGATGCGCAGATGATCCTCGGCGATCCGCTGCAACGGGTCGCCGATGAAGCGCACGCGCCGTGCCGCGAGGTCGTCGAGGCCGCCGAAATAATCGAAGATCTCGCCCGTCGCAGGGTCTGCGTAGAGCGCGTTCATCGTGAAGTCGCGCCGCGCCGCATCCTCGCGCCAGTCGTCGGTATAGGCGATGATGGCGTGACGGCCGTCGGTCGAGACGTCGCGGCGCAGCGTCGTTACTTCGACCGGACCCGCGGGCGTGACCGCGGTGATCGTGCCGTGCGCGAGGCCGGTCGGGACCGCCTTGATCCGCGCGTCCTGGAGACGCTCGATCACCTCCTGCGGGGGTAGGCGGGTGGCGATATCGACATCGGCGACGTCGATCCCGAGCAGCGTGTCACGGACTGCGCCTCCGACGAAGCGGGACTCGCCCTCGGTTGCCCCGAGAAACTTGGTCAGTGCTTCGAGACCGTCACGATCGCGCCACGGTGCGGCCGGGAGTATCAAGACCACCTCAGGCGGCGGGCGAGATTGACGATCATCGCTGCGGTCGCACCCCAAATGCGGCGCTCGTTCCACATGATCTCGTAATAATGCCGGTCATGGCCCTGCCATTCGAGCGTCGCCTCGACATGGTTCGCTTCGTCGAGGAGAAACGCGAGTGGCACTTCGAAGACGCTGGCGACTTCGGCTTCGCTCGGCGTGAACACCAGGTCGGGCGGTATGATGCCGATCACCGGCGTCACCTGGAAACCGGTGACGGTGCGGTAGCTGTCCGCCTCGCCGATCACCCGGACCTCGTCGCGCGGGAGGGCGATTTCCTCCTCGGCTTCACGGAGCGCGGCGGTGACGACGTCCTCGCCGGGATCGATCCGACCGCCGGGGAACGCGATCTGGCCGGGGTGGCGGCTCATCGTATCGGTGCGCTGCGTCAGGATCACGCCGGGATCGGCGCGATCGGTGACCGCGATCAGCACCGCGGCGGGGAGCAGCGTGTCGGCGGCGGTGAGGTCGCCGTCATGCTGGTCGCCGGTGAGCAGGATCATGTGCGAGCCGGCGCCCTTCGCCAGCGCTGCGGTCAGCCGTTCCGTCAAACTCATGCGTTGGGTTCCAGCGCGGCGGGCTCCAGCGGGAAGAACGCCCCGTCGCTCCAAAGGCCGGCTGGCGTCGCATCATCGGCGATCGCGCGCTCGGCGAGTTCGTAATAGACCGAGCGCACGACCAGCGCCTCCATCCCGCCGCGCACGACGAGATACGGTCGCGGGCCGTCGGTATCCTCGACGAAGCGCAGTGGATGCTCGGGACCCGCGGTGACGAGATCGCCGGTGTTGAGCCGGAAGGCGAGTTTCGAGTCGCGACCGGTGCCCTCGGCCTTCATCTCGACCGCGATGAAGGGCGCGTCCTCGACCTCGATATCGAGCTTTTCGACGGGGGTGACGAGGACGTGGCTGCCATCGGCCTCGCGGCGCAGGATCGTCGAGAACAGCCGGACCATCGCCGGGCGTCCGATCGGCGAGCCCTGGTGATACCAAGTGCCGTCGCGCGCGATCCGCATCTCGCTGTCGCCGCAATGCGTCGGGTTCCATTTCTCGACCGGCGGGAGCTTGGCTTCCTCGACGAGCTTGGCGATCTCGGCGAGACTTAAGGAGGCGATATCGGGGATGGGATCCATGGGCATGGCGGCGGACTAGGCGGGCAGGGGGGCCAGGTAAAGCGGCGGCTTATGCGGATGCGGTGACTGGTATCGTAACCGGCACGCGTGCACCGAGCATGCCGGGCGTGTTCGGGACGGCGTCGCCGCGTGCGAGCAGGCGGTGGCGCTCGACTGGACCCGGTGCGCGCCAATGCGTGGTGCGATCGGCGGAGAAGCCGAAGAAGCGGCCGTAATAGTCAGGATCGCCGATCAGCATCAGCGCGCCATCGAGGCTGTGTCCGGCTGCCGCATCGAGCGCGCGGGTCATCAAACGGCGGCCGATCCCGTCGCCCTGGTGGGTCGGCTCGACCGCGACCGGGCCGAGCATGACGAGCGGCGTTTCGACCCCGTCCTGGATCAGCGCGATCGGCCAGCATTGGATTGAGCCGACCAGGGCGCCGTCCTCGATCGCCGCGAAGCTGAGGACGGCTATCGCCTCGCCAGCGCCGCGGATCGTGTAGGCGGTGCGGCGAAAACGGTCCGGCCCGAACGCGCGATCGAGCAGCGACTCGACCATGGCCGGATCGATGCTGTCGAGGGGGACGAGAGTGATCACGGCATCTCCTGCCCCCGGACGTGCCGCGCGACGGCGCGCGGGCGATGGGGGCAGCGCGCTTTAACTTCGGTGCGGCTGAACGCAAGGATAACCGGCGGGGGTGGGGGGCTGTTGTCGAGGCGCTACTCCGAGTGATCGAGGGCCGCCCGTTAGAATCCTCCCCCGCAAGGGGGAGGTGGCTGGCGTTTGCCAGACGGAGGGGGAGGTAAGGGAAACCGGCATTCCGTGTCCTCCCCCTCCGTCACCTTCGGTGCCACCTCCCCCTGGCGGGGGAGGATTGCGTGAGTTGCTGGTCAGCGCGTCTCACTTCGAAGACCCGACTTTCATCTCGCCGCGCGTCTGCTAGAGGCGCGGCGATGGAAGACAGTCTTCAACTCGAAGTCCACGATCTCGAAGTGCAGGTCCTGACCGGCATCTATTCGGAGGAGACACACCTGCCGCAGCCGCTGCGGATCTCGCTGACCGTCGACATGGTGTGCCCCAAGCGGTTCGACCCCGATACGCCGTTGTCGGCGTCGAAAAATTACCTCGATCTGAAGAATGCGGCGACCACTGCGCTGCCGCCGGGCGTGCACTTCACGCTGATCGAGGGCGTGGCGGATCATATCTGCGAGACGCTGTTCCTGCAGGATGCGCGCGTGCTGCGCGTGAAGGTGAAGATCGTGAAACTGGCAATCGCCGAGGCGGACGAGGCGATCGGCGTGACTCTCGTCCGCCACCGCCGCTGACCGCATGCGCCTGACGCTCGAACCGGGTGGCGAACCGGGTGGGGATATCGCCGCGCTGGTGCGGGGGGCGGTTGGCGAGTCGCTGGTGGTCGTGATTCCGGCGACGCCGGATGCGCTGGCGATGGCGCTGGCAAAGGCTGCGATCGGCCCGCTCGCGGTGGAATTGGCGCCCGCGACTCGGGTGAATGCGGTGGTGCTGGCTGAGGGCGGCGCCGCCGCTGACGTCGATGCGGCGGTCGCGTTTTTAGAGAACGCGCCCTCGACCACGGGCCAATTGATCGAAATTCACTCGCACAACCTGTAAGGGATCCTCTCCCGCAAGGGGGAGGTGGCTGGCGCTTGCCAGACGGAGGGGGAGGCAGACGCCAACCCTTGCTCCGTGTCCTTCCGCAATTGGCGCTAGACCTTCCGCGTCCGCCCGCACGGGCCGAGCGCGGCCAGCACATAAGCGTAATCCTCGCGCGCGATCGTCGCGTCGGCGGCCTCCAGCGACCCGGTGCTCCGCTCGGGCAGTGTCTGCGGCAATGCGCACGCCATCCGGTACCACAGCAACGTCTCGGGCGCCGGCGGTGCGGCGGATTCGTCGACGATCTCGCTCAGCGCGACCGCCCAGCGTGGCTGTTCGCCCGGACGGCGCAGGATCGACAGCGACACCGGCCGCTGGTCCGCGGTAGTCAGGAAAATCTGCGTCTCGCCCTCGCCGGGCAGCGCGCCCGCGACGTGGAATGCGTTGCCGATCCCGGTGATGACCGGTGGTGCGTCGCTTGCCAATGCGTCCTTGGCGATCTTTCGCGCGCGCGCATCGGCGGTCGGCGTCCAGTCGAGCTGCGCGTCGGGCGCTATCAGCTGGACCTGGTTGACCGCGCCGGGCACCGGCCGCGCGAAGATCAGCACGCGCGCCTTCTTGAACTTCGGCACGCGACCCGCCGAATCGGGGGCAACGTCGAGCAGATACCCGATTCGCGGCGGCAGCCCATCTGCCCCCCGGATCAGCGCCGTAACGTCAACCTCGACATATAGTCGGACTAAACCCGGCACGAGGTTCGGAGCTTCGGCGGGCTTGATCTTCGCGGTCGATCGCACCGTCGCATCGGCGATCACCGGCGCGGACAGCACCATGTCGGCGATGTCGGCATACCCGATCCCGCCGGCGCTATCCGGTTGCACCGCATCACGCGAAACCGACGCGTTACCGGGAGAAACCTGGCCTAGTGGGGGCATCTGTCCGGCATGGACGGGGAGCGCGACGAGCGCGATCGACAGGGCCGAAGCCGTAACGTGAAACAATGGATTCATGCCGACAGGCTACGCGACCCAAGCTGAACGATACAGAAATAATTCTGCCATCTAGCGGTTGTAAGTTTGTTGCGTCTGACAAAGCGTTTGCGTGTCGCATGACGTGGCGATAGGACTTGGTGAATGCCCCGTGGTTATTCCGGCCAACGGCAGACGCATGTGTCGCGTACCGAGTACGGACATGTGCGTACGGAGCAGGCAGATTAAGGGAGTGTCGTTTCTGAATGGCCTATACTGACCAGAAGATGTCCGGAGGCAAAATCGTCGCGATCGTGATCGTCGCGCTGATTCATGCGGCCTTGGGCTACGCTTTCGTCACGGGCCTCGCGTACCAGTACGTGAAGAAGGCCCAAGAAAAGATGACGACGTTCGACGTGGAGCCGCCGCCGCCGCCGCCTCCGCCCGACGAGCCCCCGCCGCCGCCGCCTGACCAGCCAAACTTGCCGCCGCCACCGACCACGGTCGTGACGCCGCCACCAGTGGTCGTGACCCCGCAGCCTGCGCCTGCGATCACCACGTCGACGATCATCCCTCGGTTCCAGCCGACGGCCCCGCCTGCGCCTCCCGCGCCGCCGGCTCCGCCAGCAGCACCGGCACCACCAGTCGTTAGCAAGGCGGCCGGTGCAAAGGGTGATCCCGCACAGTGGGTGTCGACGGACGACTATCCGCCGAGCTCGCTCCGCGCCGAGGAAGAAGGCACGGTTGGGATCGCTTGGGACATTAACACCCAGGGTCGCGTCGAGAATTGCCGCGTCACGTCGTCGAGCGGATCGTCTGCGCTGGATCGGGCCGCTTGCGCCGCGATCACACGGCGTGGTCGGTATTCGCCGGCAGTGGACACGGCGGGCAACCCGATCCGGTCGAGCTCTTCGCGTCGCGTGACGTGGAAGATCCCGCCCCAGTAATTTGGTGCCATAACCGCCGCAGCTTTCGTTTCAGATATAGACCTATATAGTCAGAGGACTAACCGATCATGATCACCACCATTCTTGCGGCGGCCGGGACCGCCGCTGCCGACGCCAACCCGTACGGCCTCCAGGCCGCACTTCGCGAAGGCGGCCTGATCTCGCAGACCGTGTTCGGCATCCTCGTGCTGATGTCGGTCGTGTCGTTCTACATCCTGTTCTCGAAGCTGTTCGAGCAGCAGAAGATCATCGGTCAGGGCAAGCGCGTCCGTCAGGCCTTCTGGTCGTCGAACAGCCTTCGCGAAGGTTCGGCCAAGCTGGAGAAGAACTCGGCCTACAAGCAGATCGTCGACGACGGCCTGGCCGCTCAGGAGCAGCATTCGAAGCTGACCGATCCGGTCGAGGCCCATGACTGGCTGCACGGTTCGCTCGCGCGTTCGGAAGCTGCGATCAACTCGAAGCTGGGTGGCGGTCTCGCTTTCCTCGCGACGGTCGGTTCGGTCTCGCCGTTCATCGGTCTGTTCGGCACGGTTATCGGCATCTACCGCGCACTCGTGAAGATCGGTGCATCGGGTCAGGCATCGATCGACAAGGTCGCAGGGCCGGTCGGTGAAGCACTGATCATGACCGCACTGGGTCTGGTCGTCGCAGTTCCCGCCGTGCTGTCGTACAACTGGCTGCAGCGCCGCAACAAGTCGATCGCAGAGGACCTGTCGGCCTTCTCGAACGACGTGCTGGGCTTCCTTGCTTCGAACGGCGCCGTGCGTCCGTCGATCGCAACGGCTGCCAAGCCGGTTGCGGCCAAGCCTGTTACGACGACCACGACCGCCGGCCAGACTGGTGGCGTGCCGCGCGCCAACTAAGACGCGAAAAGGGGGGCTGCTGTTCGCAGCGGCCCCGCTTCATTGCCGCCGGCAGTTCCGGTGGCGATTACATGGATAGGATAGTTCGCACATGGCGATGAGTGTTGGTGGCGATTCCACCGAGAGTTCGATATCGGACATCAATACGACGCCGCTGGTCGACGTCATGCTCGTGCTCCTGATCATCTTCCTGGTGACGACGACTGTCGCGGTCCAGGCGGTGCAGCTGAAGCTCCCGGAGGTTCGCTTCGATCCGACGATGACCAAGCCAGAGAATGTCTCGCTGTCGGTGACTTCGGCCAACGGACAGTGCCAGGTATATTGGGGCCTTTCGCAGGTTACTCATGAAGAGCTGCTGCAACGGGGTGTCGACAAGCTGAAGGCTGAGATCGCACGTCAGGGCGGTGCCAATGCTGCCGGTCTCGAACTTCCCGAGGCGCATATCCGCGGCGACGTGGACGCACCGTATCGCTGCATCGGCGCCACGATCTACACGATGCAGCAGGCCGGGTTCGCCCGCGTCGGTTTCATCTCCGAACCGCCCCCGGGCGGCACCACCGAACGCTGATGCCGAACGCTGACGGTCGCTCGGACGTATTTAGGAGTAGCATAGAATGGCAATGAGCGGCGGCAAAGAAGATGGCTCGCCGATGATGGAAATGAACATGACGCCGTTGATCGACGTCCTGCTCGTTCTCCTCATCATGTTCATCATCACGATCCCCATCCAGACGCACGCGGTGAAGGTCGATCTTCCGGTCAACAGCCCGAACCAGCCGCAGAACCCGGTCAATCCCGAGAAGAACAAGATCTCGATCGATGCCGCCGGTGTTATCGCGTGGAACGGTGCGCCGGTCGACGAAGTCACGCTGCGCCAGTATCTGGATCAGTCCGCCGGCATGACGCCCGAGCCCGAACTCCACTTCCAGCCTGATCCGCAGGCGCGGTACGAAGTGGTCGATCGTACGCTGGCCGTCATCAAGCGGTCTGCGATCACGAAGCTCGGCTTCATCGGCAACGAGCAGTATCGCAACGACTTCTAAGTCGCCTGCGTACAGTATCGAACGTCCAAAGGGCGGTCCTCCGGGGCCGCCCTTTTTTTCTTGTGTGCGACGGCTTGGGGCCGCGCGCTGTGACCGGCAGCGAAACTTGATCAATGTACTTGTATGACAGTCATCGAAGTGACACACCGTTGTCACAAAAATGAAACCTTCCGATCGGCGAAGGTCAGTGGAGATGAGAGATGCGCAAGTCCGTCCTGTTCGTTCTCGCAACCCTTGGCGCGGCAACGCCGGCGCTGGCGGCCCCATCCGCTAACCAGGATCGCACCGGCTACACGGCCATCGCGGCGGGCGACCTATCGACGGCGGAACAGCGCATCGTCGCCGAGCGGAAGATTTTCCCGCAGCGTCCCGAACTGATGCTCAACCTGGCGTCGGTATACCGCCGGACCGGCCGCGACTCGGAAGCCCGGGCGCTGTATTCTGCGGTTCTGCAGCGGCCCGCGGTCGCGATGGACCTGCCGTCGGGTGCGGTGGTTTCGTCGCACGATCTCGCGAGCCGCGCGCTGGCCCGTCAGACGCAGCAGATCGCAACTCGCTGATCCGTCGTCGCGCGGGAGCATCCGATCTGTCCTCTCGCGAAGGCGGGGCCCCAATTTAGGTCCTGCCTCCGCGAGAGCACGAAGAGTGGGTGGCCTGGGGGCTTGAAGCGCTCGCCGAGCTTTTTGAGACGGCGTGCGGGTCGAAGAGCGTTCGCCTCAACTGGGGGGCTTCTGGTTCCGCAGCCTGCGTTCCCAGGCGTAGTTCGCTTCGGGGCATCATATTTTGCAGCCTCCAGTCTACGAAGGCCGGGTGGGCAAAACTTGTAAGCTGAGCGTTCCGCTCCGTTATCGCGACCGTTCCGGTTGAACCCTAGCTTCGCCGGGATGGCCGGGGGGCATGTTTGGTGGCGTGGATCCCGGCAATCCGCGTGCGAGCAAAATCGGATTCTATGTTTTTACGGGGCGGAGAACGGCTAGTTGGGCCGGCACCCTCGGGCGTAGCCCCTCCTCGCTACGCACCGTAGGAGCGGTAAACGGATCTATCAGCGAATCTTTTCGTCATTGCCCTATACTTCGGCTGTGGAATGCCAGTCACAACTCGTTGGCGATAACCGCGGGCTGACGCGTGACTTCGGCGTTCCGGCCGAGGCGCGAGGCTGGGCGTCGAACGCGGGTGTTCAAGTCGACGAGCCTGCAATCTTAGCTTCAGCCCCAGCCAACGTGATGATCTCCCGCGTTCAAGCCCGAACGACGAACAAAGCCCGGACGACTGGCACCGGCTTCTCACGCAGTCCCCGACCTTACAACCGCGGCAACGTCACCCCGCGCTGCCCCATATATTTGCCCGCGCGGTCGGCGTAGCTCACTTCGCACGGCTCGTTCCCTTTGAGGAACAGGAACTGGCACGCTCCTTCATTAGCGTAGATCTTGGCCGGGAGCGGCGTGGTGTTGGAGAACTCCAGCGTCACATGTCCCTCCCATTCGGGCTCCAGGGGCGTCACGTTGACGATGATTCCGCAGCGCGCATAGGTCGACTTGCCGAGGCAGATCACCAGTACGTCGCGCGGGACGCGGAAATACTCGACCGTGCGGGCGAGCGCGAAGCTGTTCGGCGGGATGATGCAGACGTCGGTCTTGCGGTCGACGAAGCTGTTCGCCGCAAAGTCCTTCGGATCGACGATCGCGCTGTCGACGTTGGTGAAGATCTTGAACTCGTCGGCGACCCGGGCGTCGTAGCCATAGGACGAGAGCCCGTACGAGATGCAGCCATCGCGGCGCTGCGCTTCATGGAACGGTTCGATCATCGCATCGCCCAGCGCGCGCTCGCGGATCCAGCGGTCGGACATCACGGACATGGCAACTCCCTTTTTCGGGAGCGGCTTTCGCGCGGATGTCGCCCGACGGCAAGAGGGGCAGGCGGAAAGAGCGTAGGTGCGTTCCACGGCGCGGCTGTTTCGCGGACCGCGCGTTGGCTATTGATGCGGTCGGGCGGTGGCGTCACAATGCGGCGTCGCAATCGTCATGATCGGGCTCCACGATCGGGCGCCATGATCGGGACTGCGCCGTCGGAGCAAGCCCGGCGGCTCGAAGGGAAGCTGGCTTGAAGTTCATCGAGACACCGTCGCCCAATTTCGACGACCGCACGCTGCCCGTCACGATGATCGTGTTGCACTATACCGGCATGCAGGACGGCGCGTCGGCGATCGCACGGTTGCGCGATCCCGAAGCGAAGGTGTCGTCGCATTACCTGGTCGAGGAGGACGGGACGGTCCTGCGGATGGTGGCGGAGGACAAGCGCGCGTGGCACGCGGGCCGCTCGCACTGGCGCGGGATCGAGGACGTCAATTCGGCGAGTGTCGGCATCGAGATTGTCAATCCGGGGCATGAGTTCGGCTATCGTCCTTTCCCGCCGGAGCAGATCGCGTCGGTCGTGGCCCTGGTCGCGGAGATCAAGGATCGGCACGAGATCACGCGTGGGAATATCGTTGGCCACTCGGACATCGCCCCAACCCGCAAACGTGACCCGGGCGAGCTGTTCCCCTGGCACGAACTGGCACGGCGCAGGCTGGCGCTGCCGCGGCCAACCAAGAATTTGATGGATCCGGGCTGGACCGAGGGTGGTTTCTGCCTCGCGCTCGAGCGGTTTGGGTATGACGTGGAGAACCGGATGGCCGCGACGATGGCGTTCCAGCGGCGGTTTCGACCCGAACTGGTCGATGGCGAGGTCGATGCGGAATGCCGGTGCATCCTACTTGCGCTGTTGCTGCCGAAGCCAATGGGGGACGACTGAGGTCTTCTTCCCTCCCTGGAGGGGAGGGGCTTGGGGGTGGGTTGGGTTCCGTATCACGAGACGGTCGCGACCAAAGCTGGCCGACCCACCCCCGACCCCTCCTTTTCAGGGAGAGGAGACCGTCGCACTTACGGGCGAGCATTTTGGCCACGAAAACGGTGGTGCATCCGACCCACCCGCGCTAGGGCTCGCCTCGCCAGAGGGTCGGGCGGCCGCGGGTGTCTTTACGACACGCGAGGAAAGTCCGGGCTCCGCGAAACGACGGTGCCGGGTAACGCCCGGCGAGGGTGACCTCAGGGAAAGTGCCACAGAGAGCAGACGGCCAACCCTCGGCGCAAGTCGGGGCGGTCAGAGTGAAAGGGTGCGGTAAGAGCGCACCGCGCGCCTGGTAACAGGGGCGGCACGGCAAACCCCACCGGGAGCAAGATCGAATAGGGGTGGCACATGGGCTTCGTTTCAGCTCGTCACCCGGGTTGATTGCTTGAGGCGGCGGGCAACCGTCGTCCTAGAGGAATGGTCGCCTAACTTTCGACCGAAGGGTCGGAAATGGACAGAACCCGGCTTACAGACCCTCTGGCATCGTTCCCCGAACCATTGCAGACTGCGACGAAATTACGTCGGGGGAAGTGATGCGTATCGACAGGGCTGGGTTGATCGGCGCGGGCATGATGGCGGTCGCCGTCGCGACGGTTCAGATGGCGGCTCCGGTCACGGCGCAGGCTCCTGGAACGACGGTGCAGCAGGATTTCGATGCCGCCGCCGCACTCGATGCGAAGGGGGATAGGCCCGCGGCGTTGGCGGCGTGGGAAAAGCTCGAGGCACGTACCAAGCCGGGCTCGCGCAGCCGCGGCATCGCGCTGATCCGCAAGAGCGCGGCGCTATTCAAGCTCGATCGATCCGACGATGCGGTGACCGCGGCGCGGGCGGGACTGGCATTGTTGCCCGCGACCGACCCGACGCTCGCCGAGGATCGTTGGCGAGCCTTTTACGACCTTGGGATCATCGCCCAGAACGCGCTCGACTATGCGGGCGCGAGCGACGCCTATGCGAGCGCGGAGGCGGCGGGCGGCACGCCGTCGCTGAAGGCCGCATCGTTGCTGGCGCTGGCGGAGACGAGGACGTTTACCGATCCCGCCGCCGCAGAGGCGGCGCTGGCCCGTGCCGATGCCCTGGTGAAGACCGCTCCGGCGGATGCCAGGGTGAAGGCCATGATCGCACGTCGCCATGCGATCCTGTCGCTCAATCGCGGCGCATACGAGCCGGCGCGGGTCTATGCGATCGACGCGGTCAAGCAACTCGGCGGGCTGACGTCCCAGACCGATTCGAACGACGTATCCGCGCGCTCCGACGCGGCGATCGCCTCTCTGCTGGCCGGCAAGGCCGACGACGCGCGGCGGTATATGGCGATGACCGGTGCGGGGCGGCTCACCAAGGGCGAGTTCGACCCGGCCGTGCAGATGGACGTACCGCCGTGTGGGGGCGAGGCCGATCTGCGCCCTGCGGACATGGCGGTGGTCGAGTTCACGATCGGCGACGACGGCGTGGTGAGAGACGTCTCGCCGATCTATGCGGCAGGCGGCGGTGCCGTCGCGCTGGAGTTCGCACGGGCGGTCCGCGACTGGTCCTGGACGCCGGAACAGGCAAAAGCGTTACCGGCATTCTTCCGGCGCAATGTCCGGATCGAGATGCGGTGCTCGACCTTGTTCGAGCGACCGTCGATCGGCAAGTTCCTCGATTCCGACATGGCGACGTGGCTCGAATCGAAGGGGCTTTCGCTGCCGGCCGAGGAACGTGGGGCGGATGCCGTCGCGGTCGTCCGCCAACGAGCGGCGCTCGCTGCCGCAGAGGCGAAGTCCGGACCCAATTCGCTCGCGACGCTGCCGCCGCTGTATCAGTTGGTCAATAATGCGGTCGTCGGGCGCGAGGAGTCCAACGTGTTCGCGAGGCGCGCACTGGCGATTGCCGAAGCGCAGGGCGCGCCCGCATCGGCAAGGCTGCCGCTCGATATCAGCGTGCGCGTGACGGCCAGTGCGGACAGCTGGAAGGACGGGGCGTTCACCCGCGCCGTCACGCCGCTGCTGTCGATGCCGGTCTATGCGAACGATCCGAAGGCGCGGTCGGCGATCCTGTTGCTGATCGCCGAGCGGACCAGTGCGCGAAACCGTCGTGCGGTACTGTTGCAGCAGGTTGCGGACGAAAAAGGACTGGCTGCGAACGATCCCATGCGTGTCGGGGCGCTGATCCGTCTGGCCTCGCTCCAGCAACAGGCAGGCGATACGGCGATGGCGCGCGCGACGTTCGACCGGTCCGGGCTGGCGGCTAGCCAGTGTGCGATCCTCGACGCGCCGCCACGGTTCCTGTCGGCTGGCGGCGTCTTTCCGAACGAGGCGCAGGCTTGGGGTTTCGAAGGGTGGACCAAGACGCAGTTCGACGTCGGCGCCGACGGCAAGGTTCTCAACCAGCGCGCCGTGCTGAGCTACCCCCCGTTCGTGTTCACCAAGGCCGGCGTGCAGACGATCGCGGGCGCACGGTACACCAAGACGTTCCGGCCCGATGGCGGCGTCGGCTGCGGCGGCCTGTCGCAGAGCGTGCGGTTCAAGATGCCAGGGTAAGGGTTCTGATGTTGTCCTCCCCTGGCGGGGGAGGGTGGGCGTCAGGCTGATGCAGGGGGAGGTAAGCAAAAACCTCTGGCCCGTATCCTCCCCCTCCGTCTGGCAAGCGCCAGCCACCTCCCCCTGGCGGGGGAGGATTGGGGGTATTGCAGCCCTCTCGGCTTACACCAGCACCTTGTCCGGCCGGCCGACCTCTTCGAGCACGGTCTTCGAATCGATTTCCATCATCGGTTTGATCAGGCCGTCGCGGATGTCGTAGACCCAGCCGTGCAGGAGCACTTCCTGCCCCCGGGCGAAGGCGCCCTGGATCGTCGCGGTGCGCGCGAGCCGGATCAGCTGGTCGCGGACGTTGACCTCGACCAGCCGGTTGACCTTCTGCTCGCGGTCGGGCTGCGCGTCGATCTCGTCCGCATGGTCGTGCAGGACGCCGCGCGCGGTCGAGAGCCAGTCGTCCACGGCGCCGCTAGTGCCGCCGTCGAGCGTCGCGCGGATCCCGCCGCACGCATAATGGCCGCAGATGATGATGTGCCGCACGCCGAGCACATCGACCGCATATTGCAGTACCGACATCAGGTTCATGTCGTCGTCGTTGACGAGGTTGGCGATGTTGCGGTGGATGAACATGTTGCCGGGCGGCGTCATGGTCATCTGTTCCGGGCTGACGCGGCTGTCCGAACAGCCGATCCACAGGAACTCCGGGTTCTGCCCGACCAGCTGGCGCTGGAAGAAGTCGGCGCTTTCCTCGATGATCTCGGCCGACCACGCCTTATTGGCGAGCAGGAGCTGCTTATACTGCCTCATGCGAAACGAACCTCGGTCTGGGGGGCGTTGATCAGCTTCACCGTGCGAAGCGCGAGATCGCCGCGGATCACCACGGTGATGCCGCGGTATTGCGCGCCCTTGATGAACGCGTTGATGATGTCGACGTTGTCGAGATCGACATAGCTGGTCGACGAGAGATCGATCAGCAGGTTCGCATTGTCCGGCACGCGATCGAGCGACTTCTGCAACTCGTATTTATGGATGAAATACAGGTTGCGGCGGGCCCGGACGAGGCAGTCCTCGTCGTCGCAGGCGAAGGTGATCGCGGTGCGGAAGTTGCGCGCGACGACGAACACGAAGCCGACGGCGAGACCGATCACGATGCCTTCGAGCAGATCGGTGAACAGGATGGCGACGACGGTGACGACGAACGGGATGAACTGCGTCCAGCCCTGCTTGAACCGCTCGGTATAGAGCTTGGGTTTGGTCAGCTTGTAGCCGGTCGCGATCAGCACCGCGGCGAGTGCCGACAGCGGGATCATGTTGAGCACCGCCGGGATCAGCGCGACGCTGACCAGCAGCCAGAAGCCATGCAGCATCGTCGACAGCTTGCTCTCGGCCTTGGCGTCGACGTTGGCGGACGAGCGGACGATGACCGAGGTGACGGGCAGGCCGCCGATCAGGCCGGAAAGGATGTTGCCGCCGCCCTGCGCCATCAGCTCCCAGTTCTTGTCGGTCGAGCGACGGCGAGGATCGATCTCGTCGACCGCCTTGACGCTCAGCAGCGATTCGAGGCTGGCGACGATCGCGAGCGTGACGGCGCTGCTCCAGACGATGCCCATCGTGATCCCCGAGAAATCGGGAAAGGTGAACAACGACGGGAATTGCGACAGCGTCTGCGTAATCGGGACCTGGACGAGATGCGTCTCCTGCAGCTGCCAGTCGGCTTTCACGACGCCCAGCAGCATGTTGCCGAAGATGCCGATCAGCACGACGACCAGTGGGCCGGGCACGAAGCGAAGCGGGCCGTCCTTCGGCTTGGCGCCATCCCACCAGAACAGGAAGGCGAGGCTAAGGCCGGCGATCAGGATGGCCCCGGGCGTCACGCTGGCCGAGAGACTCTCGACGATCCGGGAGAAGGTATTGACGCCGTTCGCGGTGCTGAATTCGAAGATGCCCACGGCTTCACGGTCGAAGCCGACCGCGTGCGGGATCTGCTTGAGGATCAGAATCAGGCCGATCGCGGCAAGCATGCCGGTGATCACCGACGAGGGGACGAACTCGCTGAGGATGCCGGCGCGGGTCAGCGAGAAGCAGATCTGGAGGACCCCGGCGAGCACCACGGCCATCAGGAACATCTGGTAGCTCGGCATGCTTTCGATCGCGGTCAACACGATCACCGTCAGGCCGGCAGCGGGACCGCTGACCGACAATGGCGACTTGGAGAACAAACCGACGGCGATGCCGCCGACGATCCCCGATATGATGCCGGCGAACAGAGGCGCACCCGACGCAAGCGCGACGCCGAGACAAAGGGGTAGCGCGACGAGCGCGACGACGATGGAGGCGGGAAGATCCGCGCGCCATGTGGTGAGCTTTGGAATAAGAGTCGGCACCGATGCTCCTGTCGCTAAGGTGTCGGCTGGGAATACGTCCGACCCGGACGCGTCTATCCATGCCACATGACAAATAGTTCATGTTCAGTAAGCGATGAACGGTGACTGACTCAAGGTGGAATGTCGCGGCACGGACGATTGGTGCCAAACGGGTCGATTTCGGTATCGACTAGCTAATACTCGGTGCGCGGTTGCGTTGTCGGCCGGGACGCCTATCTCGGGCCGCTATGGCGAGAAGCACGACACGTTCGTCCGATTGGGGATTTCCGCGCTGGCGCGAGTATGGCGCGAGCTCCGAAGCGGTGACCGTTCGGCTGTGCGATCGGCATGGCTGCAACGAGCCGGGCAATTGTCCCGCACCGAAATCGCCGAACAGTCCGGACCGCTGGTATTTCTGCATGCACCATGCCGGCGAATATAATCGCGGCTGGAATTACTTCGAAGGCTTGAGCGCGGAAGAGGCCGCCGAGCGCGAGGCTGCCGAAACACGGACCGCGGACGGGTATACCGATCCTAAGCATTACGCCTGGGCCGGGTCTGGCGACGGCAGCCGGTCGCGCGACGAGATGCGCGCGCTGGAGGTGCTGGACCTGGAACCCGACGCGACGTTCGAGGATGTCCGCGCGGCGTGGCGGCGGATGGCTAAGGCGAACCATCCGGATGTGCGGCCCGGTGACAAGGACGCGGCCAAACGCTTCCAGGGCGTGCAGGCGGCATATGAGGTGCTGAAGGCGGCCGAGGATCAACGGACGTGGAAGCCGGCGTGATCCGCGTTCTTGCCAGCCGCTGGCAAGGAAGCGTGCTGGTCTGCGGGAAATGTTCGAAGAAGCTTGGTGGCGGGTTCGGCGACAAAGGGCGTACGCCGCTGGTCAAGCTGTTGCGTCAGGCGCTCGGCGTGAAGAAAGGCCGCAAAGCGGATCGCGGGGTCGTCGAGGTGAAATGCCTCGGAGTGTGCCCGAAGAACGCGGTGGTGGTGGTGGACGGCGCGCATACCGGACGATGGATGCTGGTGCCGGCTGGGACCGAGGCTGATGAGGTCGTCGCGAGCCTGACCGGGACCGGGCCTGCTTGAACGATCCTCCCCCGCCGGGGGGAGGTGGCTGGCACTTTCCAGACGGAGGGGGAGGAAAGGGAGAACCGCTGTTCCGTGTCCTCCCCCTCCGTCGCCTTCGGCGCCACCTCCCCCTGGCGGGGGAGGAGCGAAATTTTACCCCGCGTAGCGCTCGGCTGTTTCCCGGATCAATGCGATCATGTTCGGGATTCCCTGCGTCCGGTTCGAACTCAACTGCTTGCTCAGATCGAACGGCGCGAGTTCCGCCTTGATATCGGTCGCGACGATCTCGCCGGGCGCCTGATCCTGCACCGTCAGCAAAACCAGCGCGATGATCCCCTTGGTGATCGCGGCGTTCGAGTCCGCCAGGAAATGCAGCCGGCCATCGTCGGTGGTGGTCGGATACACCCACACCGACGCCGAACATCCGCGCACCAGCGTCGTATCGGTTTTCAGCGCATCCGGCATCGGCTCGAGCTCTTTGCCGAGATCGATCAGCAGGCGGTATCGATCGTCGGGTTCGAGGAAGTCATATTCCTCGCGGATGTCGGTGAGGGTGGCCATGGAAGCGGCGGTAGCTGGTCGAAGGTAGCGCATCAACTACCTGATACGACCAACCCCCAGCATTTGAAGTCCACCACCCCGGCGAAGGCCGGGGCCCAATTGGAGAGGTGGGTATAATGACGGGCTAACTTCGTCATAACCGTGCCCCAATTGGGCCCCGGCCTCCGCCGGGGTGGTTCTTTTCAACGGTTAAGGCCTTACAAATCCACCCCGGCGGCGATCGCCTCGAGCTTCTTGATGCGCTCCTTGAGGTCGGCGATCTCGATCCGCGATCCGGTCGATACCGCGACCGGCATGCCGCCGTCGTGCATCTGGCCCAGCTCCATCCGCCGCAGCGAGAGCCAGCCGCGCCATCCCGCCAGCCCGCCGGCGACGATCATCGCCAGCCCCGCAAGGCTCGCCAGCGCCAGGATGATATAGACGTTGGGTTCGATCATGTCCGCCTCCTCTTAGCGGTCGCGGAGCCGCTCGATCTCTCGGTCGAGATCGACGCTCTTGTGGTTGTCGGTGATCACGCGCTCCAGCACCTGGATGCGCTCCTTCATCTGCTGCACTTCGTCGCGCAGCCGCGCCGCCTCGGGGTCGTTCATCAGCGAAGCGCCTTCTGCATGTCGCGCGCTCTTGTGCCGCGATTTGACGATGCCGGCGATCATCACGATCAGGACGATCATCACGACCATTACCTGTCCACCATTCATGATCTTGTCTCCTGTGATAGCGTTCGGGCGACGGCTCAGCGGTCGCGGAGGGCGTCGATCTCGCGGGCGGTGCGCTCGGCGGGATCGGTGGCGATGCGTTCGAGGACCGCAATCCGTTCCTCGAGACGGGAAACCTGCCCGGTCAGTCGCTCGTTCTCGCTGCTGAGCAGTTCGACCTTTCGCTCGCCCGCCGGGTCCTGCTTCTGCGAGCCACCCCAGTTCATGGTGTTGCCCCAGTCGTCGCTCGGCGGGTAGCCGTGCTTGGTACGGATCCAGTTGTTCGCGATCCATCCGATAGTCGTGATCGCGATGATCGCGAGCACGAACCCAGGTCCACCCCATCCCATATCAGTATCTCCTTAGTTCGGCTGGAGGCGAAGCGCCTCGATTTCGCGTGCGGTGCGCTCGGCGGGATCGGTCGTGATCCGTTCGAGGGTCTGGATTCGCTCCTGCAAGCGGTCGATCTGGCCGGTGCGCCGTTCGTTCTCGCTGTCGAGCAGCTTGATGCTGCGTTCCGCGTCCAGGTTGGCGGCCTTGACCGCGATCCGCGCCTTGCGGCGACCGAATGCTTGGATCATCAATGTGGCGAACGTACCAAACATCGTGCCCAGTATAAATCCAACTTCCGGTGGCATGGTCTTTCCCCCTTTTTCATCGACGCCGCGTCTCAGCGCAGGCTGTCGATCTCTGCCGCAAGGCTGGTGCTATTGCGGCTGGTGTAATGCGTCTCGATGTCGGCGAGGCGGCGGTCGATGTCGCGGAACTTGCTCCGGACCTCGGCGGTCGAGCGCTTCGGGTTCGAGCGGACACCCTGCCAGAACTTCGCGTCGTCGGGCGTCTCGTACAGCCCGATTGGCTTGGCGTGCCCCATCCAGGCGACCAGCCAATAGGCGAGCAGCGTCCAAGGAAAGCCGCCGGCGAGCGTGAGCACGACCATCGCGACGCGGACGAAGAGCACGTCGATCCCGGTATAATCGGAGATCCCGGCGCAGACGCCCTTCCACTTGGCATTCTGCTTATCGAGGTAAAACTGCGTGCGGCTGCCGGACATTTCAGTTCCTCCGATCAGAAGTGCGGTCGGATTGCTGGTCCGACAGATACGGCGATTGCGTGGTGCCGAGGCCCGGCTTCCAGTCCGGATTGTCGGCGGCGATGATCCGTTCGACGGTCATCACGCGGTCTTCGAGGCGGCGGGCGAGCATCTGCATCTCGTCGAGCAGCTTCTCGTCTTCCTCGGTTATCCGCGGCGCCTGCTTCCACTTGGTGATGTAGTGCAGGATCACCCACGGCAGGCCGATGAACAGTACCGCGCAGACGAGAACGGGGGTCAGGTCATCCATCTCAATCGTCCTTCTTCATGCGCGCCTTGAGCGCGGCGAGCTGGGCGTTGACCTTGTCGTCGCTGCGCAGCTCGGCGATTTCCTCTTCGAGCGTCTTGACGACGCCGAGCCCCATCGCATCCGCGCGGCCCTCGGCCTCGTCGACGCGGCGGTCGAGGATCTCGAAGCGGCTGAACGCCTCGTGCGTCTTCGGGCCGTTGTACATTTCCCGAAGCCGGGTGCGGTTGTTCGCGCTTTCCAGCCGGGTCTGCACCGCGTTCTGCTTGGTGCGCGCCTCGCGCAGCTTGGTCTGGAGCTTGGCGATGTCCTCTTCCGACGCGCGGAGCGCATCGTCGAGCACGCCGACCTCGGCCTTGAGCTGCTCGGCCATGTCGAACGCCTTCTGGCGTTCCACGAGCGCGGCCTTGGCGAGGTCCTCGCGGTCCTTGCTCAGCGCCAGTTCGGCCTTCTCGGTCCAATTGTCCTGGAGCTGCTCCAGCTTCGAGATATGGCGGCGCATCTCCTTCTGGTCGGCGATGGTGCGCGCGGCGGAGGCTCGAACCTCGACCAGCGTCTCCTCCATCTCGAGGATGATCATGCGGATCATCTTCGACGGATCTTCGGCCTTCTCGATGAGATCGGCGAAGTTGGCGGCGACGATGTCGCGGGTGCGGGAAAAGATGCCCATGTAAATCCTACTCCAGGGGTCGGCCCGAGGCTCTCGGGGAGCCGTCGGGGTCTTATGCCACGATTGCGGTATGGACCGCGATGGGCGTTGCGTTGGTTGCGATTGCCGGACCGACCGCGCCGAGCACGCAGGTCGCGCTGACGACGATGGTGCAGAGGGTGGCGGCGACGGTGCGGGCGATGTTGGTGTTGAACATGGTGGGTCCCCTTTGAGGTTGGTTGGTTCCGCTATTCGGCGGTTGCCTCAAGCACTGCATCTGTCGTGCCAGTTTTGAAAATGGCCGAATTGCAGGGGTTTGAGCGATTTTGCGTGTTGGGTGCCGCCCGTAAGCTTGCCAAGAGTTAGGAATTCGCGCCACATCTTCGCCATGGAGCGAACCACACAGGTCATCGGCGAGTCCGGCACGTTCATGGCGGCGCTGGAGCGCGCGTCGCGGGCGGCGGCCTTGGACCGACCTGTGCTGGTGATCGGCGAGCGTGGTACGGGCAAGGAACTCGTCGCCGAGCGCCTGCATCGCCTGTCGCCGCGGTGGGACCAGCCTTTGGTCATCATGAACTGCGCGGCGTTGCCCGAGACGCTGATCGAAGCGGAATTGTTCGGGCATGAGGCGGGCGCGTTCACCGGTGCAACCAAGGCGCGGGTAGGGCGGTTCGAGGAGGCAGATGGGGGGACTTTGTTCCTCGACGAGCTAGGCACGCTGTCGATGGCGGCGCAGGACCGCCTGCTGCGCGCGGTCGAGTACGGCGAGATCACCCGGATCGGCTCGTCGCGGCCCATGCGTGTCGACGTGCGGATCGTCGCCGCGACCAACGAGCATCTCCCCGACAAGGTCGACCGGCACGAGTTCCGCGCCGATCTGCTTGACCGGTTGTCGTTCGAGGTCGTCACCTTGCCGCCTCTACGCGCGAGGACCGGGGACGTGGTGGTGCTCGCCGAGCATTTCGGGCGGCGCATGGCTTCGGAGCTTGGACGCGAGCGCTGGGAGGGGTTCGGCCCCGCGGCGATGGACGCGCTGATCGCGTATCGCTGGCCGGGCAACGTGCGTGAGTTGCGCAACGTCGTCGAGCGCGCGGTGTATCGCTGGGAACAGGCCGGGCCGATCGATGCGATCGAGATCGACCCGTTCCAGTCGCCGCACCGGCCGGGGGCGTCGACTGCGCCGAAGCCTATGGTTGTGGCTCCGCGTTCAGCCGAACCGGAAGACGGCGAGGACCCGGTCGTCGCCTGCGAGGAGGGCCCCTCGGACTTCAAGTCCCGCGTATCCCGCTTCGAACGCGACCTGCTCTCGCGCGCGCTATCGGAACACCGCTTCAACCAGCGCGCCACTGCCGAAGCGCTAGGGCTAAGTTACGACCAACTCCGCCACGCCCTGAAACGCCACGACCTGCTCAACGCGGGCGCCTAACCCCGCGACTGCTTCCCCCTCCCTGGAAGGGAGGGGGAAGAAGATGTGCCGTCGTTCAGCGTCAGGCACTCTTCCCGACCAGCCCTGCCAGCTTCTTCAACTTCGGCGCAACCATCGGCACCGTCAGCATCGTGCTCGCCAGCGCCATCAGCAGCAGCGCGGTGAACGTCTCGTTGGTGATGATCTTCTTATCCAGCAGGATGTTGACGAAGATGATCATGATCAGCGCCTTGGTCTGGAGCAGCCAGCCGATCGCCGACGCCTCGCCCGGACGCCATTTCAGGATCCGACCGGCTGCGTGAACCCCCGCCAGCTTGCCGCCGACCGAGGCGACCAGCAGCAGCGCCGCCGCGCCGAACACCGCAAAGCCACCGACCGCCCACTGCGTCTTCAACCCCGTCGACAGGAAGAACACCGGCATCACCGCGAGCAGCACGAAGTGGCGGAACTGGTCCATTCTGGCGGTCGTGAACCATTTCGAATCGAGCACCGCGCCCGACAGGAACGCGCCGACCATGAAGTGCAGCCCCGCCCAATCTGCCGCGAACCCGCATCCGGCCAGCCAGATCAGGCTGACATACCAGCGATCGCGCTCCTCGATCATCCCCATCAGCTTGCGAACCAGCAACGTTGCCACCGCGAAC
This sequence comes from Sphingomonas albertensis, assembly GCF_014358075.1. Lineage (GTDB taxonomy): Bacteria > Pseudomonadota > Alphaproteobacteria > Sphingomonadales > Sphingomonadaceae > Sphingomonas > Sphingomonas albertensis. Next base: position 76,367 of record NZ_JACONT010000003.1, on the reverse strand, counting down.
CCAACCAGGAAGCCGCCCTGTCGGCCGACGCGCTCCCAGTCGAGCAGGATCAACGCGAGCACACCCCAGATCGCGATGTCGTCGAGGCTGGCATAGCGCAGGATACGCTGGCCGATCGGCTGGCGCAGCACGTCGAGCTTTTCGAGGAACAGAACAAGGATGGGGAGGGCGGTGACGGCGCAGGCCATGCCGATGCCGAGCACCACTTGCCACGTCGCGCCGTCCGGTCCGCGCCAGCCGGGGTAACGCAGCATCAGCGCTGCCGCGATGCTGCCGGTGATCAGCGGCACCGCGAGCGCGAGTCCCGCCGTCACGCCGGTTTCGCCCCGCCGCTTCCAGGCCTCGCCGAGGTCGAGTTCGATCCCCGCGACCCAGACGAACATCATCACCGCCCACCACGCGACTCCGTTCAGCGATCCCATCGTCGCGGGGGTGAAGATCGTCGCATAATAATCGGGATACGCCGCGCCGAGCGAGCCCGGCCCGAGCAGGATGCCACCGATGATCTGCACCACCACTAGCGGCGCCCAGTAATCGGTCCGCCCCAGCCGCCACACCAGATAGGGCACGGTGAAGATGATGAGCATCGCAAGGAGGAAGACCTCTGTCGGCGTCATGGCGTGCATGTCATCCCCCCGCGCACGGTCGGTTCCCCCCGCCGGCTTCGTTACGGTAGCGGTATTATGCCGCGCGGAGAGCCGCGGCAATACGCGACCGTGTTTGCCTGGCGTGCCGAGATTGACCGTCCACCCTTGCGCCATTCCGGGACAGGTAGGACGCCGGGGACCGTTGGGTGCGCCGGGCAGCGATGGTATTCGCGAGCGACACAGGGCCTGCGGCGCGCACGCACCGGGGCCGCGAGGGGATTTACCATGAAACGATCGTTGCTTGCACTGGCGCTGCTGTCCGTACCGTCGCTGGCACAGACCAACGCGCCGTTCACCGTCAACGGTCGCGGGTTCGGCTCCCTCCAGGACGCGGTGTCGTCGATCCAGCAAGGGACGGCGACGATCCTGATCGCGCCGGGCACGTATCGGCAGTGCGTGGTGCAGGCTGGTGGGCATATCACGTTCAAGGCCGTGCAGCCGGGCACCGCGATCTTCGAGAGCGTCGCGTGCGAGGGCAAGGCGGCGTTCGTCCTGCGTGGGCTGGGCTCGGCAGTCGATGGCATCGTCTTCCGTGGCTACAGCGTGGGCGACGGCAACGGTGCGGGTATCCGGATCGAGATGGGCAACCTCGCGGTGACGAACTCGATGTTCCTGAACAGCCAGGAAGGCATATTGGGCGGCGGCCCCACGACCAAGCGGATCACGATCGATCGCTCGACCTTTTCCGGGCTGGGCCAGTGCGACGTGTCGCCGGGCTGCTCGCACGCGATCTACCTCGCCAACGACGGCAGCGTGACGGTGACCAATTCGCGGTTCGAGCGAGGCACCGGCGGGCATTACGTCAAGCTGCGCAGCCCGACGGTGACGATCACCGACAACAGCTTCGACGATACCGGCGGGCGCAAGACCAACTACATGATCGACCTGTCCGATGGCGGCACCGGCCTGATCGCGCGCAACACGTTCGTGCAGGGCACGCACAAGGAGAATCACAGCGGGCTGATCGTTATCGCGGCGGAAGCGAAAACGTATCGCTCTACCGGGTTGCGGATCGAGGCGAACGATGCGCGGCTGTCGCCGGGGGACACGACCAGCCCTGCATTCGTCGCGGATTATAGCCACGACAAGCTGGCGATCGGCGCGAACCGGCTTGGGGCCGGGCTGCGGGCGTTCGAGACGCGGTGACGGGGCTATTGGCTGACACCACCACGCCATCCTGACGAAAGTCAGGATCTACAGCCACTCAGGAGGGGGCAGGATGACGGGCGAGGGGGGAAGGCGTCATGCTCGAGCAAGAGATCGTTCTCCGGCGAAGGCGGGAGCCTAGACTGGACTTCCGTCTTCGCGGGAGAACATTGATGTGAGCGTTAGCCGACCTCAGTTAGCGCAGGTGCTCGCAGCCCCCGGATCGAGATCGAGACACCGTCCGTCCAGCCCGCTCACTGGCAACCCGATCGTCGCCGCCAGTGTCGGCACGATGTCCACCGTTTCCACCGAGAGCGGCTGTTCGAACCCGCTTATGCCCTTGCGCCAGAACAGGATCGGCACGCGGCGGTCGTAATCCCACGGCGAGCCATGCGTCTCGACATAGCCGCCCGCCGGCGACACGATCGTCGTCACGCGCGGCTTGAGCAGCACCACCAACTGCCCCGACCGCTCCGGATAGAACGACGCGCGCGCCCGTTCGATCAGCGTCCAGGTCTCGGGCGGAGTCTTCGCCATCGGCGTCGCCATGATCTCGGCGGCGGAGTACGCCCCCGCGACCTGCGGTAGCGCGCGATAGCGGCGCAGCGCCTCCACCAGCACCTTCGCGCGCGTCTTTTCCGGCAGCGAATCGTCGATATACACGTCGCCCTCGGTCCCGAGCAGTACGCTACCCGCCAAGCCCATGTCCTTGGCGATCGCGGTGCCGACCTGCTTGGCCAGCACGTTCTCGTCCATGTGCGCCTCCATCGGCATCGCCCGCTGCTGCTGGCGCTCGGTCGCGTCGTGCGCGCCGTGATCCGCGGTCAGCACGACCTCGTAATCGACTCCGGTCTCATCCATCACCGCGAAGAAATCGCCGAGCGTCTTGTCGAGTTGCGCCATCTGGATGCACATCTCCGAGCCCTGCGTGCCGTAGGTGTGGCCGATATAATCGGTTGCCGACGCGCCGATATCGATGATGTCGGTCTGCTGCCCCTTGCCGAGCTTCATGTCCTGGATCAGCGCCGCCGCCATCGCGAACACTGCGGCATCCGAGGCCGGCGACACGCGGAACCCCTTTGCATCGCCCGCCTCGCGCTCGAAGCGCCCCTGGCCGTAGGTCTTGCCCGCGATCACGATCGGATGGTTCACACCCGCACAATAGCCGGGCAGCGGCAGCGCCGCCTGCGGCTTGGCGATCATCGCGGCGACCGCGTCGCGCGTGCGCTGCACCGCCGGCGGCACCGCGCGCCCCGCATAGGAGACGTACGTCTTGCCGTCCCACCACCACAGCTCGTCGACCTTGTGGCCGCCCATCATCACCGCCGCGCGATCCTTCCCCGCGACCGACACCGAGCGCGTCCGCGGATCGCGCGCCTTCATCATCTCGCCGAGCGTCGGCACCTTTAGATGCATGTCGGACACGGTGTAGCTGTCGTGCGTGCTGCCGGTGACCCGCTCGTCCTCCGAGCAATAGACGATCTTGTCGGGCCGTCCCGCGCGCTGGTCGACCCAGTTGTTGGCGATGATGCCGGTATGCGCGGGCCGCATGCCGGTCAGGATCGTCGAATGGCCGGGGCACGTCTCGGTCGCGGCGTGGCTCTGGTAGCCGCTCGGGAACACCGCGCCGTTCAGCAGCCGGGTGAAGCCACCGGTGTAATGATTGCGATATTGCTGGAACAGGTCGGCGGCGAACTGATCGACTGAGATCGCGACGATCAGTTTTGGCGGGGTCGTCGGAGTCGGGGCAGGCGACGCGGCTGTCGGCGCTGGTGAAGTCTGGGCGGATACCGATGCGGCCGTGGTCAGGAGCAGGGCGGCGATAAGTGCTTTCACGAACAGTCCTTTAGCCAGCGACGTCCCTCGAACGAGGCCGTCGCTTTGAAGTGCAATACGACAAGGTCACCGCTATGGCTTTGCGCGATGAACGAAACAAGGATGGCCATGCGCAGTTTACGTTGCGTCCTGATGACGGTCTTGCTGGCCGTCTGCGGGCTGGCGAGTGCGCCCACGCTTGCGGAATCGCTGAACGGCTCGAGCCAGCATCTGATGATGAAGCTGGTCGCCGAAAGCGATCACCCCAAGGCCGGCGCGGCACTGACGATCGCGCTGGCGACGACGCCCGAAACCGGCTGGCACGGCTATTGGCGCAACCCCGGCGACGCGGGTTTTCCGGCGACGTTCGACTGGACGCTGCCCGCGGGCGCGAAGGCGGGCGAGCCCGAATGGCCGGTGCCGACCACGCTGCTGATCGCGGGCCTGATGAACTACGTCTACGAAGCGCCCTATGCGCCGCTCGTGACGATCCAGATCCCGGCGGGGCTGGCCGCGGGGGCAAAATTCCCGATCCGGTTGAAGACGAGCTATCTGGTGTGCTCGGCGACGATCTGCGTGCCCGAGGAGCAGGCGTTGTCGCTCGACCTGACCATCGGCGACGGCGCACCATCGCAAGCGACGGCGTTCGCAGGCTGGCGGCAGGCAATCCCCAAGCCGCTCGATTCCGGCGCGAGCTATGCGGCGAGCAACGGCATGATGCGGATTGCCATTCCGTTCCCGGCGAGCGCGAAGGCCGACAAGGCGTATTTTTTCCCGGTCACCACCGGCGTGATCGAGAACGGCGCTGCGCAGAAAGTGACCCGCGAAGGCGACCGGCTGACGATCGAGACGAAGGTCGCGGCCAACGCGAAGACTAGCGGACCGATCGAGGGCGTGCTGCGGATCGGCGACGGGCAGGGGCTGGGCGTCAAGGCGACGCCCGGTGTCGTGGCGGATAGCGGTTCGAGCACGCCGAGCAGCGAAAGCATCTGGCTGACCGCGTTGATCGCCTTGGCCGGCGCGGTGCTCGGCGGGCTGATCCTTAACATCATGCCGTGCGTGTTCCCGATCCTCAGCCTCAAGGCGCTCAGCCTCGCGCGCGGCGGTGCAAGTGAGAAGGACGCGCGCGGCGAGGCATTGGCCTACACGGCCGGCGTCGTGCTGGTCTGCCTCGGGCTCGGCGCCGCGATCCTGGCCCTGCGCGCAGGCGGCTCGGCGGTCGGCTGGGCGTTCCAGTTGCAGCATCCGGCGGCGATCGTCGTCCTGTTGCTGTTGAGCGTGGCGATCGCGTTCAATCTTGCCGGGCTGTTCGAGGTGCCGACGCCGCGCTTTGCCGGTGAAAGCGGTGCGAGCGGGGCGTTTGCGACCGGTGCGCTGGCAGCTTTCATCGCGACGCCGTGCACCGGGCCGTTCATGGGCGCGGCGCTCGGCGCGGCGCTGGTGCTGCCGTGGCCGGCGGCGCTTGCCGTGTTCGGTGGGCTCGGGATCGGCTTGTCGCTGCCCTTCCTCGCGATCGGGTTCATTCCGTCGTGGCGGCGGTGGCTGCCGAAGCCCGGCGTCTGGATGGAGACGTTCCGCCACATCCTGTCGGTGCCGATGTTCCTGACCGCAATCGCGCTCGGCTGGGTGCTCGGGCGCCAGACCGGCGTCGATACGCTGACGCTGGCCTTGGTCGCCGTGCTGGCGGTCGGCGCGGTGCTCTGGGTCGGTGGCACCCGCCAGCGCAAGGGCAAGTCGTTCGGCGTCGCGGTACAGGTCGCGCTGGCCGTGGTGTTCGTCTGCAGCGCGGTTCTGATCGCGCGCGCGCCACCGGCGGCGGCCAAGGTCGCCACCGCCGGCGACGAACCGTTCACCGAGGCCCGGCTCGCGTCGCTCCGCGCGGAAAAGCGCCCGGTGTTCGTGTATTTCACTGCCGACTGGTGCCTTACGTGCAAGGTTAACGAGAAAGCCGCGATCGACACGGCGGGGGTTCGCGACGCGTTTGCCAAGCACAAGGTCGCGGCCTTGATTGGCGACTGGACCGACGGCGACCCGGTGATGGGCCGTTTCATCCAGGCCCATAACCGCGCCGGGGTGCCGTTGTACCTGTATTACGCGCCGGGTGCCGCGGAGCCGATCGTCCTCCCGCAGGTGCTGACGCCGGGCTTGCTCGAAGGGGTGGGCGCTTAGGCTGATTGCCAATCCCCCCCCCCCGAGGGGGAGGTGGCGCCGAAGGCGACGGAGGGGGAGGGGGCGATAAACGCCGTTGCGTGTCCTCCCCCTCCGACTGGCAAGCGCCAGCCACCTCCCCCTGGCGGGGGAGGATCAGAGACCGCAGGTCAGTCAGTCATATTCTTGACTTGTGCAGCGCAGCGAAGCGTTGCAGCATGGAACTGTAACGCTTGATGGGGAATTGACCGTTCCGATGGGGAAACAGGCGTTCGACGAAATCATGGGGACGCCGGGCGATACGACCGCTCGTCCCGAACTCGCGGCTCTCGGGCATTGGATCGAGGAGACGCCCGACGCCGAGCTGCGCCGTCGGCAGGAAGCCGCCGAGACGACGTTCCGCCAGCTCGGCATCACCTTCGCGGTGTACGGCGAGAACGAAGCGGCCGAACGGATCATCCCGTTCGACATCGTCCCCCGCGTGTTCCTCCACGACGAATGGACCCGCCTTTCGGAAGGCCTCGTCCAGCGCGTCGAGGCGATCAACGCATTCCTCAACGACATCTATGGCGAGCGCCGCATCCTGAAGGAGGGCATCCTTCCCGAGGACCTCGTGCTCGGCAACGCGCAGTTCCGCCCCGAGATCGCCGGCATCCGCCCGCCGCACGGCGTCTGGGCGCATATCTGCGGGATCGATCTGGTCCGCACCGGTCCCGACGACTTCTTCGTGCTAGAGGACAATGCGCGCACGCCGTCGGGCGTAAGCTACATGTTGGAAAACCGCGAGGCGATGCTGCGGCTCTGTCCCGAGCTGTTTCGCGAGTTCCGCGTCGCAGCGGTCGACAGCTATCCCGACCTGCTGCTGGAGACGATGAAGTCGGTCGCGCCGCACGGCACGGGCTCTAACCCCACCTGTGTGTTGCTGACCCCGGGCCATTACAACTCGGCCTATTACGAGCACAGCTTTCTCGCCGATTCTATGGGGATCGAACTCGTCGAGGCGGCCGATCTGGTGGTCGACGACGATATCGTCTGGATGCGGACGATCGCGGGGCGGGTGAAGGTCGATGTGATCTATCGCCGGATCGACGACGATTATCTCGATCCGCTCGTGTTCCGTCCGGACTCGGCGCTCGGCGTCCCCGGACTGATCGCGGCCTATGCGGCCGGCAACGTTGCGATCATGAACGCGCCGGGCAACGGCATCGCCGACGACAAGGCGATCTACAGCTACATGCCCGACATCGTGAAATTCTACTCTGGCGGCGAGTGCAAGCTGCGCAACGTCGAGACGTGGCGCTGCCGCGAACCGCAGGCGCTGAAGTACGTGCTCGACAATCTCGAAGACGTCGTCGTCAAGCTGGTCGACGGCTCGGGCGGCTACGGCATGCTGGTCGGCCCGACCGCGTCGAAGCAGGAGATCGAGGATTTCCGCGCCGCGCTGATTGCCGAACCGCATCGCTACATCGCGCAGCCGACGCTGGCGCTGTCGACGGTTCCGACGATGGCCGATGGCGGTCTGTCCCCACGCCACGTCGATTTCCGGCCGTTCGTACTGAGCGGTTCGAAGGGCGTGCAGGTTGTACCCGGCGGTCTTACCCGCGTCGCGCTGAAGGAAGGCTCGCTGGTAGTCAACTCCAGCCAGGGCGGCGGGACCAAGGACAGTTTCGTCCTGATGAAGGATCAGTCGCAGCGAATGGGAGCGGGCGGGATGACGCAGACGATGGGCGGCATGTCGCAGACGCTCGGCACGATCCTGCCGTCGCCGGGAGCGAATAGCTGATGCTCTCGCGTACCGCATCGTCGCTCTACTGGCTCGGCCGCTATTTCGAGCGTGCCGACTTCATCGCAAGACTCGTCGAAGCCACTGTTCGTCTCGACGTTCTCTCCTCGCAGCCGGCGGGTGAGGCAGCCTGGGCCTCCGCGCTCGCCGTCACCGAAACCGAGGAGCCGTTCGCGACGCTCGGCGGCAACCTCAGCCAGACCGAAGTCGTACGCTTTCTGACGCTCGATTCGAGTCACCCCGGCTCGATCGTCCGCTGCGTCGACATGGCGCGCAACAACGCCAAGGCCGTCCGCACCGCGCTGACCCGCGAGGCATGGACCGCGATCAACCGTGCATGGCTGCTGTTCGAGAACCGGACGACGCCGCGCAGCACGACCGACCAGATGAACCTGGTCGAGGCTGTGAAGACCGAGACGCGCGGGTTCGAGGGCGCGGTGCACCGGATGCTGCGCAACCAGACGACGTGGTTCATCCGGCTTGGCCAGGCGGTCGAGCGCGCGGACAACACCGCGCGGCTGCTCGACGTCAAATACCATATCCTGTTGCCCGAGGGCGAACGGCTCGGCGGGGCGATCGATCGCGACCAGTGGACGACGATCCTTCAGACCGTGTCCGCGGTCACCGCCTATCGCTGGCTCTACAATGACGGGCTGCGCCCGGCCGACGTGATCGACCTGCTCCTCGCGCGGGCGGAACTCCCGCGCAGTCTGGCAGCATCGGTCGAGGAGACGGTCGACGTGCTCAACCTGCTGGCGAAACGCACGGGCAATCACGGGGAGGCGGACAGGATGGCACGAATGCGCGCATCACGCATGGCCAAGACGCGATCGGGCGAGGTCATCGCCTCGGGACTGCACCAGTTTCTGCAGGCCTTCATCGCCGAGAATGCGCTGCTCCACGGCGCGATCGGCCGCCAGTTCAAGTTCCAATAATGCGGCTGTCGATCGATCATCACACGATCTACCGCTTCACCCAGCCGCAGGGCCGGCTCGTCCAGATGCTCCGGCTTACGCCTGAGAACACGCATGACCAGACCGTGGCGTCGTGGCGGATCGACGTCGATTGCGACGCGCGGTTGCGGCCGGGACGCGACGGCTTCGGCAATGCGGTGACGATGCTGTATGCCGAGGGGCCGGTCGACGGGATCGAGATCACCGTCAAGGGCGAGGTGCTGACCAGCCATTCGGATGGCGTGCTGCGCGGAGTGCACGAGACGTTGCCGCCCGCGTTGTTCCTGCGCGCGACCGAGGCGACGGCGCCCGATGCGGCGATCGCCGAGTTCGCCGCGGATGCGGTGGCCGGCGCGCGCGACCGGATCGGCGCGCTGCACCGGCTCAACCGTGCGTTGCACCAGAAGTTCGTGTTCGATGCCGGCCGTCCCGAGCCGGGGCGCACCGCGGGTGCCGCATTCCGCAAGGAAAGCGCCACGCCGCGCGACATGGCGCAGATGTTCGCGGTCGCTGCACGGTCGCTGGGGGCGCCGGCCCGCTATGTGTCGGGCTATCATCACAATGATTTCGAGGTGGTGCATTTCCCGACCCCGCATGGCTGGGCGGAGGCGCATGTCGACGGGCTTGGCTGGGTCGGGTTCGATCCGTGCACGGGGATGTCGCCCGAGGAGCATTACGTGCGGGTCGCCATGGCGCTCGATGCGGCCGGGGCGGCGCCGGTTGCTGGCTCGCGGTTAGGTGAGGGTGGCGAGGAGCTCGACGTCGACGTGGTGGTCCAGCGCGAGGACTGATTGCAGTCAGGGTTGGTAGCGTTTGGGATCGGGCGCGCGACTCACAGCATTGTTTCCCCGCGAAGGCGGGGACCCAGACTGGGCTCCCGCCTTCGCGGGAGAACAAGACGCCGCCCGCCGGCTCATAGTATCACCACCCCGGCGAAGGCCGGGGCCCAATCGGCAAGGTGGTCGTAACGAAGCGCTACCCTCCGTTAGCAACGTTTCCCAATTGGGCCCCGGCCTTCGCCGGGGTGGTACGTCGCCAGACCAGTTCGCGGTTGAACGGGCTCGCCGCCTTCAGACCAGCGCCGCAACCCGTTCCGGCGGCGTCACCAGATCGGCCTCCGTCAGCCGCCGCCAGCCCGCCGGACCCAACACCTCCAGCGGCCGGTACCGCGTCTTGTATTCCATCCGCGGCGAGCCCTTCACCCAATAGCCGAGATATACGAAAGGCAGCCCCGCATCGCGCGCGCGGAGGATGTGGTCGAGGATGATGAAGTTGCCGAGCCCCGGCCGGTTCGCATCGTCGGCGGCGAAGAAGCTGTAGACCATCGACAGCCCGTCCGCCTGTCGGTCGGTCAGGCACGCGCCGATCAGCCTTCCCTGCACGCCATCGACCGAAGGTTCGCGATATTCGACGATCAGCGAATTGACCGGCGAATGCTCGATCATGTCGGCATAGTCGTCTTCGTCCATGCCCGCCATGCCGCCGCCCGGATGGCGCGTGCCGAGATAGCGGCGGAGCAGCTGGAACTGCTCGTCGGTCGCCCAGGCCTTGCAGGCCGTGATCTCGATATCGCCGTGCCGCCGCAGCAGCTTGCGCTGCGTCGCGTTGGGCACGAACTCGCCCGCGACGATCCGGACCGACACGCACGCGGTGCAGCCCGCGCAGGACGGGCGATACGCCACGCCCTGGCTGCGGCGAAAGCCGATCCGCCCGAGCGCGTCGTTCAGCTCGCCAGCATGCGGCCCGGTCAGTTCGGTGAACACCTTGCGCTCCTGCCGGCCCGGCAGATACGGGCACGGGGACGGGCTCGTGACGAAGAAGCGCGGAAAACGAAAAGGCGCAGTCACCGAACCAAATGTCCTTCAGGCAGGCGCGGGGAGCCGCGGTTTCGACATATGGTCGCAACGCACGCTACTGAAAAGCGGGTTTACCACGATAGAGCGTTAACGCCGTAAATTACGGCGCTATCGCAATAATCGTGGCTACGTCAGGCGAGTTCGACGGTCGACGTCTCGTACCCGCCGGCGCGCAAGGCTCCCACCAGCCGGTCGAGATGCGCGCGGTCGCGGAGTTCGCATTCGATGTCCGTGATCAGGCCCTTCGCCGGCAGCGTGGTGAAGACGCGCTGATGATAGATCTCGATGATGTTGACGCGTTCCTGATCGAAGATCCGCGCAACATGGAACAGCGCACCGGGCTTGTCCTGCAACCGGATCCGCAGCCGCGCGAGACGACCCGACCGCGCCAGATCGCGCAACAGCACGTTGGCGAGCAGCCGCGTATCGATATTGCCGCCGCACAGTACGATACCGACGGTCTTCCCCGCGAACCGCTCGGGATGCGACAACAGCGCCGCCAGGCCGGCCGCACCGGCGCCCTCGACCACGGTCTTTTCGATCTGCAGCAGCAGGCTGACCGATTCCTCGAGGCTGCGCTCGCTGACCAATACGATATCATCGACCAGTTCGGCGACGATCTTCGCGGTGATCGCGCCCGGCTCCTTGACCGCGATACCTTCGGCGAGCGTGTCGCCGGCGCAGGCCATGTCGGTACCGTTGATGCGGTTGTACATCGACGGGAACAGCTCGGCCTGCACGCCGACGACCTCGATCGGATGACCACCGGGCGCTTCGCTCAAAGCCCGCGCGACCGTCGACATGCCCGAGATCAGCCCGCCGCCGCCGATCGGGATGACCAGCGTATCGAGTTGCGGCACGTCCTCCAGCATCTCGATCGCGACGGTGCCTTGGCCGGCGATGACGCGGGGGTCGTCGAACGGGTGGACGAAGGTGAAGCCGCATTCGCCTTCGAGGATGCGGGCGTGCGCATAGGCCGCGTCGAACGTCTCGCCGTGGAGGACGACGTTGGCGCCGTGCCCTTCGGTCTGCATGACCTTCACGGTCGGCGTGTTGGTCGGCATCACGATGGTCGTCGGGATGCCCAAGCGGTTGGCGTGATAGGCGAGGCCCTGCGCGTGATTGCCGGCCGAGGCCGCGATGACGCCCTTGGCGCGCGCTTCGGCCGACAGCTGCAACAGCGTGTTGAGCGCGCCGCGCTCCTTGTACGCCGCGGTGAACTGCAGGTTCTCGAACTTAAGATACACCGTCGCGCCGGTCATCTTGCTCAGCGTCTTGCTGATCAGCGTCGGCGTGCGGACGATCGAGTCGCGGATCCGGTCGTGCGCGACGCGGACGTCGTCGATCGAGACGGGGAGGGTGGGTGCCGCTACGGCAGCTTGGGTAGCCATGTCCGACCCGCTAGACCATCTGGCGCGCGTGGGAAACACCGCTTATGCGCGGAGGCTATGGCAAAACTGGCATTCATCGGAACCGGCGTCATGGGCGCGCCGATGGCGGGGCACCTCGCCGCGGCAAGGCACGACGTCACCGTCTATAATCGGACTCACGCCAAGGCGTTGGCATGGGCCGATAAATATGGCGGCTCGGTGGCGGAAACGCCCGCCGCCGCGGCGAAGAATGCCGATGCGGTATTCGCGTGCGTCGGCAATGACGACGATCTGGCCTTGGTCACGTTAGGCGAGGACGGTGCGTTCGCGGCGATGCGCGACGACGCGGTGTTCGTCGATCACACCACCGTCTCGGCCTCGATCGCGCGGCGACTGGCTGGCGAGCGTGCGCTGGTGGTCGATGCGCCGGTGTCCGGCGGGCAGGCTGGCGCGGAGAACGGCAAGCTCTCGATCATGTGCGGCGGCTCCACGGAGGCGATGGCGAAGGCCGAACCCTTCATGCAGGCCTATGCCGCGCGGATCGTTCATGTCGGCGAGGCGGGCGCGGGCCAGACGACCAAGATGTGCAATCAGATCGCGATCGCCGGGGTGATCCAGGGCGTCGCCGAGTCGCTGCGGTTCGCGCAAAACTCCGGACTCGATCTCGACAAGGTCTTCGAGGCGATCTCGGGCGGTGCGGCGCAGAGCTGGCAAATGGTCAATCGCTGGCCGACGATGGCGAAGGACGAGTTCGATTTCGGCTTCGCGGTCGATTGGATGCGCAAGGATCTGGGGCTGGCGCTCGACGAGGCGCGGCGCAACGGCGCGGTGCTGCCAGTCGCGGCGCTGGTCGATCAGTTCTACGCGGATGTGCAGGCTATGGGTGGCGCTCGGCAGGATACGAGCGCGCTGGTACGGAGATTGCCGAAGTGATGCGTCTGATGGTTTCCGCAGCCGCGATCGCGCTGCTCTCGACCCCCGCGCTTGCGGACGGGATCGTCGACAACGTCAACGGCATCACGGTCGCCGACGGTGGTCGCGTGATCCACTTCAAGGCGATCCTGATCGACAAGGATGGCAAGGTCACGCGGCTCGTGCCGCCGGGCGAGGAAGCGCCCAAGCTCAGCCGCAAGGAATTGAAGAAAAACGCCGGCAAGCCGCTCTACGACTGGCGGATCGACATGGGCGGCAAGACCGTGCTGCCGGGTTTCGTCGACGCGCATGGCCATGTCATCGAGATGGGTTTCGGCGCGCTGTCGCTCGACCTGTCGATGACCAAGTCGCTCGAGGAGGCCAAGTCGCGGATCGCGGCGTATGTCGCCGCCAACCCCGACCGGAAATGGGTGATCGGGCGCGGCTGGAACCAGGAGGCGTGGGGGCTTGGCCGCTTCCCGACCGCCGCCGACCTCGACTCCGTCTCGGGCGGGCACCCGATCTGGCTGTCGCGTGCCGATGGGCATGCCGGCTGGGCGAACCGCGAGGCGATGCGCGAGGCCGGCGTCACCGCCGCGACCGTCTCGCCTCCCGGCGGTCGCATCGAGAAGACCGGCGGCGCGCCAGCAGGCGTGTTCGTCGATGGCGCGCAGGCGTTGATCGAGAAGGTCGTCCCCCAGCCGCTCCCCAAGGAACGCGATGCCGCCTTCCTGACGGCGCAGAGCATCCTGCTGCGCTACGGCGTCACTGCGGTCGCCGACATGGGCACGACGCTCGACGACTGGCTGACCTATCGCCGGATGGCGGACATCGGCGGGTTACGCGTCCGTATCATGAGCTATGCGCTGGGCGTCGAGACCGCGAGCCGGATCGGCGGCAAGGGGCCGACGCCGTGGCTGTATAACGATCGCCTGAGGATGGGTGGCGTGAAGCTGTATGCCGACGGTGCGCTCGGCTCGCGCGGCGCGTGGCTGTTGAAGCCCTATGCCGACGCGCCCGGCCAGTCGGGGCTGGGTTTCGTGACCGACGACCAGCTCCAGAACCAGATGAGCCGGGCGGCGATGGACGGCTATCAGGTCGCGGTCCATGCGATCGGCGACAGGGCCAACCAGATGGTGCTCGACGCGATCCAGGTCGAGAGCGAGACCTATACCGGTGACCGTCGCTGGCGGATCGAGCATGCGCAGGTCGTCGATCCGACCGACCTGCCGCGGTTCGGCAAGTTCGGCACGATTGCCTCGATGCAGCCGACGCACGAAACCAGCGACCGGACGATGGCCGAGGCACGGCTCGGGCCGAACCGGCTTGCGGGCGCCTATGCGTGGAAGTCGATGCTGACCAACGGCGCCAAGCTCGCGTTCGGGACCGACTTCCCGGTCGAGAAGCCCGATCCGTTCGCGACTTGGGCGGCGGCGTTCACGCGGCAGGATGCCGATGGTCAGCCACAAGGCGGATGGCAACCGCAGGAGCTGGTGACGCGCGAACAGGCGTGGTGGGCGATGACCGGCGCGGCGGCCTATGCGGGGTTTGCCGATAAGCAGTTCGGTGCGCTCGCTCCCGGACAGCGTGCGGACTTCATCATCGTCGACCGCGATCCGACCATGGCGTCGCCGACCGACCTGCGCGCCACGGTCGTGCAGGAGACCTGGATCGGCGGCGAGAAGGTCTGGACGCGCAAGTAACCCCGATGACGCGCGGGGCTATTTGCGCATCCGGATAAGACCCTCCTGCGCGACGCTGGCGACGAGGCGACCGTCGCGCACGAAGATCTTGCCGCGGTTGAAGCCGCGCGCGTGGCCCGACCATGGGCTGTCGCAGGCATACAGCAGCCAGTCGTCGGCGCGGAAATCCTCGTGCAGCCAAAGCGAATGGTCGAGGCTGGCGGTCTGCAGCCCCGGCGTGATCCAGTTCTTGCCATGTGGCAGGAGTGCGGTGCCGAGCAGCGCCATGTCCGACGCATAGGCCAGAACCGCGCGGTGCATCGCCGGATCGTCACCGATCGGCGCGACGAGGCGGAACCAGTTGGCGTAATTGGGCTCCTGCGGGGCCGGGTTGATCCAACTGCGCGGGTTGACCGGGCGCACCTCGATCGGCCGCCAGCGCAACATGTGCGCGCGGAATTTCTCGGGAATGCCGTCGATGTTCTCGAGCCGCAGATCGCGGTCCGAGCGGAGCGTTTCGGGCGCCGGCACGTCGGGCATCGCGTCCTGATGGTGCAGGCCTTCCTCCGGCATCTGGAACGACGCCGCCATGTTAAGGATCGGCTGGCCCTTCTGCATCGCGATCACGCGCCGCGTCGCGAAGCTGCGACCTTCGAAATCGCGGACGACGCGATAGACGATCGGATAGTCCTCGTTGCCCGGGCGCATGAAATACGCGTGGAGCGAGTGGGCTGCCTTGGGGCTTTCGGTCGAGCGTTGTGCGGCTTGCAGCGCCTGCGCGATGACCTGCCCGCCGAACACGCGGCCGACTCCGCCGGGCTGACGCTTGCCGACATAGAGATCGGTATCGACTTCCTCGATCTCAAGCAGGTCGACGAGACCTTGGGCGAGTGCTTCGGGCGTTACTTCAGCAGTATCGGCAGGCATCTGACCTCCTTGTTCACCCGCGAAGGCGGGTGCCCAGTCTGGGCCCCCGCCTTCGCGGGGGTACAACCTACGGTCAATACCCGGCGGCTACCGCGAGCCGATCGGCGTGAAAGTTCGCATCCCCGAACATCTCGGAGAGCACTCGCGCGCGCTTCATGTAGAAGCCGATGTCGTACTCGTCGGTCATGCCGATGCCACCGTGCATCTGGATGCCCTCCTGTACGCTGAGCGTGGTCGCCAGCGCGGTCATCGCTTTGGCCACCGAGACCGCCTCGTCGGCGCGGTCGTTGCCCTGGTCGAGCAATTGCTGCGCCTTCAGCACGGCAGCGCGCGCCACCTCCATTTCCGAATACAGATGCGCGGCACGGTGCTGGAGCGCCTGGAAGCTGCCGATCAGCGTCCCGAACTGCTTGCGCTCCTTCATGTAGCCGATCGTCATGTCCATCGCGCCACCGCCGACGCCGAGCAGTTCCGCCGACGCCCCGGTCCGGACTGCACGCAACAGGCGATCGAGCGGCGTCCGGCCCGCATCGACCTCGCCGATCACCGCATCCGCATCGACCTCGACGCCATCGAATTCGAGCCGCGCGGCCAAGCTCGAATCAGCGAGGCGTTCGGCGTTTGCCGTCAGTCCTGCGGCATCCTTCGGTACGGCGAACAGCGTGATACCGTCTGTGTCGTTGTCCGACCCCGCGGTGCGCGCTGCGACGATGATCAGGTCGGCGGTGTGGCCGTGCGTGACGAACCGCTTGGCGCCGGTCAGCTTGAAGCCGTTGCCTGAACGTTCGGCAGTCATCGTCACGGTGTCGCGGTGTTTGGCGCCCTCGTCGATCGCGAGCGCGGCGACAGTCTCGCCGGCGATGATGCCCGGGAACCAGCGTTCGGCCTGCCCCGTGCCCTTGAGCGCTTCGACGGCGGCTACCGCGGTGGAGAGGAACGGGGAGGGGGACAGGTTGCGACCGATCTCCTCCAGCACCACGCCCGCCTCGACATGCCCGAGCCCGAGCCCGCCCTGGTCCTCGCCGATCAGGATGCCGGTAAAGCCCATCTCCGCGAACTGCTTCCACAGGTCGCGCGAGAAGCCGGTCGCGTCGTCGGCATCGCGCAACGCCCGCATGTGGCTCACCGGCGCGTGCTCCGCGACGAAATCGCGAATGGTGTCCTGAAGGACGGTCTGGTCGTCGTCTAGATACAATGGCATGTCTTCGTCCTTCTGCTCCCTCGCCCCGTCGGGGAGAGGGTTGGGGAGCGGGGCTGTTGGGTCGGATCGTCCGAGCCTCACTGCCCCTCTCCCGCCTACGCTTCGCTGCGGCACCCTCTCCCCGAAGGGGCGAGGGGATTACGCCGGCAATTCCAAGATCCGCTTGGCGATGATGTTGAGCTGGATCTCGCTCGTCCCGCCCTCGATCGAGTTCGCCTTGGTCCGCAGCCACGACCGCGGGATCGCACCGCCACGCGACCGATCGCTGTCCCATTCGAGCGCATCAGAGCCGCCCGCCGCCATCATCAGTTCGTACCGGCCCTTGTTCAGCTCGGTCCCGTAGTACTTCATCATGCTCGGCTGCGCGGGATGCGCCTTGCCCGCCTTCAGCTCGTCGATGAACCGCTCGGACATCGCCCCGAACGCCTTCGCGCGCACCTCGAACAACGCGATCGACGCGCGCAGCAGCGGATCGGCCAGCCGCCCGTCATGCCCAAGCCCGACGGTCGCGATCGCGCCGTCGATCAGCGGATTGCCGCCACTCGACGCCAGCCCCATCCCCGAGATCATCTCGCGCTCATGCCCGAGCAGATACTTCGCGACGTCCCAGCCCTTGTTCTCTTCGTAGACGCGGTTGACCTTGGGCACCTCGACATTGTCGAAGAACGTCTCGCAGAACGGCGAATTGCCGCTGATCAGCAGGATCGGCTTGGTCGAGACGCCCGGCGAGGCCATGTCGAACAGTACGAAGCTGATGCCGCCCTGCTTCGAGGTCTTGTCGGTGCGAACGAGGCAGAAGATCCAGTCGGCCTTGTCGGCATAGGAGGTCCACACCTTCTGTCCGTTGACGAGATAATGGTCGCCCTTGTCCTCCGCCGATGTGGCGAGCCCGGCAAGATCGGACCCCGCATTCGGCTCCGAATACCCCTGGCACCAGCGGATCTCACCGCGCGCGATCTTGGTCAGGTGATCGAGCTTCTGCTCCTCGGTGCCGTATTTAAGCAATGCCGGCCCAAGCATCGAAATCCCGAACGAATTGAGCGGGTTGCGCGCCTTTATTGCCGCCATCTCTTCGCGAAGGATCTTCGTCTCTGCGGGCGACAATCCACCGCCGCCATACGCCTTGGGCCAATCCGGCACGGTCCAGCCCTTGGCGGCCATCTTGTCGAGCCACTCCTTCTGCGCGGGCGACGACGGTTTGAACTGGCGCCCGCCCCAGCAGACGTCGTCCTCCGAGCGCACCGGCTTGCGCATCTCGGGCGGGCAATTCTCCGCGAGCCACGCACGCGTTTCGGACCGGAAAGTATCGAGGTCGGACATCGGATCAGCTCCTGCTTAGTCGATTACACAGCGCGGCGACGGCGATCGCGTCGTGGTCGCGGTAACGGTTGGTGATGACCTGCACGCCGATCGGCAGGCCGCGCGGGTCGATCCCGACAGGCACGCTGGTCGCGGGCAGATTGGGGAAGGTGGCGAGCCCGGCCCAGGCGAACTGGACGCCGAACGGGGTATCCTCGCCGTCGATCGACAGCGTGCGCCGCGCGACGTTGCACTCGGCGATGTGCGGGAAGGCGTTCACGCCGCTCGCCGGCGCGATCACCGCGTCGAACCGCTCGAACAGCGCACCCCAGGCGCGTTGCATCCGCGCCTGCGAATCGAGCAGGTCGAACCAGTGCGACAGCGTCGCGACCTTGCCGTCGCGGGCGGGGCCGCCGCGGGTCATCGCGATGCCGAGCATCCGCATGTAGTCGGCGTGTTGCGCGGCGAGATCGATCGGCGGCGGCGCATGCGATACGGTTGCGCCCGAGCGGGCCAGCGCCTCGCCGACGTGCTCGATTGCCGACACGATCGACGCATCCACGCGCGCCGCGGGATGTGCGGTCAGCAACAGGACGCGCGGCCGGGCAAGATCGACGCGCGGGCGGGGCAATGGCAGATCGGCGAGGATGTCGAGCGCGACGGCCAAATCCTCTGAATTGCGCGTCAACGGACCAATGACGCCGAGAACCGCGCTCGCCCCGTCGGTGCCGGGCACGCGGTGGCCGATATCGGACAAGGCGCCATAGGTCGGCTTGTGCCCCCAGACGCCACAGAACGCGGCCGGCACGCGGATCGAGCCGCCGATATCGGACCCGAGCTCGAGCGGTACCATCCCTGATGCGAGCGCCGCCGCGGCACCACCCGACGATCCGCCGGGTGTCAGCGTCGGATCGATGGGATGATTCGTCCGGCCATGGATCGGGTTGTCCGCCTGCCAGTCGCTCAGCCGCACCGGCACGTTGGTCTTGCCGAGGATCACCGCGCCCGCCGCCTTCAGCCGTGTTACGGCGACAGCATCGCGGTCGACGATGTTGTCGCGGTGGATCTCGACGCCCCAACTGGTCGGCAGGCCGGCGATGTCGAACGATTCCTTGACCGTCATCGGCACGCCGAACAGCGGCCGGTCATCGGGACCTTCCGCATCGAGTGCGCGTGCAGCCTCCCGCGCCCGCGCGAAATCGCGGACGACGACGGCATTGATCGCACCATCGCGCGCCTCGATCCGCGCGATCGCCGCGTCGCATTCGGCGAGCGCGGTCGTCTCGCCCGCACGGATCGCCGCCGCGGTCTGGAGCGCGGACCGCTCCATCAGCGTGCGGTTGCCCGAAAGAAACGACCGCGACCGATCACTTCAACCGACCGCCCGATGCCGCGGCATCCTTCAACGACTTCGCCACCGGGAACCCGTATTTCTCGAGCCCCGCGACGACCTTCGCCAAGCCCTCCGACTGCGCCCAGAACATCGGCCCGCCACGGTACACCGGCCAGCCATAGCCATAGATCCACACCACATCGACGTCCGACGCACGCTGTGCCTTGCCCTCTTCGAGGATCAGCGCGCCTTCGTTCACCATCGTGTAGAGCGTCCGCACGACGATCTCCTCGTCGCTGATCTCGCGCGGCGTCACGCCCGACTTCTTGCGGAAATCGTCGATAATCTCGGTGACCCGCGCAGAGTTCGACGGCGTCCGCTTCTCGTCGTAATCGTAGAACCCCGCCTTGGTCTTCTGGCCCCAGCGGTTCTCCGCGGCCAGCGCATCGCGGATGTTCTCGATCCGGCTCGGATCGCGGTGCCAGCCGATGTCAACGCCCGCCAGATCGCTCATCTGGAACGGCCCCATCGGCATGCCGAACGCGACGTGGACCTTGTCGATCTGCTCCGGGCTCGCACCCTCCAGCAGCAGCTTGGTCGCCTCGACCTGCCGCGGCATCAGCATGCGGTTGCCGATAAACCCATAAGTGACGCCCGCCACCACGGCGACCTTCTTGATCTTCTTGGCCAGCGCCATGACTGTCGCCAGCACGTCGTCGGCGGTCTTTTCCCCGCGTACGACCTCCAGCAATTTCATGACGTTGGCGGGCGAGAAGAAGTGCATGCCGACCACGTCCTCGGGCCGCTTGGTGCACGCGGCGATCTCGTCGATGTTCAGGTACGAGGTGTTCGACGCGAGGATCGCGCCGGGCTTGGCGATTGCGTCGAGCTTGGTGAAGATCTCCTTCTTCACCTCCATCGTCTCGTACACCGCCTCGATGATCAGGTCGCATTCGGCGAGATCGGCGAAGTCGAGCGTCGGCTTCAGCGCGCCCATCGCCTGTTCGACCTGCTCGGGCTTTATCCGACCCTTCGCGGCGGTCGCCTCGTAGTTCTTGCGCACGACGCCGGTGCCGCGGTCGAGCGCATCCTGCTGCATCTCGACGATCGTCACGGGGATGCCCGCCGACAGGAAGTTCATCGAGATGCCGCCGCCCATCGTGCCCGCGCCGATCACGCCGACGCGCTTGATCTCGCGTAGCTTGGTGTCGGCGGGAACGTCGTCGATCTTGGCGGCCTGGCGTTCGGCGAAGAAGATGTGGCGCTGGGCGGCCGACTGCACGCCCATCATGAGCTTCATGAACTCCTGGCGCTCGAACGCGATGCCCTCCTCGAAGCCGGAGCCGTCGGCGGCCTTCTCGACGCAGGCGATGTTCGCAGCAGGCGCGTCAAAGTTGCGAAAACGCCGCGCATTCTCCTTCTTGAACGCAGCCACCGCATCGGGATCGGCCTGCGCGGTCTTCTCGGACGCACGGGGCAGGGGGCGCTTGGTGGCGATCTCACGCGCGAACGCGATGGCATCGGCCTCAAGCGAGTCCTCACCGACGATCTTATCGATCAGGCCGGCGTCGAGCGCCTTCTTGGCCGAAATCGGATCGCCCTTCGCGGTCATCTCCAGCGCGAGCTTCACGCCGGCGATGCGCGGGATACGCTGCGTGCCGCCCGCGCCGGGGAGCAGGCCGAGCTTCACTTCGGGCGTGCCGATCTTCGCCGACGGGACGGCGACGCGGTAATGGCAGCCGAGCGTGACCTCGCAGCCGCCGCCGAGCGCGGTGCCGTGGATTGCCGCGACGACGGGCTTCGACGACGCCTCGATCATGTCGACGACGGTCGGCAGGCCGGGCTCGACTATCTCCTTGCCGAACTCGGTGATGTCGGCGCCCGCGAAGAACGTGCGGCCGTCGCAGCGGATCACCATCGCGGTGATGCTGTCGTCGTTCACGCCTTCCTTGATCGCGGCCTCGAGGCCCTGTCGGACCGCGGCGCCGAGCGCGTTGACGGGAGGGTTGTTCGAGATGATGACGAGCACGTCGTCATGGCGTTCGGTGCGGATCGGGCCAGTGTTCGTTGACGAGGTCATCATATTCTCCTTGTTCTCCTGCGAAAGCAGGAGCCCAGGGCCGCATCGGCAGCCCTGCGTGATACTGGACTCCTGCTTTCGCAGGAGAACGGAAACTCAGGTCATCGCCGCGTAGATCATCGTCTTCAGTTCGCGGCGGATGGGATAGAAACTGCTCGGCGAAAGCTGCGTCATGAACACCATCGATAGGCGCTCGACCGGGTCGACGAAGAACGCGGTCGAGAACATCCCGCCCCAGTAATATTCGCCCTGCGATCCCGGCACCATCGTCTTGGCGACGTCGTCGGTGATCGCGAAGCCGAGCCCGAACCCGGTGCCCGCGTTCGACGCCTCACTGAACAGCGACTTCGACATCGTCGCGAGATCGGATTTTCCGGGCAGGTGGTTCTGCGTCATCAGGTCGAGCGTCTTGCGCCCGAGGATCCGCGCACCGTCGAGTTCGCCGCCGTTTAGCAGCATTGTATTGAACCTGTGGTAATCGAGCGCGGTCGAAACGAGCCCGCCGCCGCCGGACAGAAGCTTCGGCGCGCGGCTCCAGGCGCTCTCGGCACCGCGATCGTACATCACGCGGCCTTTACCCGCGACAAGCGTGTAGCAGTCGGTCAACCAATCGAGCTTGTCGGCGGGAACTTGGAAGAAGGTGTCGTCCATCTTCAGCGGCGCGAAGATGCGCTCCCTGAAGAACTGGTCGAGCGGCAGGCCCGACACGCGCTGCACGACCGCGCCGAGCACATCGGTCGCGACCGAATAATTCCACGCGGTGCCGGGTGAGAATTCGAGCGGGATCTTCGCCAGTGCGCCGATGAAGCCGTCGAGGTCATGGCCACCGTGCCAGCTCTCGATCTTGCCCTCGCGATAGGCAGCGTCGACGTTCGAACGGTTCTGGAAACTATAGGTCAGCCCCGAGGTATGGCGCAGCAGATCGACCATCCGCATCGGCTCGGCGGTCGGCTTGGTTACGAACGGCACGCCGCCGCCGCCGCCATTATAGACCGCGATATCCTTGAACTCGGGCAGCACGTGATGGACCGGCGTATCGACCGCGACGAGTCCCTGTTCGACCAGCATCATGAACGCGACCGAGGTGATCGGCTTGGTCATCGATGCGATCCGGAACAGCGATCCTTCGTTGACGCTCTTGCCGCCCTCACGCGCCGCGCCCGCGTTCGAGAAATGGACGATCTCGCCGTCGCGCGCGATCAGCAATTGCGCGTTCGGCAGCTTGCCCGAATCGATGTAGCGCGTCCGGAGCAGCGTATCGATCGCCGCCAATCGGCTCGCATCGAAGCCGCGCGAGGCAGGTTCAGCGATTTTCACGATTCGACCGTCCGTGTCATGACCCGCTCCATACCCCTAGTTCGAACTTGGTGCCTCTATTGCCTTGAGTGCGGCAGGAATCAACTATAACCTGTCTTCGAACAGGCGATAAGCCAAACCCGAAATTCAACTCTGGAGTCAACCGGTCTTGGCGAACGAACCGATCATCGCACTCGATCCCTCCTGGCCCGCGATGTCGCTCGCCGATGCCGAGCGAATGCTGACCGCGCCCGGCGCGAAGTTCGAGATGGAGACGATCACGATCGACGGCATCGCGACGCGCATCTGGAAGAACGCGCCGCCGTCGCTCAGGTGGCTGGCCGAGGCGGCACGCGCGCATGGCGACCGCGTGTTCACCGCGTATGAGGACGAGCGCGTAACCTACGAGGCGAATTTTCGCGCGATCGCGGTGCTGGCGCACCGGTTACGCGACATGGGGATCGGCGCTGGCGACCGCGTGGCGCTGGCGATGCGCAACCTCCCCGAATGGCCGGTCGCGTTCTTTGCGGGCGCGAGCATCGGCGCGATCATGGTGCCGCTCAACGCGTGGTGGACCGGCGCGGAGATGGAATACGGCCTCGCCGATTCGGGCGCGCGCGTACTGATCACCGACGACGAGCGGCATCACCGGCTGGAAGCGGCCTACGCGACGCTGCCGGCGCTGGAGCACGTGTTCGTCGCACGCGCCGCAGAACCATTGACGGGGATAGTGACGCGGCTGGAGGACGTGATCGGCACGCCGCACGACTGGGCCGCGTTGCCTGATGTCGGCTTGCCCGAGGCGACCATTGCGCCCGACGACGATGCGACGATCTTCTACACCAGCGGCACCACCGGCGCGCCCAAGGGGGCACTCGGTACGCACCGCAACATGATGTCGAACATCCTGTCGGGCGGCTATTCGTCCGCGCGGTCGTTCCTGCGCCGCGGTGAGGCGCCGCCGGAACCGACGCCGCGCGTGACCTTGACCGTGATTCCGCTGTTTCACGTCACCGCCTGCTCGGCGGGGATGATGGGGGTGATCGCGACCGGCAGCACGATGATCTTCATGCGGAAATGGGACACCTTGCGAGCGATGGAGATCATCGAGCGCGAGAAGGTCAACATCACTGGCGGCGTGCCGACGATCGCGTGGCAGTTGCTTGAGCATCCCGACCGCGAGAAATACGACCTCTCGTCGCTCGAATCGATCGCGTACGGTGGAGCACCCGCTGCGCCCGAACTGGTGAAGCGCATCCATGCCGAGTTCGGCGCAATGCCCGGCAATGGCTGGGGCATGACCGAGACGATGGCGACCGTCACGCATCATGGCGGCGAGGATTACCTCAACCGCCCGACCAGCGCGGGGCCTCCGGTCGCGGCGGCCGACCTGAAGATCGTCGCGGACGACGGCGTGACGGAGATGGCTCTGGGCGAAGTCGGCGAACTCTGGGCACGCGGCCCCATGATCGTGAAGGGCTATTGGAACAAGCCCGACGCGACCGCCTCGACCTTTGTCGACGGCTGGGTGCGGACAGGCGATCTTGCCCGCCTCGACGACGAAGGCTTCTGCTACATCGTCGACCGCGCCAAGGACATGATCATCCGTGGTGGCGAGAACATCTACTCCAGCGAGGTGGAGAACGTCCTGTACGCGCACCCCGCAGTTACGGACGCGGCGCTGATCGGCATCCCGCACCGGATTCTCGGCGAAGAGCCGGCCGCGGTGGTGCACCTGGCGCCGGGAGCAGTGACGAGCGAGGCGGAGTTGCAGGGCTGGGTGCGGCAGCATCTGGCGGCGTTCAAGACGCCGGTGGCGGTGCGCTTCGTCCACGAGACTCTGCCGCGGAACGCGAACGGAAAGATCCTGAAGAGGGATCTCCAGGTGCTGTTCGAGGACCGGGTGGGGGTGTCGGCGTAGGAGACCGTACCTGATACTGCTCCGTCATCCTGACGAAAGTCAGGATCTGGAGTAACGGAAGGTAGCGCTTTTGGGCTCTGGGTCCTGGCTTTCGTCACGATGACGGAGAGCGGGTGTCTCCGGATCCAGACATGATCGGATATAACGCGGTCTTTTCTAGGAATTCCATCGCGCTGGCACCGCGCGCCGCTTGAATGCCGGCCGGGATTACGGGATGGGAGTGGCAAAGGAATTGCCATGACGGACGAGGGTCTTCGCCAGGAAACGCACCAGCCGGGGGGCGGGGACGGCGTCGTTGCGGAAGGTCCGCCGGCCGAGAGTGCGTTCGGGCTGCCGATAGCGGTCGGGGTCGAGGATGCGATGCGAATTGCGCAGCGGCGCGACCGTTTGCTCGCGGCGTTGACGTTGACCGCGGGTGTCGGGTTGATCCTCGCCACGCCGTTCGCGTTGAAATCGGGGGCGGAGTTCTTCCTGCCGCTGACGATCGCGCTCGTGATATCCGTCGCGCTCGTGCCGGTGCTGGAATGGCTCGAGCGGCGCCATGTGCCGTCTCCGCTGGCCGCGATCCTGTGCATCCTCGTCTTTCTGATCGCGGCGAACATCGCGATCGCTGCGATCCTAGTGCCTGCGACCGACTTCTTCCGGTTGCTGCCGACGCGACTGGATCGGATCCAGAGCAACCTCGCGCCGCTGCTCGACCTGTATTCGAGCCTTGAGAAATACGTGAACAAGACGCTGCGGCAGGTCGCATCGACGCCGATCAAGCAGCCGGCGACCGCAGGCGTAGCCGCGCCGGGCTCGATCCTCGAACTCGCGGCGACGTCGGCGCCGGCGGTTATCGTACAGTTCCTGTTCGGTGTCCTGATCGTGTTCTTCTTCCTCTCGGGCTGGACGCGGATGCGACGGCAGACGATCACCGGGCGGACCAGCTTCGACGGGGCGATGGCGACCGCCCGCGTAATCCAGGATATCGTCGACGACGTGTCCGCCTATCTCGGCACGATCACGCTGATCAACATCGTGCTCGGGATCATCACCGGTATAGCACTGTGGTTCATCGGCATGCCGTATCCGGCGATGTGGGGCGGGATCGTCGCGCTGCTCAACTACATCCCGTATTTCGGGCCAGTGATCGGTGCGTTCCTGCTCGCGCTGGGGGGGCTGATGACGTTCTCCGACATCTGGATGGCGATGCTGCCGCCGGCGCTGATGTACGGGCTGCACCTGGTCGAGGCGAACGCGATCACACCGTTCGTGGTCGGGCACCGGTTGACGATCAGTCCGTTGCTGATCCTGATCTCGCTGAGCTTCTGGGGATGGGTGTGGGGCACGTCGGGCGCGCTGCTCGCGGTTCCGCTGCTAATCATCATCCAGACGATCGTGAAGGCCGCTGGCAAGCCCGATATCGCCGGGTTCCTGTTCGAGCACGGGACGCTGGTGCAGCCCAAGACCGGGCGAAACCGCCGTCGTGGCGACCCGCCCGAGGCACAACGTGAAACTGGCGGATAATTTGGGTTGACGGTATCCGAACCCTCGCCTAGTTGCCGCCTCCACGCTGTTTCAGCGGGTGTAGCTCAGTTGGTTAGAGCGCCGGCCTGTCACGCCGGAGGTCGCGGGTTCGAGTCCCGTCACTCGCGCCATCGTTTGCCCTGACCGGGTAGATGGTTCGAGATAGTGTCGAGGTTTTGACGAGCCTTCCCGCGTGTCCCTTGGGACGCTAAGGTTCGTCATTGGGAATGCGGGTGTAGCTCAGTTGGTTAGAGCGCCGGCCTGTCACGCCGGAGGTCGCGGGTTCGAGTCCCGTCACTCGCGCCACCCTGATGGGGTGGCCGAGACCCTTCAAAGTTTTGGATGCCGAGAGCATTCTGTTCCGTAGATTATCCGGAACCACCAGCCCCTTTCCGTTCGTGCTGAGTAGAGACCGAGTAGCTCCGTCAGGAGCGTATCGAGGGCTCGTATCGAAGCATGGGTTCCGCGCGCCAACCTGTCCTTCGATACGCCCCCTCGATACGCCGCTGCGCGGCTACTCGATGGCTACTCAGGACGAACGGTAGGGGCCGGGGGGCAGCGGAGCGCAACGGCTCTGGGAGACGGCAGGCAGGGCTACTTTACCGCCCGAGCTCCATCCAGCGCAGGACCGGCTTCAACGGTGCGATCCAAATCAGGCCGGTAAACAGGTAGAACACCAACTGCCCCAGCCAGTGCCAGCTACCAACGATGTTCGACAGGCTGACGATGGCCAAGCACCACACCAGGATCAGGAGCAAGATGCCAAGCATACCGACGGGTTTGCGCCAGGTTGGCGTCATGGCGTGATCCATTCGAGTTCGGTGGCGATGGCGTGGAGCGGGACGTCCCACGGGTCTGGGGTCAGAGTATCCACCTGCTGCACCGACAGCGCAATGCCGACGCGCCAGGCGTTCGAGTGCGCAAGGAAGGCACGGTCGTAATAGCCGGCGCCCTGGCCGATTCGGTTGCCGCCTCGATCGAAGCCGACGAGCGGCGTCAGGATGATGTCGGGTTCCAACTCGGCCGTGTCCTCGGCGGGCTGGTGCAGTCCGAACGGTCCGGCGATCAGCGCCGCCTCGGTTTCCCACGACAGGAAGCGCATCGGCAGCGACCGGCGGACGACATGGGGCAGGGCGATGACGCAGCCGGCTTCGACCGCAGCGCGGGCGAATGGCGATGGATCGGCCTCGCCGCCGAACGGAACATAGGAAGCTACCGTCAGTCCGGGTTTCAACCGCGCCAGAAACGCTGACGGCACGGGAATTTCGACGGGCGGGCGCGCTTCGCGGGCGGCGCGCAACGAGGCTCTCAGCGCGCTCTTGCCGGTCATGCGCAGGAAACCTCGCAATGGGGTGGAGGTGGGGTGGCGGGCCCACCATGGCCGTGTGCCGGGTTATCCACTGACGCACGGTACGTCAGGTGGGGACCATATGCTTCGGACCAGGATCCTAACAGGGACAGCCCCCTATGGATGATGAATAGCCTCAGGGATAATAAAGGCTCGTACCGGGCAGAACCCGCCACCACCAATCTAGGCGCTCGGCGGGCTTAGCTCAAGGGCTTCCGCGAGACCTTCGAGACGATCGGCGATGCGGG
This sequence comes from Sphingomonas albertensis, assembly GCF_014358075.1. Lineage (GTDB taxonomy): Bacteria > Pseudomonadota > Alphaproteobacteria > Sphingomonadales > Sphingomonadaceae > Sphingomonas > Sphingomonas albertensis. The sequence continues at coordinate 48,893 of NZ_JACONT010000003.1, read as the reverse complement.
TGAGCGCGATCTCGCTGACCGCCGAGCCTTCGGGCGGACGATGTGCGGCTTCGTCGAGGTCGTCGGCGAGCATCAGCGCGACGAACAGCATCGCGCGTTCGGCACTGAGACCGCCGGCGGCACGGTCCGCGATCGGCCAGCGTTCGGCGAGCATCGCTCCGAGCAACCGGACGCGCGACTCTTCGCCGTCGCGGCAGGCGACGGCGTGCGGGCGGCCGCCGATATCGAGCATGACCTGTGCCATCAGTTGGGGCTCCCGCGCGTGATGACATCGTCGAGTGCCGCGACGGCTTCGGCCATCCGTGCTTTCAGCGCGGCGTGGCGTTTGGCGAGGGAATCGCTGCTGCGGGCGCGGGCGGTGATCGCGGCTTCGATCCGCGCGATCGCGGCGTCGATCCGATCGACCGCCGCCGTGTCCGCCGCCCCGTCCTGTATCGCATCGGCCCCGGTATCGGCACTCTTATCGGTCGTCGTATCGGATATCGTGTCTGGAGTATCTGGCATGCTGTCGAGATAGCATGGCCGGGGTGTGCGACAAGCCGCTTTCGCCGCCCCGATCCGCGATCCACGGTGTTGACAGGGCGCCCCACCGCCCCGCAAAGGCTGCGCGCCCGGAACGGACTCGCGGGTGTTAGCGGAGATACGGCAATGACGGTCAAGGTTGCGATCAACGGTTTCGGGCGCATCGGCCGTCTCGTCGCCCGCGCGGTACTCGAACAGTCGAACGGCGCCCTCGAACTCGTCGCGATCAACGATCTCGGCGATGCGAAGTCGAACGCGTGGCTGTTCAAGCGCGACAGCGTCCACGGCAAATATCCGGGCGACGTCTCGGCCGAGGGCAACGAACTGGTCGTCGACGGCAAGCGCATCCGCGTCACCGCCGAGCGTGACCCGGCCAACCTGCCGCACGCCGAGCTGGGCGTCGACATCGTCCTCGAATGCACCGGCTTCTTCACTGACAAGGCGAGCTGCCAGAAGCATCTCGATGCGGGTGCCAAGAAGGTGCTGATCTCGGCACCGGGCAAGAACGTCGACCTGACGGTCGTCTACGGCGTCAACCACGACAAGCTGACCGCCGAGCACACGATCGTCTCGAACGCGTCGTGCACCACCAACTGCCTCGCGCCCGTCGCCAAGGTGCTGAACGATGCGATCGGCATCGAGCGAGGCCTGATGACGACGATCCACGCCTATACCAATGACCAGAAGATTCTCGATCAGATCCACCCGGACCTGCGTCGCGCTCGCGCTGCGGCGATGTCGATGATCCCGACCACGACCGGCGCCGCGCGCGCCGTTGCCGAGGTGTTGCCGGAGTTGAAGGGCAAGCTCGACGGTTCGGCGATCCGCGTGCCGGTGCCGGATGTTTCGCTGATCGACCTGACCTTTACGCCCTCGCGCGACACGACGCGTGAAGAGGTGAATGCGGTGCTGAAGGCGGCCTCCGAGAGCGGCCCGTTGGTTGGCGTGCTCGACTGGTCGGACGAGCCGCTCGTCTCGATCGATCTCCAGCATACGCCGGCCTCGTCGACGATCGATAGCCTGGAGACCGCGGTGATCGACGGCAAGCTCGTCCGCGTCGTCAGCTGGTACGACAACGAATGGGGCTTCTCGAACCGCATGGTCGATACCGCCACCGCGATGGCGAAGTTCATCTAAGGTAGACGGACGCTGCGTTCTCCTGGCCGCTATCCCACCCCAAACCGTCATCCCAGCGAAAGCTGGGATCTCCCTATTCGGGTCGAGACGCCCGCCAACGGGGAGACCCCAGCTTTCGCTGGGGTGACGGGGATTGGGATGGACTGCTGATGGGCACGATCGCCGGGATCGCCCGTCACCCTCGCGCGAAAGCCCCGATGGAGGTCATCGACCATGTCGAGATCACCATCGAGGCCGGCCTGCACGGCGACTTTCGCGGTTATGTGAAGCCCGGCGGCAAGGGCGGGCGCCAGGTCACGCTGCTCGAACGCGGCGATTGGGACGCGGCGATGGCCGAGGTCGGCCACGATATCCCGTGGTACCAACGCCGGGCGAACCTGCTCGTCGACGGCTTCGACCTTCCCCAGATACCCGGCACGCGGCTGCGCATCGGCGCGGACGTCGTGCTGGAGGTGACGCGCCACACCGATCCGTGCGAACGCATGGAAGCACTGGCGCCGGGATTGTTTGCCGCGCTGACGCCCGACTGGCGCGGCGGGGCCTGTACCCGAGTTTTGATGGGCGGCAGTATCGCCGTCGGTGATGAGATCAGGATCGAAGAACCATGACCAAGCCATTCAAGACGCTCGACGATATGGGCGACATCCAGGGCAAGCGTGTGCTCGTTCGTGAAGACCTCAACGTGCCGATGGCCGAGGGTCATGTCACCGACGACACCCGTATGCGGGCCACCGTCGCGACCGTCGGCGAGCTTGCCGACAAGGGGGCGATCGTCCTCGTCCTCGCGCATTTCGGCCGTCCCAAGGGCGTGCCGAGCCCGGAGTTCTCGCTGTCGCAGGTCGTGAAGCCGTACAGCGAAGTGCTCGGCCGCGAAGTTCGCTACGTTGACTGGGAGGGCGCGGATGACGCCGTTGCCATGCTCGAACCCGGCGACATCGCGGTGCTGGAGAACACGCGGTTCTTCGGGGGGGAAGAGAAGAACGATCCGGCGGTGGTGCAACGCTTCGCGCGCCTCGGCGACCTGTACGTCAACGATGCTTTCTCTGCCGCACACCGTGCACATGCCTCGACCGAGGGACTAGCCCACGTGCTCCCTGCCTATGCGGGCCGCGCAATGGAAGCCGAACTCGACGCGCTGCAGAAGGCGCTCGGCGAGCCCGAGCATCCGGTCGCCGCGGTCGTCGGTGGCGCCAAGGTGTCTTCGAAGCTCGACGTGCTTCGGCATCTCGTCACCAAGGTGGATCATCTGATCATCGGTGGCGGCATGGCCAATACCTTCCTCGCAGCGCGCGGCGTCGATGTCGGCAGAAGCCTGTGCGAGCATGAGCTTGCGAGCGTTTGCGAACAGATCATGGAAGCTGCGGACAAGGCCAACTGCACGGTCCACCTGCCGTACGACGTGGTGGTCGCCAAGGAGTTCAAGCCGAACCCCGCTACGCGCACCGTCAACGTCCACGAAGTCGCCGCGGACGAGATGATCCTCGATGTCGGCCCCGCCGCGGTTGAATCGCTCGGCGACGTGCTGAAGAACTGCCGCACTTTGGTCTGGAACGGGCCGCTCGGCGCTTTCGAGACGGTGCCGTTCGACAAGGCCACCGTCGCCCTCGCGAAGACCGCGGCGGCACTTACCGAGGGCGGTTCGCTCGTCTCGGTCGCCGGCGGCGGCGATACGGTCGCGGCGCTCAACCACGCCGGCGTCGCGGACGCGTTCACCTTCGTCTCGACCGCAGGCGGTGCGTTCCTGGAATGGATGGAAGGCAAGACCCTCCCCGGGGTCGCCGCGCTCCACGGTTGAAATGCGCGGGCATCCGAGCTATGTTTAACATGTTAAACGGAGACTCGGATGCTTGGCGTCAGGCTCGATAGCGAACTCGAAGAACGCCTCGCGGCGGTTGCGCGTACCCAAGGGCGCAGCAAGAGCGATATCGCGCGCGAAGCCGTGCGTCGGTATGTCGAGCGCCACGACGAGGCGTTCCTGGCTGAGGCCAAGCGTCAGTCGCTCGCAGCTGCCGCCCAGGATCGACACGCGATCGACGAAGACTGGGACGTGATGATCGCGGCGTCCCCCGCATGAAACTCACGCGGGGCATGGTCGTAGTCGGAGCCGGAAAGGGGGACTCCTCCCGGACGCTGCGACCCTTTATCGTCGTGCAGTCAGACGTGTTCGCGGATCACGCGACGATATCCTTGTGCCCTTTGACGAGCGTCATCAGCGGCACAAACCTCTTCCGCGTGTCGCTCGAGGCATCGCCAGAGACCGGCCTCGCTCGCGACACCGAAATCCAGGTCGACAAACTCGATACGCTCGATCGCAATGCGATCGTCAAAATCATCGGTACGATACCCATCACAACCATGACCCGGGTCGACGACGCGTTGCGCCGCTGGCTCGAACTCTAAGACAGGAATTCAGCATGACCTCGACGATCACGCCGCAAGTCAAAACCATTCTCGACAAATACGAAGCGACCAGCCCGGCGGTTAAGGCGAACCTCGCGCGCATCCTGATGCAGGGCAAGCTGGGCGGCACCGGCAAGCTGGTGATCCTGCCGGTCGATCAGGGCTTCGAGCATGGCCCGGCGCGCAGCTTTTCGGTGAACCCGCCCGCGTACGACCCGCATTACCACTACCAGCTCGCGATCGATGCGGGGCTCAGTGCCTATGCGGCGCCGCTTGGGATGCTCGAAGCGGGGGCGGATACGTTTGCGGGGCAGATCCCGACGATCCTGAAGTGCAATAGCTCGAACAGCTGGGCGACCTCTATCGACCAAGCGGTGACCGCGACGGTGTCGGACGCGGTGCGGCTGGGATCGGCAGCGATCGGCTTCACGATCTATCCGGGCGCGGACCAGTTCTTCGACCTCGTCGAGGAAATCCGCGAGTTGAGCGAAGAGGCCAAGTCGGTCGGCATCGCCACGGTGATCTGGTCGTATCCGCGCGGCGGCGAGCTGACCAAGGACGGGGAACTCGCGCTCGACGTCGGTGCCTATGCCGCGCACATGGCGGCGCTGCTCGGCGCGCACATCATCAAGACCAAGCTGCCGACCGCGCATATCGAGCAGAAGGAAGCCAAGCCGCTTTACGCGAACACCGACTGGTCGAAGCAGTCGGACCGCGTCAAGCACGTCGTCCAGTCGAGCTTCGCCGGGCGTCGCATCAACGTCTTCTCGGGCGGCGCGTCGAAGGGCGAGGACGCGATCTTCCAGGACGCGCGCGACATTCGCGACGGCGGCGGCAACGGCTCGATCATCGGCCGCAACACCTTCCAGCGCCCCCGCGACGAGGCACTGGCGATGCTCGACCGGATCATCCGCATCTACAAGAACGAGGAATAAGCCGGGCATTACCCGTTCGTCACCCCTGCCACGCGCCGGGGTGACGGGCGCGGCATGAGAGGCTAGGGGCCGGACATGACCGAATTCGAAGATCCGCTGGGCCCGCTCGATCCCAATTTCGCCGAGAATTTCCGCCGCGACATGCGTCGGCCGCCGTGCCAGTTGTATCTGGTGTCGCCGCTGGACGTCGGGGGCGATTTCCCCGAGCGTCTGGCACGGGCGCTCGACGCCGGGCCGGTGGCCGCGTTCCAGTTCCGTGTGAAGGATATCGACCAGCACGCCGCCGCCGCGCTCGGCGAGCCTTTGCGTGCGATCTGCGCCGAGCGGGACGTTGCGTTCATCGTCAACGACGATATCGGGCTGGCCAAGCGGCTCGACGCGGACGGCGTGCATCTCGGGCAGGACGATGGTGATCCACGCGAGGCGCGCGCGCAGCTCGGGCCCAATGCGCAGATCGGCGTCAGCTGTCACGGCAGCCGTCATCTGGCGATGGAAGCGGGCGAGGCCGGGGCCGACTACGTCGCGTTCGGCGCCTTCTATCCGACCACGACGAAGGTCGCGACGAGTAGCGCGGAGCCGGTAATCCTGTCCTGGTGGTCGACGCTGTTCGAGATGCCCTGCGTCGCGATCGGTGGCATTACGCCGGAGAACGCCGCGCCGCTTATCGCGGCCGGGGCGGATTTCATCGCCGTGTCGGGTGCCGTCTGGGGTGGCGACGAGGTCGCGGCGATAAAGGCGTTCGGCGAGGTTCTCGCCAAGCGCTGAACCGACTAACGAAACACACCGCCCGTCATCCTGACTTTCGTCAGGATGACGGAGATTGGTGAACGAGGTCGTCTCGTTCAACGGAAACAACCGTCGTCCCGACCGTTTGATGCAGAAGCGTAACGGTTTGGGATGACGGGCATGACGGTATTTGTTAAGGCTTCGGTTCTTGTAGCGGGTCTGTTCGGCTTGGCGTCGCCAGCGCTTGCGCAGACGGCCCCGGCAAAGTCCGTACCGATCGACCGCAACATCCTCCACGTGCAGGTGATCCTCGATCATCTCGGCTTCGGGCCGGGCGTGCTCGACGGGCGTGGCGGACAGTCGCTGGTCGCTGCGTTGAAGGGGTTCCAAGAGGCGAAGGGCCTGCCGATCACCGGCAAGTCCGATGCGCGGACGTTGCAGGCGCTGTACCCGTACCGCGCGGCGCGTCCGACAGTGACGGTCGCGTTGACGCCGCAGATGCTTGCCGGCCCGTACATCAATCCGCTGCCGAAGGATCCGGCGAAGCAGGCCGAGCTCTCCACGATCGGCTATCGCTCGGTCATGGAGAAGCTGGGCGAGATGTTTCACACCACGCCCGCGGTCATTATGGCGCTGAACTCGCCGACGACGATGCTGACGCCCGGCACGAAGGTCGTGTTCCCGAACGCGCTGCCGACGTCGCGCGCCTATGATGCGAAATTCACCCCCGAATGGCGGGCAACCCTCAACATGCTGAACGTCGATGCGAAGCAGCCGCAGGCGGATCATGTCGTCGTCGACAAGTCCGATGGCGTGCTGCGCGTGCTCGATGCGAACGACAAGCTGATCGCGCAGTTCTCCGCGACGATGGGGTCGAGCCATGACCCGCTGCCGCTCGGCACGTGGACGATCAAGGGCTCCGATTACAATCCAAAATTCCACTTCAACCCGGCGCTGTTCTGGGATGCCAAGAAGGGCCAGCAGAAGGAGATGCTGCCTCCCGGGCCGAACGGTCCGGTCGGGGTCGTCTGGATGGACCTGTCCAAAGAGCACTACGGCATCCACGGTACGCCCAACCCCGAGACCATCGGGCGCGCGGAGAGCCATGGCTGCATTCGCCTGACCAACTGGGACGCGGCGCGGCTGTCGATGATGATCAAGCCGGGGACCAAGGCAGTTTTCCAGGCGTAAGGCAATGACGCGGACGTTCTGGATCATTCTCGGGCTGATCGTGGTCGTCGCCGGCGGGTTCGCGTCGATGCTGTCGTTCGGCAGTAGCGGTGGCGGCATCGAGCGGCACGTGCCCTGGCGCAAGCCCGCGCCCCCTGCCGAGGTCGTTGCGGCCCCCGTGACGCCGGGCGCGCTGGCCGTCCCGGTGGCCGGCGTTCCGCGCAAGGCCATCGCGGATAGCTGGAACGATGCGCGAGGCGGGGGGCTGCGCGGCCACCACGGGACGGACCTCATGGCGCCGGGCGGCACCCCGGTTGTCGCGGCGGCACCGGGCCGGATCGAGAAGCTGTTCCAGAGCGGGCTCGGCGGCATCACGCTGTACGTTCGCTCACCCGATCGACGCTGGACTTATTATTACGCGCATCTCGCCGGATATGCGGCGGGTATCCGCGAGGGGATGGCGGTCAAGACCGGCGATCTGCTCGGCTATGTCGGCGATACCGGCGATGCGGGCGCGGGCAATTACCACCTGCATTTCGGGCTGACGCGGATGCAGCCGGGCGAGCGCTGGTATCAAGGCGAGAACGTGAACCCGTACCCGATGCTTGCCGGAACCGGGTCGCCCCGCTAAAGCCCGCCGCTTCGGGTTTCAGCAGAGCCATGCCTTAAGGGCCATGCTTCGCGGACGGCCCCTAGCTCTTTCCAGCAGGAATCGGTCATGAAGATCAACGCGGTCGAGATTCGTCCCGGCAACATTCTTGAATATGAGGGCGGCATCTGGCGCGCCGTCAAGATTCAGCACACCCAGCCCGGCAAGGGCGGTGCCTATATGCAGGTCGAGATGAAGAACCTCATCGACGGCCGCAAGAACAACGTCCGTTTCCGCTCCGCCGAGAGCGTCGAGAAGGTCCGGCTGGAGACCGTCGACTTCCAGTTCCTGTTTCGCGAAGGCGACATGCTCACCTTCATGGACAAGGTGAACTACGAGCAGATCTCGCTGGACGCCGACATTTTGGGCGACGCCGCGGCGTTCCTGCAGGACGGCATGGACGTGGTGATGGAGCTCTGGGAAGAGCGGCCGATCTCGGTCCAGCTGCCCGACACGATCGAGGCGCTGATCGTCGAGGCGGATGCCGTCGTGAAGGGGCAGACTGCGTCGTCGAGCTACAAGCCTGCCGTGCTCGAGAACGGCGTCCGCGTGATGGTGCCGCCGCATATCGGCGCCGGCACGCGGATCGTCGTCGATGTCTACGAGCAGACCTACGTAAGGCGCGCAGACTGACAACTGCTCCCCCTCCCGCAAGCGGGAGGGGCCGGGGGTGGGCTCGCGCTATCAGCGTCGCGCGGCATCGAAATCGTTCGCGCCAGTATCGTCGCGTACCATGGAGGGCGGGGGGGGGGGGGGGGGGGGGCGCCCCCCCCCCCCCCGCCGCGGGGGGGGGGGGGGGGGGGGGGGGGGGGGCCCCCCCCGCCACGAGCGCTACCGCCCGGAACTACCCCTCACCCCAACCCTCTCCCCGCAGGGGAGAGGGGGCTAGAAGAAATGAACCGATGACCACGACCACCTCCTCCACCTCCTTCGTCAACATCGGCGAACGCACCAACGTCACCGGCTCGGCGCGCTTCAAGAAGCTGATCATGGCGGGCGACTATCCCGCCGCGGTTGAGGTCGCGCGGCAGCAGGTCGAGAGCGGCGCGCAGGTGCTCGACGTCAACATGGACGAGGGGCTGCTCGACGCGCACCACGCGATGACGACGTTCCTCAAGCTGATCGCCGCCGAACCCGACATCGCGCGCATCCCGTTCATGGTCGACAGCTCGAAATGGAGCGTGATCGAGGCCGGGCTGAAGTGCGTCAGCGGCAAGCCGATCGTCAATTCGATCAGCATGAAGGAGGGCGAGGAGCAGTTCCTCGCCCAAGCGCGCAAGTGTATGGCGTACGGCGCGGCGGTGGTCGTGATGGCGTTCGACGAGGTCGGGCAGGCCGACACCAAGGATCGGAAAGTCGAGATCTGCGAGCGCGCGTACAAGCTGCTCGTCGGGATCGGCTTCCCGCCCGAGGACATCATCTTCGATCCCAACGTGTTCGCGGTCGCGACGGGGATCGAGGAGCACAACAACTACGGCGTCGACTTCATCGAGGCGTGCAAGGAGATCAAGGCACGCTGCCCGCACGTCCATATCTCGGGCGGGCTCTCGAACTTCAGCTTCTCGTTCCGCGGCAACGAGCCGGTCCGCCGCGCGATGCACAGCGTGTTCCTGTACTATGCTATCCCCGCGGGCATGGACATGGCGATCGTCAACGCCGGCCAGCTCGACATCTACGACGACATCGATCCCGAACTGCGCCAGGCGGTCGAGGACGTCGTGCTCAACAAGGATTCCGAGGCGGGCGACCGTCTCGTCGAGCTCGCCGAACGCTATCGCGGCACCGACGTCGTCGCCGAGAAGGCGGCGGCGGAATGGCGCTCGCTCGGCGTTAACAAGCGGCTCGAATATGCGCTGGTCAAGGGTATCGACCTCCACGTCGTCGAAGATACCGAGGAAGCGCGTCTTATCATCGCGGGCAATGGCGGCCGCCCGATCGAGGTGATCGAAGGCCCCCTGATGGACGGCATGAACGTGGTCGGCGACCTGTTCGGATCGGGCAAGATGTTCCTGCCGCAGGTCGTCAAGTCTGCGCGCGTGATGAAAAAGGCGGTCGCGCATCTGCTGCCGTACATCGAGGCGGCCAAGGAACCCGGCGCGCGCGGCAAGGGCAAGATCATCATGGCGACCGTCAAGGGCGACGTGCATGATATCGGCAAGAACATCGTCGGCGTGGTGCTCCAGTGCAACGGCTTCGACGTGGTCGATCTCGGTGTGATGGTGCCGTGGTCGAAGATCCTCGAGGCCGCCAACGAGAACGACGCGGACATGATCGGCCTCAGCGGGCTGATCACGCCGAGCCTCGACGAGATGGTGACGGTCGCCGAGGAGATGAAGCGGGCGGGCATGACGATGCCACTGCTGATCGGCGGCGCGACGACCTCGAAGGTCCACACCGCGCTGCGGATCGCGCCCGCATACGACGGTCCGGTAGTGCACGTGCTTGATGCGAGCCGCGCGGTGGGTGTCGCGTCGACGTTGGTGTCAGACACGATCCGCGATGAGTTCGTGACGAAGACCGCGGACGAGTATGAGGCGGTACGCATTTCGCGCGCGAACAAGGGGCAGAGTGAATTGCTGCCGCTGGCTACCGCGCGGGAGCGTAAGTTCGTGGCGGACTTTTCGTTGAAGCCGGCTGCGCCCGTGAAACCCGGCGTGCACGTATTCGCGGACTGGGACCTGACCGATCTGCGCGACTATATCGACTGGACGCCGTTCTTCCGCGCGTGGGAGCTGGCGGGGAATTTCCCGGCGATCCTGACCGATGAGGTCGTGGGGGAAAGTGCGAGTGCGCTGTACGCGGATGCGCAGGCGATGCTCGACACGATCATCGCGGAAAAGTGGCTGACCCCGCGCGGGGTCGCGGGGCTGTGGCCGGCACGCCGCGAGGGCGATGACGTGGTGGTTACTGCTCCCTCTCCCCTGCGGGGAGAGGGCTGGGGTGAGGGGCAGCCAAGCAGCGCAACACCTGGAACAGTCCCTCGCCCCAACCCTCTCCCCGCAGAGGAGAGGGAGCAGGAAGAGGTCCGTCTCCCCATGCTTCGCCAGCAGATCGCCAAGCGCGAGGGCCGCGCCAACATGTGCCTCGCCGACTTCGTCGACACCCAGGACGACTGGTTCGGCGGATTCGCGGTCGGCATCCACGGCATCGACGAGCATATCGCGCGCTTCAAGGCCGGGCATGACGATTACAACGACATCCTGCTCAAGGCGCTCGCCGACCGCTTCGCCGAAGCCTTCGCCGAACGCCTCCACAAGCACGTCCGCCAGGAACTCTGGGGCTATGCGCCCGAGGAACAGCTCACCAACGACGCGCTGATCAAGGAACAGTATCGCGGCATCCGCCCCGCACCGGGCTATCCTGCCTGCCCGGATCACAGCCTCAAGCCGATCCTGTTCGACCTGCTCGACGCGCCGACCGCGACCGGGCTGGAACTGACCGAGAGCTTCGCGATGTTCCCGACCGCCGCTGTCTCGGGTTTCTATTTCGGCCACCCGCAGGCCGAGTATTTCGGCGTCGCGCGCGTCGGTCGCGACCAGCTCGAGGACTACGCCGCCCGGCGCGGCGCGGATCTGAAGACCGCGGAACGCTGGCTTCGTCCTAACCTCGACTAAGGTCCGGGCTCGCGCGCGGAACAACCGCCGCGAGCCCGCGCTTATCATGGGTCCACATACGGAGACCCGATGACCGTTCCCCAATATCTCTCGATCGCCACGCTGATCGGCATGATGGCGCTCTTCATCTGGGGCAGATTCCGCTACGACGTCACCGCGATCCTCGCGCTGCTCGCCAGCATCGCGCTCGGCATCGTCAGCCCGAAGGAGGCGTTCAAGGGCTTTTCCGACGACATCGTCATCATCGTCGGCTCGGCGCTGGTGATCTCGGCGGCGGTGCAGCGCTCGGGGATCATCGAACGCGCGCTCGCCAAATTCGCCAAGCGCGTGACGCGGGTCCGCTCGCAATTGCTGCTGCTGACCGCGTCGGTGGGGTTCGCCTCCGCGCTGGTCAAGAATATCGGCGCGCTGGCGATGTTGATGCCCGCGGCGTTCCAGATGGCGAAGAAGAACAACACCTCACCCTCTGTCTTCCTGATGCCGATGGCGTCCGCATCTTTGCTCGGCGGGCTGATCACGCTGGTCGGCACGTCGCCCAACATCATCGTCAGCCGCGTCCGCGAACAGATGACCGGGCACCCGTTCGGGATGTTCGACTATGCGCCGGTTGGGCTCGGGCTGACGCTGATGGGGCTGGTCTATCTGCGCTTCGCGTACCGGCTACTGCCGCGCGATCGGCGGGCGGCACCGACGATGGGCGAGGCGCTCGACATCAAGGGCTATGTGACCGAGGCGATGATCCCGGAGGGGTCTCCCGCGGTCGACGATACGGTCGACGCGTTCCTCGATCGCCACGACCACGAGGTGACGATTACCCGCATCCTCCGCGCCGGCATGCGCAGCGCACCGCACGACCACACGCATCTGCGCGCCGGCGACACGCTGATCCTCGGCGGCGATCCCGACGCGCTCGAACGCGTCATCGCGCGCGATCGGTTGAAGCTGGAGGGCGAGGACCGCGAGAAGGCGGACGAGGACGACGACGATGAGGTCGGCGTGATCGAGGCGGTGATCAACGTCGGCTCTCAGCTCGTCGGGCGCACCGCTGCGAGGCTCGCGTTGCAGGCGCGACACGGCGTCAACCTGATCGCGATCTCACGGCAGGGCGAGCATCTCTCTCGGCGCCTCGCCAACACCGAACTCCGCGCTGGCGACGTGCTGGTGTTGCAGGGTCCGCTGGAGCAACTGCCGAGCAAGCTGCGCGATCTCGGCTGTTTGCCCCTGGCGCAGCGCGAGATGCGGCTCGGCGTGTCAAAGCGGAGCTGGTTGCCGATCGCCATTCTCGCGGTGGCGATGAGCGCAACCGCATTGGGGTTCGTGCCCGTCGCAGTCGCGTTCTTCGCCGCCGCTGGACTGATCATGGCGACCGGTGTGTTGCCGGTGCGGGAGGCGTATGACCATGTCGAATGGCCGATTCTCATCATGCTCGGCGCGTTGATCCCGGTCAGCGATTCGCTGCGCACGACCGGCGCGTCGGAGGTGATCGCGACATGGCTGTCGTCGACCGCGGCAACCTTGCCGCCCTGGGGCGCGGTCGCGCTGATCCTGGCCGCGGCGATGGCGGTGACGCCGTTCCTCAACAACGCCGCGACCGTGCTGGTGATGGCGCCGATCGCCGCGACGTTCGCCGGCGATCTGGGGTTTCGGCCGGAGGCGTTCCTGATGGCGACGGCGGTCGGGGCGGGGTGCGATTTCCTGACGCCGATCGGGCACCAGTGCAACACGCTGGTGATGGGCCCGGGCGGGTACAGGTTCAGCGATTACGCGAGGCTGGGCGCGCCGTTGTCGCTGCTGGTGTTGCTGGTAGGCACCCCGCTGATCGTCGCGGTGTGGCCGATGCATTGAGTCACCCGTCATCCTGACGAAAGTCAGGATCCAGAGTTACGCGCGCCGTCCTATCGGCTCTGGATCCTGACTTTCGTCAGGATGACGGAGGGTTGCAGGGTCAGGCCCCGGCTTCCGCCGGCTTGCCTCGCGCACATCACCCGGCAGACCGGTGATCGTCTTCACCTCCATGAAGTCGGTCAGGCCGTACCGCCCGTTCTCGCGGCCGTTTCCTGACTGCTTATACCCTCCGAACGGCGCGCCGATGTCCGGGCTCCACGAGTTGATCGTGACCAGCCCCGCGCGCAACCTAGGCGCGACCTTTGCCGCCGCGGTCGGATCGCCGGAGATCGTCGCCGACAGACCATATTCGGTGGCGTTGGCGATGCGGATGCCTTCGTCCTGATCCTGATACGACGTAATCGTCGCGACCGGCCCGAACGTCTCCTCCTGCGCGATCCGCATGTCTGGCCGCACGTCGGTGAACAACGTTGGCTGGATGTAGAACCCGGCGTTGCGCCCGTCCGGCCGACCCACACCGCCGGTCACCAGCGTCGCGCCTTCGTCGATCGCGGACTGGATCAGCCCCTGGATCTTGTCGAACTGCGCCTTGTTGACGACCGGGCCGATGTGCTGGCCCATCTCGGCGGGATCGCCGACTGTAGTCTGCTCCATCATCGACTTCACGATCGCGGTCGCCTCGGCGACCTGGCTCGCATGGACAAGCAGGCGGGTCGGCGCGATGCAACTCTGGCCCGAATTGGCGAGCACGCCCGCGACCGTCGGCGGTAGCACCGCGGCGAGATCCGAACCCTCCAACACAAGGTTCGCCGCCTTGCCGCCAAGCTCCTGATGCACGCGCTTCACGGTCGGCGCCGCCGCCAGCGCGACCGCAATGCCGGCGCGCGTCGAACCGGTGAAGCTCACCATGTCGACGTCGCGGTGCGAACACAAAGCTGCGCCAACCCCCGGACCATCGCCGTTGACGAGGTTGAACACCCCCGCCGGTACGCCCGCTGCGTCCATGATCTCTGCCAGGATCACCGCGCACGACGGCGCTTCCTCGGACGGTTTCAGGATCATCGTGTCGCCCGCCGCCAGCGCCGGCGCGACCTTCGCGCAGATCTGATTTAGCGGCCAGTTCCACGGCGTGATCATCGCGACGACGCCGAGCGGCTCGTGCACGACGGTCGCCTTGCCGATGACTTCCGAGAACTCGAACGCCGCCAGCGCCTTCGCGGTCGCCGAAAAATGCGCGAGGCCGGTGGGCGCCTGCGCCATCGACGCGAGCGCCATCGGTGCGCCCATTTCCTGCGACATCGCCTTGGCTAGATCGGGCATCCGCGCCTTGTATTCGGTCATGATCCGGCCGAGCACATCGAGCCGCTCCTGAACGCTGGTCTGGCTCCAGCTCTCGAACGCCGAACGGGCCGCGGCCACCGCCTTGTCGACATCGGCTGCGGTGCCGAGCGTGATTTCCGTACACGGCTGTTCGGTCGACGGGTCGATCACCTGATAGACGGTGCCGCCTTCGCTCTCGACCCACGCGCCATCGATATACTGCTTCAAATAGCTTTTCATCGTGCCTCTCCGCATCTTGTCTCGCAAAGGTTTGGGCTCGGCGGAGATCGGTTGCAACCCGAAACGCATGCCGTAGGGTAACCCGGAAATTGATCAGGAGGCCGGCATGGCGAGAGTGGCATTCTTCGATAAGATCGGCGGCCCCGAGGTGATCCAGTGGCGCGACGTGACGCTGCCGCCGCCGGGCAAGGGCGAGGTGTGGATGCGCAACACCGCAGTCGGACTGAACTATATCGACACCTATCATCGCAGCGGCGTGTACCCGGTCGACCTGCCCTCGGGCCTCGGCAGCGAGGCGGCGGGCGTCGTGATGGCGGTCGGCGAAGGCGTCACCGACTTTGCACCCGGCGACCGCGTCGGCACCTTCGGCCCCTCGCGCGGCGCCTATGCGACCGAGTGCAACGTGCCCGCGAACCAGCTGTTCAAGCTGCCCGACACGCTCGACGACCGCACCGCGGCGGCGATGCTGCTCAAGGGCACCACCGCCGAGTTCCTCGTCGAACGCTGCGCCCAGGTACAGCCGGGCCAGACCGTCCTCGTCCACGCGGCGGCGGGCGGCGTCGGCCACATCCTCGTCGGTTGGCTGAAAGCGACCGGCGCCGCCGTCATCGCCAGCGTCGGCAGCGAGGACAAGGCCGCACGCACCCGCAAAGCCGGCGCCGACCACGTCATCCTCCACAAGTCCGAGGATATCGCGACCCGAGTCCGCGAGATCACCGATGGCGAGGGCGTCCCCATCATCCTCGACGGCGTCGGCGGCGCGACGTGGGCGGCATCCCTCGACAGCGCCGCGCGACGTGGCCTGATCGTCAGCTACGGCAACGCCGGCGGGGTAGTCGACGGCGTCAACCTCGGCATCCTCGCGCGGAAGGGCTCGCTGTTCGTGACCCGCCCGACGCTGTTCGATTACTACGTCACGCCAGAGGAAAGGCAGGCCGGCATCGCCCGCCTGTTCGCGATGCTCGACAGCGGCGCGATAACCCCCGAGATCGGCCAGACCTTCGCCCTCGAAGACGCCGCCGACGCGCACCGCGCGGTCGAAAGCGGCGAGACTTCTGGCAGCACGCTGCTGCTGCCGTGATCCCTGAGTTAGCGAAGGAAGGTTGATTCACGCGAAGGCGCGAAGGCGCAAAGAAGATTTGTTCGCGCGGAGCCGCGGAGATGTTGCGAGCGGTACGATCGTCGCATGACTATCAGGCCATATGTGACGGAGGGGGACCGTTGGTCCCGTAGTCGACACCTCCGCGTCTACGCGTCTCCGCGCGAACCCATTCTCCTATTCTCTTCGCGCCATCGCGCCATCGCGTGAACCCATGCTACGGTACCGATAGCATATGCTCCAAACAGGGTACGAACCCGCCGAGTGAGACGATGATGAGCCTGAACCTGTTGCTGGTCGAGGACGATGCGGTGTTCGCGCAGGCGATGGCGGAGGAACTACGCGGGCTCGATCACTGCGTCACGATCGCGGTCGACGGGCGCGAGGCGCTGGCCGCGGTCGACAGCGCGCCGTTCGATGCGGTCGTGCTTGATCGGATGCTGCCCAGGATCGACGGCATGACGGTGCTCGAACGGCTGCGCGGCAGCAACATGACGCTGCCGGTGATCATGCTCACCGCGCTCGGCCGCTCAGTCGAGAAGGTCGAGGGACTCGAGGCGGGCGCCGACGATTACGTGGTCAAGCCGGTCGCCGCCGCCGAACTCGGCGCGCGCCTTGCCGCCGTCGTACGCGGACGCGGCTGGACTGGAGGCAGCGCCGACACGATCCGCGCGGGCGACATCGTCGTCAGCCCGACCAAATTCCGCGCGTGGCGCGACGGCATCGCGCTCGACCTCGGCAAGCTCGAGTTCAAGCTGCTCGCCGAGTTCGTCGCCAATGCCGATGCGGTGCTGACCCGCGCGATGCTGGTCGAGCGCGTCTGGGGGTATGACTTCGCACCGACCACCAACATCGTCGACGTCTATGTCCGCCACCTCCGCGTGAAACTCACCGCGGCCGGGGGCGAGGATCCGATCGTGACGATGCGCGGCGTCGGTTACATGTTGCGCGGCTGATGCGGTTCCGGTCGCTGCGCGCGCTGACGCTGGCGTTCCTGCTGGCGTTCCTGCTGGCGACGATCGGCACCGGTTTCGCGATCCACGGAATCACGCTGCAGACGATTGAGCGGCTGGTCGACCGCCGTATCCTCGTCGTTAACGACGCCATCGCAGGCGCGCCGGGCGATCGCCGACCGGCCGACGTCTTCCGCCGCATCGACGCAGCGATGCGCGAGCGCGATACCGGCGATATCGGCCTGCTGCTGGTCGATGCGAACGGACGTCGGCTCGGCGGCAACATCGCGCTGTCGCGCCGCCTGCCGCTCGGCTTCTCGACGATCGCCCGTGACGATCGGATCGCCGGGCTGTCCGCAGGCCGCGCGCTGGTCCGCGACGTCGGCGGCGGCATGACGCTGACGACGGTCGCCGAGACCGAGCCGTTTGACGACTACAACGCCGCGCGCACGCGAATATACCTGATCGGGTTCGGCTCGATCGTGCTGATCGTGGTCGGCGGCATGGTCTTCTTCGTCGTCACGATCGGCCGGCGGATCGGCGAAACTCGGCGCACGGTCGAGGCGATCATCGACGGCGATATGACGCGACGCGTGCCGATCCACCCCTCGGGCGGCGAGTTCGCGCATCAGGCGATGGCGTTCAACCGGATGCTCGATCGCATCGCCGAACTGATGGCGAGCATCAGCAACGTCTCCAACGACATCGCGCACGATCTGCGCACGCCGCTCGCCCGGCTGCGGAGCCAACTCGCCCTGGCGCTGCGCCGGGCCGAGACCGAGGCGCAGCGCGACGATCTGGAGGCTGCGATCGCAATGAGCGACGAGTTGCTCGCGATGTTCGCGGCGATGCTGCGGATCGCCGAGATCGGGGGTGGCGATCGTCGCGCCGCGTTCGCGCCGTTCGATCTCGCCGACCTGGTTCGGGAGGTAGGCGACATGATGCAGCCGGTTGCGGCCGATAGCGGCCAGCAACTCGACATCGCCGTGGATGCACCGACCAGGATAATCGGCGATCGCCAGTTGCTGGGCCAGGCGATGGTCAACCTGATCGAGAACGCGATCCGCCATACGCCGGCCGGCACGCGGATCAAGATCGGCGTCGTCTCGACCGATGCCGCGACAATGCTGACGGTGACCGACGATGGCCCAGGCATCCCGGTCGACCAGCGCAAACTGGCGCTTCGCCGGTTCGGGCGTCTGGACATCAGCCGTCACGAGGTCGGGCACGGCCTGGGCCTCGCGCTGATCGATGCGATCGTCCGCCTGCACCGCGGCACGTTGTCGCTCGAGGACGCCGATCCCGGGTTACGCGTGGCGCTCAGCCTGCCACGCAACGGAGCAAACAAGTAATCCTCCCCCGCAAGGGGGAGGTGGCAGGCGTGAGCCTGACGGAGGGGGAGGGGGCGACAACCTATGTTTGGTATCCTCCCCCTCCGTCGCCTCCGGCGCCACCTCCCCCTTGCGGGGGAGGATCGCGCGGTCAGAACTTGACCGAAGCCTCCATGCCGTATGTGCGCGGCGCGTTGAAATTGCCGTAGTCGCCCAGCACGTTGCTGATGCTGCCCGACGTGGTGCTCGTCGTCGGCGAGCCCGGCAGGCTGTTCGACGGATCGCGGCGGAACACATATTGCTTGTCGAACAGGTTGCGGACCCAGGCGGAGATCGTCACCGCGTTGCTGCCGCCGACCCGGATGTTTGCCAGCGCAAGGCGTGCGTTGGTGAGGAACGCCGCGTCGTTCTTCGTCGCATATTGATCGAAGGTCTGCGTGGCCTGTGAGTAGTTGCCGTCGAGGTGGAACTTCAGGTCCATGTCACCGATCGGCATCGTATAGTCGATCGCGCCATTGGCGGCATTGCGCGGCGTGAAGACGATGTAGAAGTTCTGGTACACGCCGGTCGATTCGATCAGGACCGGCGGGATCTTGGTATAGGTATAGGCATAGCCCGCGGTCAGCGTCAGGCCGGTGACCGGCTGCAACGTCAGGTCGGCCTCGATCCCGCGAATCTTGGTGATGCCGGGCGCATTGATCGTCACCAGGTTGTTGAAGCTGCCCGTCGAGGTGGTCTGGATCGAGCTGATGTCGACCTGGCTGTTCTTGCGATCCATGATGTAGCCGGCCAGGTTCAGGCGCGCGCGGTGATCCCAGAAATCGGTCTTCGCGCCGATCTCGTACGACTTCACGTCCTCGGGATTGAACGTCTGGTAGTTCGAGGTGCGCGAGCTGGCACCGCCGGCGCGATAGCCGGTCGCGTATTTGGCGTAGAGATGGAGCGAATCGCTGGCGTCATAGGCCAGCGTCGCCATCGGATTGAACCGGTTCCAGCTCGCGTCGAGCGGCTTGTAGCCCGCCGCCGTCAGCTGCGCTGTGGTCGCCGTGTCGTAGTTCAAGTTGCGCGAATAATGCAGCACGCCCTTCTTGTCGTCGTGCGTGTAGCGGCCACCGGCGGTCAGGTGGATCCGATCGGTCGCGTTCCAGGTGACCTGGCCGTAGCCGGCATAGCTCTTCGACCAGACTTCGGACGCACGGTCGATCGAGCGGCAACCCTCCTGCGAGCCGAATCCCCCCGAGCCGGTGCAGGGATCGAGCACGGTGATCGTCGACAGCGTGGAATCGAACGCCAGTGAGTTCGGCGTTGCCGCGTCGTCGCTAACGTGCTCGTTGAAGTAATACAGGCCGGCGACGTAGTCGAACTGGCCGACCGTGCCGACCGCCTGGAATTCCTGGCTGAACTGGTTCTGGTGCAGGTCGGCGAGGCTGTAGCGGCTGAAGTTGCACGCGGTGCCGGTGCAGCCTGCTGCGACGACGGGCACGCGGTGATAGCCGCCGCTGTTGTCGTACTGGGTCGCATTCACGCCGCGCCATGCGGTGATCGAGCGGAGTTCGATCTCGGGTGCGACATCCCAACGGATGTTCGAGGTGAAGCCGTGCGTCTTGTCGACGCTGGGCTGCTGCGGCACGCCGATGTCGGCGACCTTTGCGCGGCTGGTGCCGTTGACCACGACCTGGCTCGGCAGCGGCTTCACGCTGCCGGTGAGCGTCGTGTAGTTGGTGCCGGGTAGGGCACAGGCGGACGATGCAGACTGCGCACCCGCCTTGCAGCCATTGGGGTTCACGTTGAGCAGCTGGCTGTAGAACGGGCTGTTCGAGTCGTAGCCGTTATCGTAGCTGAAATCGGCGGTCATGCCCGAGATCGGGTGGACCCGTGCGGTCGCCTTGAAGCCACGGCGATGATAATAGTTGAAGCCGGTCTGGCCTTCGAGCGGGTTCTTGGTGGTCGCGTCCTGATGCTGGATGACGCCGTCGAGCTTCAGCGAAACGCCGTAGGTTTCGGGCAGGTCGAGATGCAGCGCGCCGTTATAGCTGCCATAGTTCGCGATCCCGCCGGTCGCGCTGCCGCCCCATTTGCCGCTCGGGCCCTTGGTGACGATGCTCAGTGCGCCGCCTTCGGTATTGCGACCGAACAGCGTGCCCTGCGGGCCCTTGAGGACCTCGATCCGGTCGACGTCGAACAATGCTGCGTTCAGGCCGTGCTGGCGGCCAAGATAGACGCCGTCGATATAGACGCCGACGCCCTGCTCGCGTGCGGGCTGGTTGGCGTCGAGCGGCACGATGCCGCGGATGCCGATCGTCAGCGCGGACTGGCGCGCTTCGAAGGTCGCGACCCGCAACGACGGCACGGCGCCGTCGGCGAGATCGTACAGGCTCTGCACATGGCGATCGGTCAGCGCCTGGCTGCTGAGCACGCTGATCGCGATCGGCGTCTTCTGGAGATTGGTCTCGCGCTTGGTCGCGGTCACGACGATCTCGCCCAGACCCGTCTGGTCGGCAGGGTCTGCCGCAGCGGGATCGGTGGGCGTGAGATCGGTGGCGGCGACAGTGGTCGTGGCCGGCGCGGTGTCCTTGGTGGCAGTCGGCGTGGCTGCGGCGGCGAAGGCGGGCGACGCGATCGCGACCGTCAGGGCGGCGCCGGCCAGCAGCCGCAAGCGCAGGCTTGCTGAATTCAACATCGAGGGGTTCCCTTTTTCGGCAGTGTTTGCCTTGAGGGGCGCGATAAGCGGCGGTCGTGGCACGTCCGTTACGAATATAAGAATCGCGTGTCCGGCGTTTTTAACGTTGGTTTAATGTGGGATATTCGGCGCGATCGCACGATAAGGTTGCTGCCGACGCGGCTGTCACTGCGCTGTCACGCTGGCGTAACGGCGCTGCCATGCGCGACCGCTACCGCGCCTCCTAAGCCGGCTGAAGAAGTCGGGACCATCCGGGGGAATACCATGAAATCGAACCTGTCGAACCGCGTTCGCGGTCGCGTCGTCGCGCATGCGCTGCTCGCCGGCTGTGCGCTGAGCCCGCTGACCGTTGCGAGCGCCCATGCGCGTCCCGACGCAGCGACACCGGTCGGTGCACCGCGCGCGCCCGGCGCGATCACCGGCACTGTGTCCCAGGCGGGCAGCGGCGAGTATCTCGATGGTGCATCGGTCTCGATCCCCGCACTCGACCTGTCGACCGTGGTCGATCGCACCGGACGCTTCTCGCTGGTCGGCGTTCCCGCCGGTACGCACGAGCTCGTGATACGCTATGTCGGCTTTCCCGATGCACGCCGAACCGTGACGGTCGCCGACGCCCCGGTGACGCTCGACGTCGCGATGACCACCGGCACGGGCGAAACCGCAGGGGAGGGCGCAGAAATCGTCGTGTCAGGCTCGCGCCCGATCGCGGAATCCGAAGCCGCCGCGCTCCAGATCCAGCGCACCAGCCCCTCGCTCGTCTCCGTCATCGCATCGGACTCGATCGGTCGCCTGCCCGATCAGAACGTCGCACAGGCGGTCAGCCGCCTTCCCGGCGTCGGCGTCCAGCGCGACCAGGGCCAGGCGCGCTACATCACGCTGCGCGGCGCCCCGATCAACTGGACCACGCTGTCGATCGACGGCATCAACGTCGTCAGCCCCGAAGGCCGCGACGCGCGCTTCGACTCCATCCCCTCGGCGATCGCCTCGCAGATCGTCGTGCGCAAGGCCGTCACCCCCGACATGACCGGCGAGACGATCGCCGGCAATGTCGACATCATCACGCGTTCGGCATTCGATTATCCGGGCATGAAGGTGCAGGCCAAGGGCGGCCTCGGCCATGTCGAACTCGGCAAGAAGACCGAATATGAGGGTTCGCTCGTCATCTCCGACCGGATCGACACCGGCATCGGCGAATTCGGCATCGTGTCGTCCGCCAGCCTGTATCGCCGCGGCATGGTCACCGACAATTTCGAGACCGATTTCGAAGCCGTCAAGGAAGACAAGCGCCCCGGCTATCAGACGCGCAACTGGGCGCGCGAGACCGAGAACAAGCTGTATCGCCTGACACGCAAGAACTACTCGCTGTCGACCCGGCTCGACTGGCGCCCGGCTCCCGGCCACAAGCTGTTCGCGGAGACGATCTACTCGGCGTTCGCGGACGACGAGCAGCGTAACAACTACATCTTCGATCTCGACGACCAGCAGTCGCGTGCGCCGACCGGCAGCGCCGCCTGCAACGTCAATGCCCGGCCCGCGTCCGGTACGACGGGCTATGCCGACGTCTGCACCGGCAACACGCCGCTGCTCGGCACTGTCTACGGCGTCGATCTCAACGCGAACTTCACGGTGCGCAAATACAAGCAGTCGGTGTTCACCAACACGATCGGCGGCGATCACGAACTCGGCGAGTGGAAGGTCGCATGGCGCGGCAACTTCACCCGCTCGATCGACGACCGGACGCAGCCGGCGCAACTGAACTACGAGAGCCCGAGCTTCGCGAACGCCACCAACCGGCTCACCGTCGGCTACGACCTGACCGATCCGCAGCTTGCCAAGGTCCAGCTGTTCCGCACGATCCGCAACGCCGACGGGACGTTCTCCCGCGGGGCACAGGTGACCGCGATCGAGGATTTCCCGACGTCGCTGACCCGCCTCCGCTCGCTGAAGGCGCAGGACGTGACCGAGGCCTACACCGCCAAGCTCGACATCAGCCGCGAGGCGTCGCTGTTCGGCGCGCAGACGGTGTTCACCGCCGGCGTCCGCTATGACGATCGCACCAAGACCGCGAACGAGAATCTGCTCGACATCAACAGCGCCGCACAGTTCGCCGCCGCGGGGATCTCCACCAACTATGCCGCGATCGCCAAGCCCGGCGGGTTTCAGGGCGAGATCCCGCTCGGCTACACCTTCCAGTATTTCAACCGCGACAAGGTGCTCGGGCTGGTCGATCAGGCCAGGAGCGTCGCCAGCTACCAGCCGGTCGACGCCAATTTCTACGAGGTCGGCGAGCGGGTCTATTCGGCCTATGCGATGGCCACCACGACGACCAACTGGGGCAGCATCGTCGGCGGCGCCCGCGTCGAGCATATCCGCAACGACGCGCGCGCCTTCTCGATCGACGCGGCGACCAGCGTGGCGACGCCGGTCGAGGCGAAATCGAGCCAGACGCTCGTCTATCCGAGCCTCCATCTGAACTGGGACGTCAACGACCGGATGAAGGCGCGCCTGTCGTTCAACACCGGTGCCGCGCGGCCCGATTACGATCAGCTGCGCCCGAACCTGACCTATAACGACGCGAACCTGACCGTGTCCGGCGGCAATCCCGACGCGAAGCCCGAAAAGGCCAAGGGCGTCGACGCCTATGTCGAATATTACACCATGCCGCGCGGCTTCCTGTCGATCGGCGCCTATTACAAGGACGTCACCAACGTCCTGTTCGATTCGGTGCAGACCTTCGGCAGCAATATCCTCAACAGCGGCGGCAGCGATCGCTCGCAATATCAGTTCTCGACCGTCCTGAACGGCGGCAAGGGCTATATCATGGGCATCGAGGGCGCGATTCAGCAGCAGCTCGATCCCTTCACCGCCGATCTCGGCCTGCCGGACTGGATGGGCGGCTTCGGTATCCAGCTCAACGCGACGATCAACAAGAGCCGCGCGGATACGCCCGGCACGGGCGATATCCCGTCGCGGAAGGTGCCGCTGCCCGGTGCATCGGACGCGATCTACAACCTGATCGCCTATTACGAGAAATACGGCTTCTCCGCCCGCGTCTCGTACCAGAACCGCTCGGCATGGCTCGACGCGATCGGCTCGGTGGCGAAGGTCGGCGACACTGTCCGCGGCGTCGATGGCGGCGATTTCTACTGGGCGAAGGACAATGAACTGGACGCATCGGTCCGCTACGCGATCAACGGCAATTTCGAGATCTACGCCGATTTCGCCAACCTGCTTAACGGCCCGGGCCGTCGTTATGTCGGGACGTCGACGTACACGATCGAGCATGAGACGTTCGGCCGGCGCTACACCGGCGGCGTGCGGGTGACGTTCTGATGCGGGCGCTTCCCTTTGCGGCGTTGTTGCTGGCGAGCTGCGCGACGACCTCGACCCCGGTGGCGGTCGAGGCGCCGATGGTCGCTGCAACCGCGGAGACCGATCCGGTCGATACCGCGGCCGATGCCGCTGACGACCCCGCGATCTGGCGCAACGCGGCCGATCCGTCGAAAAGCCTCGTGATCGGCACCGACAAGAAGGCCGGCATCCACGTCTACAGCCTGACGGGCAAGCGGCTGAGCTTCACGTCCGCCGCGCGCCTCAACAACGTCGATCTGCGCGATCTCGGGGCCAAATCTGGAGGACGCGTGATCGCAGCCGCGAGCGATCGTGCCGACGTCGATACCGCGCACGTCTCGCTGTTCACGCTCGACACCGCGGCGGCAAAGCTCGTCCCGCTCGGCCGCTTCCCGGTCGGCGCGGGCGAGGCGTACGGCATGTGCCTCTGGACCCGTGCCAGCGACAAGGCGTTGTTCGGCTTCGTCGTGCTGAAGGACGGCCGCATCGACCAGGTCGCGATCGACCTGTCCGGGACGGCGCCAAAGGTCACCACGGTCCGCTCGATGAAGCTCGGCACCCAGTCGGAAGGCTGCGTCGTCGACGATCGCACCGGTCAGCTTTATGTCGCGGAAGAGGATGTCGGGCTCTGGCGGTTCGATGCCGACCCATCGGCTTCGGTCACTGCAACGCCGATCGCAAAGGTCGACGGCAAGACGCTGGTCGCCGACGCCGAAGGCCTCGCGCTCGCACCGTCGGGCAGGACTGGCGGCAATCTCGTCGTGTCGAGCCAAGGCGACAACGCCTACGCGCTCTACCGCCTGCCGGGCGTCACCTATGTCGGCCGTTTTCGGATCGGAAGCGGCGACATCGACGGCACCAGCGACACCGATGGCATCGACCTGATGCTCGGCGATTTCGGTGCGGCCTATCCCCGAGGCCTGCTGGTAGCGCAGGACGGAGACAACGCCCCCGCCACGCAGAACTTCAAATATGTCAGCTGGGACGCGGTCCGAAAGGCGCTCCGGTTGCGGTAGGCGTCACGGTCGATCGTCCGCGCAATAGGCGGCGACCATTGCGCGGACGTCGACCTGCGCCTTCAACCGCGCGGCGAGCAGCGCGGTGCCGCTGATCTTGCGCTGGACGAACAGCGTGTCGATCGGCGGCAGGTGCCACGTATCGCGGTCGCGCGCGATCTCAGTCCCCTGTTCGCGCAGCACGCCGACGAATGCGCGGTCGCCGAAGTCGAACGGACCGGGCTTGGCGAGCTCGACGAGGATCACGTCGATCATCCGGTCGACCAGCGCGCGGTGTTGCAGCACCGCCGCTTCGCCGAGGAACCCGGCGGCGATGGCGGCCTCGCGTACGGCATCGCGGTCGCCCGCCAGCGCCGCGGCGAGGAGTCGGCGATAGCCTTCGCCGGTTTCGGCGGGCAGGGGGCGGGCGGCGCCGAAATCGAGCAGGACCAGCTTCTCGGTCTCGGGCTGCCAGCGATAGTTGGCGAAGTTCGGATCGGTTTGCATCAGCCGCCAATCGAACAGTTCGCGCAGCACGAGCGAGATCAGGTCGTGCATCACGCGGTCGCGGACGTCCTGCGGCGCGGTCTCCAATGTCTCGACCGGAACGCCGGTCACGAAGCTCATCGCGAGGACGCGGGGCGTGGTGAGATCGGAATGGAGCTTGGGGACGACGAACTGTGGCTGGTCGGCGAGCAGATCGCCGTAGCGCGCGAGCATCTGCGCCTCGCGGAGGTAATCGGCTTCCTCGTGGAGCTGCTTCTTCGCCTCGTCGAGCAGCGGCGCGATGTCGAGCGACTTGGGCAGCATCCCCGACACGCGGAGCAGCGTCGCAACGTTGTCGACATCCGCGTCGATGCTCTCCTTCACGCCGGGATATTGGACCTTGATCGCCAGCTCTGTCCCATCCGGCAGTCGAGCACGATGGACCTGACCGATCGAGGCGGCAGCGACCGGGTGCGCCTGGAAATGCGCGAAACGGCGGCGCCAGTCCTTACCCCATTCGGCGGCGAGCACGCGGTCGAGCTGCTGCGGCGGCATGTGGTGTGCGTTGTTGCGCAACCGCGCGAGGATCGTCGCGAGTTCGGGCGGCAGCATGTCGCCCGCGTCCATCGAGATCATCTGCCCCAGCTTCATCGCGGCACCGCGGAGGTGGGAGAGCTGGTCGGCGACTCGCGTGGCGTTGGCGGGGGTGAGGAGGAGGTCGCCAATCCTGGGGCGTTCGCCGCTGGCAAGCCGACGCGCGCCCTCGGCGACTACCCCGCCGGCGACCCCGCCTGCGAGTTTCCCGAAGACGCCGAGGCGGGCGAGACGACCGCTCGGGATCGCGCGTCCGGCGCTGTTGCCGCTGTCTTCGGTCACGGGTGTTCCTTGGGTTTTGGGGAGGTCTCTCGGGAGGGATATGGGTGGCGGGAGCAGTCGATCAATCGGAGCCCACCCGCGAAGTTAACCGAGGCTACTCCTTCCAGTTCTCCCGCGAAGGCGGGAGCCCAGACTGGATCCCCGCCTTCGCGGGGAAACAAGCTCGGCGCGGACGCACTCGAGCCAATACCTTTTCGTCATTCCCAACCCCCATTCCCAGCCCCATCGTCATCCCCGCGCAGGCGGGGATCCATATCCTCTACCGCTCGCGCTCCTATCGCACGGTCAGCCAGTATGCCTTCCCGGCTGCGCCAGCCACCCCCCCTTGCAGGGGAGGATCTACGAAAAAGGGCGCTCGGATTGCTCCGGGCGCCCTTGTATCAATCAGCGACGTGGCGAAGCCACGCCGTCGGTCGTCGCTACTCGCGACGCCGGCCGACAGCGGATATCCGCTGCGCGGATCGGCGCGAGCGTGGTCGCGCCTTATCCGCTGTAGTACATGTCATACTCGACCGGGCTCGGCGTCATCTCCCAGCGCGCGACCTCGGCGCGCTTGATTTCGACATAGCTCTCGATCTGATCCTTCGAGAACACGTCGCCCTTCAGCAGGAAGTCGTGATCGGCAAGCAGGCAGTCGAGCGCCTCGCGGAGCGAACCCGCGACGGTCGGGACCTGTGCGAGCTCTGCCGGCGGCAGGTCGTACAGGTTCTTGTCCATCGCCTCGCCCGGGTGGATCTTGTTGAGGATGCCGTCCATGCCGGCCATCATCAGCGCCGCATAAGCGAGATACGGGTTGGCCAGCGCATCCGGGAAGCGCACTTCGACGCGCTTCGCCTTAGGGCCGGTGCCGTACGGAATGCGGCACGATGCCGAGCGGTTGCGCGCAGAGTAGGCGAGCAACACCGGTGCTTCGTAACCGGGGACGAGGCGCTTGTAGCTGTTGGTCGACGGGTTGGTGAACGCGTTGACCGCCTTGGCGTGCTTGATGATGCCGCCGATGAAATACAGGCACATGTCGCTCAGGCCCGCATAGCCGTTGCCGGCGAACAGCGGCGTCTTGCCGTCCCAGATCGAGAAATGCGTGTGCATCCCCGAACCGTTGTCCTCCTTGATCGGCTTGGGCATGAACGTCGCCGTCTTGCCGTACGCAT
This sequence comes from Sphingomonas albertensis, assembly GCF_014358075.1. Taxonomy (GTDB): domain Bacteria; phylum Pseudomonadota; class Alphaproteobacteria; order Sphingomonadales; family Sphingomonadaceae; genus Sphingomonas; species Sphingomonas albertensis. The sequence continues at coordinate 21,413 of NZ_JACONT010000003.1, read as the reverse complement.
GCGCGACCTGGTGGACGACGTACTTGTAGATCTGCATGCGATCCGCGGTCTGCGTCAGCGTGCCGAAGGTCAGGCCCAGCTCATGCTGTGCGGCCGCGACTTCGTGGTGATGCTTGTCGCAGGGTAGGCCCATCTCGATCATCGTCGAGACCATCTCGCCGCGGATGTCGACGGCCGAGTCGACCGGTGCGACCGGGAAATAGCCGCCCTTTGCGCGCGGACGGTGACCGAGGTTGCCGCCCTCATATTCGCGACCCGAATTGCCCGGCAGCTCGATGTCGTCGATCTTGTAGTAGCTGGTCGAATAGCTGTTCTCGAAGCGGACGTCGTCGAACATGAAGAATTCGGCTTCGGGGCCGACATACACGGTGTCGCCGACGCCGGTGGTCAGCAGATACGCCTCGGCGCGCTTGGCGGTCGAGCGGGGATCGCGCGAATACAGCTCGCCGGTCGACGGATCGGCGATGTCACAGATCAGGATCATCATCGGCGTCGCCGAGAACGGATCGACATAGACCGCGTCGAGATCGGGCTTGAGCGTCATGTCGCTCTCGTTGATCGCCTTCCAGCCCTCGATCGACGAGCCGTCGAACATCAGGCCGTCGGTCAGCTCGTCTTCGCCGATCAGGCTCGCGACCATCGTCAGATGCTGCCACTTGCCCTTGGGATCGGTGAACCGCAGATCGACCCACTCGATCTCCTGGTCCTTGATCATCTTGAGAACGTCGGAGGCCGAATTCGCCATGATGCTTGCCCTTCGTTTTTGAGACTTCGCCCACGTCATGCGGGGAATCTAATTGCGGTATGGGTTGAGATTTCCACACAATGTTGCGCCGCGTCAAATGACGATGTCATCACTCGTCGTCAACGCAATATGCGGGACTAAAAACTAGATTGCGTCATCGTCGCGCTCGCCGGTGCGAATGCGAAGCGCACTCTCAACCGGAATGACGAAGATCTTGCCGTCGCCGATCCGGCCGGTCTGAGCAGCCGCGGCGATCGCCTCGACGACGCGTTGCGCGAGCCCGTCCTCGACGACGACTTCGAGCTTCACCTTGGGCAGGAAGTCGACGACATATTCCGCGCCGCGGTACAGCTCGGTGTGGCCCTTCTGCCGGCCGAAGCCCTTGGCCTCGGTCACGGTGATGCCGCTCACGCCGATCTCGTGCAGCGCTTCCTTCACCTCATCCAGCTTGAACGGCTTGATGATGGCTTCGATCTTTTTCACAGGTACGCCCCCGATTGTTGAAACCCTCGCCCTTGCGAGCGAGCCGTTCGCCCTGAAGGGCGCCTTGCACCAAGCGTGCCAGCCGCGGCGCCCTCGGGCAACCGCGGAATATCGTTGATTTCACTGCCCGAAATTGCGGCACCTGGCCGGTGCGTGCGCAATCCAAGGGCAGGGGAGCCGATCACAGGATTTCGTGCAGCCGCGCGATCGGGCGTCCGAGCCGGACGCCCTTGTCGGTCTCGACCAGCGGGCGCTCAATCAGCAAGGGATCGATCATCATCGCCTCGAGGATCGCCTCGGCGTCGCCGTGCTTGACCGACTTGGCGCCATCCTCTGCCATGCGAAGGCCCTGGCGCGGTGTCATGCCTGCCCGATCGTAAAGGCGGACGAGCTCCGCGCGGGACGGAGGGTTCTTCAGATATTCGACGATGGCGACATCCGCTCCTGCCTCCTGCAGCAGGGCGAGCGCCTCGCGGGACTTGGAGCAACGCGGGTTGTGGTAGATCGTCGCCTTCACGAATGCTCCGTCAAAACTCCCCTCCCTGGAAGGGAGGGGTAGGGGGTGGGTCGGTTTCGAGGGAATGTCCGGCCCGCCCCGAGCCGACCTACCCCCGGCCCCTCCCTTCCAGGGAGGGGGGAAGTCAGGCGCTTACGCCCCCTGCTTGGCTAACCATTCTTCCAGCCACTTGATCGTGTACGCGCCTTCCTGGAACTCGGGATCGTCGAGCAGCGCACGGTGCAGCGGGATCGTCGTCGTGACGCCCTCGATCACCATCTCCTCAAGCGCACGCCGCAACCGCCGCAGCGCACCCTGCCGAGTCGTCCCGTAGACGATCAGCTTGGCGATCATCGAGTCGTAGTAAGGCGGCACGCGGTACCCCGCATACAGCCCGCTATCGACGCGCACATGCATCCCGCCCGGCGCATGATACACCTTCACCAGCCCCGGCGACGGCGCGAAGGTACGCGGGTCCTCGGCGTTGATGCGGCATTCGATCGCATGGCCGCGGAACTGCACGTCTTCCTGGCGCAGCGTCAGCGGATGCCCCTCGGCGACGCGGATCTGTTCGCGAACGAGATCGAGGCCGGTGATCATCTCGGTCACCGGATGTTCGACCTGAAGCCGGGTGTTCATCTCGATGAAGTAGAATTCGCCCGCTTCCCACAGGAACTCGATCGTCCCCGCGCCGCGATAGCCCATGTCGGCCATCGCCTTGGCGACGATCCCGCCCATCCGTTCGCGTTCTTCGGCGGTGATGATCGGCGAGGGGGCTTCCTCGAGCACCTTCTGGTGGCGGCGCTGCAACGAGCAGTCGCGCTCTCCCAGGTGGATCGCGTTACCCTCACCGTCGCCGAAGATCTGGAATTCGATATGCCGCGGGTTGCCGAGGTATTTTTCCATGTAGACGGTGGCGTCGCCGAACGCGGCCTTCGCCTCGCTGCCGGCCTGCTGCATCTGCGTTTCGAGATCGTCGGCATCGTTGACAACCTTCATCCCGCGACCACCGCCGCCCGATGCCGCCTTGATGATCACCGGATAGCCGATCGACTCGGCGATCGCCTTTGCCTCGGCAATGTCGCTGATTGCGCCGTCCGAACCGGGGACGAGCGGCAACCCGAGCGCGCCCGCGGTGCGCTTCGCCTGGACCTTGTCGCCCATCGTGCGGATGTGCTCGGGCTTGGGCCCGACGAAAAGGATGTTGTGCAGCTCGACGATCTCGGCGAACTGCGCGTTCTCGCTGAGAAAACCGTAGCCCGGATGGATCGCGTCGGCGCCGCTGATCTCTGCCGCCGAGATGATGTTCGGGATGTTCAGATAGCTGTCCGCGGCCGACGGCGGTCCGATGCAGATCGCCTCGTCGGCGAGCCGCACGTGCATCGCGTCGGCGTCGGCGGTCGAGTGCACCGCGACCGTCTTGATGCCCATCTCGTGGCAGGCACGGTGGATCCGCAGCGCGATCTCGCCGCGATTCGCGATTAGCAGCTTCTTGATTTGCGGCATTATTCGACCACGACCAGCGGCTGGTCGAACTCGACCGGCTGGCCGTTCTCGACCAGGATCGCGGTCACGGTGCCGGCCGACGGCGCTACGATCGTGTTCATCACCTTCATAGCCTCGATGATCAGCAGCGTGTCGCCGGCGTTGACCTTCTGGCCGACCGTCGAGAACGGCTTCGCCTCGGGGTTGGCGGCGAGATAGACGGTGCCGACCATCGGCGACTTGACCGCGCTAGCGCTGATCGCCGGAGCGGACGCGCCGACCTCGGCCTGCGGGATCGACAGCGGTGCCGAGACAGGGGCCGGAGCGGGCGCCGGCGCGTAATGCGCGACGGGGGCAGCTTGGGCGGCCTTGCGCGCGACGCGAATGCGGCGCGAGCCGTCCTCGACTTCGATCTCGGTCAGCTGCGTGGTGTCGAGCAGTTCGGCGAGCTGGCGCACCAGGGTCACATCGACCTGCATCGCACCGGTGTTTTCGGTTGTATCGTTCATGGCGGGGCCTCCTGTCAGAACCGTGCGACGGCTTCAAGCGCGAGCAGATACGAAAGCGCGCCGAAACCGGCGATCGTGCCCTTCGCCGCCTGGCCGACCAGGCTCACATGCCTGAACGATTCACGCTTGTGGGGATTGGAAAGATGCACTTCGATCACCGGCGTCTTCACGCCCTTGATCGCGTCGTGCACCGCGACCGAGGTATGCGTGAACGCACCCGCGTTGAGGATCACGGCCTTTGCCCCGCGCGCCTGCGCCTCGTGCAGCCAGTCGACGAGGTGCCCCTCGTGATTCGACTGGCGCATGTCGATCTCCAGGTCGAGCTCGCGGGCGCGATCCTCCAGCATCCCGGCGATATCGTCGAGCGTCTCATCGCCATAGATCTCCGGCTCGCGCGTTCCCAGCAAATTGAGGTTGGGGCCGTTCAGGACGAACACTGTCGCAGTGACGGTATCTGGCAAGGGCAGCTCCTGGTTGCGGGGGCTGCAAACGACCCCCTATATGCGTCGTCCCACCCTTACCCGTTCGTGTCGAGCGAAGTCGAGATATGAGACCGGCAGCGGACGGGTGGTTTCTCGATCAGCCTGTCCCGAGCCATGTCGAGGGGCTCGAAACGAACGGAAAGTTTTGCATGCCCCACTCCGATGGTACCGTCTCCATTACCGTCAACGGCGAACACAAGCGTGTCACTGCCGGGTTGAGCCTCGCGGGACTCGCGACCGAACTCGGCCTCGTACCCGAGAAGATCGCGGTCGAGCGCAACATGGAGGTCGTGCCGCGCTCGACGCTGGCCGACGTCATGGTCGAGGACGGTGACGACCTCGAGATCGTCCACTTCGTCGGTGGTGGCGACCATGAGGACAGCTGGACCGTCGCAGGCCAGACCTTCACGTCTCGGCTGATCGTCGGCACCGGCAAGTACAAGGATTTCGCGCAGAACGCCGCCGCGGTCGAGGCGTCGGGCGCGGAGATCGTCACCGTCGCCGTCCGCCGCGTCAACGTGTCGGATCGCAACGCGCCGATGCTGACCGACTTCATCGACCCGAAGAAGATCACCTACCTCCCCAATACCGCGGGTTGCTTCGATGCCGAATCGGCGATTCGCACGTTGCGGCTGGCGCGCGAGGCGGGCGGCTGGGAGCTGGTAAAGCTCGAAGTGCTCGGCGAGGCGAAGACGCTCTATCCCGACATGGTCGAGACGTTGCGCGCGACCGAGATCCTTGCCAATGAAGGCTTCAAGCCGATGGTCTATTGCGTCGACGATCCGATCGCCACCAAGCGCCTCGAGAATGCAGGCGCGGTCGCGATCATGCCGCTGGGCGCACCGATCGGCTCGGGCCTCGGAATCCAGAACCGCGTGACGATCCGCCTGATCGTCGAGGGGGCAGGGGTGCCCGTGCTGGTCGACGCCGGCGTCGGCACCGCGTCCGATGCGGCGGTGGCGATGGAGCTCGGCTGCGATGGGGTGCTCATGAACACCGCGATCGCCGAGGCGAAGGACCCTCTGATGATGGCGGCGGCGATGAAGGCGGCGGTCGAATCGGGGCGCCTCGCGTACCGCGCCGGGCGTATGGGCCAGCGTCGCTATGCCGATCCTTCGAGCCCATTGGCGGGGTTGATCTGACCCGGCTGATCGCAAAGCAGGTCATGACGCAAACGTCACGGAACCCACGGTAAAGACGGCCGTTATACCTTAGCAAGTTCAAGCGGCCCGGTTGGCGGGTCCGCAAAAGCAAGTGGAGGCTCTGATGGGCGAGTTCACCGACAAGGTCGCAGCAGCAGGCAACAAGGTTGCAGGCAACGTCAAGGAAGCCGTCGGCAAGGCGACCGACAACGAGAAGCTGGTAGCCGAAGGCGAAGCGCAGCAGGCCAAGGGCACTGCGCAGAACGTCAAGGGCAGCGTCAAGGGCGCACTCGGCGACGACATCTAAGCTTTAGCTTGATGCAGGAATACAGGCCGCTTCGGGAAACCGGAGCGGCCTTTTCTTTGTGTGGCAGGTTTTTGCTGCCGTCACTATCAGACTGCCACCACCCCGGCGAACGCCGGGCCCCAATTGGGGGACGATTCTGATTAAGGGCGGCGCGCCATTACCTCGGACATGCCAATTGGGCCCCGGCCTTCGCCGGTGTGGTAGATTGCCGGGGTGGTGCGGAGCGCTGAACCAAACCGCCTTGCCCAATATCCAACCCTCCCTCACAAGCACCCGCATGACCCTCCCGACCCGCAGCTACGCCGCGTTCCTGTTCGACATGGACGGCACGATTCTCACCTCGATCGCGTCGGCCGAGCGCACCTGGACCAAATGGGCGATCGCGCACGGCCTCGACGCCGCGACGTTCGTGCCGACGATCCACGGCGTGCAATCGGTCGAGACCGTCCGCCGCCTGAACCTCCTCGGCGTCGACCCCGTCGCCGAAGCCGCAGCGATCACCGCGGCCGAGATGGTGGACGTCGATGACATCGAACCGATCGCCGGTGCCGCCGCCTTCCTCGCGAGCCTGCCGCCCGAACGCTGGACGATCGTCACCTCGGCCCCGCGCGCGCTGGCTGAGGTCCGCCTCAAGGCCGCCGGACTGCCGATCCCCGCCACCATGATCGCCGCCGACGACATCCCCAACGGCAAACCCGCGCCTGATTGCTTCCTCGTCGCTGCCGAACGTCTCGGCGTCGCGGCCAGGGATTGCCTCGTGTTCGAAGACGCCGCCGCCGGAATCACCGCAGGCGAGGCGGCAGGAGCAGACGTGCTGGTCATTACCGCCACCCACGGCGCGGCGCATGATCTCGCCGCGCGGCATGTACGGATCATCGACTATCGGGACGTAACGGTCGTGACGCAACCCGACGGCGGATTGGTCCTCGCGCCCCGCTGAGCAAGTCTAGTTCGAAGTACTTGATCGCTGCGCCCGCGCGATCAGTTCATCGAGCGCCGCCTCATCCAGCCGCCCGGCGGTCCGCAGCGCGGCTTCGGGCGTCATCGCAATGATCTCCCCGTCCGGCCCGTCGATGATCACCTCGCCATTTTCATGGAACACGTCGCGGGGTTGGGCATGCGGACGGGTCATCGCGCTCTCCTGGCTTTTCGGGATCAACGTCAGCCGGCACATATAGGTCCGTCATGCTGGCCTACATCGTCACCCCGAGACGAGTTCGCCCATCCAGCGATCGAACAATTGCGGCCATAACGATCCAGGCGAACGCGGCGACAGGCGCGTGCCGAACCCGTGGCCGCCGTGCTGGAGGAAATGCGCTTCCACCGGGATGCCGGCGCGGCGTGCGGCGGCCAGCGTGTCGACGCTGTTCGCGACCGGCACGGTGGTGTCGTCCTCGGCATGGACCAGGAACAGCGGCGGATCGCCAGCCTTTAACTGCCGGTCGATCGCGAAGCGTGCTTGTACCGCCGGCAGGGGATCGGGGCCCAGCAGGTTGGCGCGCGATCCGCCATGGCTCCGGCCTGGATCCATGTTCGAGACCGCATACATGAGCCCGGCCCAGGCGGGGCGCGCCGAATGCCGGTCTGTGGCATCGATCGGACGATAGGCCTTGAAATCGTGCAGCACGGCCACCGATCCTGCCAGATGTCCGCCCGCCGAAAAGCCAAGCACGCCAAGCTTTTCCGCCCTGATCCCATAGGCGCGCGCATTGGCACGGATCAGCCGCATCGCGCGCTGCGCGTCGGCGAGCGGGACATCGGCGCGGTCGGCCCAGCCTTCGCCCGGCAGGCGGTAGCTGAGCACGAACGCGGTGATTCCGAAACCATTCAGCACGCGCGCGACGTCGATCCCCTCGTTGCGCAGCGACGTGATCGAGTAGCCGCCGCCGGGCACGATCAACATCGCCCGACCGTCGGGACGAGCCGGGCGGAACACGCCGACCTCGGCGCGCAGCACCCCGCGCATCTGGAAATCGCGATAGCCGTCGGGATAACGCGGCATGCGCGGCTGAGGGATCGGCAGGGGGTTCGGCGCCCCCTGCGGGATACCGGGCCACAGCGCGAATCGCTCGGCGGGCGGCCACATCGGCACATCCATAGCCCGCGGTTGAGCGGCGGTGAACTGTGCACCACTCCGCGCGAATGCAGGAAGCGTCAGCCCGGCGGCGAGAGGGAGGGTGAGGAGCGAACGGCGATCGAAAGTCATGCCGAAATACTAGACGATCGAACTGCGTTGGGGGAGGGGCGTGCGCCGTAATCGGCAATTATTCGTGCGCGTTATCGTCGTTGTCTCAAAACACGGCGAGTGCGGCGTGCAGCGTAAGCGCGACGAGCATCAGGCTCGACACCATGAAAAACAGAAAGCGCGCGCGGACGCGGTTGCTGGTCGCCTGGACAAGGCTATGGGCGATCCGCAGTCCGACATAGGCCCAGGCGATCCAGGCGTTGACGCCGCTGCCCGTGCCGCTCAGCGCGAGAACGGCGCAGACCGCGTAAAACAGCGTCGGCTGCTCCATGAGGTGATTGTGGTTGTGCGCCTTCCACTGCACCTGCGGAGGCAGCGATCGATCCGCATCGGACGCCTTGGTGCCGACGAGCTTGCCCATATCGACGCCGGCCGCCTTCATCGCCGGCAACCGCGTCGCGAGCGTCCAGCCCAGCATCACGAGCGTCCACGCGATCAGCACGACCATCGGTTGCAGGATATCACTGTGCATGAAAAAGCCTCCCCCGGTTATCCAGAGGAGGCTGCATCAATTGCCCGGAGGGGGCAACGGTATCTCTAATCCGCCCCCGCCAGGGGGAGGTGGTAGGCGCTTGCCTGACGGAGGGGGAGGAAAGGGCAAACGGGCGTTATCGCCGCCTCCCCCTCCGCCGCTTCGCGCCACCTCCCCCTTGCAGGGGAGGATCAGCGAAGTAGCCTCAGGCCTTGTCGAAGCTCGCGCCCCACTTGCGGACCGGGCGGTCCTTCCAAAGACCACGATGATACGCGTCCGACGCCAGCAACGGCATGACCGAGCCGGCCTCCGCGAACACCATCTGCTCGATGCCCGTGTTCACCTTGCCCCACGAAGCCGCTTCCTGCAGCGTCGACGACGAGCAAGCACCGTCGCGCACGTCGGCAACCGTGATCTGCACCGCGTACTTGTGGACCTGGACGTCGTCGTGACCGAGGATCTCGGCGCAGACGACGGTGTCCTGGATGAAGTTCTTCGGCACACCGCCACCGATCATCAGCAGGCCCGTGGTGCCTGCCTTGATCTTGATTTCGGTGAGCTCGCGGAAGTCGGCGATCGCGTCGAGGACCATGTACGGCTTGCCCGCCTTCACTGCGTCGACCTGATGCTTGACCAGGCCGAAGCCCGCCGACGAGTCGACGAACGCCGGGCAGAAGATCGGCACGTCATGCTCGTAGGCGAGCTTGACGAGGCTGTTTTCCTTCTTGCCGTGCTCGACGAGATACTTGCCCATCTCGCGGATGAACTCGCGGCTCGAATAGGCGCGCGGCTCGAGCGTCTCGGCGATCTCGAAGATCGTGTGGTCGACGTGCTGGAGCTCTTCCTCGTCGATATAGGTGTCGTAGATCCGGTCGATCATCAGCGAGCGCAGCACGTCGTCGTGCGGCACTTCGAGCGCCTGATAATGCTTGTGGCCGAGGCCCTCGAAGAAATCCATGTCGACGATCGTCGCGCCGGTCGCGACGATGCCGTCGATCATGTTGTTGCGCAGCAGCTCGGCATACAGGTCCATGCAACCGCCGGCGCTCGTCGAGCCCGCGATCACGAGGAAGATCGTGCAGTCCTTGTCGGCCAGCATCTGGTTGTAGATGTCGGTCGCACGGCCGAGATCGCGGCTGGTGAACGACATCTTCTTCATCGCGTCGACGATCGGCCGCGCGTCGAAGCTGGTGATGTCGATATGCTCGACGGTGGTCGAAAGGAGTTCCGCCTTGCGCTGCGCGTCGATGCGGGTGTCTTCGGTCATGTCTAATTTCTCCTGATCCCCCCTCCCGCCTGCGGGAGGGGGCTAGGGGGTGGGCGCCCGCTCACCGCGAACGCGCCGAATGTGGAAAACGCGCGCCCACCCCTCGGTCCCCTCCCGCATGCGGGAAGGGAAGACGAAGAGCGAACGATTACTGAGTGTTGGTTACAGCTTGACGACGTTCGACGCGAGGTCCTGGAACCGTTCGTCATACAGCGAGACCATCGGCTCGTCGGTGACGATCACCGTCTCGTCAGATCCGAACCCGTTGAACGCGGTCCGCATCGCCGAGCCATACGCGCCGAGCATGCCGATCTCGATGTAATCGCCAGCCTGCGTGTCCGCGGGCAGCATGAATGGGCCGACCATATAGTCCATGTCGTCGCACGTCGGACCATAGAAGCTGAACTCCATGTCCTTCGCACGGCTGTCAGGCTCGCGGAGCAGTTCGGTCGGAAAACGCCAGCCGATATGCGCCGCATCGAACAGCGCGCCATACGCGCCGTCGTTGATATACAGCTCGGTCCCGCGACGCTTTTCGACGCGCACGATGATCGACGAATATTCCGCGCAAAGCGCCCGGCCCGGTTCGCACCACAGTTCGGACGAATAGCTGACGGGCAGCGATTCGAACGCACGGTGGATCGTCTCGAAGAAATGCTCGAGCGGCGGGGGCTCCATGCCGGGATACGAGGACGGGAAGCCGCCGCCGACGTCGATGACGTCGACCGTGACCGCCGCCTCGACGATCGCCGCACGGACGCGCTCCATCGCGTTCGAATAGGCCTCCGGGGTCATCGCCTGCGATCCGACATGGAAGCAGATGCCGAGTGCGTCCGCAGCCTGGCGGGCCGCGAACAGCAGCTCCTTGGCTTCGTGCGGGGCCGCACCGAACTTCGACGCGAGGCTCAGCTTCGAATGCTCCGACGACACGCGCAGGCGCACGCAGAGCGTCAGGTCAGTGGCTTCGCGAGTAGCGCGAACGACCTTGTCGAGCTCTTCGAGGCTGTCGAGGCTGAAGGTGCGGACGCCGTGCGTGAAATACGCTTCGGCGATGGCTTCCTCGGCCTTGACCGGGTGCATGAAGCACAGCGTAGCCTCGGGGAGCGTCCGTGCGACCAGGCGCACTTCGGCGATCGACGCCACGTCGTAATGCGTGATGCCGTTGTCCCACAGGATCTGCAGGAGTTCGGGAGACGGGTTCGCCTTCACCGCATACATCGAGCGACCCGGAAACTTCTCGACGAAGAACCGAGCGGCGCGCGCAGCAGCGTGCGGACGAACGAGCGTTACCGGGTTGACCGGGCGCCCTTTAGCGATGTCGATGCCGCTCCCGATGCGGGAGGTGTCGGCGGTCGAATGGGCTTTCGCTAACCCCAGCGCGATATGATGCTTGACCAATTCAAGGGACCTCCAATGTCCTGAGACAAATTACGAAAACACTGCCTTGCGGTTGGAAGTCCCATGGGGCAGCGGAAGGGCGATCTACGGTCGCTTGCCCCCCATGTAAATAGGGTTGGGCGCATAGGAGCCAGTGTGTGACGATTTTGCGACAGCCAACGCGGGCGGGGGTACGGGACGCCGCGGAGAAGATCGCGCGGATACTCCCGCCGACGCCGTTGTTCGTCAGTGAAATCAAGGGCGTACCGGTCGCATTCAAGGCCGAGTCGTTGCAACCAATCGGCGCCTTCAAGATTCGCGGCGCATGGCATCGGCTCACCGCCTTGGACGAGGTGACGCGGAAAAAAGGCGTCGTCGCGTTCTCGTCGGGCAATCATGCGCAGGGTGTCGCTTGGGCGGCCAAGCGGCTAGGCATCGCGGCGACGATCGTGATGCCGTCGGATGCGCCGCGACTGAAGCGCGAGTCGACCTTGGCACTGGGCGCGGAGGTGGTGATCTACGACCGCGCCACCGAAAGCCGCGAGACGATCGCCGCAGGGCTGGCCGAGGCGCGCGGCGCAACGCTGGTCCCGAGCTTCGACGACCCGTGGATCATCGAGGGGCAGGGGAGTGCGGGGATCGAGGCGGCAGCGCAGATGGCGGCGCTCGGGCTGGGCGTGCCGAGCCGCGTCGTCATACCGTGCGGTGGTGGTGGATTGTCGGCCGGCATCGCGCTGGCCTTGAAGGACAGCGCGATCACCATCGTCGAACCCGAAGGCTGGGACGACATGCGCCGCTCCCTGGAAGCATCGTGGATCGAGCCGGTCGGCCCCAACCCACCGCCGACTGCCTGCGACTCGCTCCAGACCTTGCGCGTATCGCCACTGACCTTCGACGTCCTCTCCCGCCGCGACGCGACCGGCGTAGCGGTCAGCGAACCGGAGATCGCAGCGGCGCAGCGCTGGGCCGCGGAGAAACTGCGCCTGGTGATCGAGCCGGGCGGCGCGGTCGGGCTGGCCGCGGTGCTGGCTGGCAAGGTAAAGCTCGAACCCGGCCTGCTCGTCATCCTGTCCGGCGGCAACGTCGATCTTGCTGCTTACGCAAAGGCAATGGCCGCATGAATCCCGCACTGACCTCGATCGCCGCCGCGGCGCCCGCCATCGCCATGCTGGGGATGTTCGCCTGCCTGATCGGCGGCATCACGCTGATCGTGAAGAAGCGCGATCGCAGGAAAGGCGTGCTGATGCTGGTGATGGCCGCGGTGCTGCTGGGCAACGTGGCGATCTGGACGCTCTGACTAAAAAGCCCTCTTCACTTCGGGGAGAGGGAGGGGCCCGCCGCTCTTGCGGTGGGAGGGTGAGGGGAGTTGGGGAGAGCGTATCGATCCCCAACTCCCCCTCATCCAACGCTCACGCGCCACCTTCTCCCCGAGGGGAGAAGGAGTTCACCGGATCGGCGAGTTCGGGTCGAGGCGCATGTCGAGATACTTGTCCACCGACCCCATCAGCTCCGGCATCTCATGCTCGAAGAAGTGGTTAGCCTTCGGGATCGTATCATGATGGATCGTGATGTGCTTCTGCGTCCGCAGCTTATCCACCAGCTTCTGCGTAGCACCTGGCGTCGCAACCTCGTCGGCCTCGCCCTGGATGATGATCCCACTCGACGGACACGGCGCCAGGAAGGTGAAGTCGTACAGGTTCGCCGGTGGTGCGACCGAGATGAACCCGCGGATCTCCGGACGACGCATCAGCAGCTGCATGCCGATCCACGCGCCGAAGCTGACGCCGGCGATCCAGGTCGTCTGCGCCTCGGGATGGAAGCTCTGCACCCAATCGAGCGCGCTCGCCGCATCCGACAATTCGCCGACGCCGTTGTCGAACACGCCCTGGCTCTTGCCGACACCGCGAAAGTTGAACCGCAATGTCGCGAAGCCACGCCGCTGGAAGGTCTTGTAAAGCTGCTGTACGATCGCGTTGTTCATCGTACCACCGGCCGACGGATGGGGGTGGAGGATCATCGCGACGGGCGCACGCGGACGCGGACCCGGCGCAAAACGACCTTCGAGACGGCCTTCGGGACCGGGGAAAATGACTTCTGGCATGGGCACTCGCGAGCTGGGATACGCACTCGGGTGGAGTGCGGGGTGATCTGCATTATATAGGCTGAACGCCCGTTTTCGCAATTGGAACCGACCCTGTCCCGCAACGACTCCCGCATCTACTTCGATCACGCCGCCACCACGCCGATGCGCCGCGAGGCAACCGCGGCAGTGATGGAAGGCATGGCGCGCTGGGCGAACCCGTCCTCGCCGCATGCCGAGGGGCGCGCGGCGAGGGCGGCGCTGGAGGACGCGCGGAAGCGGATCGCCAAGGCGCTGGACTGGTCGCATCACGTGATCCTGACGAGTGGCGCGAGCGAGTCCGCGGCGCTGGCGCTGCGCGGCAGGCCGGGTATCGGCGTGGCAGCGATCGAGCACGATGCGGTTCTTCGCGCGGCGGAACAGCCGGTTATGCTGGGGGTCGACGGATGCGGTATCGTCGTGAACGGGGAGGGCGCACAGGCGATCGCGCTGCAATCCGCGAACAGCGAAACCGGCGTTCTCCAGGATCGACCTGCCGGCCTCTGGATAGCCGATTGCTCGCAGACCGCCGGCAAGCTCCCGCTCCCCGACGCCGACCTCATCATCGTCTCCGCGCACAAGCTGGGTGGCCCTCCCGGCATCGGCGCGCTGCTGGTTCGCGATCTCGGCCTGCTCGACCCGACCGGCGGGCAGGAGCGCGGCTATCGCGGCGGTACCGAGAACCTCCCCGGCGCGCTGGGGTTCGCCGCCGCGCTGGAGGCCCCCAACGACTGGTTCGCCGACATGGCCGATCGCCGCGCCAAGCTCGACGAAGCCATCCTCGCAGGCGGCGGCGAGATCGTCGCGCAAAACGCCCCCCGCATCCCCACGATAGCCTCCTACCGCATGCCCGGCGTAAGTTCAGCCGCGCAGTTGATCCGCCTCGACATGGCCGGGTTCGCCGTCTCCGCCGGCAGCGCCTGTTCGTCCGGCAGCATGCGCCCCAGCCACGTCCTCGCGGCGATGGGCTATTCTGCGCAAGCCGCTGCCGAAGTCGTCCGCGTCAGCTTCGGCTGGACCACAAGGCCTGACGACGTGGCCAAGTTCGCCGAAGCCTGGACGCGCATCGCCCAGGACATAAGTCGAGCCGTATGACCTATCTCGACTACCAGGCGACCACACCGCTCGCGCCCGAAGCACTCGCCGCAATGCTCCCCTGGCTCGAATCGCAGCACGCCAACCCGCATTCCCCCCACCGCGAAGGCCGCCGCGCGAAGGCCGCCGTCGAAGTCGCGCGCGATCAGATCGCCGCACTGCTCCCCCCCGGCGGCCGCGTCGCCTTCACCAGCGGCGCGACCGAGGCGCTCAACTGGGCGATCAAGGGTACGACCGGTCCGATCGTGACGCTGGCTACCGAACACGCGGCGGTACTCGACACCGTCGCGGCCGAAGCGGCGATGGGGCGCCACGTCACGATCCTCCCAGTCGGCGCAGACGGCCTTGGTGGGAGCGACAGTCGAGGTGCCGGCAGTCAGCACGACTCTTCCCCCCTCCCTGGAAGGGAGGGGTCGGGGGTGGGTCGGCTTCCGTATGATCGAACGTCGGCGGCAAAAGCTTGCCAACCCACCCCCAGCCCCTCCCTTCCAGGGAGGGGGGAAGTCGAAAGTCGATTTACGCCAGTCGACCCCGACACATCCCGCGCCGCGATCCCCACCGGCACCGGCGTAGTCGCCACGATGCTCGTCAACAACGAGATCGGCGTCATACAGCCGATCGCCGCGCTCGCCGACGCCGCCCACGCAGCCGGCGCGTTGATGCTCTGCGACGCGGTCCAGGGCTATGGCCGCATCCCGATTCCAGACACCGTCGACCTCGTCGCCATCTCGGCACACAAGATCCACGGCCCCAAGGGCATCGGCGCACTCTGGATCCGAGACGGCATCGACCTGGCCCCGCTGATGCACGGCGGCGGGCAGGAAGCCCCCGGCCGCTCCGGCACGCTGTCGCCAGCCCTCTGCGCAGGCTTCGGCGTCGCCGCGCAACTCATGGCCGACCGCAAGGATCAGGATGCCGCGCACATCGATCGCCTCTGGTCGCTGGCCCTCGACCGCCTCGGCCCCGACTGGACGATCAACGGCTCTACCAATCACCGCTACCACGGCAACCTCAATATCCGCCGCGCCGGCCTCGACGTGAATCGCCTGATGTCCGACCTACGCGACATCGCCTTCTCCGCCGGTTCCGCCTGCGCCAGCGGCTCCGGCCGCTCCAGCCACGTCCTCCGCGCGATCGGCCTCACCGAGGCGCAGGCGCGCTCCAGCATCCGCCTGGGCTTCGGCCGAGACACCACCGAAAAAGAACTCCGCGACGCCATCGATGCGATCGTCGCCGCAGCCGAGGCGCAATGGCCATGATCGTCCGCTTCATCGCCCGCGACGGCACCGCGACCACGGTCGCCGCAAACCCCGGCGATCGCCTGCTCGATGCCGCCCAGACGCATAACCAGCCACTCGAAGGCACTTGTGAAGGCCAGCTCTCCTGCGCGACCTGCCACGTCATCGTCGAACCCGCCGATTTCGCCCGACTGCCGCCCGCGAGCGAGGACGAGGAGGATATGCTCGACCTCGCGCACAACGCGACCCGTACCAGTCGGCTCGCCTGCCAGATCCGGCTGACCGATGCGCTCGACGGATTGATCGTGCGGATCCCCGGTTAAGCCAGTCTTACTAGTCAGTAAAGCTTACAGGAAGACAACGGCCGGTTCATGGAACGTGCACGGCCGGAAGCGGATTATCCGCTCATCGCCTCAATGTACGAGGTCTTGAGAGGAGTACCGAACATGAAGATCATCGCAATGTTCGCCGCTGGCGCCTTGGCCGCGGGAACCGTTTTCGCCGCTGCACCCGCCGATGCGCAGCGTCATGGCTGGGATGGCCCACGCGGCGGCCCCGGCTGGCATGGGCCGCGTGGTAACCGCGGCTGGCACGGCCGTCGTGGATGGGACGGTCCGCGTCATGGCTATCGCGGCTACCGCGGCGGTTATCGTGACGGCGGCTATGGCTATCGCGGACCGCGCGGTTACGGCCGCTCGCGCGTCGTATGCCGGATCGAGCGTGGCTATTACGGACCGGTTCGTCGCTGCTTCCGCCGCTGAACTCGGCGTACTCAATTCTGGGGTTGATACGGAACCGTAACGATCGAGCCTCGTTTATTAACACAGGTCGCAGGACTCAGCATAGTTCGGACCCAGTAGGAGATTATCATGAAGTTGTTCACCCTCGCCGCCGCCGGTCTCGTCGCGCTCACTGGGCTCGCACCGGTCGGCATCGCTGCCGAAGCCTCGGCACAGCGCACCGTCGTCCATGAGCGCACCGTCGTGCGTCACAACGGCAACCGCCCGGGCTATCGTCGTCACGCCGTGCGCACGCGCCAGGTTTGCCGCAACGTCTACCGCAACCATCACCGCCAGCGCGTCTGCCGTACGGTTCGCGTTCGCCGCTAAGACCGAGCCCGCTCCTAAAGCGGCTTGATCATCCCGCCCGACCCCGCCATATGCGCCGCGGGAGTCGGGCGGACGTGGTCGTCGCCAACTTGGTCAGATCCGGAAGGAAGCAGCCACAACGACTAAGCCACGGGTCGTCCCGGCTCCCACCGCGAATGTCAGCAAGCTCACATGAGCGCGGCCATCGACGCAAAGCGCCGTCTGACGATGCGGCTCATCCGCAGCGCACTTCTCATTCTTAAAAAACCGATAGCAGCCCTAACCCTAGACCTCTGCGTCCGCGTGGGAACAGAAAGGGTTCGCTAGCCCTTCGACACCGCCCCCCAAACCGCCTATATCGACCGCAATGTCAGATTCCTTCGACCTCGGCGAACCCCCGCAGCCGGCCAAAGCGCCAGACGCCGCCTATCGCGTGCTTGCCCGCAAATACCGTCCGCAGACCTTTTCGGAGCTGATCGGCCAGGACGCGATGGTCCAGACGCTCGGCAACGCGATCAAGCGCGACCGGCTCGCCCACGCATTCC
Source organism: Sphingomonas albertensis (assembly GCF_014358075.1). Lineage (GTDB taxonomy): Bacteria > Pseudomonadota > Alphaproteobacteria > Sphingomonadales > Sphingomonadaceae > Sphingomonas > Sphingomonas albertensis. The sequence goes on along the minus strand of NZ_JACONT010000003.1, from coordinate 4,318 downwards.
TGATGACCGGCGTCCGCGGCGTCGGCAAAACATCGACCGCGCGCCTCATCGCCAAGGCGCTCAACTGCATCGGTCCCGACGGGCACGGCGGTCCGACGATCGACCCCTGCGGCGTCTGCGAGCCGTGCCGCGCGATCGCGGAGGGCCGCCATATCGACGTGATCGAGATGGACGCCGCCAGCCACACCGGCGTCGACGACGTTCGCGAGATCATCGACGCGTCGCGCTATTCGGCGGTCACCGCGCGCTTCAAGATCTACATCATCGACGAAGTCCACATGCTGTCGAAGAACGCGTTCAACGCGCTGCTGAAGACGCTGGAGGAACCGCCGCCCCACGTAAAATTCCTGTTCGCGACGACCGAAGTGAACAAGGTGCCGGTGACGGTCCTCTCGCGCTGCCAGCGCTTCGACCTCCGCCGTATCTCCGCCGAACAGCTGTCGAAGCACTTCGCCTGGGTTTCCGAGCAAGAGGGCGTCGTCGCCGATCCCGAGGCGCTGATGCTGATCGCGCGCGCCGCCGAGGGCTCCGCGCGCGACGGCCTGTCGATCCTCGACCAGGCGATCGCGCATGCCGGGCTCGAAGGTGGTGGCGTGACGGCGGACGCAGTGCGCCAGATGCTCGGCCTGTCCGATCGCGGCGCGGTGCGCGACCTGCTGACGCTGATCCTCGCGGGCGACGGGGCAGGGGCGCTCGCCTCGATGCGCCGCCAATATGATTACGGCGTCGACCCGCTGTCGGTGCTCCGATCGCTGCTCGAAACCGTCCACGGCATCACGCTGACCAAGGTCGGCACCCCGCCCGATGCCGCGCAGCCGATGGAGGAGCGCGCGGCGCGCGCGGAATGGGCGGCATCGCTCGGCTACCCCGCGCTCCACCGCCTATGGCAGCTGTTTCTCAAGGGCCATGACGAGGTCGCCAAGGCGGCGCTGCCGATCGAGGCGGCGGAGATGGCGCTGCTGCGCGCGATCTACGCCTCGACGCTGCCCGATCCCGGCGAACTCGCGCGTCAGATTGCCAGTGGCGCGGCGCCCTCAGCGACACCGTCGTCACCGCCAATGCCGCCACCTGCGCCTCCGTCCGGCGAAGCGCCGCCCTGGAACGCGGCATCCGCTGCGAAGGCGCCCGAACCGGTGACGACCGGACCGATCCTGCCGCCGACGTTCGAGGCGCTGGTCGATCTGCTCGACGAATCGGGCGGCCTCGCTATCGCCGCGCGCCTACGTCACGGCGCGCGCGTCGTAAGCTATGCGCCGCCCGAGTTCGCGCTCAGCGGCAGCCGCCCGGTCTCGGCCGACACGCTCGCCGAGCTGAACACGCTATTGAAGACGGTGACGCGGACGGCGTGGAAGGTCTCGATCGTCGATGCCCCCGGCGAGCCGACATTGCGCGAGGCGCAGGACTCTGCGGACGCCGCGGTGCGCCAGGCCATTCTCGAATCCCCCATCATGAAGGCCGCGGTGGCAGCGTTTCCGGACGCCCAGCTCGAATCGTGGCCCGGTCAAAGGAGCAATGCATGAAGAATATCGATGAAATCCTCGCCATGGCGCAGAACGTCCAGAGCGAGCTCGAAAAGGCGCAGGCCAATCTCGACACGATCGAGGTCGAGGGCGCGTCCGGCGGCGGCCTCGTCAAGGTGAAGGCCTCCGCCAAGGGCCGCATCATCAACATCGCGATCGACGATTCGCTGATGCAGGTGAGCGAGAAGCAGATGCTCGAGGACCTGCTGACCGCCGCGTTCAACGACGCCCGCGCGAAGGCGGATGCGGTGTCGGGCAGCGAAATGTCGAAGATGACTAGTGGGTTGCAGCTGCCACCGGGCTTCAAGCTGCCGTTCTGAGTCGTAGTGCCACGCCGCTCTGGTGGCGAGACGCACAAGACCGGCCGGCGTGGCCCCTGCCACGACCGACGCGGGCTTGGTCCGCGGCATCGGCTGATAGGGCGCGCTGGTCGTTTCGGCGCGGGAACAATCGCTATTCGGTCGGCGTTGCGCTCTTCAGTAATCAGGGAGAGTAAAATGGCCGAAGAGCGCATCGTCGAAACGCCGACCACCCACACCACGATCATCGAACGCCGCAGCGGCGGCAGCGGCATGCTGATCGGTATCGTCCTGCTGATCGCGGTGCTGATCGGCGGGTACTATTTGTTCAGCCGCCAAGGCGCGCAAAACAGCAAGGACGCCGCGATTACGTCGGCCGCGAAGAGCGTAGGCAGTGCGGCGGACAAGGCCGGCGACGCGGTCGAGAAGTCGACGGAGTAATCACAGGTAGCTTGTCTCCCTGCGAAGGCGAGGACCCAGTCTGGGCTCCCGCCTTCGCGGGAGAACAAGGTAAGGCAAGGTCGAAGCTAGAATTCACCCCGGCGAACGCCGGGGTCCAGTTGGTGGACGTGACTGATTGAGCGCGATGCTCCATCACAGCAACCTTTCCAACTGGGCCCCGGCCTGCGCCGGGGTAGTAACGTGATGATGGGTGGTAGTGGTCAGGATCGCAGACACCCATCCAACCCATCGTTGCGCACCACCGAAACCCGCCGCGACAACGTATTCCCGTGCCGCCGCACGAACCCATGCGGATCGATCGCAGCCCGCTTCTTCGGCATGGGCAATACCGCGGCGATCCGCCCGGCCTCGGTCGGCGAAAGCCGCGACGCGTCGTGATTGAAATACCGGATCGCCCCAGCGTTCGCGCCATACGTCCCGATCCCGGTCTCGGCGATGTTGAGATATACCTCCATGATCCGCCGCTTCGGCCACAGCGCCTCGATCAGCACCGTGAAATACGCCTCGAACGCCTTCCGGACATAGCCGCCGCCCTGGAACAGGAACGCGTTCTTCGCGGTCTGCTGGCTGATCGTCGAGCCGCCGCGAATCCGCCCGCCCTGCGCATTGCGCGCCGCCGCCCCCGCGATCGCCTTGAAATCGAAGCCGTGATGCGAACAGAACCGCGAATCCTCGCCGGCAATCGCCGCGCGCGCCATGTCCGGATCCATCTCCGATAGCGGCATCCAATCCTTGGTGACGCCGCGACCCGCGATCACGTCGCCCATCATGGTCCAGGTGAACGGCACCGGCACGAACCGGTACAGCCCGACCCAGGCGACCGTGACCAACACGAACAGGAAAACGATCTTGGCGAAGATGCGGAGGAAGCCCATCGGCGTTCCTTATGCGATCGTTACGGGCTCGCCAATGACTGCGCGGGCCGCCGTGACGCCGGTTGCATAGGCGCCGTGCGCAGTCGAGAAATCGAACGGGTGGCACGCCTCGCTGGCGAAGTGGATGCGGCCGTCAACCGAGGCGGCGAGGACGGTGCGTTGCCCGGCCCGACCAACGCGCGCGTGGCTGTAGCTGCCGCCGATATAAGGTTCGTGACGCCAGCGGGTCGCGGCCAGCGGCGTGAAGCGCTTGCGCCAGTCGCTGCCGAGCAGGCCGACGAGTTCGTCGATCGCGAACTGCGCGGCATCGCCGTCCTCCAGCATTTCCGCGCAATCGCCGCCGAAGAAGCTTTCGACGATCGGCCAGCCAAAAGGCGACAGGCGGTGGCTGGCGGTGCACGCGGTGTACGGATTGCCGACCAGATGCGCGTTGGTTGGCCATTCGGGCCGGTCGACATGGAGGAACACCTTGTCCGCAAGCCCGAGCGGGAGGTCGGCAGCGGCGGCATGCTTGTCGGGCAGGGGCGGGTCGAACACGATCTGCGACTTCGCGAGAACGGTCGTGGGGACGCAGACGATGACGTGGTCCGCCTCGATCGTGCCGGCGGGGGTGTCGAGCTTTAGGCGGCGGCCGCTGTGATCAATGCGCATTACCGCGGTCGAGAGGCGGATGTTCAGGCCAACGGCTCGACTGGCGACTAGCGTGCCGTAGCCTTCCTTCACCGTCCAGTTGTCGTCTGTGGAGGCGTCTTCGTACGCTGCCCAGTCGTGGAGCGAGACTTGGGCCAGGTTCGCGCCATTGGCGTATCCGGAGATCGCGTCGATTTTCGGGCGCCATGGGTCATTCGGAGCGATGAAGTCGGATAGGGGGCGGTCGGGGCCTTCGATGGCGGCGAGCGCGCGCTCGTTCCAGGCTGAGTATGCGTCGGTGGAGGATACCTGGTCTTCCGGCGAAAAGCCGAGGTCGCGCCACTGCGTGCGCCAGTTTGCGTCGGAGCGGTCGACGGTGAAGCCGGTAGCCTCAGCTATCGAAGTCCAAGGGTTGCGTTCGGCGGAGTGCAGCCAGCCGCAACCCGCGTCTACGTGTTCCCCCGCGAAGGCGGGGGTCCAGTCTGGGCCCCCGCCTTCGCGGGGGGGCAAAAAAGCGCGCGCGAGACGCCCA
>NZ_JACONT010000030.1 GCF_014358075.1 Sphingomonas albertensis | reverse complement strand
GCCGCTGATGTGTCTGCCGATCCCCAACCAGCCGACCCACCCCCAACCCCTCCCTTTCAGGGAGGGGAGCAGGTTGTGATCCGCCTGACCTCTACCGATCCGGACGACCTCACCCTGCGCCAGGCGCGCGCGCTGGCGAGTGCCGACCGGGTCTATCACCGCCCCGACGTTCCCGCCGCGATCCTCGACCGTGCGCGCGCCGATGCCGCGCGGTTGTGCGAGCCGATGCCGAGCGATCCCGGCACCGGCCTGTCGGTCGATGTCGAGATGGCCCTGTGAGCGAGATGGTCCTGTGAGCGGGTTCGGCTTTCGCGTCACCGACGGCAAGGCCGCGCGGATCGACGTGAAGGAAGCGCTCGGCTGCACCGCGGACCTCGTCTGGGTGCATCTGTCGACGACCGCCGAGCACGCGCAGACGTGGCTCCGCGACGAGGCCAAGCTGCTCGACTATGTGGTCGACGCGCTGACTGCGACCGAAACGCGACCGCGCTGCGAAGCGGTCGGCGACGGTGCGTTCGTCAACTTGCGGGGGCGTTCGCACGAGGAACTCGACACCTCCGACATGCTCGCCTCGGTGCGGATCTGGGCGGTGAAGGGCTGGGTATTCTCGGTCACGCGGAAGCCGTTGATCGCGGTCGCCGAGGTCGAAAAGATGGTCGAACGCGGCGAGGTGCGCGATCCGGGGGACCTGATCGCCGCATTCGCGACCGCGATCACCGCCGATCTCGACCCTGACGTCGCGTCGCTTGGCGACCAGCTCGACGATTGCGAGGAACAGCTCGACGCCAACCGCGTGTTCGAACTGCGGCGCGCGGTCAGCAAGGTGCGGGTGGCGGCGATCGGCTACAAACGCTTCCTCAGCCCGCAACGTGCGGCGTTGGAGAAACTGGCGGCGTTACCCGGCGACTGGCTGGCGGATGACGACCGGCTGCATCTGGCGGCAGCGGCGGACCGTGCCGCGCGGATGGCGGAGGAACTCGAATCGATCCGCGAACGCGCCGCGCTGATCCACGAGACGCTGACCGACCTGCGCGCCGAACAGATCGACAACCGCTCGCTGATCATCTCGGTGGCGGCGCTGGTGTTCCTGCCGCTGACGTTTCTCACCGGGCTGTACGGCATGAACGTGAAGGGGCTGCCCTATGCCGAGGAGCCCTGGGCGTTCGACGCGATTGCCGGCGCCTGTGCGGTGATCGCGGCGGGCGTCGTGCTGTACTTTGCCGGACGCCACTGGTTCCGGCGGTAAAGGTCAGGCGGCGCTGGCGGTCCGCCAAGCCTGCGCGATCTCGTCGAGCATGTCCGCGGAATCGCTGAACGGCTTCGGATCATGGCCGAGCGAGGCGTTGATGACGGTTTTCCGCGCGCCGCCGTACAGGCGGGCGAGCGTCTCCGAGACCTGGCCGCCTTTTTCGAAGTCCAGACCGGCTTCGAGTGCGAACAGGATCGCGGTGGCGCGCGTGATCCGGTCGCTCTTCACGGAGAATTTGCGGTTCTCGCAGGCCCAGGCGGCGGCGCGCAGGGCAGCGACGAGTTCCTTGTAGAGCAGTTGGACGAGGGCAGGGCCATCCGCGGTGGCGGTACGGCCGACCGCGTCAATCTGGCGATAGGTCGCGAACGGATCGCGTGCGAGGGTACTGGCGTAGGTCACGAGCTCTTGTTCCAGGCTGCGATCTGGTTGGTGAGAAACGCCTGGGTCGATTTGTACGCGGACACGCGCGAGTTCATGCTCGCATATTGCTGCGTCAGGCGCGTGGTGAGCTGGGCGGACTGGTCGGTGACCTTGTCCTGCTGCTTGGCGAGGTCGGCTTCGGCGGCCGTATACCGCGCGGTCGACGCGCCGAGGCCGGTCAACGTGTTCGTCGCGCTGTTGGTGAGCGCGCTGAGCGTGCCGGACAGGCCGAGGACGTTGGTGGAGGACGGCGCGAACATCGATTCGATCGTGTCGGGATAGGCGGCGAGCTGCCGGTCGAGCAGCGTGGTATCGACGCGCAGCGTACCATCGGTGTTGGTCGCGACGCCGATCTCGGACAGGCTGCGCGGAATGCCCGCGGTCGCGCCGCCGACCAGCGGCTTCGACACCAGCGCCTTCAGCGAGCGGAGCAAGGCCGTCGCGGCCGGGTCGGCGCGGAGGTTGCCGGTGATCGGATCGGTCTGTTCGGTGATCGTCTTCAGCACCTCGTTGAAGGTCGTGACGACATCGTTGACCGCCTGGGTCAGCGCGTCGGTCGGCGTGCTGCTGGCGAGCGTGACGGGGACCGTGGACACCGCGTTGAGCTGCAGTTTGACGCCATCGACAAGGTCGCTGACCGTGTTGCTCGGTCGCTCGACTTCGATGCCGTCTACGGTGAGCAGCGCGTTCTGCGCAGTCGACACGAGGCTGGTCTGCGTCGCATCGCCGCCGATGTCGACCGCGCCGCTGGCACCGTCACCCTTCAAGGTGAACGCCTGTGCGGTGCCGGTGCCGCCCTTGACCGACAGATAGGCGCCGCCACTGGCGTCGGTGACGACGGAGGCGGTGACCCCGCTCTTCGACGCGTTGATGCCGGCGGCGATCGCGTCGATGCTGCCATCGCCGATATCGATCGCAATGCCTGCCCCGCCACCGATCGTCAGGGTCAGCGCGCCGGTCTCGAGCGAGGCGGCACGATCTGCGGCAAGGACCGCAGTCGTGGTGCGCGCGACCTGGGCGGTCGCCAGGCGCGTGACGGTGACGCTGGCCGACAGGTTCGACAGTTTTGCACCCGACAGCGCGGTCGCGGACAGGATGGTGCTGTTGGAACTGCTGGGCTGCGACTGCAGGCTGCCGCTCTTCACCAGATTGGCGAGCGCCGTGGAGAAGCCGGTCATCGTGCTCTTGAGCGTACTGACGCCCGAGATCTGCGCGGTGAGGGTGTCGGATTTCGCCTTCAGCGCGGCCGTGCGTGCCGCGAACTGCGCTTCGACCAGCGACGTGACCAAGGTGCCGGTGTCGACGCCCGAGCCCGCGTTCAGCCCGTTGAGCAGCGCTTGCGTTGCGGTGTTGACCGCACTTTGCGGGGTGGCCGCGGGTGTCGGCGTGGCCGTCGTGCTCGTCGTCGATGTTACCATGGCGAAATCCCTGCACGTGCGCGCTCGTCAGTAAGAACGGCCGGGCGGCCGCGATGTTTAGGCCTGTTTGATGCCATTTTCGTCGAATCGAGCGTCCTTCGGCACGGTGACGAACGGCTGGATCGGGGCCGCCGCGCCACCTGCGGCAACGTTCAGCCCGAAGACGAAGGCCAGCACCGTCGCGATCGCCATGTACAGGTCGTCGCGGACTTCCTGCCCCTCCTTGCTGGTGTAATAGACCGCGCGGGCGAGCATCGGATATTCGAGTACGGGCACGCGACCCTCAGCAGCCAGTTCGCGGATCGCCAGTGCGGTCGCGCCGCGCCCCTTGGCGACCACCACCGGCACCTGGTCCTTGCCGCGATCGTAGCGCAGCGCGACGGCGAAGTGCGTCGGGTTGGTCAGCACGACATGCGCCTCCGCGACCGATTTGCGCAGGCCGCCGCTCGCCATCGCGCGCATCTTGGCGCGCATCTGGCCCTTCGCCTCACCATTGCCCTCGGTCGACTTGTGCTCGTCCTTCACCTCCTGTTTCGACATCCGCATCTTGCCGAGCCGGCGGATGATCTGGATCGGCAGATCGATGCCCGCGATCGCGCACAGCCCGAACGCCATTGCGATCAGGATCGCCTTGAACGTGCCGCCGAGCGTCGACAGCGCCTGGTTCAGATCGGCGGACGAGGCGAGGCCCATCGTCGTGTGCGCGGCGTTCCACAGCATCCAGCCGCCGATCGTGCCGAGCAGGATGACCTTCAGCAGCGACTTGCCGAGCTCGATCCAGCCGTTCGATCCGAAGATGCGCTTCAACCCGGCGGCGGGATCGACGCGGCTGTATTTGGGCGCCATCAGCTTGCCGTTGAAGCCGAGCGCGCCGAGCCCGGCCTGACTCAGGATCGCGGCGGCGATGGTGACGACGAACAGGCTGATCAGCGACGGCGCGAGCTTGCCGCCGGCTTCCATCAGCGGTCGCCACGGCGAGAAATCCTCGACATCGGCGTGGGTGAATTGGAAGCTCGATGCCATCACCTGCTTGCAGGCGGTGATGAGGTGCGGGCCGGCGTAGATCAGCCAGCCGACACCCGCGACCATGCTCAGCGCGGTGGCGAAGTCGCGCGAGCGGAGGATGTCGCCTTTGTCGACCGCATCCTTCTTGCGCTTGGCGGTTGGGGATTCGGTTTTTTCACCGCTGTCCTCAGACATCAGCCGAGCACCAGGTTTTCGGTGGCGGACAGGCCTTCGCGGACGATGACGAGCATGTAGTCGCCCATCGTTGGGAACGCGATCGCCAGCGTGACGACGCCGACCGCGAGGCTGGCGGGGAGGCCGACCGCGAACAGGTTGAGCGCGGGCGCGGCGCGGCTCAGCATGCCGACGACGATGTTGAGGCACAGCAGCAGGAACCCGACCGGGAGTGCGAGCAGCAGGCCGGCGAGAAACGCATAGCCGCCGAAGAACGCGATCGCCTTCAGCCGCTCGATCCCGATCCACGCGGCGCCGGGCGGGAGCACGTCGTAGCTCCGGACGATCAGGTCGATCAGGATCAGGTGGCCGTCGACCGACAGGAACAGCAGCGTCAGCATGATCGAGAAGAACTGGCCGAGCGCGGGGCTCGATTTGCCGTTCTGCGGGTCGATCGAGGAGGCGAAGCCGAGCCCCATCGCGCCGCCGATGACTTCCGCCGCGATCATCGGCGCGGCGAACGAAATCTGCAGCACGAAGCCTAGCGCGAGGCCGACCAGCGCTTCGGCGGCGGCGGATAGGATGGTGGAGACGGCGAAAATCTGTTGCGGCGGGACGATCGGGTGCGCCGCGAGCACGAGGAACCCGATCGCGCCCGACAGTGTGACGCGCACGGTGACCGGGACCGAGACGTTGCCGAACACCGGCGCGGCGATGAACGTCGCACCGATCCGGATCATCACGAAGATCAGCGCCCAGAGCTGGGGCTCGATGCTGAGCCCAAAACCCAACATCTCAGTTGCCGTTCGTGCCGAGTAGGGACCGAGCGAAGTCGAGGGCCCGTATCGAGGTACCTGCCCCTCGATACGCCTTCTCGACGAGCTCGAAGTCTACTCGGGACGAACGGAAATTTTGGCTCATTTAACAAGATCCGGGATGCGCTCGAAGATCCCGATCGTGAAATCGCTCAACAAGCCCAGGATCAGGCTGCCGAAGATCAGGATCGACACCGCGACCACCACCAGCTTCGGCACGAACGACAGCGTCTGTTCGTTGATCGACGTCGCCGCCTGGATCATCCCGAGGATCAGCCCCGCGAGCAGCGCCGGGATCAGGATCGGCGCGCTGGCGAGCGCCAGCACCCACATCGTCTGGTTGGCGACGGTCAGGAAATATTGCGCGTCCATGCTCTCAGGTCGCGAACGAGTTGGCGAGGCTGCCCATCGTCAGCGCCCAGCCGTCGACCAGTACGAACAGCAGCAGCTTGAATGGCAGAGAGATGATCGTCGGGCTGAGCATCGCCATGCCGAGCGACATCAGCACGGTCGCGACGACCAGGTCGATGACGATGAACGGCAGGAAGATCAGGAAGCCGATCTGGAATGCGGTCTTCAGTTCGCTCGTGACGAACGCGGGGAGCAGCACCGAGAAGGGGATGTCGAGCGACGAGGCATAGGGGCCCGACTTCGCGATCTGCGCGAACATCGTGACGTCCTTCACGCGGGTCTGCTTCACCATGAACGCGTGCAGCGGGACGCCAGCGGTGGTGATCATCTGCGTGCCGGCGAGCTGCCCGGCGGCATAGGGCTGGATCGCGGTCGTGTTGATCTGGCTGATCGTCGGCGCCATGATGAAGAAGGACAGGAACAGCGACAGGCCGAGCAGCACCTGGTTCGGCGGCGTCTGCTGCAGCCCGAGCGCCTGGCGCAGGATCGCGAGCACGATGATGATCCGCGTGAAGCTGGTCATCATCAGCAGGATCCCCGGCAGGATCGTCAGCAGCCCCATGATGATGAGGACTTGCAGCGACAGCGACAGCGAGCCGCTCTGGCCGGTGTTGCCCGCAGCCTGGCCGCCAAGCTGTCCGAGCGCGCGATCGACCGCGTCGCCGACGGCCGGGTTGGTCGGGGCGGGGACGGCTTGTGCGAAGGCCGGCATCGCGAGGAAGAGGGCAAGCAAGAGGGCTAGGCCGATCCACACCAAGCTGTTTCCTCGCGAACGCGGGGATCCAGGGTTATGGAGGGCAACGGTCTTGGCTCCTGGATTCCCGCGTTCGCGGGAAAACGGGGAGCGCTTCGGCGCGGAAAACAGGGCAGGGCCCGAGCCTTTGCGCGTCACCTTTGGGCGAGCGACCGCGCTCATGCGTCGACCTTGTCGATCAGGTGCACGCCGCCACGGCCGACCGACACGAGCAGCCGGCGACCCTCGAAATCGATCACCGCGAGGCGCAGGCCCGGCGAGATCATCATCGTTTCCTTGACGCCGATCAGCCGCGTCGAGGGCTTGCCTGGGATCCGGCTCTCGAACTTGCGCCACAGATACAGGCAGCCGAACATCAGGCCGCACACCAGTGGCAGCAGGATGACGAGCTTGAGGATATAGGTCCAGAGCATCGTCGATCAGCCGCGCTTGTCGGGCGACACGAGCTCGGTCATCCGCACGCCGAAGCGCTCGCCGACCGTCACCACTTCGCCGCGTCCGATCAAGGTGCCGTTGACGAACACGTCGAGCAACTCGTTGGCCTGGCGATCGAGTTCGATCACGCTGGATTCACCCAGCGCGAGCAGCTCGCGCAGCGTCAGGCTGGTCGAGCCGATCTCGACGGTCAACTTGACGTCGACATCCTGGAGCAGCCGGAAATTGGCGGCGACGGCAGCATCTACGGGGAAGCCTCCGGTCATGTCGTTCATGCTGCAAATCCTTCGTCGAAACTGGTAATCGAGGTGAGCTGGATGGCGGCGAAGCCATTGGACGTGCCGACCGTGCCGCAGCCGAGCCGGTTGTTGCCGACCATCACCGGCACGTCGCCCGAGATGGTGATCGGGATCACGTCGCCCGGCTTCAGGTCCATCAGCATGGTCAGCTTGACGACCGGCTCGGCGAGCACCGAGCGGATCGGGAAACGGACGTTCATCGCCGCGCGCGTCAGCTCGGTGCGCCACGCCGGATCGGGCTCGGCCGACTTGCCGACGACCTTGGCGGTCAGCGACGGCGCATGCGGCTTCAGCGCGGACACGGGGTAGACGAGATCGAGGAACACTGGCTTTGCCGCCCCTGCGGCGATCCCGAAGCGCGTGACGATCATCGCATCCTCGCCGTCGAGATCGGCGATCATCGCGGGGTTCACCTCGACGCGCGTCGGCAGGAAGTCGAACCGCGCCATCGGCTCCCACGCGGTCTTCAGCGGCGCGGCGATCATCTGGCCTATCCGCGCGACCATCGCCTCGGCGGCGGGTGAGAATTCGGTCGGCAACGTGTGCGGCGCGGCGCCGGTGCCGCCGAAGAACATGTCGAGCATCTCGAGCACGAACTTGCCGTCCATGATGCAAAGCGCCTGCGCCATCCCCGGCGTCATGATCAACGGCAGCCACGCGGTCAGCGCATCGCTGCGTTCCGCGCGGTAATCGGTGAAGCGCTGGACCACCAAAGGCTCGGCCCAGCAGCGGACCTCCTGGCGCAGCAACGGCTCGAACACGCCGCGCAAACCGCGTGCGAACCGCGCCGACAGATGCTGCAGCGAATGCAGGTCGCCGAACGGATTGAGCTTGGCCCCGCCGAGCACGCCCTGATGCAGCACGCCGTCCTTGGGCGCGCCGGAGCGATCCCGGTCGCGTCGCTCGCGCGTCTTTGCTGAGGCCTCGTTAACCATGCCTCACTGAACAACGAAACTGGTAAAGTAAACGTTACCGATGCCGCCGAAGCCTTCCTTCTGCTTGAGCGTATCGTTGATCGCTTTGGCCAGTCTGACCTGCAACTGACGCTTGCCGTCGCTGCTCATCACCTGCTCTTCGGTGGTGTCGCCGAGCGCCATCAGGATCGCCGAGCGGACCGCGATGTCGTTGGTCTTGAGGTTGGTGATGACGGTGTCGTCGTACGGCGTGGCGACCGCGATCCCGACCTGGACGAAGTGCGGCGAGTCCTGGAGATTCGAGGTGAATTCCTTCTCCATCGGGTAATAGGTCGACGCGTATTTGTCGCCGCCCTCTCCTGCGGGGGGCTTCATGCCGTGGTTTTCGGGCGCGGCTTCATCGCCGCCGCCATGACCGCCGCCTTCATCGCCGCCCTCGCCGGCATGCTTCTGCTCGCTCTTGGGGACGAGCTTGGGCTTGCCGTCGTCGACCGCCGCGTGACCGCCTCCGAGCAACCCGGCGTTACTGGCATAGACGCCCGCGCCGACGCCGCCACCGACCAGGACCAGCAGCGCACCGCCGCCGATCAGGATCGTCTTCATCTTGCCCTTTTTCTTGGGCGCTGCGTCCGCAGTATCTTTCTTGTCGGCCATATCGGGGTCCTTCGGTTCAAGCGATTCGGGTGTCTTCGGTGAGCGGTGCGTCCACCGCCGGCGAAGCCGTGGTGCGAGTCGGGGCTTGCGGCGTCGCTGGCGGGCGGTGCTGGCTGTTGTTCGCCGCGCCGTCGCCTGGCGTGCCCTGGCCAAGCGATCCCTGGCCAAGCGATCCTTGGCCGAGCGATCCCTGGGCAAGCTTCAGCCCACGCGCTTCGGCCAGTTCGACCAGCCGTGGCTGGGCATCCTGCAACAGGGTGCGGGTTGCGCTCTGCTCGGCATGGAAATGGACGCGGACGGTGTCGCCGTCCTTTCTCATCGATACGTCGATCGCACCGAGCGCGTCGGGGATCAGGCGGATCCGCGTGTCGCCGGCGTCGGCGGCATCGCGGAGGATCTCGATCCGTTCGATCATCGCGTGCGGCCAGCGATCCTGGCGCATGTCGAGCGGCGCCTGCTGCGTCTCGGCCGTTCGGATCGCCGGTGCCGATACGGGCGCGCTGGTTACCAGCGAGGATATGGTCGGGTCCGCCTTGTCGCGATCGTCGCGCGCCCTGGTCGCGGCCTGGATCGCAGCGCCGAACACCTGGCTTGCCGACGCGACAATACCCGGCTGCGGCTGGATCGCGTCGGGTAGGGCCATGGCGAGTGCGACGGGCGCGGTGGCGTCGGTCGAGCCCCAGCGCGTCATGGCGTTGTTCGCGTCGATGCCGGTCGATACGGGCGATGCGTCGGTGATCTCGGGCAACGCCGGAGTATCGACTCTTCCTGTGGATGCCGGGCCCGTGAGGGAAGGCAAGACCGATGTCGGTACAATGGGCGCCCCCGGTTCCGCGGGTGGGGCGACGATCGGTGGAAGGGTCGCGAGGGCGATTGGCAGGCTTTGCGCGGAACTGGAAGCAAGCGTCGCGTTGCTTGTGACGGCCGACGAAGGGCGTCTATCGGCAGCGGCTGCCGGAGGCGGTATGGGTGCGGGTGCGGTCGTCTCTTCCGTCTGCGGTGCTGCGGCCTGCGCTTGCTGGCCAGCCTTGCCCGTCTTGCGGGAGGGCGTGGCGTCGGCGAACTTGCTGACAGACGATGGAAGTCCTGGCGATAGTGGAGCCGTCGCAGTGCCGTCATCCGTACGCGCCGTCTCGGCGACATCGACGGCGATCGCGACGACCGGCAAGGGGAGAACCGCCGGTTGCGGCGCGAGCATCATGTCTGCGGCGATGGTTGGGCTTGCCGGCATCGGGGCCTCGGCGGGCTGCTCCGTGACTTCGTCCGCGGCCGGGCCATCCTTGGGGCGGGGATCGCGGCGTATCCCAGCGAACGCCGTCGGTCGGGCGATACGTACGACCGGGGCGGGGATCGCGACCGGCTCGGCTTTGCCGTCGGGCGGCGCGGTTTCGACCATTTTGGGCGTCAGGGTGCTTGCCGGAAGCAGTGACGGCTTCGCAATCGCCAGTGTCTGCGCGGGGTGTGGTGCGAGCATGGGCTGCCATTCCACCGCTTGGTCAGTGGCGGGCGTCACGATCGGCAAGACGTTGCCGGTTACGGCGGCGTCCTGCAGGATGACGGCATCGGGAGCGATGCCCGGAAGGGGGACGAGCGCCGTCGGCGCCGACGGTGCAGGCGGCAGGCCGGGAAACGCACCCTCGTCGGGCGCATCGTTTGCCTGTGCAAAGGAATCGGCGAAATCGACCACCGTGCGCCCGTTCTGCACGGCCGGCGATCGTGTCTGCGCGGGGAGAACGGGAGAAAGGACGGCGGTCTGGATCATGCAGAATACTCGTTCGGGCGATCGGCACGCGGCCGCATTGCCCTCCCTCAGCAAGGATCGTGCCGAACCTTCCGGAACGCCGGCGCTTCCTCCATCGCGCGGATCGCCTTGAGCACGGCGTCGGCGTCGGCGCGCGCGAGCAGCTTCTCGACCGCGCTTTGATCGCGCTTGGCGGCGTGGGTTGCCTCGGCGGCGCGTTCGACGCGATTTTCGGCCGCCTGCACGCGTTCGACCGCGGCATTGGCGGATTGTTGCAGGCGGTCGCGGTAATGTGCCGACGCGCCCAGCGAGACCGCGGCGCGCGTTTCGTGGATCGGCGCGACGGCTTCGGCGAGCAGTGCGATGCGGCCGGAAAGCGCCTGTTCGCTGGCGAACTTGTCGTGCGCGCGGGCTTCGTCGGCGCGGGTCAGCCCGAGCTGAAGCGTGCGGACGCGGTGGATGCGCGCCAGCGTCTTGCTACGGGCCTCCGCCATCTCAGCCGCCGAACACGCCGGTCAGTTCGGCGACCGCATCGTTCAACGAGACGGTCTCGTCGGCGTCCTGGCGGATATATTCCATGACCGCCGGGTGGCAGGCGATGGCGGCGTCGATCGCCGGATCGGCACCGTGGCGATAGGCGCCCATCAGCACGAGGTCGCGGTTTTCCTCGTACGTGGCGAGGTGGCGGCGGAGCGTCCGCGCGGCCTTGGCATGGGGGGCGTCGACGATGTCGGTCATCACGCGGCTGACCGACGGGCCGATGTCGATCGCGGGGTAGACGCCGCGCTCGGCGAGATGGCGGTTGAGGACGATGTGGCCGTCGAGGATCGAGCGCGCCGAGTCCACCACCGGATCGTTGCCGTCGTCGCCGTCCGCCAGCACCGTGTAGATCGCGGTGATCGAGCCGCCGGTGTGGACGTCGACGCCGGCGCGTTCGATCAGGTTCGGCAGCATCGCGATGGCGGACGGCGGATAGCCGCGCGCGGACGCGGGTTCGCCGAGCGCCAGGCCGATCTCGCGACCGGCATGCGCGACGCGGGTCAGCGAATCCATGATCAGGAGGACCTTCTTGCCCTCGTCGCGGAAGGACTCGGCGATCGCGTGCGCCCGGAGTGCGCCGCGGATGCGGAGGACGGGGGAGTGGTTGGCGGGGACGGCGACGACGACCGAGCGTTTGCGCGCTTCGCCGGCAACCTTGGTTTCGAGGAAGTCGGCGACTTCGCGGCTGCGCTCGCCGATCAGGCCGATGACGATCACGTCGGCCTGGGCCGCGCGGACGATCATGCCGAGCAGCACCGACTTGCCGACGCCCGACCCGGCCATGATGCCGACGCGCTGGCCCTGGCCGATCGTCAGCAGGCCGTTGATCGCGCGCACGCCGACGTCGAGCGGTTCGAGCACGCGGCCACGGTCGAGCGGCGACTGGAGCTTGCCGGCCAGCGGCCAGCGCCCGGCACCACGGATCGGACCGAGCCCGTCGATCGGCTTGCCGGCGCCGTCGACCACGCGACCGAGCAGCGCGGCACCGACTTCGGCCTCGCCCGGAGGGCCGATCGGCTTGACCGGCGCGCGCGGTAGGAGCGCGGCGGGGCCACCGAGGTTCATCATCAACGTGCGGCCGTTGCGGAAGCCGATTACCTCGGCCTCGACGCTCGCCGCGCCTTCGCCGACCTGGCAGACGGTGCCGACCGGAAGGGTCAGGCCGACCGCTTCCATGAGGAGGCCGTCGAACGAGGCGAGACGGCCCGAGACCTTTGGCTTGGCGACGAAATCGGCGTTGGAGAGGGTTTCGAGATAGTCGGCGGTAAAGCGGTTCAGCATTTGGGCACCGGCACCCGGTCGATCGCCTGCGCAAGTTGATCGAGCCAGAGTTCGGGGCCGTCCTCGACGATGGTCGATGCGCTTTCGAGTACGAAGCTGCCGCGCGCGACGCCCGGATCGCCCGCGGCGAAGATCGTTTTCGGCAAGCGGCCTTCGAGCAATGCGACATCGTCGGGATGAACGCGCAGCAGCGCGGATTCGGCGGAGTCCGACAGGAGTTCGGCGGCGGTCTCGATCCGGCCGGCAAGGACGTCGGGCGCGATCCCGACTTCGCCAACCAGTTTCGAAACCAGGAACAGCACGGTCTGGCGGAGTTGGGCGGCGATCCGTTCGCGGTCGATCCGGTCGCCGCCCAGCGCGGTGGCGAGATCGCCGAGCAACGCGGTGTCGCGCGCTCCAGCGTCCCGCGCGGCAGCAGCCGCAGCGGCGAGGCCCTCGGCATAACCGGCGGCATGCGCGTCGGCGAGCGGATCGATGAACGAGGATTCGCTCACCGGATCGAGCGGATCCCAGCCCGCGGTCGGGTTCACGTCCTTGTCCGCCGGGCTGAAGTGTTTCGGCGCACTCGGCTCCGTGATGGGTTGCGAGGTGAAGCTCGGCGACGAAAAGTTGCTTGTCGGACGCGGTGCGGCACGCTCGCGGATATCCGCCGCGGCGAAGCCGGACGGCGGCGCGAACGCACTCGCCAGGATGTGCGCCGTCGTCGTGTGGCGCGACGCGAAGCCCGCGGTGAAGCCGTTAGACATAATCGTCTTCGCCCCCGCCCATCTGGATCGTGCCGTCCTTCGCCAGCCCGCGCGCGATCGCGATCATCGCCTTTTGCGCTTCGAGCACTTCGGCGAGCTTCATCGGCCCGCGTGCCTCCATCTCGTCGCGGATGCCGTCGGCGGCGCGCGCCGACATGCAGCCGAGGAAACGGTTGCGGATCGTCTCGTCGACGCCCTTCAGCGACTTGGTCAGGATCTCGCTGTCGACGTTGCGGATCAGCGTGCCCAGATTCTTGTCGTCGAGTTCGAGCAGGTTGTCGAAGACGAACATCGCCTCCTCGATCGCTTTTGCGACATCGCGGTCGATCTTGAACAGCTTCGGCATCACCCGCTGTTCGGTCGCTTTGCGCGCACCGGACAGAATCTTCGCCGCCTCGCGTGTGCCACCCAGCGTGACGCCAGCGCCGGTCGACCCTGTGCTGGTGCGGTTGGCGAGCAGCGTGCGCAGCGTATCGACGGCTTCGGGCGTGATCGGCCCGAGCCGCGCGATGCGGTGGAGGATGTCGGGCTGGACCGCGTCGGGCAGCAGTTCGAGGACCTGGCCGCCGACCGACGCATCGAGATTGGCGATCAGTACGGCGGCGATCTGCGGATGCTCCTTCTCGATCATCGCCGCGATCTCGGGCGCGTCGAGCCAGTCGAGCAGTTCGAGTTCGCATGCCGCCTCGGCCGGCGTGATCCGCGCGAGTACGCTCTCGGCCTTTTCACGACCCAAAGCGCGGTTCATCACCGCCTCGATCTTGGGGCGCGGGTCGAAGCCGATCGCGGTCCGCTCGCGGGCGCGGTCGACGAAATCGTCCAGCACGTCCTCGACTTCTTGCTCCGACACGTCGGCGACCTTGAACATCGCCGCACCGAGCTGGCGTACCTCTTCGGGTTCGAGCTTCTGGAGGATGGCCGCGGCCTCCTCCTCGCCGACCAGCATCATCAGCACCGCGGCGCGCTCGACGCCGGTGTAGGTGCGAAGTGCGACCTCGCTCACTTCGCGTCCGCCTTGATCATGTCGCGCACCGCCAGTGCCGCGCGCGTCGGATTGTCGCGCGTGAAGCCGCGGACCGCGCCGATCCGGTCGTCATAGCCGCGCGTGTTCTCGAGCTGGTCGAGGCTGACGGGGGGCGCGACCCCAATCCCGGCGGGCGCGCCGTCGCCATCGACCTCGCCGATCGGCTGGCCGAAGGCGGGACGCGTGGTGGCGTCCTCGCGCTTCTTCATCAGCGCCTTGGCGATCGGGCGGACGCCGAGCAGCAGCACCAGCAGCGCGATCACGATCGCGGTGCCGTTGCGGGCGAGCACCGGCAGCCAGGCATTGTCGTACCAGGCAGGACCGGTAGCGGCATCGGTGGCGCCGGCGAACTTGCGGCTGATGACCGTCACGTTGTCGTTGCGCGCCTGGTCGAAGCCGACCGCGCTCTTCACGAGATCGCTGATCTGGTTGATTTCCATCGCGGTGCGGCGACCCTTTTCGGGATCGCGCAGGAGCACGGCGACCGAGAGGCGCTTGACCCCACCCGGCGTCGCGCGCGTTACCGACACTTCGCGGCCGAGGTCGTAGGCGCGCTGATACTGGTCGGACTGCTTCATCGCATCGGGCGCAGCGCCACCGGCGACCGGCTGCGCGGGGGCGCCTGGATTGCCCGTCGCGGGCTGTGGCGTCGACAGCGTGCTCGCGGCCGGCGGCGTATTGCTCAGCGCACCAGGAATGCCGCCTGGAGCAGCGCCCGCGCCGTCCCTCTGATTGCCGGTCCAGTTACCCGTCTCGGCACGCAGGACGCCCTGCTTCTCATAGCTTTCGCGCGTCGCCTGGCTCTCGTCGAGATTGACGTCGGCCTGGACCTCGGCGGTAAAATTGCCTGCACCGACCAGTGGCGTAAGCAGCGCGATCAGCTGCGTGCGATACTTGTCCTCGATACGGCGCTGGATATCGATCCGCGCGTCGCTCGCGGCGCCCGCGCCGTCGTTGCCGCCGGCCTTGGTGAGCAGCGCGCCCATCTGGTCGACGATCGTCACGGCCTCGGGCTTCATGCCCGGCACCGATGATGCGACGAGATTGATGATTGAGCTTACCTGCGCATCGCTGAGCGAACGCCCGCCTTGAAGTTTGAGGATCACCGACGCCGACGGCGCAGCGTTGTCGCGGACGAACACCGACGCTTCCGGCATGGCGAGATGAACGCGCGCCTCGGCGACCGCATCGATCTCCTCGATCGACTTCGCCATCTCGGACTCGCGTGCCTGGCGGAGGCGTTCGCCTTCGACCGCGCGCGAAACGCCCATCGGCAACTGATCGAGGATCGCGTAACCGCCGGGCGCCGCCTTCGGCAGGCCCTGGCCCGCCAGCAGCATTTTGGCGCGGCTGTAATCGTCTTCGCCGACGGTCAGCGCGCCGGTGCCTTCGTCGATATGGCTCTTGATGTTCGCTGTGGTTAGCGCGGACGTCACCGCGGCCTTGTCCGAATCCGGCAGGCCGCTGAACAGCGTCTTCTGCGGCGGCGTCGACAGGCTCATCCACGCAAGCGCGGCGGCGGCGATCAGGCCGACCATCAGCGCCATCGGCAGCGAGCGGCGAACGGCGGGCTGCGCGAACACGCCCTTGATCTGCTGGAGGGGATTGGCGAACCGTTCGGTTGCACCAGACGAAGCGGGGATGAGTGCGGTGCTCATGTTAGACCGGCATGCTCATGATATCCTTGTAGGCGGACAGCAGCTTGTTGCGGACCTGCAACGTGGCTTCGAACCCGACTGACGCCTGCTGGCGGGCGAGCATCACTTTCGCGATGTCGACCGTCTCGCCGCGCTCATAGCTTTCGCTGAGCTTGGCAGCCTGGGTCTGGCCGTCGTTCACGCTCTTCAGCGCGGTTTCCATCGTGTCGGCAAAGCTGGTCGGCTTGACCGTCTCTGTCGGCGCGACGTTCCCGGCGGCACCAGCGCGCGAAAGCGCCTGGTTGCGTTCGAGGATCTGCGAGCGCAGTGCCATGACTCGGTCGACGCTCATCGCGCCGCCTCCGATTCCGGACACGCCGCTCATGCCGAGGCGGCCCAGTTATGGACGCTGCCGATATCGTCGCCCTGCTCGCGTGCCTTGGCGAGGCGATAGCGCAGCGTGCGTTCGGAAATGCCGAGGCGCTTGGCGGTCTCGATGCGGCTGCCGTTGCAGGCCTTCAGCGTCTCGCGGATCGCCGCGAATTCGCTCATCTGGACGATGTTGCCCAAGGTCTCGGGCTCGGCCGGCGTTGCGACTGGTGCGATCGGCGTCACCGAAGCGGTGCGCTGAAAGGTCATCGTCACCGGGCGGTCGAACACGATGTGGTTCGCCTCGATCGTATCGCCGCCGCAGAACAGCAGCGCGCGCTGGATCACGTTCTCCAGCTCGCGGACGTTGCCGGGCCAATCGTGCAGCATCAGCTGTTCGATCGCCGCATGGCTCGGCCAGGGAATGACGTTGCGGTTGCCGGCGTGACGCAGGATCAGCGTCGCGGCGAGCGCGGGGATATCCTGCGGGCGCTCGGCCAGCGACTTGGTCGCGAGCGGGAACACCGCGAGGCGGTAATAGAGATCGGCGCGGAAACGGCCGGCGGCGACTTCGGCGTGGAGATCGCGGTTGGCGCAGGCGATGACGCGGACGTCGATCGGCTGCGGCACCGACGCGCCGAGCGGCACGACCTCGCGCTCCTGCAACACGCGGAGGAGCTTCGCCTGCAGTTGCAGTGGCATCTCGGCGATTTCGTCCAGCAAAATCGTGCCGCCGTTTGCCGCGCGGAAGAACCCGTCGCCGCCCGACGATGCACCGGTGAACGCACCTTTCTGGTGCCCGAACAGCAGCGCCTCGAGCATCGACTCTGGGAGCGCGGCGCAGTTGATCGCGATGAACGGCTTGTCTTTCCGCGCGGAGCCATTGTGGATGGCACGCGCGAGCACTTCCTTGCCGGTGCCGGTCGGACCGTTGATCAGCACGGTGATGTCGGCGGCGGCGACGCGCTCCGCGAGGGCGAGCAGCGCGAGTGATTCCGGGTCCGCGGCGGTCGGCATTTCCGGGCCGCCGATCAGCGCACGGGCGAAGCCGTTGCCGACCGCAGTGTCCTCGGCCGCGAAGCTGATCCGCGCCGGCGCACCGTCACGCGACGGGGTCACTTCGCGACCTTCGCAGCCGATCACGACGGTGCGGGCAGGGGCGATGATGCCCTCGCCGTCAGCGACCAGAAACAGGTCGTTCGCACCCGGCTGGGCGGTCTCGAACGAGCCTACGCCGAACCCCTGCGCACGAAGCGACGAGACGAGCGCATATTTCCGCGAAGTTACTGCGGCTGACGGAAAAATCGAACGCATGGTGTTCCCCCTGGACGATTCGAGAAGTGCACCCAGGTTGGTAAACTTGTGGTTAAACGCTGCCGTTCGCCGGCAAATTTTGTCCGGGCGCGTCCGCGCGGACACACGCGGTGCGCTTGCCCGTGCACGACCGCGCGACGCCCCTGTGCAAGGCCGCGTGCGAGCCCGTACGCGAGGGGCAATTTTTTCTCTTAAGTCGGCGCGGAGGCGGCCGTTACTCATCTCGACGGCACGGGGTTTTCGCCATGGGGGCGGCGCGGATCGTCGGAACATTTACGGAGATTTCGCTATGACTGTCATTGGTACCAACGTCTCGGCCATGCGCGCGGCCAACGCTTCAAACGCAGCCAGCAACGCTCTCGCGACCTCGATGGAGCGCCTGTCGACCGGTAAGAGCATCAACTCGGCCAAGGACAACGCAGCAGGGCTTGCCATCGCATCGTCGATGACTTCGCAGATTCGTGGCATGAACCAGGGCATTCGCAACGCCAACGACGGCATCTCGATGGCCCAGACAGCAGAAGGCGCACTCGAAGAGGTGACGAACAACCTTCAGCGCATGCGCGAACTTGAAGTTCAGAAGGGCAACGGCACGTATTCTGTCAGCGACCAAGCCAACATTAAGCTAGAGCAGGATTCGTTGGCCAAGCAGATCACGAACGTCCTCACCAACACTGAATTTAACGGCGTGAAACTGTTTTCAGGTACTGCGCCGGTCGCCCCAGCAACTACTACGACAGCGAAGAAAATCGATATCCAGGCTGGCGCGAATGCGAGCGACGTCATCGAGTTGGATCTCGGAACTAGCCTTGCCGAAGCTGCGACGGGCACAGGATCCAGTCTTACTGGCGGCGTCGGCAGCGTTGTAATTGCAACGACTGTTGCAGGCCCCCCCGCGACGACCACGATCGCAGCGGGTGGCGACCTCAGCGATTATGATGATGCAATCTCGCTCGTATCCAACCGTCGTGCATCGCTCGGCGCGGCGCAGAACCAGCTTCAGTCGGCGGTCAACAACCTGACCTCGAACTCGACCAACCTGTCGGACGCCAAGAGCCGTATCGAGGACACCGATTTCTCCGCCGAAACGACCGCGCTCGCCAAGGCGCAGATCCTGAGCCAGGCATCGACCGCGATGCTCAGCCAGGCGAACCAGAGCCAGCAGAGCGTCCTGAAGCTGCTTCAGTAATCCGGACCGGCACCGGCACCGCCCCCCCAAAGGGTGTCGGTGCCGATCGGACCCGCCTTGCTTCCCAGAAGCTGAGGGCGGAGAAAACCTCGGTGGCGCAAGCTACCGGGGTTTTTGCGTGTCTGGCTGCAGGTCCATTGCGCCAACCTCGGCAACCAAGCGCGTTATCAAAACGAAAACGAGGATATGATCAGGATGCCGGTCTGCATTTCCTCTTTATAGCGCACGTTGGTTTCGCCTGGAGGCAGGGGTAAGTCAGCGACGATGCCGTCGCCGAGCACGCGCGTGTTCGGATCCACTACCGCACCGATGCCGAGATTGAAGCTCTCGTCCCCCGTGCCGCGGCGGAAGCCCACCATCACGCCGATGCCGACCGATTCGATGATGTCCTTCGTTCCCGGCTGGAGCGCAATGAACGGGCCGACGCCCCAGGTCTCCTGCTCGGGCGGGTTACCAGGCGTGAAGAAGTAATGCGATTCGAGCATGATCCGGGCTCGGCCGTTATCCTCGTCGTTGACGCGAACGATCCCGTTGACGATCGACGCGTCGCTCACTCGGTCGCGATCGCCGTTGGCGAGCGTGAACGAGATTCCGACGCCGAATTTCAGGCCGGCGAAGTCGTTGGTTGTTCCAGGAGTTCGGTCATCGTCGTCATCCTTCGAGCCGGTGGTCAGCTTTTCGTCAGCAGGTTCCGACCTTGCCGGATCGCTACGCGTGGATGTGCGGGATCGGTCTTGGGAATCGGCAGTGCCGGATCGCGCCATCGCCATAGCTGGCGCGAGGGCTAGGATCGCAGCGCCTGCTAAAGCATAGTTCCTGTACGACATGGATGCCCCCCCCGAATGGTTCGGTGAGCATGATGTTACCTGCACAGGCGGACGTATACAGAAGGTGGCTCCGTATCGGAGCCAACACTTCCTTCCGCGGCTCAGGCGAACTCAGATTTGCCGGGCGAGGACCTTCTTCAACTTTGCGTGCGCCGACGCCTTGATCTGGCAGACGCGGGCCGAACCGACGCCGAAGACTTCGCCGATCTCTTCGAGATTGAGTTCCTCGACGTAATAGAGCTGGATAACTTGCGCCTCGCGTTCGGGGAGTGCGGTGATCGCCTTGATCAAGGCCTCGCGCATGTCGCTGTCGGCGAGCTGCTCGAACGCGTCGGGCGTGTCGTCGGCGAACCAGGGCAGGTCGTCCGCATACATCTCGTCGATCGAGTCGAAGCGGAGCGAGTCGGCGGTGACGTAGTCGGTGCGGAGTTTTTCGATCGTCACGCCGATATGCTCTGCGATCATGTCTTCTCCGGGAGCCTTGCCCGTGCGGGCGGTGAGCGTCGAGATCGCCTCGGCATATTGACGTCGACGCCGCATTGCGCCGCGCGTCGACGTGGCCTGGCGGCGGAGTTCGTCGATCATGCTGCCGCGCAGGCGGGTGATGAGGTAGGTCTTGAACGGCATGCCGCGTTCGTCGAAATTCGCGGCGGCCTCGACCAGCGCGACCAGGCCGACCTGGATCAGATCCTCGACCTCGACGCTGCTGCTCATGCTGCCATGGACGTGCCACGCGATCCGGCGGACCAGCGGCAGGTGCTGTTTGACGAGCTGGTCCGCGTCGCCGCCGGGGCGTTGGTGCGGGCGGTAGGTGAGCGGCTGGCCTGAGAAGGGCTGCGCATCGGCGAACGCGCCGCGCATCGGGAGCGCGGTCATGCCGCCAGCGCCTGCTGCGAGGCACCGATGACCGCAACGACTTCGACGGCCTTTTCTTCAGGCACCTCGAAGAACGACATCACCGGCGTATCGGGCAGGCATGTCCGCACCAGCTTGCGGATGGCGATGCGGATGGTCGGCTGGACGACCAGCGCGAACGGTTTGGCCTCGGCGATCAGCGGTTCGGCGGCGCGTTGCAGCGCCTCGACGATGCGGCGGCCGAGATCGGGTTCGATGACGTGGCGGCGCGATTGATCGGCGCGCATCGCCTGGCCGAGCAGACCTTCCAATTGACCCTCCAACGTCATGACGCGCAGCGGTTCGCGCACGCCGCACAGTTTCTGGATGATGAGCGCGCCGAGCTCGGGACGGATCGTCTCGATGATCTCCTCGGCGTCCTGCGTGCGCTGCGCCGCGACCGCGATCGCGCCGGCGATGCGACGGAATTCCTTGAGCGGGACGTTCTCCGCGAGCAGGCCCTTGAGGACTTGCGTCAAGGTCGTGATCGGCAGCGGCGCGAGCGCGGCGACCAGTTGCGCGGCGCGCTCCTTGAGGCCGTCGAGCAGCGCCTGCACTTCGTCCTGGCCGAGCAGCTCGGACGCGTTCTGGCCGAGCAGGTGATTGAGGTGCGTCGCCATCACGGTGCCGGGATCGACCACGAGATAGCCCGCACCGGTCGCGGCATCGGCGTCGCCCGCATCGACCCAGGTCGCGTCGAGCCCGAAGGTAGGATCTTTGACCTTCTTGCCGAACAGATCGCCGAACGCCTGGCCGGTGTCGAGCGCGAGCATCTCGTCGGGCGACACGGTGTCTTCGCCGACGACGACGCCGTTGACGAGGATGCGGTAGACGTACGGCGCGAGGTTGATGTCGTCGCGAACGCGAACCTGCGGCACGACGAAGCCGAGTTCCTTCGAAAGCTGGCGGCGGACCCCGGTGATCCGGCTCATCAGCGGCGACCCGCGACGCTCGTCGGCGAGCGGCACCAGGCCGTAGCCGATGTCGAGATTGACCTGCATGCCGTCGGTGACTTCCTCCCAGCCGATCTTCGACTGGTCGATCGTCTCGACGGGGACGACGACGACGGGGGCGGGGCGCAGTTCGATCTGGCGCAGCTTCCACGCGGCGAACCCGGCGATCGCTGCCGCTGGGAGTATCACCATGTGCGGCATGCCGGGTAGGATGCCGAGCAGCGCGAGGATTACGGCGACCGGCGTCCAGGTGCGGGGCGACCCGAACTGGCCGCCGATCTGGCCGGCGAGATCCTTGTCGGAGGTGACGCGCGTGACGATCGAGGCGGCGGCGATCGACAGCATCAGCGACGGCAGCTGCGCGACGAGTGCGTCGCCGATCGCGAGCAGGATGTAGTTGTGCGCGGCATCCGCGATCGTCATGCCGTGGCTGACGGGGCCGAGGATCAGGCCGCCGATGATGTTGGCGGCGAGGATCAGCATCGCCGCGACCGCATCGCCCTTCACGAACTTCGACGAGCCGTCCATCGAGCCGTAGAAATCGGCTTCGGTCGAGACTTCGACGCGGCGCGCCTTGGCTTCGTCGGGGGTGATGAGGCCCGCGTTCAGGTCGGCGTCGATCGCCATCTGCTTGCCGGGCAGCGCGTCGAGCGTGAAGCGCGCGCTGACTTCGGAGACGCGGCCGGCGCCCTTGGTGACGACGATCATGTTGATGATCATCAGGATCGCGAAGACGAAGATGCCGACGACGTAATCGCCGCCGATCAGGAACGTGCCGAACGCCTCGATGACGTGGCCCGCCGCGCTCTCGCCCTCGTGGCCGTGGACCAGCACGATGCGGGTCGAGGCGACGTTGAGGCCGAGACGAAACAGCGTGGCGAACAGCAGGACGGTTGGGAATGCGGAGAAATCGAGCGGCTTTTGTGCGTTCAAGGCGACCATCAGCACCGCGAGGCTGATCGCGATGTTCGCCACGAAGAAGATATCGAGCATGAACGCCGGGATCGGCACGACCATGACGAGCACGAGCAGCAGGATCGCGAGCGGCAGTACGGACGCGCGCGCGTTGGAGAGGATGCGGTTCATCGCTTAGCCGCCCAACCGTGCGAGCATCATGTAGGCGAGGCGGGCGGTGTCGGGCGTCGGGCGCAGGATGCTGGCGGCGGTCTGCGTCGTCCGACCGGTGAACTTGCCCATCGCAGTCGTGGCCCAGGCGAGCGCGTCGTCTGCGCTTTCGTTGCTGCCGGTGATGACCGTGCTGCCGTCCATGTCGAGCGCCTGCGACGCGAAGTTGGTGGGCGTTGCGGTGGCGCTTGCCCCTGCGGCGGCGCCACCAAGCTTGTCAGCGAACCGGTCGTAGATCGCCGAGAGCGTGCGCGGCTGGTTGTTCGAATCGTAAAAGACGTTGTGGTTCGCGCGTGCGGCGGCGGGGAACAGCGCGGCGCCGCTCGCCTGCGGGTTGGCCTGCATCGTCTTGAGGAACTTGGTCGCGCCGCCGAGACCCATGAAATGCGCCATATACAGGTCGGTGCCCGACGCCGGGCGGTTCAGCGTGCCTTCGAGCGAAGCTTTGTTGTCGGAGGCGTATTCGGCCGCCATCAGCGAGGCGGCGTTGGGATCGTTGCGCAGCGCGAGGATCGCCGCCTTGGTGCCGGCGTCGCCGACCGAGAGTCGGCCGCTCGACGACTGGCCGATGCTGTTCGCGGCCCACGCCATGCCGTGCTCGGCGCCGTGCTTCTTGACGACGGAGAGCCAGCTCTGTTCGATGAACTGATAGAGGCCCGATGCGCTCGACGTGCCGGCCTTGGCATTGGCGTTCAGCCCGCTCTCAAGCTTCGCCTGGCCAAGCAGATAGTCGAAATCCACGCCCGTCTTGCTGCTCGCAAGCGCGATCGCGGACTGGATCCGGCCGGTAGTGATAGGATTGACGGTCATGCCCGTGTGCGGTGCCCCTGGTTCAGGGGATACTCAGCAAGGGGCGTGCCAGTTTTAGTATTTGACCGCTACGATCGTTCGATCGGCGACGGTCTCCCCTCCCTGGAAGGGAGGGGCGCAGAAGTCAGGCGTACGCCGCCCTAAGTCCCGGCCGGTACCCGGCAACGGCGCCGTCGCCGGTCAGGGTTTGCAGGCGGCGGCGGACATTTGCCGCCATCAAATTGGTGTAGATCCGGCAGGTCTCGTTGAGCCGGTTGGCCTCGTCGGCCAGCTCGCGGATCTCGGTGCCCGCCGGCCCGGTGCCGAGCGTCGCGATCTGTTCGATCCCGGCGAGCTTGTCCGCCGTCGCGCGCTCCAGGCTGGCGACGTCGTTCGATTTCAGCGCGGCGATCTCTGCGTGGAGCGCGTCGATCACGCGGATCAGGGCATCACGCCTTGTCATTCGAAGTCCAGTCCAGGCGGAACGCCATCAGCCGATCGGCGATGGTCGCGGGGAGGATCGGGAAATTGCCGCTGGCGATCGCCTTCTTGATCTCGGCGACGCGTGACGCATTGACCGGCGGGGCGGATGCCATCGACTTGGCCAGCGCCAGCGAGTCCGAGCGCACCGAGGCCTGCGCTTGCGGCTGTACCGAGGTCTGTACCGGGGTCTGTACGGCCGTCGTCGGCGTCGCGGCGGCGACGCGCACGACGGAACGATCTCCTGCTACTGACGGCTTCGCACCGATCGAGTCCACCATGTCCGCATCCTTTGGTTTGCGATGACAACAGGAGGAACGGCCGCATGGTGAAAAGCTTTAGCGAAATTAATCTGTCTGCCGAATTTAGTTCGACCAGACTTTAGTTCGACCAACCGGGCAGCGTCGCACGGCCCGCCTCGACGGCGATCGCCTGGACCGGCGTGCGCGTCGCGTCGACCTTGACCATGAAGCGGCCGCCAGGGGCTGCGTCGCCCATCGCGACGCCCTCGCGGCTGATCGAGAAGCCCTCGGTGCCGGCCTCGATCACGATAGGATCGCCGCGCTTGATGACCGGTGCGACCTTGGCGGCGGGGACGAACGGCGCGGCGATCGCGGCGGGTGCGCTTGCCGGCCGGATGACCGGCACGAAGATCCGCCACGCCGGGCCGGCGCACGAGACTACGACGGCATCATGCTGCTCGGTGCGCCACGACAGCGACACCGTCGGACAGGTCGCGAGGCGCAGTCGCGCGTCGACCGGCGTGCGCGCGCCACCCTCGGCGCCGGTTGGGCGGCCGGTAAAGGCGGCGACCGAGCGATCGAGCGCGGCGGTATCTTGGAAGCTGGCGGCGACGAGCAGGAGCGGGAGGATCATGGCTTTGTCCTAAGCGGTTCGCCGACAAAGGCGACGGAGACGATGGCGGCGCGGCGGCCGGGTTTGGTGGCGGTGACGATCGCAACCCGCGCCGGTGCGACCGCCGCGAGCGCGGCGGCGACGGTGCGCGCACGGTCGGCGGCGAGGATCGCGGCGCTGCCGGTGACGCGGTCGATATCGGCGGGCGTGCCGTCGGTCGAGCCGGTGACGGTGAGCATCACGCGGGGATCACGCGCGGCCTCGCGCGCCCAGGCTACCAGCGCGCCGGGCGTGGTCGGCAGGATCGCCGAGCCGGGCGCGAAATCGAGGATGCCGGCGGCGGCGACGGGCATCGGCGCGGGCTCTACGTCGTTCGCGCCGAAGCCTTCGCGGATTCCCTTGGCGAGGTCTTTTCCGCCGATATGTTGGGTCGCCTGCAGGAGCACGAGAAAGCCGACCAGCAACAGCGCGAGGTCGGCGAGCGTGATCAGCCAGAGCGGCTTGCCGGTCGGGACGTCGGGGTATTCGCTGGCGTTCATGCGACGGTGGCCAGGCTTGGAGCGGGATGGGGCGCGACATACCCGCGCGGCGTCTCGCGTTCGGCAAGCGCCACGAGCGGCGCTTCGATACGCGCACGCTCGAACGCCTCGTTGCGGCCTTGCGCGCGCAGGCGGTTGGCGATCGGCATGAACAGCAGGTTGGCGAACAGCGCGCCGTACAGCGTGGCGAGCAGCGCCACCGCCATTGCGCCACCGATCGCGCCGGGATCGCTCATCGTCGCGAACATCTGCGCGAGGCCGATCAGCGTGCCGACCATGCCCATCGCGGGGGCGACCTCCGCCGCGCCGGCCCAGACGTCGGCGGCGGCGACGTGGCGCTCTATGCGGGCGCGCCGGCGGTGCTGGACGAGCGTCGCGACGTCGGTTGCCGAGGCGCCGTCGACGATCGCGGCGATGCCCGCGGCGACGTCCCTGTCGGTGATGACCGAGCGATCGAGCGCCATCACGCCATGACGCTTGGCGATGCGTGCCAGCGCGGTGATCTGCTGGAGCAACGGGTCGGCATCGAACCGGCCGCGGGCGAGCGTCGTCACCGCAGCGAGCGCGGAGCCGAGATCGCCGAAGGGGGTGCGGAGGACGACCGCCAGCACCGTGCCGCCACCGACGATGGCGAGTGCTGCAGGGTCGAGGAGTTGGGCGAGCGTGATCATGTGCGTGGGGTGATGCAAGGGGTGTGCCGGATTGTGTGGGCGCCGCCGAAGTCTCGTGCCCTCCGTCATGCCGGGGCCCTGATCTTCTGTTCCCCTCCCTGGTGAAGGGAGGGGCTAGGGGTGGGTGGGTTTGTTGGCATCCGGTGCGCTTGCCAAGCGGCCCCCCCCCCCCCCCCCGCCCCCCCCCCCCGCGCGGGGGGGGGGGGGGGGCGCGCCCCCCCCCCCCCCCCCCCCCCCCCCGGGGGGGGGCGGGGGGGGGGGCGGTTTCCGCGTTACCCGAACTGGAGTGACTTGAGCGGGCCGACCCACCCCCAACCCCTCCCTTCTAGGGAGGGGCGCAGAAGTTGGTCAGCCCTTCGCCAACGGCGTTCCGCTCGCCGCGCACACATACGTCGCCAGTTCCTCACGCAGCGGCAGCCCCTTGATCGGCCGCAGCGGGCCGTCATGCGCGATGTTGGTCTCGACCAATGCGCGGTTGGGGCCGACGCCCAGCACGTGGAACAGGCGGTTGGCGCAATCGGTTTCGGTCCGCGCATAGGCGATCTTGCCCGCATGCTCCTGCCGCAGGATCGCGATGATCGTGCCGCCGACGGCTTTCCGCTCGCGCAACAGGAAATGGCGTGAGGTCGGGTCTGACGGGGTCGGGATCAGCCGCCCCTTGACGGTCAGTTGCTCGGGTTTGGGCACCGCCACGTCGGTTTCGGCAAGGTTGCGCAACGATACGCCGTTTTCGGTCATCATATCGGTATTGGTCGTTACAGGCTGTTCGCCAGAACACGCGGCCAACAGCGTTGCGCCGGCAAGTGCCAGCGCCAAGGTCTTCGAAATCATGCATCTAGCTCCCGGTCGATGTCGAAACGAAACGACCGGTCCGGCTATTTCGATCCCTGCCGCGCGATGTTGCTCGTTCGGGTAGGTAGGTGACGGTGTTTTAGCGGGTTTTTTTGTCGACGCTCCGGTCAGCGCCGCGGCCCGGGCGGGTCGCGATGTTCGCCGGCGCGACGGGCTCGCAAATGCGGCGGGTCGGCTGGCAGGCGATGCCGACCGTCGAGCATCCCTTGACGCTCCCCTCGGTCGGGCACGCGCGGCATTGCTGCCTGGTCTCGGTGCAAGTCGGCGACGCGTATACCAGCGCCAAGCTCAGCAGGATCATTCGCACATCCCCGTCACGAGTATTGTCATGCGTATCGCCGCGTTTGAACCTATCAAATCAGGGCGCGACGATCACGCAGGACACGCGAGCGGCCGAGCAGGCGCGCGTCGCGTCCGCCTTCGATGCGAACCCGCCGGCCTGGAGCCGCGTCACGTTGCCCGCCTTCGTATAGAAGGGCTGCAAACCACGAAGCCTGCCGCGCACCGTGTTCCACTGCGTCTCGGCATTGCCCTGATCGCGGAATGCGCCGAGCTGCACCCGCCACTTTCCGGTCGCCTTAACGGGCGCGGGCTTCGGCGCGGGCTTTGCCACGACCGCCTTTACCGGCGTCGGCTTGGACGCAGGCTCGCGCGTCGGCGCGGGAACGCGGACAGGGGGCGAACTCGGCGGCAGGCGCGTCGGCCGCGGCGTCTCTGCCACCCGCGATGCCGGCACGTCGACCCGCGCGCCGGTGCCACCGACGGTCGAGCGCGACGGCGCGGCGGGCGTCGCCTGCAACGCATATTGCTGCGCCAACGCGGTGCCCTTCTCGCGGTCGGTGGGCGAGATATACTGGTCCATCTGCGCCAGCGTCTGCGAGGCGGACTGCAGCCCGGACGCGGACGCGCGCGTCATCAGCGCATAGGCGCGGGGGAAATCGCGCGGTATGCCGTCGCCGTTGAACAGCATGGTCCCCAGCACGAGCTGAGTCCGCGGTTCGCCTCGCGCCGCCGATTTTTCGAGCCACGGCAGTGCATCGGTCTTCTTGCCCGCCTGGAACAGGGCGAGGCCGTAATTGTCGCCCGCCTGGAGATGCCCCTGGAGCGCCGCCTTTCGGAACCAGCTCTCGGCAAGACCGGGATCGAGCGGTACGCCGCGGCCGAGCTTGTACGCCTGTGCAAGGTTGAACTGGGCATCGGCATCGCCGGCGATCGCGAGCGGTCGCCACTCGCCGACGGCACGCGCGTAATCGCCCTTGCCCCAGGCGTCGACGCCGGCCTTCACGTCGGCATAGGCGGGGACGGCGGCGAGCACGCCGCTCAGTGCAATCGCACCCACCAGAAGCTTACGCCCAACCGTCATCGTTCTACCTCATATCGTCTCGTCGCCACCATGCCGCCGATCGTCGCGCAAGGCAAAGGGCGCGCGGATGCTTTCCGGCCAATTCAGTATTTTCCAGCCGATATCGTTCGATCCGCACCCATTATGACGCCGCGTTAACCGCTTCTTAGACGTCCACATGGCACGCCATCCGCGATTACCGGGGGTCGGGGACTTATGCGCGTTCTAGCGTTCGCATCGCAGAAGGGAGGATCGGGGAAGACGACCTTGACGGGTCATCTCGCCGTCCAGGCGGAGCGTGCGGGTCACGGTCCCGTGGTGCTGATCGACATCGATCCGCAGGGCTCGTTGTCCGACTGGTGGAACGAACGCACCGCCGAGGAGCCGGCCTTCGCGCAGACCACCGTGTCGCGCCTCGCCGCCGATCTCGAAATCCTCCGCCAGCAGGGCTTCAAGCTGGCGATGATCGATACCCCGCCCGCGATCACGATGGCGATCCAGAGCGTGATCCAGGTCGCCGAACTGATCGTGGTCCCGACCCGGCCGAGCCCGCACGATCTGCGTGCGGTCGGCGCCACCGTCGACATGTGCGCACGCGCCGGCAAGCCGCTGATCTTCGTCGTCAACGCCGCGACGCCCAAAGCGCGGATCACCGCCGACGCGACGCTGGCGCTGTCGCAGCACGGCACGGTCGCGCCGGTCATCGTCCACCAGCGTACCGACTTCGCCGTCTCGATGATCGACGGACGAACGGTCATGGAGCTCGACCCCAGGAGCAAGTCGACCGCCGAGATCGAGGCGCTGTGGACCTATGTCTGCGACCGGCTCGAGAAGAATTTCCGCCGCACCGTGTTCAGCGTGCCGACCGCGGTCGGCCAGCGTCCCGCCGCTGGGGGCTTCGGCCGCCGGGTCATCGGCTGACGCCATGGCACGGCCCGGATCACTCCCGTCGCTCACGTCCTCGCTGCTGGCCCGCAAGGGCACAGCGCGCCCGGCGATGCGCCAGCAGGATCTCGACGCTCCGGCAGCAGACGTGGTCGACGATCTCGGCTGGAACGACATGGGCGGTCCGCAGCCCCAGGTGCTGGTCGAGCGGGAAGCGCTGAAGGTCGAGATCGAACGGCCGGTCGCACCCGTCTCGAAGGCGACCGTGGCGCGGATCGGGCGCGAGACGTCGGCCAAAACTCGGGGGGCCAAAACCGGGGGGGCAAAGGCCGCCTTCACGCTTCGGCTCGATACCGACCGGCATCTCCGGCTGCGGCTGGCGAGTGCCGTCACCGGCCGTTCGTCACAGCAGCTCGTCACGCAGGCGCTCGACGCCTTTCTGCACACGGTACCGGAGGTGGATGCGCTCGTCGCGCAGCTGCCGCCGGCTACGTCAAAACGTTGAAACAGGGATTATCCCGATGAACACGCGCGCACTTCTCCTCGGCGGCATCTCCGCCCTCCTGCTCGGCGGTACGATGGTCGGCTGCGCGGCCAATGGCGGTGGCATGGCCTCTGCGAGCGACCGCAGCGCTGCGTTGGCGGCCAAGGGCGCCGCGACCAACGCGGGCAAGGCGCAGACCGCGCTCGCCCGGCACGAAGGGCCGGTGGCGATCGGCTATGCGGAGGGCGCAGTCGCGCTGATGCCGCAGTCGGCGGAATACCGCATGCTGCTCGGCCAGAGCTATCTGCAGGGCGGGCGCTTCACGTCGGCCTCGCGCGCGTTCGCGGATACGCTCCAGCTTTCGCCGACCAACGGCAAGGCGGCGCTGAACCTCGCGCTGGCGCAGGTCGCGACGGGCGACTGGCAAGCGGGCCGGCAGACGCTGGCGGCTCACGCGGCGATCATCCCGGCGCCCGATCGTGGGCTGGCCCTGTCGCTGGCGGGGGATACGGCGGGCGGGATCGCGCTGCTGACCGAGGTCGCGCGGTCGCCCGAGACGAATGCGAAGGTCCGACAGAATCTGGCGCTGAGTTTCGCGCTGGCGGGCCGCTGGCAGGAGGCGCGCGTAGTCGCCGCGGCGGACATGGCGCCGGCCGATGTCGACGCACGGCTTGCGCAATGGGCGCTGTTCGCACAGCCGGCGACCGCGTCGGACCAGGTGGCGAGCCTGCTCGGCGTGCGGGCAGTGGCGGACGCCGGCCAGCCGGTCGCGCTGGCGCTGAACGCTCCGGCACCGGTGGTGCCGGTGGTGCCGGGTGTGCCCGAGCAAGCCTTGGCGGCGGTGGAGCCGGTCGCTCCGCAGACCGACGCCGTACCGGTCGAGGTCGCCTCGGCGCCGGCTGCTGGGTTCTCGAAGGTGTCGTTCGGACCGCGGCATGAGGTCGTCCAGTCGCTGCCGACGATGATGCTTCGCCCGGAAAATGGTCCGATCAAGGTTGCGTCCAACCCCGCGTCGACCGGACACGGCATGGCGACCGCCGCGTATGAGGCGAAGGCACCGGCGACCGGCAGCTGGTATGTCCAGCTCGGCGCGTTCGAGAGCGCGGGCGTGGCCAGGGACGCCTGGGGCCGCGCCTCGCGCCGGTTTGCGATGCTGGCTGGGCATTCGCCGAACGGTATGACGTTCAAGGCGAACGGCGAGGACTTTTATCGCCTCTCGGTCGGCGGATTCAGCCGATCGGCGGCGGACACGATGTGTCGCCAGTATCGTGCCAAGGGCGGCACCTGCTTCGTCCGCCAAGGTGCGGGCGACGCGATGGCGCAGTGGTTGCGCAAGCCTGGGATGCAGATGGCGTCGCGGTAAACGGGAGGGCTCGGTAAGAGGGTTGGGTTGCCTCAAGAGCTACAACCACCCCGGCGGAGGCCGGGGCCCAAGTGGGGAACGTCTCTAACTAAGAACTAAGCGCTGCCATCCGTTACACTGGCCTTGCCAATTGGGCCCCGGCCTTCGCCGGGGTGGTGTTGGTGGGGTGTCGCCCGCGCCTCACCGAACCTCGCGGCCACCCTTCCACAACCGCAACACGCGCCCCTGGACCGGCAAGCCATCGAACGGCGTATTCCCCGCCTCGGCCAGAAACTCTTCCCCGACGATCTGCCACGGCGCCTGCTGATCGAACAGCATCAGGTCGGCCGGCTTGCCTGCCTCCAGTGTGCCCGTATCGAGCCCCAAAACCCGCGCCGGGTTCCGCGCCAGCAGCGCGAACAGGCGTTCGAGCGTCAGCAACTCGTCGCGCACCAGCATCAGCGCGAGCGGCAGCAACGTCTCCGCACCGGCCATCCCGCTGCTCGAATCGGTGAACGGCAGTCGCTTCTCCTCCGGCCCGCGCGGCTCGTGTCCCGAACACAGCACGTCGATCGTCCCGTCGGCGATAGCGTCGAGCGCCGCCCGTCGATCGCCCTCGGCACGAAGCGGCGGGGACAGCAGCGCGAACGACCGGAAATCGCTGACCGCGATCTCCGACAGATGCAGATGCGCCGGCGTGATCCCGCAGGTGACCGCGAAGCCGCGACGCTTGGCCGCGCGGATCAGGTCGAAGCCCGCCGCGGTCGTCACCTGGCGGATATGGAGACGCGCGCCGGTATCCTCTGCGAGCATTATGTCGCGCGCGATGGCCAGTGCTTCGGCAACCGCAGGCGAGGCGGGCAGGCCGAGCCGCGTCGCCGTCTCCCCCTCGGTCGCGACGGCACCGGCGGTCAGCCCGCCATCCTCGGCATGCGCGACGACCGTCACGTCCAGGTCGCGCGCATAGGCGAGCACGCGCCGCATCACCCCGCTATCGGCGATCCAGTGTTTGCCCGTCCCGACCGCCTTCGCCCCCGCCGACACGCAGATCGCCATCTCGGCGAGGTCGTGGCCTTCGAGCCCACGCGTGGCGGCAGCGATCGGATGGATCCAGAGGTCGGGCTTGCCGATCAGCGCGGCGCGCTGGACGATGCCGGGGTCGTCGAGCACCGGCGACTGGTCGGGCATGAGACCGATCCGGACGATCCCGCCGGCGCGGAACGCGGCACGGTCGACCTTCGCGATGCCGAGATCGACGATCCCCGGCGCGACGGTCTTGCCGGCGCAGTCGACGACCTCCGCATCGGAGGGAATATCGACGATGCCGGTCGCGACGATCACGCCGTCTCGGATCAGCACATTGCCCTTGGTCACGCCGCCGACCGGGCAGGCGAGCGTCGCGTTCGTCAGTGCGAGAATCATGCCCAACCCTCCACGCCGCGCGCTCTTCGGGTCAGCACGTCGAGGCAGGCCATCCGGACGGCGACCCCCATCTCGACCTGCTCGGTGATCGCCGAGCGCGCGTGATCCGCCACCGCCGAGTCGATCTCGACGCCGCGATTCATCGGGCCGGGGTGCATCACCAGCGCGTCGGGCGCAGCCTTCGCCAACCGGTCGAGCGTCAGCCCGTAGCGCAGCCGATATTCGCGCGTCGACGGCACATAGGCACCGTCCATCCGCTCGTTCTGGAGCCGGAGCATCATCACCACGTCGGCGCCCTCCAAGGCCTTGTCGAAATCGGAAAAGGCGGTGACGCCCATCCGCTCGATCATCGGCGGCATCAGCGTCGACGGCGCGCAGACGCGAACCTCCGCGGCGAGCGCGGTCAGCGCGAGGATGTTCGATCGCGCGACCCGGCTGTGGAGGAGGTCGCCGCAGATCACGACGCGCTGGCCGGCGATCGAGCCTTTGCGCCGCCGGATGGTCAGCGCGTCGAGTAGCGCCTGCGTCGGATGCTCGTGCCGGCCGTCGCCCGCGTTCAATACCGGACAATCGACCTTGTCCGCGATCAGCCGCACCGCACCCGACGACATATGCCGGATGACGATCACGTCCGCGCGCATCGCGTTCAGCGTCATCGCGGTGTCGATCAGCGTCTCGCCCTTCTTAACGCTCGACTGCGCGGCGTGCATGTTGACGACGTCCGCGCCCAGTCGCTTGCCCGCGATCTCGAACGACAACAGCGTCCGCGTCGAGTTCTCGAAGAACGCGTTGATCTGGGTGAGGCCGGCCAAGCGTTTGTCGGGCGTCGCATGCGTCCGGTTCGCGCCGACCCACGTCTCCGCCTCGTCGAGCAGGAACGCGATCTCGTGCGGCTGGAGCCCGTCGATACCGGTGAGATGCCGGTGCGGGAAGACGGCGCCGCCTTCGATGAGGGCGGCGGGGCGGTGATCTGAGGTTCGCATTAAAGCCGCGGGATAGTGGCCGCGGGGGCAGGGGGCAAGGCTCGGATGGGCGCGCGCGTGATCCGGTACAGTGCGCCGCGGTTGCCCGACCATATCCGGTGGAGGCCGCGATCGTTCGGCCAGTCCGCGCGCGGCGTGTCGATCAGCCACACGAAGTCGAACGCCGCCCTCGGCATCGTCGCGAGGGCGCGGGGGAGATCGTACCGCGGGTCGTACCGGCATCCGGCGGGGAACAGCGTCTGGCTGCCGGCATAGACGAAGCCGGTGGCGTCGGGTCGGTGCACCGTCAGTTGCGACGACGGCATGTTCCACACGCCGTTGGCGAACGCGTCGCGGCGGACGATCGCCATCAGTCCGAGATGATCCATCCGGTGACTGCTCCATGCCGATTCGCACGGGAGCGTGACGAGAACGAACACGCGGCTACCACGCGGGATATGGTCGAGCGCGGCGAGCTGTTCCCGTTGCAGCATCGCGGTGCGCGCCCAGCCGATCGTCTGGACCGCCAGCCGCAGCCCGAGAAACGCCAGCGCGGCGATGGCGAGCAGATTGAGGTTACGTTGCGCCATGCTGGTCGGCGACAGCGACAGGATCGCCAGCGCCAGCGCGCAGGGCAGCACGCGCATGTCGGCGAGCGCGGACCCCATGATCATGCCGGGCAAGAGAAGGAACGCCGCGAACACCGCCGCCGCCGCGCAGGCGAGGCGTGGCTCCATGCGGAAACCCAGCCCGCGCAGGCCGAACACGACGAGCGCGTAGAGCAGCACGGCGCTGGCGATATCGAACACGGCGTTCTGATCGCGCAGCACGGCGAGGACGAAGAACAGCTTCAGCGATCCGTCGAACCAGTGCGATATGCCGATCGTCGACGATCCGCCCGGCTGGAGCAGCAGGAGCGCGAGCGGTGCGGCAAGCGGCAGGCAGGCGATGACCGCGCGCCAATAGGGGGCGCCATCGCGTCGCGCGGTCGCGAGTTCGATCGCGAACAGGACGAGGCCGAGCAGCCCCCAGCCGGCGAGATGCGTGATCCAGATCACCAGGCCGATCGGCACGAAGAGCGCGGCGCGTACGATACCGCGATCCGGCCGCAACCCCAGCTGCAACCACAGCGCGATCGCGGGGAACACCAGCGCGAGCGACAGGCTGTAATTGAGGAAGCCGTAGTGGAACGGCATCCCGAACACGAGCGGCAGCGCGAACGGTGCGGTCGGCGGGAGGCGGCCATGCGCCGCGCGTGCGACGAGCAGCATGCCGCCGACGGTCAGCACCGCGGTCGCGATCATGGTGATCTTGGTGACGAGGACGATGCCGAACGCGGGCCCGAACACGGCCGCGATCAGGTCGACGCCCAGATTGCCCGAGAGCTGCCAGTGCGTCGCGAACCACTGGTGCAGATAGGGCGACGTGCCGATCCGTGCGACGATCGTGTAGCGCGCCAGATGGCCGAAGATGTCGGTCAGCGGCGGGATCGCCGGCCACAGCAGCGGGACCGCGAGCAGCAGGCTGACCAGCGCGCTATAGCGGCGCGTGGCCCACCATGGCTTCGGCCTGTCCTGGTCGGTCGCGTGCGGCATGAGCGGCCCATCGCATGCCATCCGGCAAGGGACGGTTAACGGCGTGCTAGATCTGCGCGGTCACCAGCGCGTCGATCGCGCCCTGGAGGATGTAGGCGGCGGCCATCTTGTCGACGAGCTCGGCGCGTTTGGCGCGACTCGCGTCCTGTTCGATCAGCGTGCGCGTGACGGCGACGGTCGACCAGCGTTCGTCCTGGAGCAGGATTGGGAAACCCATATCCTTGAGGTTCTGTGCGAACGCCCGCGTCGATTGCGACCGCGGGCTTTCGCTGCCGTCGAGGTTGATCGGGAGGCCGATGACGAGGCCGACGACCGCCTGCGCCTTGATGATGTCGGCGAGCGCGGCCTTGTCCTTCTGGAATTTCGTGCGGCGGATCAGGAGGGCGGGGCTCGCGAACGACCAGCCGGCGTCGCACAGCGCAGTGCCGATCGTCTTGGTGCCGACATCGAGCCCGATCAGCCGGCCGCCATTGGGGAGCGCGTCGCGGAATTGCGCGGCGGAGAGCGTGATCATTGGAAAGCCTTCAGGCGGCGGTTGGCGTCGGCGCGGATGTTCGCCCAGAACAGGCTGTAGTCGTAGACGTGGTAGTTGTTGCCGGGCAGCACGTACGGCCCAAGGTTCGGACCCTCGCCGATCAGCAGGAAGCCGCGCTCGGCGCAGCGCGCGGGGACGCTGCCGACCGCCATGGTCGCGGTCTTGAGGTCGGCGGACGGGACGAGCGTGCCGAGGTTGGCAATTGCGGGCGCAGCGGCGTCGGCGGTGCCGGTTAGCGGGTTGGTGCAGACGATCGGCGTGCCCTTGCGCGGCTGGCCGTTGAAGCCGGTGGTCTGGTCATAGGTGTCGACGATCAGCGATGGGTCGGCGGGTTCGGCAAAGCTTTCCCACGACAGGATGCAGCCGGTCTGGTCGTCTGTGCGACATTCGGCGAGCCCCATGCGCGGCAGATCGGTGACCCGCGAGACGGGCCAGCCGACGACGTACGCTGCGACGATCCGCGCCTTCAGTTTCGGATCGGTCGCAATGCGATCGCGGAGCAGGCGAGTCAGATGGAGCGCCCCCTGGCTGTGGCCGGCGAGGATGATCGGGCGGGTCGGGCCGGCTTCCTTGAGGAACCGGTCGAACGCAGCGGAGACGTCGCCATACGCCAGTGCCAGCGCGCGTTCGCTGTCGGCCTCGCTGGTGAGGAATGCGCCGAACGTCGCCTGGCGATAGCGCGGTGCCCAGATGTCGCCGGCCTCGTTGAACGCGCTTGCCTGGCCGCGCAGGAACAGTTCGGCGCGCGCGTTGGTCTCGGGATCGTCGATCGGCGCGTTCCAGTGGTCGCGATTGATGTACGAGGTCGGATGGATGAAGAAGATCGCCGCACCCGTGCCGCGTTCGCCGGGCGTGTAGCCGGGCGGCGTCCAGAGCGCGGGATTGCCGGGTGTGTCGGGACGCGCGAGCCACATGATTTTCCGCGCGTAGATGTTGCGCGGAGCTTCGCGTTGCGCCTGGAACGTCTCGCTCGGGACCATGACCGCGCGCATCAACTGCGTGCCGAACAGGCGATAGGCGAGCAGGGCGGCGATCGCGAGAACGATCATCGCGGCGACGAAATAGAGAAACTTGCGGGCCAAGCGGGACCTTCCGTGCAGGCGATCCGGCTCCCGTGCCGCAAGCTGGGGCTGGTTGCAATCGGTGGCAGTCTACGGCGGATCGACATTCTGCGCGCGCGCATCGGTTGTCGCCGTCGCAACTCTTCTCCCCTCCCTGGAAGGGGGGGGCTGGGGGTGGGTAGATCCGCTTGAGCCACCACCATCTGAACGTGGGGAACCCGACCCACCCCCGACCCCCCCCTTCCAGGGAGGGGAGAACAGCTGCGAACGCCTCTATTTCAATCGTCAGCCTGAAGCACCCACGCCAAAGATGTTGCGCGCCCGCCGCGCCGGGTGCTAGCCGCAGCCCATGTCCGTAGATACTGCAACCGTGAAGCGGATCGCGAGCCTTGCGCGCATCGCGATTACCGACGAGGACGCCGCCCGCATGGCGCCGGAACTCGGAAACATCCTTGGCTGGATCGAGATGCTCGAAGAGGTCGACACGACCGGTATCGAGCCGATGACCGCCGTCATCCCCAACACGCTGCGGCTGCGCGACGACGTCGTCAACGCCGACCCGCTGACCGGCGGCGGTATCCGCGAGCAGGTCCTCGCCAACGCGCCCGTGGCCGAACACGGGTTCTTCGCCGTGCCGAAGGTGATCGAATAATGACCGACCTCACAGATCTCGGCATCGCAGGCATCCGCGACGGCGTCCGCGATGGCAGCTTCAAGGCGCGCGAAGTCGCCGACGCGTTCATCGTAAAGGTGAGCCAGGCCAAGGCGTTGAACGCGTTTCTTGTCGAGACGCCCGAACACGCGATCGCCGCCGCCACGGCCGCCGATACCGCGCGCGAAGCCGGCGAGACGCTCAAGCCGCTAGCCGGCGTGCCGATCGGCATGAAGGACCTGTTCTGCACCAAGGGCGTCACGACGACCGCGGCGAGCCACATCCTCGAAGGCTTCACGCCGACCTATGAGTCGACCGTCTCGCAGAATCTGTGGGATGCGGGCGCGGGTATGCTCGGCAAGCTGAACATGGACCAGTTCGCGATGGGCTCGTCGAACGAGACATCCGCGTTCGGCAACGTGATCTCGCCGTGGAAGCGGAACGGCGGCGGCAACGCCTCGCTCGCCCCCGGCGGCTCGTCGGGCGGTTCGTCGTCGGCGGTTGCCGCGCGGCTCTGCCCCGGCGCGACCGGCACCGACACCGGCGGCTCGATCCGCCAGCCCGCCGCCTTCACCGGCATCTCGGGCATCAAGCCGACCTATGGCCGCTGCTCGCGCTGGGGAACGATCGCGTTCGCCTCGTCGCTCGACCAGGCCGGACCGATGGCGCGCGACGTCAAGGATTGCGCGATCCTGCTCGAGGCGATGGCCGGGTTCGACGCCAAGGACGGCACCTCGTTGCAGCTCGACGTGCCGAAATGGGAAGCGGTATTATCCGCCAATCTCAACGGCCTGCGCGTCGGCATTCCCAAGGAATATCGCGTCGACGGTATGCCCGAGGAGATCGAGGCGCTCTGGCAGCAGGGCATCGATTGGCTGAAGGATGCCGGCGCGACGATCGTCGAAGTCTCACTCCCGCACACCAAATACGCGCTGCCGGCATACTACATCATCGCACCCGCCGAAGCGTCGTCGAACCTCGCGCGCTATGACGGCGTGCGCTACGGGATCCGCGACCTGCCGACCGGCGCCGGCTTGCAGGACATGTACGCCGCGACCCGCGCCGACGGCTTCGGCCCCGAGGTGAAGCGCCGTATCATGATCGGCACATACGTGCTGTCGGCCGGCTTCTACGACGCCTATTATACGCAGGCGCAGAAGGTCCGGACGCTGATCGCGCGCGATTTCGAACGGGCTTGGGAGACGTGCGACGTGCTGCTGACGCCGACCGCACCCTCGGCAGCGTTCGGCCTCGGCGAGAAGGTTGATCCGATCTCGATGTATATGAACGACGTCTTCACTGTGCCGTCTTCGCTCGCAGGGCTACCGGCGATGTCGGTGCCGGGTGGCCTCGACAAGCAGGGGCTGCCGCTCGGGCTTCAGATCATCGGCAAGCCGCTCGACGAGCAAGGCGTGCTGAACGCAGGGCTCGCGATCGAACAGCGAGCGGGATTTACCGCGCGACCAGAGGCTTGGTGGTAACATGAGCGACTATCGGATCCAGGGCGAAACCGGCGAGTGGGAGGTCGTGGTCGGCCTTGAGGTGCACGCGCAGGTGACGTCGAACGCCAAGCTCTTCTCGGGCGCGGCGACAGCGTTCGGTGCGGAGCCCAACACGCAGGTGAGCCTGGTCGACGCGGCGATGCCGGGGATGCTGCCGGTGCCGAACCGCGAGTGCATCCGTCAGGCGGTCCGCACCGGCATGGCGATCGAGGCGCAGATCAACAAATGGTCGCGGTTCGATCGGAAGAATTACTTCTACGCCGATCTGCCGCAGGGCTATCAGATCAGCCAGCTCTATCATCCGATCGTCGGCGAAGGCGCGATCGACATCAGCCTCGACGAGAAGAACCCCGATGCTGCGGGCAAGCGAATCGGCGTCGAGCGCATCCATGTCGAGCAGGATGCGGGCAAGCTGATGCACGACCAGCATCCGACCCAGTCCTACGTCGACCTCAACCGGTCGGGCGTCGCGCTGATGGAGATCGTGTCGAAGCCCGATCTGGCATCGCCAGCGGAAACAGGGGCTTACCTGCGCAAGTTGCGATCGATCCTGCGCTATGTCGGCTCGTGCGACGGTAACATGGAAGAGGGCTCGATGCGTGCCGACGTCAACGTCAGCGTGCGGAAGGTCGGCGACGAGTTGGGCACGCGGACCGAGACGAAGAACGTCAATTCGGTGCGCTTCGTGATGGCGGTGGTCGAGCAGGAGGCCAGGCGCCAGGTCGAGGTGCTCGAGGCCGGTGGCAAGATCGTCCAGGAAACGCGGCTCTACGATCCCGACCGCAACGAGACGCGCTCGATGCGGTCGAAGGAAGACGCGCATGATTATCGTTACTTCCCCGATCCCGATCTGTTGCCGCTGGTTCTCGACGACGCGTTCCTCGCCGAGTGCCGCGCGTCGTTGCCGGAACTGCCGGACGCAAAGCGCGCGCGCTACGAGGCGCTCGGGATCGCGCCCTATCAGGCGACCGTTCTGACCGCCGAGGTCGAGGCGGCGCGGTGGTTCGATGCGTTGCTCGACGCGGGTGCGAAGCCGGCGGCGGCGGCGAACTGGACGACGTCGGAGCTGTTCGGGGCATTGAACCGGACCGGCAGGGACATCGAGAACTCGCCGGTTTCGCCCGCTCAG
The DNA here is from genome assembly GCF_014358075.1 of Sphingomonas albertensis. Lineage (GTDB taxonomy): Bacteria > Pseudomonadota > Alphaproteobacteria > Sphingomonadales > Sphingomonadaceae > Sphingomonas > Sphingomonas albertensis. The sequence continues at coordinate 15,826 of NZ_JACONT010000030.1, read as the reverse complement.
GCGGCGGAGTTGCTAGGGCTGATCGCGGACGGCACGTTGTCGGGCAGCCTCGCCAAGCAGGTGTTCGAGGTGATGCTCGAGACTGGCGACGGCGCGGCGAAGGTGGTCGAGGATCGCGGGTTGAAGCAGACCAGCGATACCGGGGCGATCGAGGCTGTGATCGCCGAGGTCATGGCGGCGAATGCGGACAAGGTTGCCGATTATCGTGGCGGCAAGGACAAGCTGTTCGGGTTCTTCGTGGGTCAGACGATGAAGGCGATGGGGGGGAAGGCCAACCCCGCGGTGGTGAACGAGGTGCTGAAAACGGCGCTTGGGGACTCGGTGGCTCCTTAAGCCGGCGACATCCTTGCTCTCTCCCGCCCCTACCGGTCTCCCGGCTTTGTCCGTTCTCCCGCGAAGGCGGGAGTCCAGGGTAATGAAGCGTAGCGCTGCATGATTCCTGGGCCCCCGCGTTCGCGAGGGAAAAGAAGGAGGGCATCTCCCCAATCGCCACCACCCCGGCGATAGCCGGGGCCCAATTGGGGACGTTGTCAACGGAGGGCATCGCCTCGTTACTGCGGACGTTCCAATTGGGCCCCGGCCTTCGCCGGGGTGGCAGTTGAATGAGGTGGGGTCGGATTGAAAGCGAGGGCGAGGGCTGCGCAGTGGCAGCCTTACGCTTCCACCTTCTGCGGATGATGCGGCACCAGGATCAGCGTGTTCTCCTCCACGCGCCACGACGCCAGCCGCGACAGGAAGTTCATCCCCAGCACGTTGGTATCCCCGAACGCCGGCGACACCACGACCTGCAAGTCGCGCGCGACGATCGCGCCCAGTTTCAACTCCGAGATGTTGCCGGTTTTCGCAGCGATAGACCCATTGGCAGTCTGCAACACGATCGGCACTACACCGACCCGCGCCTCGATCCCCGCCGCGTCCGCCGTCTTCTCCGAAATCGCCGTGATCGTCGCGCCGCTGTCGATCAGCAACCGCTGGCTCACCCCGTCGATCGTCGCCCGCGCCCAGAAATGCCCGTCCGGTGACATGCGGATGCGGACCTCGCCGCCAACTACCTGCTGGTCCTCGATCTTCAGAAACCGCGCGATCTTGCCGACATACGGATCGAACTGGCGCCGCTGGTCGATCGCGACGAACAGCAAACCGACGAGCACGAGCGTCATGGCGATATTCACGAGCGTCCGCACGATCGGAATGCGCTGCGCGACGACGAGCACAAAGACGGCGATGCCGAGTGCGACATAAAGCGTGTGCGGTTGGCTGGGGTTGGGCAGCGTGAAGATCGACGGGTCCTGAAATAGAGGTAAACGCAGTATCTTAGCGTAGTCGCGGCAACCTGTATCGGTGCTGACCGGCGTTCGGCCGAACGGAGCTCGAAAAAGGACCGATCCGAAACCGGCCGGATTGCCGTCCCCACGGATTGCGCGTGTCCGTCGAACGCGCTTCACTGTGACCCGGGGGCGGCAGATGGCGATCAGATGGACAATGATGGTCGCGATCCTGACGCTCGTCATTGGTCAGGCGTCGCCCGCACCGAGCCAGTCCAGCGGCGAGCGCCGGCTTGCGGCGATGACGCCGGCGCAATTTCAGGCCCGAGCGACGCTTCGTGACGACGCTCTGGACACGGTCGCGACGATCGCCACCGCGAACGGATTCGTCGAGCGAAGGCCGCTGGTGGGGACCGCGCTCGACGACGTTTTTCTTCGAGCTTTCATCGACAAGACGACGGGGCGGGCCACGTATCAGGCCTATGTCAGGATACGGTATCGCGACTATGGTTGGGCGAACTGGAATACAGCCAATTATGCAACGCCTGCCGGGCCGCGTACGATAGCAACGCAACGGATCGCGCGCGTCAGGGCATCATGCCCGAGGGGCTACGCATGCTTGCGATCTGAGACCATCGGCTTTGCGATCGGCGCGCCCCTGTTGAGGGCCAACGCCAAACTGTACGTCGGCGATGGAACGACGTCATGGTCATTCAAGATCTTGGCGCAAAACGGCGGCGAACGGTCGTTCCTGCTCTCGGCGGCGGAAATAGCCGGCCTGTTGATGGCGGTCGACGCCTATCGCACCGACCGCCATTTGCCGTCCTCTTAACGATTATTGCGCGTCGTCGTCCTGGTTCTTGACGACCCCACCGGTGCCGCCGACGCCGTCCGGCAGACCAGTGTCCGTGAACGTCTCGGGCTCGTCGCCGCCTTCGCCGCGCTCGACCGCGTCGGAGCGTGACTCCACCGCCTGTTCGATATCGCTGCGGGGATCCTCGTCACGATCCTCGGGCAGCGTTTCGGGGTTCGTGCCGGAATGCGGTCCGGCCATGCTCACAACTCGGGCTGCACGGGTGCCGGGTCGTTCGACGGCGTGCCCGGAGCAGGCACGTCGATATCCGGTGCGGGCGGGTTGAACTCGGGCGGCGGGGCAGTCGGCTCGACGGGCGGCGTCGGGGTCGGGAATTCTGCCGGGGGTTGGGTAGCCATGATGTCTCTCCTTCTAAATGCTCAACGCCCGTAATCAGCGGGAGTTGCCTATGTGCTTGCCCCCGCATGCATCGTTGGTATAGACGCGCCCGCTACGGCGATGTCCTGTGCGGGCGTGGCGGAACTGGTAGACGCGCTTGGTTTAGGTCCAAGTATCGCAAGATGTGGGGGTTCGAGTCCCTTCGCCCGCACCAGCCCGCCGCGCAGGCGAGGCGACCGCCCGACGAATTATCCCGAATGCTCTTATAACAAAGGCCGGACATGCAGACTGTCGAGACGTTGAACGAGGGCCTCAAGCGCGCCTTTACGCTCACCATCACCGCGAAGGATATCGATGCCAAGGTCGATGTCGAGCTCAAGCGCCTCGCGCCGCAGATGAAGATGCCGGGCTTCCGTCCGGGCAAGGTGCCGGCGAACCTCATCCGCAAGATGCACGGCCCGGCGCTGACCCAGGACGCGCTGAACGCGGCGATCCAGGAGGGCGTCCAGACGCTCGTCGCCGAGAAGCAGCTTCGCCCGGCGATGCAGCCTTCGGTCGAGCTCGAAGACGGCTATGACATCGGCAAGGACGCCGTGGTCAAGGTCGAGATGGAGGTCCTCCCGCAGGTTCCCGCACCCGCGATCGACGGCATCAAGCTCGAGCGCCTGACCGTGCCCGTCGCCGACGACGCGGTCACCGAGCAGCTCCAGAAGTTCGCCGACCAGCAGAAGAAGTGGGACGACGCAGCCGACGGTTACGTCGCGGCGATGGGCGATCTCGTCACTGTCGATTTCGTCGGCAAGACCGCCGACGGCGTCGCGTTCGAGGGCGGCACCGGCACCGACATGGGCGTCGAGCTGGGCGCGGGTCGTCTCATCCCGGGCTTCGAGGATCAGCTCGTCGGCGTGAAGACCGGCGACGACAAGGTCCTGAACGTGACCTTCCCCGAGGAGTATCAGGAGAAGTCGCTCGCGGGTCAGCCGGCGACGTTCGACATCACCGTCAAGTCGGTGAAGACCGCGGGCGAGAGCAAGATCGACGAGGATCTGGCGAAGTCGCTGGGTCTCGAGAGCCTCGAGCAGCTCACGGGTTTGCTCAAGGGTCAGATCGAGCAGGAGCATAACGGTCTCACGCGCACGCACATGAAGCGCAAGCTGCTCGACCAGCTCGCCGAGGGTCACGACTTTGAAGTGCCGCCGTCGATGGTCGAGGCCGAGTTCAATCAGATCTGGTCGCAGCTCCAGCACGAAGCCACGCACGAGGCCGATCCCGAGGCTGCGATGGCCGAGATGGAAGGCGAGCGCGACGATTACCGCAAGATCGCCGAGCGTCGCGTGCGCCTGGGCCTGCTCCTGTCCGAGATCGGCCAGGCGAACGGCGTCGAGGTTTCGAACCAGGAAATGCAGCGTCTGCTGGCACAGGCTGCGCAGCAGTATCCCGCCGAGCAGCGCCAGCAGTTCATGCAGTACGTCCAGCAGGAGCCGATGGCGGCCGCCCAGCTGCGCGCGCCGCTGTACGAGGACAAGGTCGTCGACTTCCTGTTCGAGAAGGCCGAGATCACCGACCGCGAAGCTACGCGCGAGGAGCTTGAGGCGGCGATCGAGAGCGAAGACGGGTTCGCCAGCGGCACGCACACGCACGATCACGACAACCACAAGCCGAAGAAGAAGGCAGCCGCCAAGAAGAAGGCGGCACCTGCCGACGACGCCGCTGCTTCGGATCAGGCCGTGACGGAAGAGGTGCCTGCTTCGGACGCCGCGGAAGACGCCAAGCCCGCCAAGAAGGCACCTGCCAAGAAGAAGGCTGCTCCTGTTGAAGCAGAGACGGCCGTGACGGAATCGTCGCCGGTCGCTGCCGAGAACGCAGAGGGCACCGAAGCGGCCGACGCACCGGCGAAGAAGCCGGCCGCGAAGAAGCCAGCTGCCAAGAAGGCGGCGACCAAGACCGAGGCGTAACACCTTCCCGTCCCCCCGGACCTGGTTCGGGGTGACGGGTCGCACTGTATGACCCGTAAAAGGGGCACTTCCTCGGCGGAGGCCGGGGTCCAGTTAGAAAGGTAGCTGTAACGAGCCGCAACGCTCCGTTATGGGCCTTTCCCAACTGGGCTCCGGCCTTCGCCGGGGAAGTGCGTTTTGGGATGGTGCGTTGACTGACGTTTCGACCGCTGCTCGATCTCCGATGTCGTCTTTCAACTTCGTAGGGCAGGGCATGACCGAACCGAGAATCGCCGTCCTGCTCCCGTGCTACAACGAGGAAGCCGCGATCGCGCAGACGATCGCAGGGTTCCGCGCCGCGCTGCCGGGCGCCACCATCTACGTCTACGACAACAACAGCGCAGACCGCACCACCGAGGTTGCGCGCGCCGCCGGTGCCGTGGTCAGAACCGAGCGCATCCAGGGCAAGGGCGCGGTCGTCCGCCGCATGTTCGCCGACATCGACGCCGACATCTACGTCATGGCCGACGGGGACGCGACCTACGACGCCGCTTCCGCCCCGAATCTGGTAAAGCGGGTCCTCGACGAACAGCTCGACATGGTCGTCGGCTCACGCATCAGCCAGGTCCAGGAATCCTATCGTCGCGGCCACCGCTTCGGCAACGCGCTACTCACCGGCATGCTCGCCCGCCTGTTCGGCCGCAGCTTCACCGACATCCTCTCGGGCTACCGCGTGTTCTCACGCCGGTTCGTGAAGAGCTTCCCGTCGCTGTCCGCCGGGTTCGAGATCGAGACCGAGATCAGCGTCCACGCGCTGGAACTCAAGATGCCGATCGGCGAGGTCGAGACGCCCTATTATGCGCGCCCCGAAGGCTCCGAATCGAAGCTCAGCACCTATGGAGACGGCTGGCGTATCCTCCGCACGATCATGACGCTCTACCGCATCGAACGGCCGCTCTGGTTCTTCGGCGCGATCGGCAGCGTGTTCGGACTGCTCGCGCTGATCCTCGGCATCCCGCTGGTGTTGACCTATATCGAGATCCACCAGGTCCCGCGCTTCCCGACCGCGATCCTGATCACCGGGCTGGGCATCTTCGCAGCGCTCAACGTCTTCACGGGGTTGATCCTCGATACGGTAGTAAGAGGCCGCCGCGAAGTCCGCCGCCTCGCGTACCTAGCCTACCCCGCACCGGGCATCTGACTCCCTCGCCCCACCGGGGAGAGGGAAGGAGGAGCCACTCGGCGACGGGAGGGTGAGGGGAGGTTGGCGGATCCCAACCGCCCCTCACCCTCCCACCTGCAAGCGCGTGCGGGCCCTTCCCTTTCCCCGGAGGGGCGAGGGGAAGCTGTCCTCGCGGCAAGGTGCGAAGGGCTTGAACTCCCCTCCCGGACCGCCGATGTTAGCGGTTCACTGGGGCATAAGAGAGATTTCCATGCACAATCCGTTCGAGACCGGCGATTTCGCGAGCCCGTTGGCCAGCGCCGGGCTCGGCCTGCAGCAGACGCAAGCAGGCCTGGTTCCCATCGTCATCGAGCAGTCGAACCGCGGCGAGCGTTCGTTCGACATCTTCTCGCGCCTGCTCCGCGAGCGCATCATCTTCGTGACCGGCGGCGTCGAGGACGGCATGGCCTCGCTGATCACCGCACAGCTGCTCTTCCTCGAGTCCGAGAACCCGAAGAAAGACATCTTCATGTACATCAACTCGCCGGGCGGTGTCGTCACGGCGGGCATGGCGATCCACGACACGATGCGGTACATCCGTCCGCGCGTCGGCACCGTCTGCATCGGCCAGGCCGCGTCGATGGGCAGCTTCCTGCTCGCGAGCGGCGAGCCCGGCATGCGCGTCGCGATGACCAATGCACGGATCATGATCCATCAGCCATCGGGTGGTGCACAGGGCATGGCCAGCGACATCGAGATCCAGGCCCGCGAGATCCTGCGCATCCGCAAGCGCATGAATGAGCTGTATTCGCAGTATACCGGCCAGCCGATCGAAGAGATCGAGCGCCGGATGGACCGCGATACGTTCCTCGAAGCGAACGAGGCGAAGGATTTCGGTCTGATCGACGAGGTGTTCGACAAGCGTCCGGCGGTATCCGAGGATGCCCCGAAGCCTGCCTGATACCCGCTTGAACGAGACGGGCATGGGGTGAATCGTAAACCCCGCCGGTTTATTTGATTGTAGGAACTCCGGGGTGCGTTACGGTAGCGGCCCCGGAAACGGCACGTGCACCGACATGCGCGAGAGGTGATTGAATGACGAAGCTGAGCGGTGGCGACTCGAAGAGCACCCTCTATTGCTCGTTCTGCGGGAAGTCGCAGCACGAGGTCCGCAAGTTGATCGCCGGGCCGACGGTCTTCATCTGCGACGAGTGCGTCGAGCTATGCAACGACATCATCCGTGAGGAGACGAAGTCCGCGCTGGTGTCCAAGAAGGACGGCGGCGTGCCGACTCCGCAGGAGATCTGCGACGTCCTCGACGATTACGTGATCGGCCAGAAGCGCGCCAAGCGCGTCCTGTCGGTTGCGGTGCACAATCACTACAAGCGGCTCAACCACGGCGCCAAGGGTGCCGATGTCGAGCTGTCCAAGTCGAACATCCTGCTCGTCGGGCCGACCGGTTGCGGCAAGACTCTGCTCGCGCAGACGCTTGCCCGCATCCTCGACGTGCCGTTCACGATGGCCGATGCGACGACGCTGACCGAGGCGGGTTATGTCGGCGAGGACGTCGAGAACATCATCCTCAAGCTGCTTCAGGCGTCCGACTACAACGTCGAGCGGGCGCAGCGCGGGATCGTCTACATCGACGAGATCGACAAGATTTCGCGCAAGGCCGAGAACCCCTCGATCACGCGCGACGTGTCGGGCGAGGGCGTGCAGCAGGCGTTGCTCAAGTTGATGGAAGGCACCACCGCATCGGTGCCGCCGCAGGGTGGCCGTAAGCATCCGCAGCAGGAATTCCTGCAGGTGGATACGACCAACATCTTGTTCATCTGCGGCGGTGCGTTCTCCGGTCTTGAGAAGATCATCGGCGATCGCCTCCAGGGCAAGTCGATCGGTTTCGGTGCGTATGTCGCCGGGCCGGACGAGCGCAAGACCGGCGAGACGTTGAAGTCGGTCGAGCCGGAGGATCTGTTGAAGTTCGGGCTTATCCCCGAGTTCGTTGGTCGCTTGCCGGTGATCGCGACGCTTGAGGATCTCGATGTCGACGCGCTGGTGAAGATCCTGAAGGAGCCGAAGAACGCGCTGGTCAAGCAGTACCAGAAGCTGTTCGAGATGGAGGACGTCGCGCTCGGTTTCACCGACGACGCGCTGGTCTCGGTCGCCAAAAAGGGCATCGAACGCAAGACCGGCGCGCGCGGGCTTCGCTCGATCCTGGAGAGCATCCTGCTCGATACGATGTTCGACCTGCCCGGCATGGACGGCGTCGACGAGGTGATGATCGACAAGGACGTGATCGAAGGCCGCAAGGAACCGATCCGCGTCTATGCCGAGAAGAAGAAGACCGGCGATGCTGCTTAAAGCGGAACTGGTTTGAGATACGGGAGAGGGCGTCGAGCGATCGGCGCCCTTTTTTTGTTTGGGGCAGAGCGCGGGCTGCTCTTCTGACTGTTCCCCCGCGAAGGCGGGGGTCCAGGGTACCAGGCCGTAGCGGTCGTGACTCCTGGACCCCCGCTTTCGCGGGGGAACGACAGGATGTGACCTGACCCAGAGAGAACGGGCGATATGCCCCGTCTTCACCCACTACACCATTGGCGTTCCTTCTATCTTAGGGGACATTGTAGGGTTCCCGGCGACGAGGTCGGGGCCCGCGTGCGGCCGGCGCCGCCACTACGGTCCTCAGGTCAAAAGCCGAGCCCGCTCCAAGTCCTTTGGACGTCCGAACAGCCTGAGCATCTCGGCTAATTCCGCCCGGTCAGGCACGTAAGCGACGCGTCCGTCCAACGGGAGAGATACGCGCGTCCGAGGCAGCACCTCCGTCCACTCTGCGCCTTTCGCAACATGAAACCCCGCCATGATCTCGACGACCAAAGGCGGCATCTCCCACCGCGCGAACAGCGTCGACCGGAAGAGCGCGCTCGCGCCATCCTCGATGGGCACGACCCCGAGCTGGTCCATCGCCCGCTGGGCATCTGCCACGCTCATGAGCACATCGACATCGCCGACCTCGATCGGTACCACCCCGTGAAGCGCCACCGCCGCGCTGGAAATGATCCACCACGGGTCTCGAGCATCCCGCATCGCATCGACGGTCATGACGAGCGTTTCGCGGAGATCGGAAGCCAGCATCGGTGCAACCTACCCGATCCTGACCGCCCCGCAATCGCCCCGACTCGGACCCTTATCGGCCCTCGCGCATTCGTTATCCAAGTGGAACGAGGGAGCATGCATGACGATCGAAGTGGCCGACCGACCGAACGAACACGTTGTGGAGACGATGCCGGACCGGCTGGCACTGCCGATCTGGACGCTGATCGCGCCGGGCCTGGGGCTACTCGCCGTCCTTGTCGGCCTTGCCAAGATGGGCACGCTCGGCACCGCCGCCGCCGTGATCGTGCTGATCGGTAGCGTGCTAGCCGCGGTCCACCACGCCGAAGTGATCGCGCACAAGGTCGGTGAGCCATTCGGGACGCTCGTCCTCGCGATCGCGGTCACCGTGATCGAGGTTTCGCTGATCGTCTCGCTGATGCTCTCCAACGCCAGCGACGCTACCACGCTCGCGCGCGACACGGTGTTCGCGGCGATCATGATCATCCTCAACTTCATCATCGGCATCTGCCTGCTCGCGGGGGCGGTGCGGCATCATGAGCAGCGCTTCACGCTGAAGGGCATGACCGCGGCGCTCGGCGTGCTCGCGGCGATGGCGGCGCTGTCGCTGATCCTGCCGAACTATACGTCGTCGACACAGGGCCCGACCTACGCGTCGTCGCAGTTGATCTTCGTCGCAGTCGTATCGCTGATCCTCTACGGCACCTTCGTGCTGGTGCAGACGGTACGCCACCGCGATTATTTTCTGCCGTCGACCGACGACAAGGACGATCACGCCGCGCCGCCATCGGGTCGCGCGACGGGCATCGCCTTCGCCGCGCTGCTGGTGGCGTTGGTGTCGGTGGTGCTGCTTGCGAAAACGCTGTCGCCAACGATCGAGGCCGCGGTGCTCGGTGCCGGCCTGCCGCTGACCGTGGTCGGCGTGGTGATCGCCGCGCTGGTGCTCGCACCCGAGAGCCTGGCCGCGTACAAGTCGGCGCGGCGCAACCGGTTGCAGACCAGCCTCAACCTCGCGCTCGGCTCCGCGCTGGCGACGATCGGTCTGACGATCCCGAGCGTCGCGATCGTGTCGCTGGTGCTCGACCTGCCACTCGCGCTTGGCATCGACGCGAAGAGCATGACGCTGTTGGCGCTGTCGCTGTTCGTCGCGACGCTGTCACTCGGCACCGGGCGGACGACGGTGTTGCAGGGCGTCGTCCACCTCGTGATTTTCGCCGCCTATCTGTTCACGACGGTGGTGCCTTAAGCTCAGGGACCTTGCGTAGACAGGTAGGCGATGACGTCGGCGCGGTCCTTTGGATCGGGGAGGCCCGCGAACGCCATCGTCGTGCCGGGCACCATCTTGCGCGGGTTGGTGAGCCAGGCATCCATGCGCTTGGCGTCCCAGTTGCCGCCGAGTGCTTTCAGCCCGGCGGTGTAGGAGAAGCGGGGGCGTCGCTCACCGATCGGATTGCCCATGACCGCGTAGAGGTTCGGACCGTCGGTATCGCCCGCGTATTGCCCGATCGTGTGGCAGGCGGTGCAGCGACGAAAGACGCGTTCGCCGTTGGCGATCTGGCTGGTCGTGCCGGCGTCGGGGCTCGGACCGCAGCCTGCGAGCGCCAGTGCCAGCAGGGGCCACTGCGGCAGGGTCATCGCTTTTGGCGTGCAGCCAAGGCGAGACCGGCGGGGATCTGCACGACGGCGTAGAGGCGACGGCGGCCGGGCCGGTCGACGAAGGGCTTCACAAGTTTCTCGGTCCCGAGCGCATCGTCCTTCCAGAGATCGACGTGGCGGCGGGGTTGGAGGAGCCCCATCAACCCGTCGCCGACCATGAAGATCGCCGCCATCTCCGCCGCGCGCGACCCCCAAGGTCCGTACTCCTGCGAACGCAGGAGCCCAGGGTCACGTAGGGCGACATCTGTGATTCCTGGGGCCTCGCTTTCGCGAGGGAACGGTGGAGAGGTCACTGGGGCTTGGCCTTCGCAGCTTGCGCGGCCTTCCAGGCGGCGACGTCTTCCAGTGCGACACTCCGACGCAGGACCAGCGCATCCGGATCGATCACGACATGCGCGCCCGCCGGGACCGACAAGCTCGCATTCCCGCCAGTCATCGGCAAAGTCCGCGTCTTCCCATCGATCTGCACCTGCACCGGCAGTGGGAACGGGCCGTTGCCCGGCACTTTCCAAGCCAAACCCAGCGTATTTCCCGTCCGCGTCTCCACTAGCTCGGGCAGCGCCGCCTGCCGGAGATACACGTCGAAGAACCACGCATAGTCCTTCCCCGTCACTTTCCGGACGAGCGCCTCATATTCCTTCGTCGACCCGAACCGAGGCGCGAAATTGCCCGGCTTCGGATCCGCGCGTCCATATACCGCCAGCCGCGTGACGTCGAAGAACGCCTTGTCGCCGATCAGCGCCCGCAGCGTGTGGAGCATCCACGAGCCCTTATAGTAGATGTCCTGCCCTGCGCCGCCCTCGTCGAGTTCGTACACCTCCTCCTCGGTGGTGACGCGCTGCTGCGTGATCGGCTTGAGGTTCATGATCGAGGTGCGTTCGCCCTGCATCATCGCCGCATAGCGCGCGCGCCCCTCGCGCCACTGGCCGTAGAGCGGCTGCATGTACGTGCCATAGCCCTCGTGCAGCCAGTAATCGTCCCAGTTGGCGGCGGTCAGCTGGTTGCCGAACCACTCATGCGCGAACTCGTGCTGGAACAGCCAGTCGAACCCCTCGGGCGCCTTCGCGTATTCGTTGCCGTACGCGTTGATCGTCTGGTGCTCCATGCCCTTGTGCGGCGTCTCGACCACGCCGAGCTTCTCGTCGCCGAACGGGTAGGGGCCGATCATGCTCTCGAAGAAATCGAGCGTCGGCGCGAATTCGGCGAACAGCTTTTCCGCCTGCGCCTTCTCGCCCGGCAGATACCAGTAATACATCGGGATGCTGTTGCCGAAGCGGCTCTTGTACGCGCCGCTGATCTCCTCATACGGCCCGACGTTCAGCGCGATCCCGTAGGTGTTGGGATGTTTGGCACGCCAGTTCCACGTCGTCCGGCCGTCCGCCAGCGTATCGACACCGAGCAGCACGCCGTTGGAGGGCGCCTTCAGCCCCTTCGGCACGGTGATGTGCAGCGTCACCAGCGCGGGCTCGCCGGTCGGGAAATCGAGGCACGGCCAGAACAGGTCGCAGCCATAGCCCTCCGCGGTCGTCGCGAACCAGGTGCGGCCGTCGGGCGTCTTCGACCAGACCATGCCGTCGTCCCACGGCGCCTTCACCGCGACGTGCGGCGTGCCACCATAGGTGATCTCCGCGGTGACCTTGCCGCCCGCCGCGACCGGCTTGGGCAGCGTGATCGTCAACCGCCCCTCGAGATTGCTCCACGCCGAGGGCGCGAGCGGTACGCCGTCGATCCCTATCGCGCTGACCGGCAGATTGCGGTCGAGGTCGATCGGCAGGCGGGCGAGGGGGGCCTTCGCGGTGAAGACCAAAGTCGCCACGCCGTTCAGGCTCTCCGTCTCGGGCAGCACTTCGAACGCGAGGTCGGCGCTGTCGAACCGGAGCGCGGTCTGCTCGGGCGTAAGCACTCCGCCGGACCGCTGCGTCTGCGCGGTGATCGCCGGTTCGCCCTTCTTCGGGAGCGGTGCAGCGGCGAGAAGCGCGGTGGCGCTGGCGGCGAGGAGGAGACGGGAGATCATACCGCGTTCTCGCGCCTGGGAGGCCCGCATACAAGTGCGATCCGGCCTCTTCGGTTCTCCTGCGAATGCAGGAGCCCAGGATCACAATTACCGCAGCTTGCTACCCTGGACTCCTGCGTTCGCAGGAGAGCGGTTGGGCTGGGGTGCCGTGCGAAAACCCGTAACAACCGCCAACCAATTGATGGACGCTTCATCCTCACCATATAAGCTACAGATTATGCCCCCATGCAGGCACCCACCGGAGCGTTCATGACCCAGTACCCCGTCCTTCCCCTTCGCGACATCGTCGTGTTCCCGCACATGATCGTGCCGCTGTTCGTCGGCCGCGATAAGTCCGTTGCCGCGCTCGAGGCGGCGATGGCGGCGGACAAGGAGATTTATCTCGTAGCGCAGGTGGATCCCGCCGAAGACGATCCGTCGCGCGACGACCTGTATTCGATGGGCGTCACCGCGACCGTCTTGCAGTTGCTGAAGCTCCCGGACGGAACCGTCCGCGTGCTCGTCGAGGGCAAGCAGCGCGCAACGCTGGAGACGCTGGACGAGTCGGGCGAGTTCCTGACCGCAACGGTTGAGACGGTCGCCGATGCCGAAGTCGAGGGCCCCGAGGTCACCGCATTGATGCGCTCGGTCGTCGATCAGTTCGAAAACTACGCCAAGCTCAATCGTAAGCTGTCGTCCGAGACGTCGGTTCAGTTGTCTGAGATCGTTGAGGCGGCAAAACTGTCTGATGCGGTAATCGCCAACGTGCAGATTAAGGTGGCCGAGAAGCAGGCCCTGCTGATGCAGACCGACCCTGTGAAGCGCCTAGAAATGGCGATGGTCGCGATGGAAGGCGAGTTGGGCGTCCTGCAGGTCGAGAAGAAGATCAAGAGCCGCGTCAAGCGCCAGATGGAGAAGACGCAGCGCGAATACTATCTGAATGAGCAGTTGAAGGCGATCCAGCGCGAACTCGGCAACGAGGACGGCGAGGGCGAAGGCGACGAGATCGCCGAGCTGACGCAGAAGATCGCGACGCTCAAGATGAGCAAGGAGGCGCGCGGCAAGGCGACGTCGGAGCTCAAGAAGCTCAAGACGATGGCGCCGATGAGCGCCGAGGCAACCGTGGTGCGCAATTATCTCGACGTGCTGCTCGGGCTCCCCTGGGGCAAGAAGTCGAAGATCAAGAAGGATATCGCCGCCGCGCAGGTGACGCTGGACGAGGATCATTACGCGCTCGAGAAGGTCAAGGACCGGATCGTCGAGTATCTTGCCGTGCAGGCGCGCACCAACAAGCTCAAGGGGCCGATCCTGTGCCTCGTCGGCCCTCCGGGTGTCGGCAAGACCTCGCTCGGCAAGTCGATTGCCAAGGCGACCGGGCGCGAGTTCATCCGCCAGTCGCTCGGCGGCGTGCGCGACGAAGCCGAGATCCGCGGGCATCGTCGTACCTATATCGGCTCGCTGCCGGGCAAGATCGTGACGAACCTCAAAAAGGCCGGCACGTCGAACCCGCTGTTCCTGCTCGACGAGATCGACAAGCTCGGCCAGGATTTCCGCGGCGATCCGGCATCGGCGCTGCTCGAGGTGCTCGATCCGGAGCAGAACGGCAAGTTCCAGGATCATTATCTGGAGGTCGATATCGACCTGTCGGACGTAATGTTCGTCTGCACGGCCAACTCGCTCAACCTGCCGCAGGCGCTGCTCGACCGCATGGAGATCATCCGTCTGGAGGGCTATACCGAGGACGAGAAGGTCGAGATCGCCGAGCGCCATCTGGTCGAGAAGCAGATCGAGGCGCACGGCCTGAAGCCGGGTGAGTTCACGCTGACGCAGGAGGGGCTTCGTACGCTCATCCAGCAATACACGCGAGAGGCCGGCGTGCGTACGCTGGAGCGCGAGATCGCCAAGCTGTGCCGCAAGGCGCTGCGCCAGATTCTCGAGAACAAGACGACCAGCGTCACGATCACGCCCGAGAACATCGGCGAGTATGCCGGTGTGCAGAAGTACCGCCACGGGCTCGGCGAGACCGAGAACCAGATCGGTGCGGTCACCGGGCTCGCCTGGACCGAAGTCGGCGGCGAGCTTCTGACGATCGAGAGCGTGACGGTTGCGGGCAAGGGGCAGGCCAAGCTCACCGGCAAACTCGGCGACGTGATGAAGGAGTCGATCGAGACCGCGTTCAGCTTCGTCAAGGCGCGCGCGCCGAGCTACGGGATCAAGCCGAGCCTGTTCGCGCGGAAGGATATTCACATCCATCTGCCCGAGGGTGCCGTGCCGAAGGACGGTCCGTCGGCGGGTATCGGCATGGTCACGTCGATCGTCTCGACGCTGACCGGCGTCCCGATCCGGCGCGAGGTGGCGATGACCGGCGAGGTGACGCTACGCGGCCGCGTGCTGCCGATCGGTGGCCTCAAGGAGAAGCTGCTCGCGGCGCTGCGGGGCGGGATCGAGACGGTGCTGATCCCGGCCGAGAACGAGAAGGACCTCGTGGAGATTCCGGCGAACATCAAGGCGGGGCTGAAGATCATCCCCGTCAAGCATGTCGACGAGGTGCTCCGTCTGGCGCTCACCGAGCCGCTCGAAGCGATCGAGTGGACCGATGCCGACGAGCTGGCGGCCCTGCCACCGGCACCGATTGCGCCGGTCGGGGGTGGCCTTCACCACTGATCCATGTTTGGATCGTAAGCGATAACGCGGCGGTTTCGTTTGACAGCAGACGGAGCCGCCGCATTATTGCGCGCTGAGTGCGGCTGCGAGTCCATCGCAGGCGATTCGAGTTTTTCCGGGGGACTATATGAACAAGCAGGAGCTGATCGCTACGGTTGCGGATACGTCTGGGCTCGTAAAGGCCGACGCAACCAAGGCGGTCGAGGCGGTGTTCGACGCGATCGAGGCATCGTTGAAGAAGGGCGACGAAGTTCGCCTGGTCGGTTTCGGCACGTTCTCGATCTCGAAGCGCAAGGCGTCGACCGGCCGCAATCCCCGCACCGGCGAGCCGATGACGATCAAGGCCTCGACCCAACCCAAGTTCAAAGCCGGCAAGGGCCTGAAGGACGCAGTCAACTAACAAGCCCTCAATCCTCCCCGGCAGGGGGAGGTGGCACCGAAGGCGTCGGAGGGGGAGGACACGGAACCTACGTGATCACTTACCGCCCCCTTCGACTTGCAAGCGCCAGCCACCTCCCCCTGGCGGGGGAGGATCGAAAGGCTAGCCACTTAAGGGCTGGACAGGCAGGCGCGCCCTGCCTAAAGGCCCGCTTCCGAACGAGTTTCGGGCGCGTAGCTCAGCGGTAGAGCACACCCTTCACACGGGTGGGGTCACAGGTTCAATCCCTGTCGCGCCCACCAGATTTACGCCGGTTCCTTCGCACGAAGGGGCCGGCGTTTCTGTTTCTGGCCATGGCGTCACCCTTCGTCCTTTGCTCCGAGGAAGGCGCTCCTTCTTCCCCCCTCCCTGAAAGGGAGGGGCTGGGGGTGGGTCGGCTTCCGTATCGGCGGACGGTTGCGGCACAAGCGGGC
>NZ_JACONT010000029.1 GCF_014358075.1 Sphingomonas albertensis | reverse complement strand
CTACGGGGCGCGTAGACACCGTCGTCTAACGGACCGCGCTTGATTGACGTGCAAGCTTAGGTCTTGAACGCGTCGTTCGCTCGATCAGCGTGACCGCGCTGGCTGACTCGGGATCCTCGCCAACGCTCCGGCCGGTACCCTAAACCGCCGCAGCGGTCAGTCGCAGGTCGCGGACCTCCGCCGACGTGATTGGCCGGTCGCGACCCGCGCATTTGATGACCAGCCCTTCGACCTCGGCAGGATCGAGCGCGGTGAATGCCTCTACCATCTGCACGAGCGATCCCGACGCGACCGGTTCATGCTCTTGCGCCGCGTCGTCATCCCCGTTCGCTTCCCGCATCAGCTTGGCGGGCATGTTCAACATCGTTTTCAACACGCTTACTATCTCCGGGCCCCCGGTAGGCGACCGTCGTGGAACGTGGGCAATCCGGCGTCCAGACCGGTTCGGGTCGGTTTGCGCTCGCTCTACAGCCTCGCACGACGAACCGCTTATCGCCGGTCGGCCGAGCGGCTCGGAGGCATTTCGCGCGCAACGGGAGGAGCGCTCAGTCTGCGACCGCAAACCGGCCTCGCCGGCGTGTCAGCTTGGCTTTTCGCTAAGGCGCCGCCCCACCTACTCTAGCTGGATGACCCCGCCATATGCCGGCGCCTTGCACCGATCCTGGACGGATCGTAGCTTCACAGCTGCTTTGCGGCGATGCAAGAGATGGCATGCACACCGACGATGCAGACACGGTGCACTATCGCCTGCGCCGTCAGAGCCGAACCCCGGCGTGGCTGGCCTTGTCCTGGCGGGCGTTGGTCGCGCTGGCCCTGATCGGCATCGCGCTCGCGGTCCATTGGTTCGATCGCGAGGGCCTGCGGCAGAATTCGGGCGAGCCCGTGACGTTCGCCGACATCCTGTATTTCACGATGATTACCGTGACGACCGTCGGCTACGGCGACATCGTGCCTGTGACCCAACAGGCGCGGATGTTCGACACCTTCGTCGTGACGCCGATACGGCTCTTCGTATGGCTCATCTTTCTAGGTACCGCGTATGATTTTCTGCTCAAGGGCGTGTGGGAGAAATGGCGTATGTCGGTGATCCAGCGGCACCTCGAAGGCCATGTCGTGGTCGCGGGTTTCGGCACGAGCGGCTCTGAGGCCGTAAGTGAACTCATCCGTCGCGGTGCCGATCCGGGCACGATCGTGGTCGTCGACGAGCGCGCCGCGGCGTTACGCACGGCGGAGAGTTGCGGCACGACAGTGATGGAGGGGAACGCCACGCGCAACGCGGCGCTGGAGGCGGCTCGTCTCTCCCAGGCCCGCGCGCTCATCGTCTCTGCCGGTCGCGACGATACCTCGATCCTCATCGTGCTGACGGCGCGCCGGATCGCGCCCGATCTCCCGATCAGCGTGGTGATCCGATCGGAGGACAATGAAGCGATCGCCCGCCAGGCAGGGGCGGACGTGGTCATCAACCCGGCCAGTTTTGCGGGTCTGCTGCTCGCCGGATCCACGCACGGTGCCCATACCGCCGAATACATGGCCGATCTCGCTGCATCCGGCGGGCGTGTCGTCCTGCGCGAACGGGAAGTCTCCGCGGAGGAAGTGGGCAAGTCGCTTGCCGACATCACCACCGGGCTCGGTCATCGCATCTATCGTGGGCATCAGAACTTTTGCTTCTGGGAACCCGAGGCCGCCCGTCTGGAAGCGGGCGACATCATCGTCGAGGTTGTCCCTCGGCGCTGACGCCAATAGCGCGGCGATTTCATTAGCCGTTCTGCCCGCCGATCGGGGTCAATGGATGCGAACTACGACGGTCAGGCCGGATCGGCGGACGGCAATGCAGGCACCTACTCCAAGCGTCAGCCGTGCGTTGTCAGCGGCATAACCGTTGACCGGAGCAACATCCGGGGCGTCGGGCGCGCTGAAGCCGGCTTACCGCGTCGTCCCTAAGGAGAATGAAGGAATGGGCATGCGGAACATCGATTTCAGTTCCTGGCAGAGCGTCCTGGCAACGCTGTTCGGGCTCGCGCTGGTGACGCTGATGGGTGTCGGCATCCGGCTACTGACGATGATGACGATCCAGCAGCGTCGCGAGCGGATGAACCGGCAGATCAACGAACGCCTGCGCACCCTGATCGCGGCCTACAAGACGTTGGGGGGATCGTTCACCGGGAACCTCACCGTCGACCCTGCACATCTGCGCGATCTCCGGAAGCGCGGCAGCGACCCCGTATCGGCCCCCGATGCAAGCCTTGATCTGGAGGCTGCGGCCGGGTCGGAGCGTGGTCGGCGGATCCGGGACGCGGTGGAAGCAGCGCTCTCCGATATCATCCTGCTGGGTACGGACGAGCAGGTGCGGCTCGCCGCAAGCGCAGCCGACGAACTGGTCGCCGGGCGCCCGGTGCCGACGCACGATCTTGTGATCTCGCTCCGGAACTTCGTGCGCGAGGCCTTGGATCTGCAGCCCATTCCCCAGGACCTCGTGCTTCCGGCGCAGGGACCGACGCGACCTTCCGGTGCAGGCACGCGCGGCCAGGGGGCGCGTGACAAACAATCGGGTGGTGGCGGTAGTCGAGGCGGTGGCGGCGGCAGCGGCGGTGGTATGGCAGCGGGCGGAAGTTCGGACGAGGGCAATGTCGGCGATACCGGCGAAGCCCGGTAGCCGGGCGATCGGATCCTGGAGCCGCGTTAGCGTCGCGCAGGTTTTAGTACTGACCTTGGGAGCGATGGTGGTGGTTCCCGCCCTCGCCCACAGCGGGTTAAACACGACCGATCACGCGTTACCCGCAACCTTGATGTTCTCGCCGAGCAGCGCACACACATAGATGACGACGGTCAGCGGGGCGGCGAGCAGCACGCCGAGGAAGCCGAACAGGGTGCCCGCTGCGTTGCGGGTGAGACCGTGAAGGCCAACGTACAGCCGGCACGCCTGCGATAATCGGTCCGATCATCGGAATGACGCCCCCTGCACGACGTCAGTTCGGTTTCGCCTCTTCCAGGTTCGGCAGCAGAAGATGGACGATGGCGAGGGCGATGAAATACGCGATGCCGGCCCAGATGAATACCGGGACGTAGCTGCCGACCGTTTCGAGCACGTGCCCGACATAGCGTGCCATGATCATCCCGCCGACCGCCCCCGCGGCACCGCCGATGCCCATGACGGAGGCGACCGAGCTCTTCGGAAAGGTATCGGAGACCATCGTGTACAGGTTCGACGACCACCCCTGGTGCGCGGCTGCGGCAACGCCGATGATCGCAACTGCGGCAAACAGGCTGGAGACGGTGCTGGCCAGCATGATCGGCAGTACCAGTATGGCAGAGGCCAGCAGCGCCAACTTGCGGCCGGCGTTGACGCTGTATCCGCGCTTGATCAACGCCGACGACAACCAGCCGCCGCCGATGCTGCCGACGTCCGCCAGCAAATAGACCGCGATCAGTGGCGGGCCGAAGGTTTTGAGGTCGAGGCCGTGGCGCTTGGCAAAGAAATCCGGCAGCCAGAACAGGAAGAGGTACCAGACCGGATCGGTCAGGAACTTCGCCGTAACGAAGGCCCAGGTGCCGCGATAGCGGAACAGGCGACGCCACGGGATCGGTGCAGTGCCCGCGTCGTTGTCCTGATCGGCACGGATATAGGCAAGCTCCTGTGCCGAGACCCGCGGATGGTGCTCGGGCGCGCGGTAGAAGATCAGCCACGCCGCAAGCCAGACGAACCCGAGCATCCCCGTCACGATGAACGCCGCGCGCCAGCCATAGGCGAGCGTGATGATCGGCACGACGATCGGCGTGGCGATCGCGCCGACATTGGCGCCGGCGTTCAGGATGCCGGCCGCGAGCGCGCGTTCCTTCTTCGGAAACCATTCGGCGACCGACTTGATCGCCGCCGGGAAGTTCGCGGCCTCGCCGAGCCCCAGCGCGAAGCGCGCGACCGAGAAACCGCCGGGGCTGCGGACGAAGGCGTGGACCAGCGCGGCGAGGCTCCACACCGTGATCGCTGCGGCATAGCCAATCTTCGACCCGACCTTGTCGATGATCGGCCCACAGGCAAGCAGGCCGATCGCGTAGGCAGCCTGGAACCAGAAGACGATCATGCCATAGTCGACCTCGGACCAGCCGAGTTCGCCCTGCAGTGTGGGCTTGAGGATGCCGATAACCTGGCGGTCGATGTAATTGATCGTCGTCGCGAAGAACAGCAACGCGCAGATGACCCAGCGGACGTTGCCGCCGGCCTTTTGCGGGCCGGGATTCGTCGCCTGTATTGAACCGTCCACGCTCGCTCTCCCCTCGCGGTTTGTCCGCTTTTATCGTCTGTCGAATGCTGCCAGTGTCTCGGCCAGTATCGCGCGGTCCTGCACGCGCGGACGCCAGATGCCGGCCAGCAGACCGCGCTCGCCGACCACTGCGTCGACGATGCCGTCGCGACCTGCCGAATCCCACGCCGCCGCCAGCTCTGCTGCACGCGGATCGTCGACCGGGCTGCCATCGCCACGGACGTGCAGCATCCACGCGGCCAGCGCCGACAGCGTTTCCGGACAGGTCCGTCCGCGCTCGCGATTGGCTTCGAGCGAGGCGAGCCAGCGCTGCGGGATCTTCTGCGATCCGTCGCTGGCGATCTGGCGCAGGGCATGGCGCAGCGTTGGATTGGCGAAGCGGGCCAGCAACGCGTCGGCATAAGCGGTAAGGTCTTGCCCCGGCGCAGGATCGAGGCTTGCCGCCGCCTCATCGCGCATCAGTCGCTCCACGCTTGGACCGATCGCGGGATCGCCTATCGCTTCGTGGACGTAATGCAGGCCGGCTTGCAGTCCCAGATAGGCGAGCGCGGAATGCGCGCCGTTGAGCATCCACAGTTTGGCCGTCTCATACGGCCCGACGTCGGCGACGATCTGTGCGCCGACCGCGTCCCAGCGTGGACGGCGGCCCGCGAAATCGTCTTCGATCACCCATTGGGCAAAGGGCTCGGTCAGGATCGCGGCCTCGTCGCGGAGGCCTAGCGTCGCCTCGACCGCGTCGAGATCGGCGGGCGTGACGGCGGGCACGATGCGGTCGACCATCGTCGACGGGCAGGTGCACTCGCCTGCGAACCAGCTGCCGAGCGAGGGATCGACGTGATCGAGCCAAGCGCCGAGCGCGCTCGCGAGCATGCCGCCATTGTCTGCGAGGTTGTCGCACGACAACAACGTCATTCCACCGATACCGGCATCACGGCGACCGGCGAATGCGCGCGCGAGGTGGTGGTAGAGCGTGCCGCCCGCCCGCTCCACGGCGGCAAGGTCGAGCGATCCGTCGGCACGACGATGATAGCCTTTCTCGGTCACGGTCATGGTCACGATCGCCGTGTCTGGCGATACGAGCGCGCGGTGGAGATCATCGTTCGCGCCCGATGCGGCTACCACGTCGCGGACCGACCCGATCAGCCGCGTTCGCGTGCCGCCCGCGTCGTTCTCGGTCACCGTGAACAGGCCGTCCTGCGGAACCAGCATGTCGCGGACGGCCGGCGATCGCAGCGATGCGCCGACGATGCTCCAATCCCGGTCGCCTGCGGCCATGGCGCGGTCGGTAAACATCGCCTGATGCGCGCGCATGAAGGCGCCGATGCCGAGATGGACGATGCCGATACGCTGGCCCATCCGGTCATAGTCCGGCCGCGCGACATTCGTCGGCAGCCGGTCGATCGTGGCGGCGGACAGCCTCACAGGCGGTAGGCCCGGCGCGCAAGTCCGACGGTCAGCTCGTGCGCGAGGTCGGCCGCCTCCCAATCCGCGAGCCGGTGCTCGGCGACGAGACGCGCGAGAAACGCGCAATCGACGCGGCGCGCGACGTCGTGGCGCGCAGGGATCGACAGGAAGGCCCGTGTGTCGTCGTTGAACCCGACCGTATTGTAGAAGCCTGCCGTCTCGGTCGTCATCTCGCGGAAGCGACGCATGCCTTCGGGGGAATCATGAAACCACCACGCAGGGCCGAGACGCAGGCAAGGATAATGGCCGGCGAGAGGCGCCAGTTCGCGCGCATAGGTCGATTCATCGAGCGTGAAGAGGATGATGGTCAGGTTCGGATCGTTGCCGACCTCGTCGAGCATCGGGCGCAGGCCGTTCACGAAATCGGCGCGCGCGGGGATGTCGGCGCCGCGGTCGCGTCCGTGGCTGGCGAACAGGCGTGCGTTGTGATTGCGGACGCTGCCCGGATGGATCTGCATGACCATGCCGTCCTCGATCGACATGCGCGCCATCTCGGTCAGCATCTGCGCGCGGAACAGTTCTGCATCGGCCGGCGTCGGATCCGGACCGACGACGCGGGCGAACAACGCCGCAGCGGCGCCCGGATCGAGGTTCGCGGTCTGTGCGGTCGGGTGGCCGTGATCGGTCGCGGTCGCCCCTGCGGCACTAAAGTCAGCGCGGCGCTTGCGGTGTGCGGCGAGATAGCCGGGCCAGGTCCAGACATCCTCGCCGGTCAACGCGGCGAACCGCTCCATCGTCGGCCGGAACGCTTCGTGCTCGACGTCGATGACGCCGTCGGGACGGTAGGTCGTCACGACGCGGCCCGTCCAGCCGGAGTCGCGGATCGCACGGTGTGCGTCGAGCGGATCGTCTGCGCCCTCGGTGGTCGCGAGGAATTCGATCCCGAACCGCTCGAACAGCGCACGCGGGCAAAACGCGTCGGTCGCAAGTCGTTCGGCAATGCCGTCGAAATACAGGTCGCTCGTCGAGGCATCCAGCGCCACCTCGAACCCAAGCACCTCGGCGAAGACGTAATCCAGCCACGCCTGTGAGGGCGTGCCGCGGAACAGATGGTAATGACTGGCGAGCGTGCGCCAAGCCTCGCGCGGGTCGGTGTCGGGTACACCCTGCCGTGACGGTACCCCGAGCCGATCGAGCGCGATGCCCTGGCTGTAGAGCATCCGGAACAGATAATGGTCGGGCGCCAGCAACAGGCTGGTCGCGTCGCGCCATGGTTCGTTGGTCGCGAACCAGCGCGGATCGGTATGGCCATGCGGCGAGACGATCGGCAGCGTGGCGATCTCGGCATACAGCGCGCGCGCGATCGACCGCTGGTCCGGATCGCTGGAGAACAATCGGTCGGGCGAGAGGCGAAGCGGGCGGCTCAAGCGTGCGCGGCCATATGTGCGATCCCGCGCTCGAGACCGCGCAGTTCGGCAAGACCGCGCATCCGCCCGAGCAGCGAATAGCCGGGCAGCGTGTGTTTCGAGAGATCGTCCAGCATCTGGTGGCCATGATCGGGGCGCATCGGGATCGAACGACCCTCGCGTGTCTGCAAGGCATGAATCGCGGCGACCAGCGCAACCATATCCGCATCACCGGCGAGATGCGCGGCCTCGTGGAAGGCACCATCGGGCTCGCGCTGGACCGATCTCAGGTGGAGAAAGCCGATCCGGTCGCCCAGCCGCTCGATCATGCCGGGAAGGTCGTTGTCCGCACGGGCGCCGAACGAGCCGGCGCAGAAACACAGACCGTTAGAGCGGTTGGGCACCCGCGCGAAAAGCGTCGTGACATCGGCCTCGGTACTGACCACGCGGGGCAGGCCGAACAAGGCGAAGGGCGGGTCGTCGGGATGCACCACCAGCCGCATGTCGAGTTCGTCGGCCAGCGGGCAGACCGCCTCCAGGAACGCGATGTGATTGGCGCGAAGTCCCTCAGCATCAATCGCGTCATACTGGGCCAGGGCATCCCGGAACCGATCGGCGGTAAAGGTCTCTTCGCTGCCGGGCAGTCCTGCGATGATGGTCTTCTCGAGCAGGCGGCGCGAGTCTGTATCCATGGCTGCGAACCGGCGCGCGGCGCTTTCGACAAGCGCTGGGGAGTAATCGCGCTCGGCCCCCGCACGCCGCAGAATGTGGATATCGAAGACCGCGGCGGCCTCCAGTTCGAAGCGAAGCGCACGCGCGCCGTCGGGCATCGTCCAGGCCAGGTCGGTGCGCGTCCAGTCGATAACCGGCATGAAGTTATAGGTGACCGTGCGGATTCCGCACGCGGCCAGGTTGATCAGGCTCTGCCGGTAATTGTCGATCAGCACGTCCCGGTCGGCGCCGCATGTCTTGATCGCTTCGTGCACCGGCAGGCTTTCGACCACCGACCAGACGAGCCCGGCCGCTTCGATTTCGGCTCGGCGTGTCGCTATCGCGTCCTGTGGCCAGACGGCGCCATTTGCGATCTCGTGCAGCGCGGTCACAATGCCGGTCGCGCCGGCCTGGCGAATATCGCGCAACGTTACCGGATCGGAGGGGCCGAACCAGCGCATCGTCTCGATCATTGGCACCCAGCTTCCTCCCTCGATTGCGCGGACCTTCTGGCCTCGCTGCAGTTCATGCCTGTTTAGCGATTACAAATCTAATAGGCCAGATGGAATAAAGTGGTCAGGCCATTTTGTAGAGCGGAGGTCGACTAGTGAAGGCGAGCGTTTCACGATGACTTCTCCGGGTTCGCATACCTCCGCCGGGTCTAGCTCGGACAGAAAAATGGGTGCGCCGGGGATAATTTGCGGCGCACCCTTAGGTTGGTCGACATCGGCAATGGGGAGCGCCGATGTCGATGGGGGGAAGGAAGAATTCAGAACTGGAAATTGACCGCCAAGGCATAGGTGCGGCCGAAATAGGAGGTGTAGAGGGGGTCCTGGCGTGTCGTGTCGA
Source organism: Sphingomonas albertensis (assembly GCF_014358075.1). Taxonomy (GTDB): domain Bacteria; phylum Pseudomonadota; class Alphaproteobacteria; order Sphingomonadales; family Sphingomonadaceae; genus Sphingomonas; species Sphingomonas albertensis. The sequence goes on along the minus strand of NZ_JACONT010000029.1, from coordinate 46,540 downwards.
CGGTCAGGCGGTTGGTCTCGTTTGTGATGTTGGAGACCTCGGCGATCAGCTTGATATGTTCGTTCAAATTGTACGAGGCCGATGCGTCGACGAAGATCGAACTCGCGTTCGACGTCGAATCCGCATCGACCGAGCCGCTGGGAACCGCCGTCAGGAACGCCGAGCGGTAGTTGACCGTCGAGCGGATGCTGAACTTGTCGTCTTCGTAATAGAGCGTCCCGCTTGCGGTTTCCGGTGACAGCCCGACCAGCGGCGCCGTCCGGGAAAGCGTCGGCGATATGACGTAATTGATGTTCGAACGAACCCGCGTGAAGTTGCCGAGCGCGCCGAAATTGCGCAGCACGCCGGGCAGGAAGGTGAAGGGCAGCTGGACGTTTACCTCGAACCCGCGCAACGGCCCGCCCTCGGTGTTGTTGCTGCGCTGGACCGTGAACACATCGGTCGGGCGCAGCTGCGTACCGTTGAGCAGGGTCAGCGGCAGGCCGATGTCCTGGAACGCGACCGCCTGGCTGGTCGTCTGGATATAGCTTTCGATATTCTTGTAGAAATACGCGACCGAGATCAGCGAGCCCTTGGCGAAATACCATTCGAGCGCCGCGTCGAACGTATTGGCGCGGATCGGTTCGAGGAACGGATTGCTGAAGGATGCGGTCTGGATCACGAGGTTCGCGGAGCCCGCGGGGATCAGCTGGCCGTACGCCGGTCGCGACATGACACGCGCCACCGACGCGCGTGCGATCAGATCCGGCGTGATGTCCAGCGCGAGGTTCGCCGACGGCAGCCAGTCGTCATAGCTGCGGCTGACCTCCGATATCACGAAACGCGACGGATAGAGCGACCCGGCGGGCGCCGCCGAGGTGATCGGACCATAGGTGTCCAGGCTGGTATGGACGTAGCGGACGCCGGCATCGCCGCGCAGCGCGAAGGGCAGGGAGTTGGCAGTGTTGAACTTCACCATGGCGTAGCCCGAGCCGTATTTCTCGTAGACACCGCCAAACGTGCCCTTTGCGCATTCGAGGCTGCAATAGACATAATTGTCGAGGCCGACCGCATCGCGGAACTTCTCCGGATCGATCGAGACGAAATCCTGCAGCAACCCGTCGAGATTGCTGCCGACGCCCTTCGTCACGGTGGTCAAACTTGCGAGCGTGACGCCCGCCGGCAGATCGAGCGGCGTATTGGTGGCAAGCTGCCGCTCGCGCGCGGTATATTTGTTGGTGCGATACTGGCCGCCGACCTGAAGCGTGAAGTCGGGCGCCGCCTCCCACTCGCCGTTGAGTTCGAATGTCTTGCTGGTGATCGTGTTACGGCGGATGAAGTTCGACAATTGTCCGCGCTGGTCGCCGTTCGCGAGCGGTGGGCCGTATTGGAACAGAGCGGGATTGGTCGTGTCGATCCCGTAGCCGATCTTCGGAATGTCGGGATTGTCGCGAAAATCGATCGAGAAATCGCGCGTGTCGTTCGAATCGATCGCGACTTGCAGGCGGTCGACGTCGAGCCGCGACTGGTTGACGCCGGCCAGGCCATAGACCCGAACGGTATCCGAGAAGCGGTGGTCGAAGTTCAGATTGACCTGGCGATAGGTCGACGTGAACTTCTCCTGCTGCATCTCCGACCGCAAGTCGACGCCGTCGAACAGGCCGTGAACCAGCGACCCGTTGTCGTCGACCTCGATCTCGCGGACCGACGTCAGCGGCTGGCCATTGTTGGAGATCGCGCGACCGAACGACCGTGCATCGAAATACGTGTCGAGCCGATCGACCTTGAACCGCGAATACAGGCCGTCGAGCGAGATGTCGGTGTTGGCGCTGGGCTTCCATTGCAGCGTCAGCGTGCCGGCGAGACGTTCCTGGTCTTGGCTGCTCTTCACCGGGCGGGGCAAGCGCGGGAGGAAGACACCGCCGCCCGGACGACCGTTCACCCCGGTACGGCTCATGATATAGTCATAGGCCGCCGCGGTGCCGGTGCGCGGATTGCCGGTGCTGCAATTGTTGGCGTCGGCGCCGATCGCCGTGCCGTTGGGCTGGGTATAGCCTCCGACCGGGCTGTTCGTCGCGGCGCCGTTATAGGTGTAGCCGACGGGCGTGCAGAACGGGAAGATGACGCCGGCGTTCGCGGTGCCCGCGGGCTGGGCCTGACCGTAAACCGTGGTCGGCACGACATCGACTGCCGAATAGGCATATTCGTCGATATGGCGCTTGGAATAGGCGACGCTGCCCAGGATGCCGAACGTATCGCCGAACTTCTTGGAGACGAGCGCGGACAGCCGCGGATCGGCCTTTTTGCTGATGTCGTTATAGATGCCGCGCGCGGTACCGGTGAGGACGAAATCCTTTTTCTGGTCGAACGGCTTGGGTGCGCGAAGATCGACCGTCGCGCCCAGCGAGCCTTCCTCGACATCCGCCGACAGTGTCTTGCGGACCGAGAGCGCGGAGAAGATTTCGGTCGGGAAGGTCACGAAGTCGAAGGAACGACCTGTCGCGACGCCACCGCGAATGTCGCTGCCGCTGACCTGCGACACGCCTTCCATGCCGTTGATGCGGACGCGTGTGAACTGCGAGCCGAGACCGCGGACCGAGATGTTGCGGCCTTCACCGCCGTCACCGCGCGATAGCGCGACGCCGGGAATGCGCTGCATCGATTCAGCGAGGTTGGAATCCGGGAACTTGCCGATATCCTCCGCGACGATGCTGTCGATCGCGGCGGTCTCGTTACGCTTCTGGTTCAGGGCGTTGTTCAACGCCGCACGAAACCCGGTCACGACGATATCTGCGTTCTCGGCCTCCGGTGCGACCTGGGGTGAGGTAGCGGGATCTGGCGGGCTCGTCTGACTGTCCGCAGGCTGTGGCACCTGGCTGCCCGCAGTCTGCTGGGCCGTGGCAGGCGCGGCGATAAATAGGCTGACGATGCTCGTCGAGATAAGCAGTTTGCGCTTATCGAAGCTCTTACGGCTCAAAGACCCTCTCCCGATAGGCCGAGCGCGCTGAGTTGACGCTGCCCGACATTTTGCCGCCATGGTTTTCCATGGTCGACGTAGTTCGTCAGGTATCAGTCCAATTTAGATATGACAATACTGAATCATTTGGTCAGGGAGATTGTTCGACCAATTCGATCCGACTTCGATCCTGCCGCGCCGAAGCTCACGGAGAACGTAGACGCAGGGTCCGCTGCGGACGCGACCGATCGTCAGATCAGACCGAACGTCGGGCCAGGGCGCGGCGCCGTTGGTCGGTGGCAGCGCGCGCGCGCTCGACGGCCTCGGTCTCGGTGACGTCGAGCAAGTGGTCGATCACCCGTGCAAGATGATCGCGCATCGCATTGCGTGCGTCGATCGGCGATCGCGCCTCCAGCGCACTCAGGATCCGGCCATGTTCTGCCATGCGGTTCTCGGTGCCGAGGCTGCCTGCCTTCGCCAGCACTTCGCGGGCAAGCGGCGAGCGAAACCGCATGTCCCAGAAGTCGGTGACGGCGGAGATGATGACGGCGTTACCCGTGGCCTCTGCGATCGCGATGTGAAAGCGACGGTCCGCGTCCTCCGCCACCAGCGTATCGTCCTGATCCATCTGCGCCAAAAGGCTGCGCAATTCGACCAGCTGCTGTTCGGTTATCTCGGTCGCGGCGACGGCGGCGACCTCGCCTTCGAGCATGCGGCGGGCCTCGGTGATTTCGAACGCGCCGATGTCGAGCTCTTTTTCCGAGTCGTTCGAAGAGGAGGCGAGCACGAACACGCCCGATCCCTTGCGGGCCTCGACCATGCCCTTCATCTCGAGTGCGATCATCGCCTCCCGGATGGTCGGGCGGCTGACCTGGAACCGCTCGGTCAGGTCGCGTTCGGCAGGCAGGCGCGCGCCGACCTGATACACGCCGTCGGCGATATCAGAGATGATCGCCTGCACGATCTTGCGATAGAGTTTGCCGCCGCCTTCAGTGCCTTGCATTACAGTCCTCATCGAATGCGCGCGCGGCTCGGCCGAGCGTCGACGCCGCGTCTACACCGCGTTGCGTAAAGCATCGGCGAGCCGAGTGCAGCCGAAAACCGCGCTGCGGTCCGATAAAAATGCCTTACAATCATGTTGCATGTGGCCCGACCACAATTTAAGACGTGGTTCAGGAGAGGCCGTACGACAGCGACATGTCGGCGGTACATGATGCGAGACGACCGGACCTGTCCGGAGAGGGTTGCCCAACCCGCGCTCGCAGAAAAGAGAAAAGGGGAGGCGAATGGCTCGAGCGCTCGCAATTCTGGCCTTGGCGGCCGTGCCGTTGATGGCGCAGGCATCAGTCGATGCCGGGGCCCAAGCTGCACCGACGCAGCAATCCTCCGCTAACCAGGCAAAGGCGCCGTGGCGCGATGTGACCCCGCGCGAGGGGTTGGCCGGCTGGCGTGCGACGGGCGGCAAGGCGAGCTATGCTTTCGAGAATGGCGAGCTGATCGGGCGCGCCGAGCCGGGCAAGACCAACAGCTGGCTCGTATCCGAGGCGCAGTATGGCGACTTCATCATCGAATTCGATGCGAAGACCGATCCGGCGCTCAACTCGGGCATGATGATCCGCGGTCAGAGCCGACCGGATTATCGTGACGGCGTGGTGCATGGGTATCAGGCCGAGATCGACCCGTCGTCGCGCCGCTGGAGTGCCGGGCTGTACGACGAGCAGCGCCGGCAATGGCTCTATACGCTGGGTCGTAACGAGGCGGCACGCCAGACTTTCCGCTCGGGCGACTGGAACCACTACCGTGTCGAGGCGATCGGCACGCGGCTGCGGACGTGGATCAACGGCGTGCCTGCCGCCGATGTGGTCGACGACGTCGATGCACGCGGCTTCATCGCCTTCCAGGTCCATGCGATCCCCGATGCCGAGGCCGCACGGCATCCTGAAGTGCGGTTCCGCAACGTGCGGATGATCACGGAGTCGCCGGCCCGGTTCGCGATGCCTGCGACGGCGCTTGCCGAGCAGGGGTGGCTGACCAATCGCTTGTCCGCCGGTGAGCAGCGCGCCGGTTGGAAGCTGCTGTGGGACGGCAAGACCGGTGCCGGCTGGCGTAGCGTCAAAGGCCAGAAGTTTCCGGCAACGGGCTGGTCGATGGCCGACGGTGTGTTGCGCGTCGAGGGTGGCGGTGGTGGCGGCGATATCGCGACGACCCGCGACTACCGCAATTTCGAACTGTCGATCGATTTCAAGCTGACGCCCGGCGCCAATAGCGGGATCAAGTATTTCGTCGATGCGGGCCTGCTCAAAAAGGGCGAGTCGATCGGGCTCGAATATCAGTTGCTCGACGACGAGCGGCATCCCGACGCCAAGATGGGACGCGATGGCAACCGGACGCTCGGATCGCTGTATGACCTGATCACCGCGAAAAACCTGTCCGATCCCGACAGCCCGGGCAAGCGGATCAATCCGCCGGGCTCCTGGAACCGCGCGGTGATCGTCGTCCGGGGCACGCATGTCGAGCATTGGCTGAACGGCTTCAAGATGGTCGAGTATGACCGCGGCTCCCCGGCGTTCCGGGCGCTGGTGGCACAGAGCAAATATGCCGGCGTGCCGGGTTTCGGCGAAGGCAAGCAAGGACCGATCCTGCTTCAGGATCACGGCGACCGGGTCGAGTTCCGGTCGATCAAGCTGCGCGAACTCTGAAGGGGGATGGATCGATGGACCGTCGGACGATGATCAAGGGTGCGGGTGCCACGGTGGGGCTTGGGCTCGGCATGGCGATGAGTGCGCGCAGCTATGCGCGGATCAAGGGCGCGAACGACCGGCTCAGCGTCGCGGTGATCGGCGTGAACGGGCGCGGCCAGGCGCATATGGGCGCGTTCACCAAGGTGCCGAACGTCGAGATCACGCATTTCTGCGACGTCGATTCGGCGGTGCTGGCCAAGCGTGCGGGTGAGTTCGCGGCGCGCGGCAATCCGGCGCCCAAGACCGAGGGCGATTACCGCCGCCTGTTCGACAACAAGGCGCTGGACATCATCACGATCGCGACGCCGGACCATTGGCACGCCAAGCTCGCGGTCGACGGGATGAAATCCGGGCATCACGTGTATTGCGAAAAGCCGATCGGCATCGCGCCTGCCGAAGGCGAGGCGATGATCGCCGCGCAGAAGAGCACCAAGCGCATCCTGCAGGTCGGCAACCAGCAGCGATCGAGCCCCGAGACGCGGCAGCTGCTCGCGCTCGTCCAGGCCGGCGAGCTGGGGGACGTGTACGAGGCACAGACCTGGTACGCGAACAATCGCAAGACGATCGGCAAGGGGCAGGTGACGACGCCGCCGGCCAATCTCAACTGGGACATGTGGCAGGGGCCACGGCCGCGCGCGCCGTATCGGTCGAACCTGGTCCCCTACAACTGGCACTGGTTCTGGCAATACGGGACCGGCGAACTCTGCAACAACGCGATGCACGAACTCGACGTTGCACGCTGGCTGATGGGGCTGACCTATCCCAAGACCGTGTCCGCGCAGGGCGCCAAGCGCTTCCATGCCGGCGACGACTGGGAAATGTACGATTCGCTCGCGCTGGACCTGAACTACGACAACGACCGGGTGATCCGCTGGAACGGCCAGAGCTGCAATGCAATGCTGACCTATGGGCGCGGACGCGGCGTCCTGCTGCTCGGCACCAAGGGATCCGCGGTGGTCGATCGCAACGGTTTCGAACTCTACGACCTCGCGGGCAAGTCGATCCGGCAGGTGATGGCCAAGGCGACGTCGGAAACCACCGGTACGGTCGGCGAGGGTGTCCTCGACGTCTATCACGCCGGCAATTTCGTCGACGTGATCCGCGGCCGCGCCTCCGCGCTCAATTCGCCAATCGCCGAGGGGCATATCAGCACGACGCTCTGCCATCTGGGCAACATGGCCTACCGCACCACCAGCGTGCTGATCGTCGATCCGACGACCGGCAAGCCGAGCAGCGCGGAGGCGATGAAGCTGTGGTCGGTCGCGTACGAACCGGGCTGGGAGGTCAAGGCCTGACGTGAGCATCGTCGCGCAGGTCGAGCGCTTCGTTGCGATGGGAACGCGGGTCGAGCTGCACGTGTTCGGCGGCGAATTTGCGGATGCCGTGATCGCGGCGCGGCGCGCGATCGAGGAGGTCGACGATGCGTTGACGATCCATCGACCGTCGCCGACGACCGAAGTCAACGACGCGCTTCTCGCCGGGCGCGGCGTCGCGATCGACGATCCGGTGCTGATCGAGGCGCTGATCGCGATCCAGGACGTGCATGCGCTGACCGACGGGCTGTTCGATCCCGCGATCGACCAGCGGTTCGGCAGGGCGGGGTGGGGCGATGTCGTGTTCGACGCGCGCACGGCGCAGATCGCGGCGACGCGACCGCTCGCGCTGGATTTCGGCGGCTTCGGCAAGGGGTTCGCGCTCGACCGGGCCTGCGCGGCGTTGCGCGATGCGGGCGTCGTCTCGGCGTGTCTTTCGGCCGGCGAGAGCTCGCTGGCGGTGATCGGCGAGCATCCGCTCGGAGGGGGCTGGCCGTTCGCGATACCCCATCCGTCGATCGACGGCGCGGTGCTGGTCGAGCTCGACCTCATCGACGAGGCGCTGTCGATCTCGACGACGGTGGGCGCGGGGACGCACGCGCCCGAGCGTGCGGCGATGATCCGGCCGAGCGATGGCGCGATCGTCACTGCGGCACGCTGTGCGGTGGCGGTCGATCGCAGCGGCGGCCGAGCGGAGGCGCTGAGTACGGCGCTGCTGGTCGCGGATGACGCTGGCGCGCGACGGCTGGTGGAGGGCGCGCCGACCCGCCGTTTTCTATATGATCTTTCCCAAGAGGCGGCGCCGACCGTCGACGTAGCGAGGATGCACGCGGCATGACCGACAAGGATTTCGACCTCACGCGGCGATCGTTCATCGATCGCGTGATGATGGCGACCGCTGGTGCCGGAATGGCGGCCGCGGCGCCCTGGGCCGTGTCCGCGGCGTCGGCGGCGGGTGCCGATCCTGTGAAGGCGAACCCGGTCCGGCTCGGCGTGATCGGCACCGGCGACCGTGGCCGGACACTGATCCAGAACATCAACAAGACACGCAACTGCGCGGTCGTCTCGATCTGCGATACCTATGCGCCGAACCTGGCGAAGGCACGCCAGTGGGTCGGCCCGACGACGCGCGTCTTCAGCGATCACCGCGCGATGCTCGACGCGGGCGGGATCGATGCGGTGGTGATCGCGACGCCGCTGCATCTGCACGCGCGGCACAGCTTCGACGCGTTCGATGCGGGGCTGCATGTGTGGTGCGAAAAGGCGATGGCGCGCACGATCGCGGATTGCGGCGCGATGGTGACCCGGTCGCAGGCGGCGAACAAGGTGCTCCAGATCGGCCACCAGCGGATGTTCCACCCGACCTATCTCAACGCCTTGAAGCGCGCCAAGGCCGGCGAGATCGGATCGCTGACCCAGATCCGGGCGAGCTGGCACCGCAACAATGCCTGGCGTCGCGCGGTGCCTGCCGACGCCACCGATCGCCAGATCAACTGGCGCCTGTACCGCGACAGCTCGGCGGGGTTGATGACCGAACTGGCGACGCACCAGCTTCAGGTCGGCAACTGGTTCTTCGACGCGCCGCCGACGCGGGTGATCGGCTCGGGCAGCATCTGTTTCTGGAAGGACGGCCGCGAGGTCTACGACCATGTCGCGCTGATCTACGAATATTCGGGCGGGCGGAAGTTCATCTACACCTCGCTGCTGAACAACGCGCGCTATGGCTGCGAGGAGCAGATCCAAGGCAGCAGGGGCACGATCGAGCCCGAACTCGGCCGCATCTATCAGGAGGTGCCGGCCAAGGTGCTGGCGCTGCAGCGGATGCAGAAGGATGTCGCGCGAGGTCACAAGCGCACCGTGCCGATCGGCGGCGCCACCTGGTTCCCCGAATTGCCCGTGACGACGCCGGGCGAGTCGCTCGGCTGGGGCGAATATGACGAGACGATGCTGCAGTTCGAGGGGTTCGGCGCGGCGGTGCGCGCGGGCAAGCCGCTGCCCGGCCTGCTGCGCCAAGCCTATCAGGCGAGCGTCGCCTCGCTGCTCGGCGAACAGGCGATGGACCGCGGCGAAGCGATGACCTGGCCGACGAATCTGGTTGCGATCTGACAAGGGGAATAGCTGTGACCGATACCAACCGACGCGGGGTCCTCGGACTTGGCCTGACCGCTGGCCTTGCCGCCGGGTTTGCCGCCGACGCGTTCGCGCAATCCGCCACGCGCGGCGATGCGCCCACCGAGGGTGCGGTCGCGCGTCCGGCACCGGAGGCGAAATACCGCCTGCCGTTCGCGGTGATCGGGATGGACCACAACCACATCTATGGCATCACCGATGCGATCATCCGCGGCGGCGGCGTGCTCACGACCTTCTACGCGACCGATCCGAAACAGATCGCGATGTTCAGGAAGCGCTACGGCGACGTGAAGCTCGCGCGATCCGAGCAGGAGATCCTCGACGACCGAACGATCAAGCTGGTGTGCAGCGCGGCGATCCCCAGCCTGCGCGCGCCGCTGGGCATCCGGGTCATGCGTGCGGGCAAGGATTATCTCAGCGACAAGGCGGCGGTGACGACGCTGAAGCAGCTTGCCGACGTCCGCCGCGCGATCAAGGAGACCGGGCGCAAATACGGGATCATGTATTCCGAACGGCTCGAAGTGCCTGCCGCGGTGATGGCGGGGCAACTTGTCCATGACGGCGCGATCGGGCGGGTGATCCAGACCGTGAACCTCGCACCGCACCGGCTGTCCGCCGCGAGCCGTCCCGACTGGTTCTGGGACCCGGCGCAGAACGGCGGTATCCTGACCGATGTCGGCAGTCACCAGGCCGACCAGTTCGTCTACCTGACGGGCAGCAAGCGCGCGCAGGTGCTCGCATCGCAGACGGGGAACTTCGGCAATCCCGCGCATCCCAAGTTCGAGGATTTCGGCGACATGATGCTGAGCGGCGACGGCGGTTCGGGCTATGTCCGCGTCGACTGGTTCACGCCCGACGGCCTGCCGACCTGGGGCGACGGCCGACTCTTCATCCTCGGCACCGAGGGCTATATCGAGCTTCGCAAATATGTGGACATCGCCGGGCGGCCGGGCGGCAACCACCTGCTGATCGCCGACAAGAAGGGGACGCGCTATCTCGACTGTTCGAAGGTGCCGTTGCCGTTCGGGCCGCAGTTCGTGACGGATCTCGTCGAACACACGTCGGTCGCGCAGGATCAGGAGGGTGCGCTGCTCGCGGCCGAACTCGTGCTGACTGCCGAGGCACGCGCGACCCCCGCAAGACGATGAACCGGTGGAGGGGCGGATCGGCACGCGCGCGGCGGTCCGCCGCGTCGCTGTCGTCGATCGGTTTCGGCCTCGCGCTGGCCTCGCTGGCGTCGGTGGCGCAGGGACGGGCCGGGGTCGGGGTCGGGGTCGGTCAGGATCACGTATCGCTCAGCCAATATGTCGACCCACTGCTCGGCACGGGCGACGACGACCAGGGCGACACGATCCCCGGTCCGACGCTGCCCGCCGGATCGATCCACCCGAGCCCGAACACGATCACGTCGACGACGAGCAATGCGGGCTATGACCGCGACGCACCGCTGAGCGGGTTTGCGCAACTCCATACGCAAGGGTCTGGCGGCACGCCGAGTTACGGCACGTTTCTCGTCTCGCCCCAGACCGGCACGTTGCAGACGCTGGAAGCCGATCATCTCTCGCCAAAGCGGAACGAGCATGCGGCGGCCGACGGCTATTCGGTGACCCTGACGCGCTATGGCACCGACGTGGAGATTGCCCCGGCACACCATGCCGCGCTGTACCGGTTCACTTTTCCCCGCTCCGGCTCCCGGTCCGACGATGCACACCTGCTGTTCGACGTCACCCGCAAGATCATGGGCCAAATGGGGAGCGCGGGGTCCGACGTGACGCTGTTTCCCGACAAAGGGAAGATCGTCGGCCGGGTCCGCACCAAGAACTACTGGTCGCCCGCGCAGGTCGATATCTGGTTCGTCGCAAAGGTCGATGCGAAGCCGACCGCGTGGGGCATCGAGCGATCGAACGTACGGCAGGCGGGCGCGACCAGCGGCAGCGCCCCCGCCGACCAGCCGCTGCGCGCCTGGTGGACGTTCGGCAGCACCGATCGCAAACCCATCGAGATGAAGATCGCGGTCTCCTTCGCCAGCGCGCAGCGTGCAGAGGAGTTGCTCGAGCAGGACATACCCGGCTGGGATCTGGCCGGTGTCCGGATGGCGGCGGCCAAGGCCTGGAACGACGCCCTGGCACGCATCACGATCGAGGGCGTCGGCAAGGCAGATCGCCGCCGGTTCTACACGTCGTTGTATCACAGTACGATCCAGCCCCGCGATCGATCGCAGGACCAGGTGGAAAGCGAGCGGACGTCGCCGCTCTATGACGATCACTACACATTATGGGATACGTACCACACGCTCTATCCCCTGATGTCGATCGTCCGGCCCAAGACCTATGCGGGCGTGATCGGATCGTTCATCCGGACATGGGAACGCTACGGCGCGGCCGATACCGCGTTCATTTCCGGCCGCAATTTTCATATCGGGCAGGCGGGCGACGAGGTCGACAACGTGATCGGCGAAGGCTTCCTGCGCGGCGTGGCTGGGGTCGACTGGACGAAAGCCGCCGATGTCGCCCTGTTCAACGCGTTCGAACGGCGCCGGCCACGGTATCTTATCGACGGCTATTTCGCGGTCGACGATCGCAGTCCCGAAGGAACGCCGCAGCGGTCGCGCTCGGGTTCGGCCACCACGGGCATGGCGCTCAACGACTATTACGCGGCAAGGCTGGCGGCGGGCACGGGCCGTCCGGACGAGGCGGCGGTGTTGGCGAAGCGGGCGGGCAACTGGCGTGACGTCTGGGACGCGAATGCCGTGAGCGACGGATATACCGGCTTTGTCGGTCCTCGTTTTGCCGACGGGCGTTTCCAACCCAACGATCCCAAGCTGGGCTGGGATGGAAAGACGCACGACAATTTCGGCTTCTACGAAGGCACGGGGTGGATTTATTCCTACGCGCCGGTCCACGACGTGCCTGGGATGGTCGCGATCATGGGAGGGCGAGCGGCCTTCACCCGGCGACTGCAGCACGCCTTCGATGCCAAGCTGATCGATTTCACCAACGAGCCGTCCTTCTCAACGCCGTGGCTCTTCAGCGACGTCGGTCGGCCGGACCTGGCGAGCTATTATGCCGATGTGGTCTTCAGGCGGTTTACCGCGAACGCCTATCCCGGCGACGAGGACAGTGGCGCGATGAGTTCGCATTATGTCTTCAACCGCATCGGGCTGTTCCCGAAGCTTGGCAGCGATCTCTATTATCTTCACGCGCCGCACCAGCCGCGCACCCGGATCACGCTCGAGAACGGGCGGACCTTCACCATCGTCGCGCGCGGGCAGGGGGCGGGTACGCGTTACATCCGCGCGGCGAGGCTGAACGGACAGCGGCTCGACGCACCGTTCCTGACACAGGCCGCGATCACCCAGGGCGGCATGCTGGAACTCGAGCTGGGTCGCACACCAAACCAATGGGGACGCTCCGCTTCGGTCCTGCCGTAATACGCCGGGATCGTGTGCCCGGCCCCGGCCCCGGCCCCGGCCCCGTCAGCGGCGACGACGTGTGCCGGACTGCGGCACGGTGGTCGGTTCACCGGGGACCACAGTCTTGGGTGCAGCGCTGAGCCGGCGGATCAGATCGGTCTCCGCCTTGCGATACGGCGTGCCATCGGCGCGGAAGACCTCGTGGAACCAGATCGTCGGTTCCTCCATCACATACGGCTTTTTCCAGCTGTCCCAAGGCAGGCGGGTCTGCGTTTTCCCGTCGACGAACCCCCAGTTCATCATGGCGACATTGTAGCGCTTGGCGATCGGCAGCGAGCCGTCGAACGTCGATCCGTTGCCGCGGGCCATATATTCGGTGCACAGGATCGGCCGGTTGTACGGCAAGAGCTGACGTACGCGCGCCTCGAACGTTTCGGGCCAGCTGTAATCGTGGAACGTGATGACGTCGGACTGGCCGAGCTGCAGCTTCTCCATCGGCGACAGCTTGCCACCGGTCGGGGTCCAGTCGTCATGCTGCCACACGCCCGAGGTCAGCGGCTGCGACGGGTCGGCGTCGCGTGCCCAGTCGAACGCCTGCGCCAGCAGCGCCCGGACCAGCGGTTCCTTGCCCTCCTGGCCCTTATATTGGTCGGCGCCGTTGTCGGGTTCGTTCCAGACGTCCCAGCCCAGGATGCGGTCGTCCTTGGCGAACGCGCCGACGATCCCCTGCACATACGCCTTGTACGCGGGATAGCGGCTCCGGTCGCGCAACCCCGGCAGGCCCGGACCCTGCACCCAGCCCGAATTGTGCACGCCGGGGATCGGCGGATGCTGTGGCCCGAGCTTTGGATCGGGATCCCAGCAGCTGTCGAACAGCACGAACAGCGGACGGATGCCGTGCGCGCGCGCCATCGTCAGGAATTCGTCGACGCGGCGCTTGAAACCTTCGGGATCCTGGACCCAGAGCTGGTCGTGGAGGAACACGCGCATCGTGTTCATCCCGATACCCTGGGCGAGCCCCAGTTCGTAGTCGATCCGCTTGGGATCCCACGTCGTCGCCTGCCACATTTCGAGCTGGTTGATCGCGGAAGCGGGGGTGTAGTTCGCACCCACCAGCCACGGTTGCTTGGCGTACCAGGCGGTGGCCTGCGCCTCGGTCCAGCGCGGACGGGCATCGGCGGTGCCGGCGGTGAGTGCACTCGTCGCCGCGAGCGCGGCCAGCAGTAAGTTTTTCATGCCTTCTCCCGTGTCAGCGCTGCTCGGGCAGCGTCGTATGATGCCGCTCGTGTCGGCCGCTTACGTCGAACACTGCAGGTCCTGACCGCTTAGGTCTACACGCGCTTCACCGTCATCGGAATGGCTAGTTTGGAGCAGGGGCAGTCCGGTCGCGCAGGGCATGCACCACGGCGACGGCGAACTGGCCGCCGTTGCCACGCTCAACCCGCGCACCTGCCCGTCAGTATCGCACGCTGATCGTCCCCATCACCGAGCGTGGGGCGCCGTAATAGCCGCCGTCGAAGTTGGTTGCGGTCAGGTATTTGGTGTTGGTGACGTTCCGCAGGTTTACCGCGGCCGAGATGTTGGGGGTGATGCTGTACGCCGCCAATAGGTCGAGCAACGCGTAATTGCCCTGCCGGCCCAGCCCGCTCGGCGAGATGATGCGGCTCTGGTACTGCGCGGCGGCGCCCAGCTTGAGTGCGGGCAACATCGGCAGCGTATAGCTGAGGTTCAGCCGCCCGGTGTTGCGCGCGACATAGCGGCGGACCGGATTGCCCTCGGGATCCTCGATCCGCATCACCGTGTAGCCGCCGGTCATCTGCAGACCCGGTGCGATCTGACCGCCGACATCGATCTCGACGCCTTCAGACTGCGCGTCGATCCCGACATAATAGGTGCGGGTGACGTTGTTCTCGACGACGATGCCCGCCGCCTCGGCAGTGTTGTCCTGCCGCGTCCTGAACAGCGCGACCGTCGCGTTCAGCCGGCCGGCGAACCAGTCGCCCTTGATCCCCAGTTCGAGGTTTTCGCCCTCGATCGGATCGATGATGCGCCGGTTGAAGTCGAGCAGCTGGTTCTGCGGATTGAAGATCGTCGCATAGCTGCCGTAGACGCTGAGGTTGCGCGTAATGTCGACCGTCGCGCCTGCGAACGGCAGGAAGCGGGTGGCATCGAAATCGGTGTTCGTGCCGTAGGAGAAGCCCGTGCTCTTGGCGTGGGTCACGTTGCCGCCGAACATCACCTTCACCGCGTCGCCGGGGTTGAAGCGAATGAGGCCGTAAGCGGTCTCGCGCGTGGTGTGCGTGTTCTGGCTCGAGATCGGATCGCTTGAGAATTCGGTCGGGAAGTTGGGCAGCGGGAAATTGCCCGCGAACAGGTCGGGGTAAGGCAGGTACGTGCCGATCGTGCTGTCGTCGTAGCTCGACTGCTGGATATATTCCTGCGCGCTGCGGTTCACGCCGATGTTGATCTCGTGCTCGCGGCCGAGGAACGTCACGGGGCCGGCGATATAGGCTTCCATCGTCAGGTTGCGGGTGGTCGCGCGGAACTTGCCGGGGTAGCTCTGGATGCCGACCTGAAGCCCGGTTGCTGGATCGATGCCGATGCCGTCCGCGTCGTTCCGCAGCGGGTTGCCATAGACGTAGAACAGCGTGTTGTTCTCGTCGGTTGCGCGACGGATGGCGCTGGCGCGGGCGACCCAGCCGTTGCCGAAGCGGTGCGTGATGTCGCCGAAGATCTGGCGATCGATGACGTTCCAGCTCGACCAGTCGGGCGCGACGTTCGACGAACGGGCGAAGTCCAGCGGCGTGCCGTCGCTATAGGTGATCGGGATCGCGCCCCACATCGCGCCGCGGCTCTTGTGATCCTGATGGCCGTAACCTGCGCTGACGGTCGTGTTGGTGCCGAGATCCGCCTCGACGATGCCGTAGCCGACCCAGCGGCGCAGGCCGTAGCGGTCGAGATAGCTGTCGCCGTCCTGATACGCGCCAACTGCGCGCGCGCGGATGCTGCCGTCCTTGGTGATCGGCACGCTCACATCGGCCTCGCCGCGATATTGATCGAACGAGCCATATTGCCCGCTCGCGCGCACCTGAAGGCCCTTGGTCGGACGCTTGCGAATGAAGTTGACCACTGCCGACGGGTTGCCGGTCGAGGACAGCAGGCCGGGCGCGCCACGGACCACTTCGATATGGTCATAGAAGGCGGTGTCGATCGAGCCGGTCTGGATGCCGAACGCGAACGGCACGCCGATGCCGTCGACCTGGAACGTCTGGATGTCGAAGCCGCGCGCGGAGAAATATACGCGGTCGGTCTCGCCGGCCTGCACGTTCACCCCGGGAACCGTGGCAAGCAGCGTATTGACGTCGTTGAGCTGGAAATCCTCGATCTGCGCGCGCGTGACGACGCTGACCGACTGTGGCGTCTCCCGAAGTGTCAGGTTGAGCCGCGTCGCGGTCGTCTGCCCGGGGATCGTGTAATCGCTGCTGCCCTCGGTCCGTGCGCCGGTGACGACGATCTCTTCAGTCGATTGGCCCGCCTGGAGTAGGGGCTCGGTCCCGACATCGGGCTTATTTACGGGCTCGGCATCGAGAGTGGCCGCGGTCATCAGAACGGCGAGCAAGGCAGTCATTCGTTTCCCCCAGGTAGCGCTTGCGGCCTATTGGAACGTATAAAAACCTAATGCAAGTCGTTATCAATAAGATTGCGCGGTTTGCTTGATGGCGGTGCACGTCGATCATGCGGCCGCTTTCGACGCGTTTCGTGCTCGCGCCATCCAAGCGATCATACCGGTTGCCGGCGATCTCCCACGATAGAACCAGGGCCGTGTCACGCCGGTGAAACGTATCTGGCATAGCGACTGGCGGTGAACTCGTGGTCCCCGTCGTCAAAACTCTGCCCGGCCAAGCGCCCGGCCAAGCTATTGACGATCATGCCGGGCATCGCTGCGTTCTGCGTGTATTTTGCGATGTACGGGTTTCGCAAGCCAATCGCCGCGGCGGGGTTCGACGGCGTGCCCGCCGTATTCGCCGGGCTCGACTACAAGACGGCGCTGATCCTGTCGCAGGCGGTCGGCTATGCGCTGTCGAAGATGATCGGGGTGCATGTCGTGTCGGTCCACCGGCCGGAGCATCGCACGCGCCTGATCCTGTTGCTGATCGGCGCGGCGTGGGCGGCGTTGTTGATGCTGGCGCTGTTGCCTGCCCGGTTTGGCCCGCTGGCGATGCTGCTCAACGGCTTGCCGCTCGGGATGATCTGGGGGCTGGTGTTCAGCTATCTGGAGGGGCGGCGCAACTCGGAGGTGCTGGCGTCGATCCTGACCGCAAGCTTCATCCTGTCGTCGGGCGCGACGCGATCGGTCGGGAGCCTGTTGCTGGTGCACGGCGTCGGCGCGTTCTGGATGCCGGCACTGACCGGGCTGATCTTCACGCCGCTGCTGCTCGCCGGCATGGCGGCGCTTGCCCGATCTCCACCGCCGGACGTCGCGGACTCGAAGGCGAGAGGCGTTCGCGGTCCGATGGATGCGATGGCACGGCGCGCCTATCTGAAGCGGCACTGGGTGCCGGTGACCGCGCTGGTCGCGGGTTACACGATGTTGGCGGCACTTCGCGACCTGCGCGACAATTTCGCGCCCGAACTGTGGATCGCGCTCGATCACCCGGCGACGCCTGCGCTGTACGTCGCGACGGAGGTACCCGTGGCGGTGATCGTGCTGCTCGGCCTGGCGATGCTTGGGCTGGTGCGCGACAACCGGTATGCGGTGGTCACGATCCACGGCGTCATCATGGCGGGCGCCGTGATCCTTGGCGGATCGATGCTGGCGTTGCGCGCAGGGACGATAGGGCCGGTGACCGGCATGATCCTGACCGGCATCGGTATCTACCTCGCTTATGCCCCGTTCAGCGCGATCCTGTTCGACCGCATCATGGCCGCGAGTCCGTCGCCTGGCACCGCGGGATTCCTGATCTATTTAGCGGATGCGTTCGGCTATTCGGGCAGCATCGCTCTGTTGCTCATGCGGAGCACGACCGCGCCCGGGCGGGACTGGCTCGGGTTGTTCCTAGATGCAGGCGTGCTGACCGGCGCCGCGTTGCTGGTGCTGACCTCCGTCTCGGCGTTCTGGTTCGTCCGACATCCGCCGACGCGGTGAGGGCGCTCAGACGGTGTGGAGCCGGACGCCGGCGCGGGTGGCGGCATCGGCGATCACCGGTGGCGCGGGCAGGTCGGTGACGAGGTCATGGACCTGCGCGAAGTCGGCGACATGGACGGTGCCGGCGCGGTCGAACTTCGCCGCGTCGGCGACGACGATCACCCGGCGCGCGCCATCGAGCAGCGCGCGTTTATACGCAGCTTCGTCGGGTTCGAAATCCATGAAGCCGCGCTTGGCCTCGATCGCGCCCATCGACAGGATCGTCGCGTCGGGCGAGAAGCCGCGCGAATACCGGATCGCCTCCGCGTCGAACGTCGCCCGGTAATCGACGTTGACCGCCCCGCCGGCCAGGAAGACGCGGATCCCGTCGCGACCGAGCATGTCGCCTGCCACCTCCAGGTTGTTCGTGACGATCGTCAGTCGTCGCCGATCGGCGAGCGCGCGTGCGACCCAGCACGAGGTGGTGCCCGAATCGATCAGCACGGTCATCCCGTCCTCGATCAGCGTTGCGGCACGGCGCGCGATCGCCTGCTTTGCATCCGCCTGGGCCTGCATTCGCAGCCGGTACGGCGCCTCCAGGCGATTGTCGGGAAGCTTGACCCCGCCATGCACTTTGTACGCGCGACCGCTCGCCTCGAGTTGGCGCACGTCGCGCCGGATCGTCTCGTCCGACACCGCGAAGTGATCGGCGAGCATCGTGATCGAACACGATCCTCGCGCTTCGAGCAACGCGACCAGACTGGCGATACGATCCGACTGCGTCACTAAAGCTTCTCCTGTCGCGCCTGTTTCTCTGCATCTCCCATCCGGCACAAGCCACAAAATGCCAATCATATCCACATAATGTCACAGCCATGTCACACCGCGCTTGCAAGGGCATCGGCACGGGATGCCCGGCGAATTTCGGACCGCGGCAGGGGAAGACGACATGACCAAGTGGATGATGGGGGCTGCGATCCTCGCGATCGTGGCATCGACGAACGCGCATGCGCAGACGATGGAAACGCCGGCCTCGGCGCCGGCCAACGTGCCGACCGCGGCGCCGACGGGCGAGGCGGAGCCGCCGCGCAGTGACGAGATCGTCGTGACGGGGCAATCCACGGCCTTTGCGAACACGCGGGTGACCGCGCCGATGATCGAGCGCCAGTCCGCGCTGTCCAGCGTCAACGACGTCATCAGCGAACTGCCAGGCGTGTTCGTCGGCGAGGGCGATGCGTTCGGGTCGTCCGACTGGGCGACCTCGATCAGCATCCGCGGCTTCAACAGCGGCGGTGGCGGCGGCCAGCAGATCGGCTCGACGATCGACGGCCTGCCGAACGGCGGCTCGGGCTATGGCGGCGGATCGCGCGCCAACCGGTATATCGACGTTCTCGACCTGAAGACCGTCAACGTGTCGCAAGGGACCGCCGACATCTCGTCGCGCTCGAACGAGGCGCTCGGCGCGACGCTGGATTACGTGACCTCCGATCCGACCGCGGACAGCCGGTTGCGCTTCACCGCGGCGGGCGGTGACTTCGGCGCGCGCAAATTCTACGTGCGCGGCGATACCGGCACGATCGCACCGAATACGACCGCCTATGTCAGCGCGTCGACCTCGCGCGTCCGCGACTGGATCGGCGGATCGGGCAAGACCAGCCGTGACCATTTGGACGCCAAGGTGCTCAGTCGTGTCGGTACGGTCGATCTGACCGGCTTCGTGTCGTACGACGATGCGGACGAGTCCGAGTTCGGATCGGTATCCCCCGCGCAGTTCGCGAACGACCCGAACCACGATGCCTATACCGACAATTGGACTGGTTTGCCGTATGTCGACCAGGCCTATCGCTCGACGTCGCGCGCGCTGCGGAAGAACCTGTTCGGGTATCTGAAGGCGCGTACCGAAATCGGCGAAGTGAAGTTGCAGGTGGCGGGCTATTACCACCGGATGCGCGGCCGCGGCGATTTCGCGCCGCCCTATCTGGTCGATGTCCGCGATGACGGCACCGGCAATCCGGAAAGCGAATATGTCGGCGGCCCGACGGTGCGCGGCAGCGACGCGCTCGGCAAGATCTACTTCGTCACGCCGACCGGGGCGGCTGCGGCGATGACCGCGGGCTGCGTCGGCACCAGCGGCGTACCCGCGGAATACTCGCCCGCCTGCTACGCGGCCAACGCGACGCCGGTCATGTCGTACCGTCACACCCACTACAAGAACGACCGCATGGGCTTTACCAGCGACGTCGACTGGCAGCATGATTTCGGCGTTGTGCAGAACCAGTTCCGCGCCGGATTCTGGTTCGAGCACAGCCGCGCCAACCAGCTTCGCGACTGGCACAAGGTGACCAACGCGCGGGTCGGACCGGCGTTCGACGGTACGCCCTATTACGTGCAGTTCAGCACCGACTACGGGCTCGACGAAGTAATGTATTATGCCGAGGACGCGGTGACCTATGGCCCGCTCACCGCACGCCTCGGCGTCAAGCAGTTCTTCCTCGACCAGAGCCGTACCGAACTGCTCGGCAATCTGAGCGCGACGTCGATCCAGTCGCATTCCGATCCGCTGATCAACGCCGGCCTGACCTACGTCACGCCGCTCCAGGGGATGGAGCTGTTCGCCGGCTATTCGCAGAATTTCGCGGCGATCGGCAACGGCCCGCTCGGCCAGCCGCCCGAGGCGATCCGCAACCTGCGGCCGGAAACCGCGAACAACATCGAGATCGGCGCACGCTACAATACCGGGCGAATCCAGGCCTCGCTGACCGGCTACGACATCAAGTTCAAGAACCAGATCGTCTCGATCTCGTCGAACCTCGTCACCGGGATCGACTATCTCGAACAGCAGGACAGCGTCTATCTGAACGTCGGCGGGGTGAAGAGCCGCGGTATCGAGGCGGCGCTCGCCTACCGCGTGCTGCCGCCGCTCACTCTGTCGGGTAGCTTCACCTACAACCACGCGACTTATATCGGCACCGGCGACGCCGCACAGGATGCCGATGTCGGCGTGACGCCCGGCCAGCAGGTTATCAACTCGCCGCGTACGATGTGGGTGGTGTCGGCGGACTATAAGAAGTCGTTCTTTAAGGCCGGCATCGCCACCAAGTTCGTCGGCGACCGCAACATCGATACGCAGGGCAAGGCGCAGGCCGGCAGCTTCACGCTGGTGAGCGGCTATGTCGGCGCCGATCTTGAAGCGGTGAGCGAGCAGCTCAAGGGTGTGTCGTTCACGGTGCAGGCGACCAATCTGACCGACGAACGCTATCTGTCGAGCGCCGATGGCGGCTCGGCGTTCCTCGGCACGCCGCGGACCGTGACCGCGTCGCTGTCGCTCGACTTCTGATGCGGAGAGGGGGCGCTCGACTTCTGATCCGAAATAGGCATGGTCCGCGTGCGTTTGCGGACCATGTTCTTCACCTGTGGGTTGCCCGATGACCGAACTCTCTCGCCGTACGCTGCTCGGTGCCGGCCTTGCCGGGGCGGCGCTGTCCGCGTTTCCCGCGGCGATCGCGCGGGCGGCGGCGATCGCGCCCGACGTGAAGACGGGCTCGATCATGGATGTCGAGCACGTCGTCATCCTGATGCAGGAAAATCGCGGCTTCGATCATTATTTCGGGTCGCTGCGCGGCGTTCGCGGGTTTGCCGACCGCTTGCCGATACCCGTTCCCGCGGAGTCCGATGCGACGAAGCCTGCACCGGTCTGGTATCAGCGCGACCGGACGGCCCTGGGTGGCGCGCGCACCGTGTCGCCGTTCCATCTTGCGACGCGCACGAATTTCGACCTGATGCGGATGGAAGGCACGCCGCATAGCTGGCCCGATGCGCAGCGCGGCTGGGACGAAGGGCGGATGGCGCACTGGCCCGAGGCGAAGAGCCAGCGCGCGATGGGCTATTACCGGCGCGAGGACATTCCGTTCCAGTTCGCGCTCGCCGAGGCGTTCACGGTGTGCGACGCGTATCATTGCTCGGTCCAGACCGGCACCAACACCAACCGGCTGTTCCTGTGGAGCGGGACCAACGATCCCGGCGGCACGCTGGGCGGTCCCGCGATCGGCAATTCGCACGACAGCTTCGTCGAGGATGGCGGCAACCCCGAACCGTACCGCTGGACGACGGTGGTCGAGCGATTGCAGGCCAAGGGCGTCGACTGGCGCATCTACCAGGACATGGCGGATAATTTCACCGACAACCCGCTGGTCGGCTTCGCCGCGTTCCGCGATGCGCACCGGGGTGGCGGGGACCCGGCGTTGCGCGGGCGCGCGTTGACGACCCGGGGACTCGACGTATTGCGCGCCGACGTGCTTGCCGGGCGATTGCCGCAGGTGTCCTACGTCATCGCCACCGCGAAAGGCTCCGAGCATCCCGGCCCGTCGAGCCCGGCGCAAGGGGCCGCCTATACCGCCGAGGTGCTCGATGCGCTGACCGCGGACCCGAAGGTCTGGGCGCGGACCGCGTTCCTGGTCATGTTCGACGAGAATGACGGTTTCTTCGATCACGTCCCGCCACCGGCGCCGCCGTCGCACGCGGCAGACGGCACGGTCCTCGGCGGCTCGACCGCCGATCTCGCCGGCAGCTATCACGTTCACCCGAGCAAGGGCGACGCGGCGCTCGATCTCCCGGCGTATCGCGGGCGGGCGTACGGGCTGGGCCCGCGCGTGCCGATGTACGTCGTGTCGCCGTGGAGCCGCGGCGGGTGGGTCAATTCGCAGGTATTCGATCACACCTCGGTGATCCGCTTCCTCGAACGCCGCTTCGACTTCCACGAACCCAACATCGCGCCCTGGCGCCGCGCGGTCTGCGGCGACCTAACCTCCGCGTTCGACTTCACCGCCGCCGACCCTGCGCCGTTCGCCGCCATGCCCGATCCGCGTATCGACGCCGTGCGGGCTGCCGCGATCCCCAAGCAGGTAAGCCCGCAGGCGCCGGCTGGTTCATCACCTCCATGGCAGGAACCCGGGATCCGCCGATCCCGTCCGCTACCGTATGCGTTGACCGTCGGCGAGACGATCGCCGATGGCGCGATCACGCTTCGCTTCGCGGCAGACGGCACGCAGGCCGCCGTGTTCCACGTCTATGATCGGACCAATCTGACCCAGACGCCGCGCCGCTTCACGGTCGAGCCCGGACGCGCATTGGATGGGCGCTGGCCGTTCGATCACGAAGGCCGCTACGATCTCTGGGTGCTCGGTCCGAACGGGTTTCACCGACATTTCATGGGGCACAGGGACGACCCGGCGCTATTGTCCGGGCTAGTCTGGCGCGCGACCACGACCGAGATGGCATTGCTCCTTCCCGCTGGGCACCGCACGCACGAGCTGATCGCGCGGACCGAACGCATTGGCGCGACGACCTTGGTGACGCCGCTGACTGAAGCACAGCGTAGCTGGCCGCTGGGCAAGAGCCATGGGTGGTACGACATCACGGTCGTTGCAGCGAAAGTCCCGAACTATCTGCGGCGGGTATCAGGGCGTATCGACGCCCCCGGCCGATTGACGTGCAGCGACCCGTTCGGGACGTTTCAGCCGATCTGACTCTCGTCATTCCGTAGCACCTGAGGGGCTGGAACGCGGCGAACCGAGCGCAACACTATGCGCGCACTATGCGATCGGCCGGGATCGATCTCGAAGCGCTATGCCCCACCCCGTAATTATCGGGGGCGGGCAGGACGCTCGCGATACGAAAGGCACGTAGGCGAAATGTCGTCTGAACCCATATCGGAGCCCGATCCTACCGGGCTCGTCATCTATGTCGGCCAGGATCGCGCAGGCCATTGGCTGGTCCAGGACAGCAGGCGTAACCTCGAAGGCCGCTTCATCTCGTACGGTGCCGCGATGCGCTATGCGCAGGCCGAGCGGGACATCTACCATGCGAGCGTCGAGATCGCCAATGTGCCGCTCACGCCGCTCGTGTCCTTTGCTCCGGTGGGTCGCGACGAGCGTGCGCTGCCGCGGGCGGCCTGACGGAGGGATGGAAATGAACGTACATGCTCTTCCCGTCCGGTTGCGCACGGCGGTCGGCGGAGCCACGTCAACGTGCCCGTTCCGGCACGTGTCGAAGGCCGCCGCCCATGACCCGCGCTGGCCCCGGATCGAGGCTGCCTTGGCGGCGCTGCGGACGAATGGCCGGCACGCGGTGCGCATCGTCGATGCCGAATGTGGTGCCGGGACGCTGTTGTTGCAGGCCTTGGCGGAGGCGAGGCGGCTCGGTTTTACCGCGATCGAGGGGCGCGGCATCGACCGATCGCCGCTGTTGATCGGGCGGGCGCGGGCAGCGGCGCACCGCGTCATCGACTTGGCGATCGGCGTCGACTTCGCGGTGGCGGACATGGTCGCGGCCTTGCGCGACGAGCAGGACCTGCCGGCCGATATCGTGATCTGCCACGACCGCGCGCGCGACCGTCGTCCGGAGGCAGCGTGTGCCGTCCTAAACGCCGGGCGGATCGTGGTCGCCGACGATGCGGCATGCCATGTTCGAGGAATTGCGGCATGACCCGGCGCGATATGCTCTGGCGCGGGATCGGCCTGGTGCTGGCCGTCGGAGCCTGCGGTGTGGCCGCGGCGATGAACGGGTCGGCGCAGGCGATGCTCGTGTTTCCGATCGCGCTGCTCGGCCTGACGCTGATGATCAACGGCAAGCGCGTGGCGGTGGTGCTGCGCGCCGAACGTCATGGTCACGGGCATACCGCGCAAGCGATCCACGCCGTGCGACTCCGTCGTACCCGCCGGCGGGCCGACCCGCCGCATTCCCGATAACCGGACACCGAACACTCATGACCTATTTCAGTCCGCGGGACGGCGTCCTGTGCGCCGAAGCCGTGCCGCTGCCCGCCATCGCCGAAGCGGTGGGGACACCCGTCCACGTCTATTCCGCCGCCGCGCTGCGCGATGCGGCGCAGCGATTCAAATTGGCGCTGTCGATCCTGCCACGCGTCCGCGTCGCGTTTGCCGTCAAGGCGAACCCGAATGGCGCGGTGCTGCATTTGCTGGCCGGGTCCGGCTTCGGCGCCGACATCGTCTCCGGGGGTGAGATGCGGCGCGCGCTCGACGCGGGGATCGCGGCATCGGACATCGTCTTTTCGGGCGTCGGCAAGACCGATCGCGAACTCGCCGACGCGCTCGCCGCCGGCGTCGGTCAGTTCAACCTCGAACTGGAGGAGGAGGGACAGGTGCTCGCCGCGCTGGCCCAGGCGCAGGGCAGGCGGGCGACGGCGGTGCTGCGCGTCAATCCCGATGTCGATGGCGGCACGCATGCCAAGATCTCGACAGGGCGGCGCGGCAACAAGTTCGGGGTGCCGATCGCCGACGTGCCCGCGATGTACGATCGACTGTCGCGCCTTGAGGGTCTCGACCTGGTCGGGGTCGCGGTGCACATCGGCAGCCAGCTGCGCGATCTCGCGCCGCTGGAGGAGGCCTATGATCGGATCGGCCGCTTAGTGGCGGACTTGCGCGGGCGGGGCCATGTCGTCGGCCGCGTCGATCTCGGCGGCGGTCTCGGCATCCCCTACCGCGCCGACGACGTCGTTCCGACGCTCGACGCCTATGCCGCGATGGTCGCGCGGGTCACGCGCGACTGGGACGTCGAACTCACGTTCGAGCCGGGGCGGGTGGTCGCAGGGCTCGCCGGCGTGCTGCTGACGCGGGTGATCTGGGTGAAGCCGGGCGCCGACCATCCGTTCGTGATCGTCGATGCGGCGATGAACGACCTCGCGCGGCCGGCGCTGTACGATGCCTTTCACCGGTTCGAAGCCGTTTCGCCGGACGGCGAGCGGATGGTCGCCACCATCGCCGGCCCGGTCTGCGAGAGCGGCGACGTGTTCGCAGTCGCGCGCGACATCGACCGTGTCCGCCGCGGCGACCTCGCGGTGCTGCACGCCACCGGTGCGTATGGCGCGGCGATGGCGTCGACCTATAATTGCCGCGCGCTCAGCCCGCAGGTTCTGGTCGATGGCGACCGGTTCGAGATCGTCGCCGATCGCTATCTGCCTGAGGAGTTCGCGGCGTAGGCAAGGGTCAGGTGAGGTACGCGTGGACGATCTCGACCAGCTCCTCGGCTGCGACCGTACGCGGATCGTCCCGCGCGGTCGCGGGATCGATCATGTGCTCGCGGATATGATCCTCGATCACCTCGGCGATGAACCCGTCGAGCGCGCCGCGACACGAGGTCGCCTGTTGCAGCACCCGCGCGCATTCGCGGTCTTCCTCGATCGCGCGCTCGAGTGCCTCGATCTGGCCTTTCAGCCGCTTGAGCCGGTTGAGCAGCTTCTTCTTCTCTTTTTCGACATGACTCATGGCCGACGCGCACTACCCTCTTGATCTATACCCCCCTAGGGTATAGCGGGCGCTCGTCGCGACGCCAAGGGCGCCCGGCAGGTGGCGCAATCGCGGCACCGGTAACGAACAGGACGCACATGAAACCCCGATCTACCCCCTTGTCCGGCGATGGCGACAGTAGAGGCTCTGCCCTGCTGACGATCACGGCTGGACGTCCCGGGTTCGGGCACGCCGTTCACAAATCGCGAGTGCGATCCGGCTGAGCGTCTGTCCCGGACTCGCCCCACGAGCCCGGAAGAGACGCCTGATGACCAATGTAGTTTTCCGCACGATCCAGCATGATCGCGCTATCCACGCCGCGCTGGCCGCCGCGCCGCTTCACCGTGGCCGCATCCTGCGAGGATGGGCGGCGCGCGGATCCCGTGCCGTGGCCGAGCGCTCGGCATGACGCGCGCCTGTCACGCGGCGACGCTAGCGCGTCCCGTCGGCGGGGAGGAATGGCATGGCGACTGATACGGTAGCGACTGCCGGCCGAGTCCGCTCGTTCTCGCGCATCCTCCGCCTGACGCAGCCCAACCGCGCCGACCTCATCGCCTTGGTGCTGCTGATCGGTGTCGCCGCGCTACTGGTCCGCGGCGCCGAAGGCGTGGCCGAGCCGCTGTCGCGCCTGCGGGTCGAGCCGGTCACGCTCGATCCGCGCTATCTGCCCTATTATGCGTTGCGCACGGTGATCCGGATGTTCGCAGCACTCGCGGCGAGCCTGGTCTTCACGCTGGTCGTCGCGACGCTGGCCGCGCGCAGCCGCCGCGCGGGGCAGATCATCGTGCCGATGCTCGACATCCTGCAATCGGTGCCGATCCTCGGCTTCCTGACCTTTACCGTCACTGCCTTCATGGGGCTGTTCCCCGGCCAGATCCTGGGCGTGGAGCTGGCGGCGGTGTTCGCGATCTTCACCAGCCAGGCGTGGAACATGGCGTTCAGCTTCTATCAGTCGCTGCGCTCGGTGCCGTCCGACCTGGACGAGGTGACCCGCGGTTTCGCCTTGTCGCCGGTGCGCCGCTTCCTCCGGCTCGATCTGCCGTTCGCGACTCCGTCGCTGGTCTGGAACGCGATGATGTCGATGTCGGGCGGCTGGTTCTTCGTGGTTGCGTCCGAAGCGATCACGGTCGGCAACACGACCGTGACCCTGCCCGGGGTCGGCTCATGGCTGGCGCTCGCGATCGCCCGCAAGGATTTCAGCGCGATCGGTCTGGCGGTGGTCGCGATGGGGATCGTCATCCTGCTGTACGACCAGCTGGTCTTCCGGCCGGTGGTCGCCTGGGCGGACCGCTTCCGGTTCGAACAGACCGCCAGCACAGAGCGGCCACAGTCCTGGGCCTACGACCTGTTCCGCCGCACGCGCCTGTTGCCCGTGCTGTTCGCGCCGGTCACCGCGCTCGGCCGGCTCCTGCTGACGCTCGACCGGGGCAGGGCGCGCCCGCGTGAGCGCCGCGTCCACGAACCGAGCATCGTGCTGGAACGGCTGTGGCAGGCGTTGGTCCTGGTATCGGTGGTCGCCGCGCTCTGGCTCGCGGGACGCTATGTCTTCGCGACGCTGCGGCTCAGCGATGCGGTCGCGGTGTTCGGGCTGGCCTGTATCACGATGCTACGGGTCGTCGTGCTGATCGCACTCGCCAGCCTCGTCTGGGTGCCGATCGGCGTCTGGATCGGCCTCAACCCCAAATGGGCGGAGCGCCTGCAACCCGTCGCGCAGTTCCTCGCGGCGTTCCCTGCCAACGTCCTGTTCCCGTTCGCGGTGATCGGAATCGTCCACTGGCGGTTGTCGCCTGACATCTGGCTGTCGCCGCTGATGATCCTGGGGACGCAGTGGTACATCCTGTTCAACGTCATCGCCGGTGCCAGCGCGATCCCGACCGACCTGCGCGAGGCGGCGGGGATGTTCGGCGTTCGCGGCTGGCAATGGTGGCGACAGGTCGCGCTGCCCGGCGTGTTTCCCTATTACGTCACCGGCGCGCTGACCGCATCGGGCGGATCGTGGAACGCCAGCATCGTCGCCGAAGCGGTCTCGTGGGGGACGCAGAAGGTCGAGGCGCACGGGCTCGGCACGTTCATCGCCAAGGCGACCGAGGCCGGCGACTATCCCCGCGTCGCGCTCGGCATCGCGGTGATGTCGATGTTCGTGATCGCCTTCAACCGGCTCGTCTGGCGTCCGATGTACGCCTTTGCCGAACGCCGTCTCCGGCTCGCCTGATGTCGAAAGGACAAGACATGGCAACAGCATTCCTCCGCGCTCCGGCCAGCCGCCCGCTCGTTCGGGTCGAGCACGTCAGTCATCGCTATGGCCGCGGCGATGGCGGCGCGCCGGTGCTCGAAGACGTCAGCCTGACGCTGCACGAGGACGAGGTCGTCGGGCTGCTCGGTCGCTCGGGCTCGGGCAAGTCGACCTTGCTGCGTTCGATCGCGGGGCTGATCCGGCCCGACGAAGGGAGCGTACGGTTCGCCGACGTTCCCGACGGTCCCGCACATACGATCAGCATGGTCTTCCAGACCTTTGCGCTGTTCCCGTGGCTGACCGTGCTTCAGAATGTCGAGCTTGGCCTGGAGGCGCAGCGCGTTCCGGCGGACGAGCGCCGCACGCGCGCGCTCGCGGCGATCGACCTGATCGGTCTCGACGGGTTCGAGAACGCCTATCCTAAGGAATTGTCGGGCGGGATGCGGCAGCGCGTCGGGCTGGCGCGCGCGATCGTCGTCAATCCGTCGCTGTTGCTGATGGACGAGCCCTTCTCCGCGCTCGACGTGCTGACCGCCGAGACCTTGCGCACCGACCTGCTCGATCTGTGGGCGGAGGGGCGGATGCCGATCAAGTCGATCCTGATCGTCACGCACAATATCGAGGAGGCGGTGCTGATGTGCGACCGCATCCTCGTCTTCTCGTCCAACCCCGGTCGCGTCGCCGCCGAGATCAGGGTCGACCTGCCGCAACCGCGCGACCGGCTCGATCCCGCCTTCCGCAAGCTGGTCGACGACATCTATGCGCAGATGACCGCGCGCGCGCCGGCCGAGCCGGTCCGCGACGGGCTGTTCCCCGGCACCGGCATCCAGATGGTATTGCCGCGCGTCTCGACCAACGCGCTGGCCGGGCTAATCGAGGAAGTCGACGCCAGCCCCTTCGACGGCCGCGCGGCGATGGCCGATCTCGCCGATCAGCTCCAGCTGGAGGTCGACGATCTGTTTCCGATGGCGGAGACGCTCCAGTTGCTGCGGTTCGCCGAGTTGCAGGGGGCGGATATTCTCCTGACGCCGGCCGCGCGACGCTATGCGCAGGCCGATGTCGACGCGCGGAAAGCGCTGTTCGCGCAGGCGTTGCTCGCACACGTCCCGCTCGCGCAGCACATCCGCCGCATCCTCGACGAGCGGAGCGGACATGTTGCCCCCGCGCGCCGGTTCCGCGACGAGCTGGAGGATCATATGTCGGAGGATTATGCCGACGAGACGTTGCGGACGGTGACGCATTGGGGCCGCTATGCCGAGGTGTTCGCGTATGACGAAGATGCGGATCGGTTCAGCCTGGACGATGTCGTGTGATCCGGCGGATTGCCGCGCGACTGCTGCTGATAGTCGGACTCGCAGCGCCGGCCTATGCGCAGGACGAGCGGCCGACCGGCTATCCGCGCTCGGCCAACGAACGCTCCGATAAGCCGGTCACGCTGTCGGCGGTGTATGTCGCCGATATTCGCAGCAACGTCTCGGGCGGGATCGCGCGCGGCACGCGGTACCTCGACAATCTCGATCTCCAGGTGGCGATCGACGCGGACCGGCTGGTCGGATGGCACGGCGCGCGGCTGTTCCTGTACGGCATCTACGACAATGGTGCGTCGCTGTCGGGCGATCTGGTCGGCGACGCGCAGGGGATTTCGAACATCGAGACCAATGTGCGGGCGGCGCGGCTGTTCGAGGCGTGGGTCGAGCAGGACGTCGGCCGCAACGCCTCGATCAAGCTCGGCCTGTACAACCTGAACTCCGAATTCGACACGACGCAGAGTGGCGGGCTGTTCCTGATCTCGTCGCACGGGATCGGTCCGGATTTTTCGCAGTCGGGGCGACGCGGTCCGTCGATCTTCCCGGTGACGTCGTTCGCGGTACGGGGCGAAATGAAGCTCGCCGAGCATTGGCTGGGGCGCGTCGCGGTGCTCGACGGCGTCCCCGGCGATCCGTCGCATCCCCGGCGTACCGCGATCGCGCTGTCTTCGCGGGACGGTGCGCTTGTCGTCGGCGAAGTCGATTATCTCAATCGCGGGACGAAGGCGGCGATCGGGGTCTGGGGATACACCGCCCGGTTCGACGATGTCCGGTCGTCCGATCCCGCCGCGCCTCGACGCGGGAACAAAGGCGCGTACGTGTTCGCCGAGCAGCGGCTGGTCGGCTCTCGCGCCGACGATGCACACGGCTTGGCGGGATGGCTGCGCTTCGGCGTCGCCGACACTCGGTTCAATCGCATCGGCCGTTATCTTGGTGGGGGGCTGGTCCATACCGGCATCGCACCGGACCGTCCTGACGACCAGGTCGGCGTGTCCTTCGCCTCCGCCGGGTTCGGCGATCGCTATCGACGCGATCAATCCGGGGACGGCGGCGTGCGTGACGCGCATGAACTGGTCGTGGAGGCGGTCTATAACGCGGTGCTGGCGCCGTGGCTGAGCGTCCAGCCGGATCTGCAATATGTCGTGAACCCCGGAGGCGACACGCAGCTCGAGGATGCCGTCGTGGTAGGGCTTCGCGTCAAGATCGGCCGTTGAGCTCGCGACCCGTGGCTTCGGATGTTTCGCCACTATGGCGTCAAGATCGCACCCTGGCTCCGTCTTAATCTTCTGCCCAGCGCCTGAGCAGATTGGACTGCGTCTTCGCCAGCAGGTCCAGCTCGGGTGTCTTGCCCAGCTGCTCGAACAGCGCGTGCCGGGCGGTTTCGAGATCGAACAGCAGCTCGCGGGCGTCGGCATCGCGGATCAGGCTGCGGACCCAGGTGACGGCGGCCAGCCGTTCGCCGGAAACGACCGGCGCCACGCGGTGCAGCGCGGTCGTCGGGTAGACCACGGCATCGCCCGCCGCGAGCTTTACGTCCTGTTCGCCCGCCGCGGAGTCGATCACCAGTTCGCCGCCCTCGTAGGCGTCGGGATCGGACAGGAAGATCGTGACCGACACATCGGTCCGCATCCCGCCCATGATCGCGTCGTCGACATGGTTGCCATAGGCCATGCCGGGCTCATAGCGGCTGAACAATGGAGGGCGCACCACGTGTGGCCGCGTCGCCATCCGGAACAGCGGGTTCGCCAGCAGCCGGTCGATCACGAGGTCCTGCATGTCGGCGAGCAGCGGGTCGCTGCGGTCGACCTGCTCGTTGCGCTTGACCGGCCGCGCCTCGCGACCGGCGGTCTGGCGCCCGTCGACGAAGCGGGTCTTGCCGAGATTATCTCGCAGCCACTGGAGATTGTCAGCATCCAGAACGTTGGCAATCATGATCAGCATGGGGAAACTCGTGGCATCGGCATGGCGTCGGGTCGCGAGCACTATCAGTAAGCCCTCATGCGGCCAACGGCTTGGCGAGTAAGGAAATATCATGCGTACGAAATTGTGGATGGGCGTCGGTGCCTTCGTGGTCGCGCAATCGGGCCAGGCGATCCTGACCGAAGCAGCCGCCAAGCCGCTGGCGTCGTCGGTCGATCAGGTCGGCGAAGGCGGCGAGAACGAGCGCGGCGAGGGAGAAGGTGAAGGCGAGGGGCGTCAGGTCGTCCGCTCGGCCAAGTCTCGGCATGTCGTCCGCAGCCCCCGTCGCGCCCGCGCCGCGCAGCAGCATTCAGGCCAGCGTGGCGAAGGCGAATATGAGGGTGGTGAAAACGAGCGGGGCGAAGGCGGCGAAGCCGAGCGCTGATCCAGGGATAGAGCGGGGGATGAGGCGGTCAGGGATCACGCGCACCGTCATATGGGCCGCGATTGCGCTGTGCGCGGGCATAGTGGTCTTTGCGATCATCGCCTACCGACCAACTATTGCGGCGGTGACGCGACCTGATCCGCGGTTGTTCGATGCGGCGCTGGTCGCGCGCGGCGCCAATCTCGCTCGGCTGGGGAACTGCGTTAGTTGCCACCAGTCCGCGGGCGAGCGTCCCTATGCGGGCGGCTATCCGATCAAGACGCCGTTCGGGACAGTTTACGGCAGCAACATCACGCCTGACCCGGAGACGGGAATCGGGAAATGGTCACCGGCTGCGTTCAACCGCGCGATGCGCGAGGGCGTGGGACGTGACGGCAGCCATTTGTATCCGGCCTTTCCGTATACCCATTATGCCAACGTGACGGACAGCGATCTGGGCGCGTTGTACGCGTTCCTGATGACCCGGCCAGCCGTGCGTGTGGTGCCGCCGGCCAATACGATGATCCCGCCGCTCGGCGTTCGGCCCTTGCTGGCCGGCTGGAAGCTGCTGTTCTTCCGACCGCAGCCGATCGCAGCCGATCCTCGCCAGTCGGCCGCATGGAACCGGGGGCGCTACATCGGAGAGACGCTGGCGCATTGCACCGCCTGCCATAGTCCGCGCGGCCTGTTGCAGCAGGAAAAGCGTGGTCCCGAGGCCTATGATGGCGGGTGGTTGGGCGGCTGGTATGCCCCCCCGATCAACGCGCGCTCTCCGGCCGTTCGGGGATGGACGGCGGACCGGCTCGATGCGTATTTCCGCACCGGCCTGAGTACCGCGCATGCCGCAGCCGCCGGGCCGATGGGGCCGGTGACGTATAATCTGGCGCGCGCTACGCCGGCGGATGTGCGCGCGCTCGCGACCTATTACGCGTGGCAGATGCGAGAGGCGCCAGCCGCGCGCGTCGAGCCGCCGCTGCCCGATCGTCGGGCATCGGCGTCGCAGCGGCATCCGATTGGCGCGCGCCTGTACGAGGGTGCCTGCGCGGTGTGCCACGAGCCGGGTGCGGCAATGACGGTCGCGGGGCGCCCGGTGTTGCCGCTCGGCACGCCGCTGCACGAGGACAACCCCCGCGACACGATCCAGATCATCCTGCAGGGGCTACATCCGCCGGTTTCGGCGCGCGGGCCTTATATGCCGGCCTATGCCGATGCGCTCGACGACCGTCAGGTGGCGGAGATCGTGGCGTATCTGCAGGCACGGCATGGCACCGGTCCAGCCTGGAAGGACCTGGAGAAAGACGTCGCCAAGGCGCGCGAGGAGGGCAAATGATCGACTTGACCGTCAACGGGGCGGCGGCGCGGGTCGACGTCGATCCCGCCACTCCGCTGCTCTATGTCCTGCGCGACGACCTCCATCTCCATGCCGCCAAGTTCGGGTGCGGGCTGGGGCAGTGCGGGGCGTGCACCGTGCTGGTCGACGATCGACCGGTATTCTCCTGTCTGATGCCGGTCGGTGCGATCGGGACGCGCAAAGTCACCACGGTCGAGGGGCTAGGCACAGCCGACAAACCGGGCGACGTCCAGCGCGCCTTCCTCCACGAGCAGGCGGCGCAATGCGGCTATTGCATCCCCGGGATGATGGCGCGCGCGGAGGCGCTGCTGCGCAAGACGACCACGCCGACCGAAGACGAGATGCGGACGGCGATGGCGCCGTCGCTCTGTCGGTGCGGAACCCATATGCGGATTTTGCGCGCGGTTCGGCGCGCGGCGGCGATGCGCGGCGGCGGGGTGGTCGATGCCGCGGAACCGGTGACATGAGCGGGCAGGCGTCACGTCGCGATGTGCTAGGCGGGCTGCTGGTTGCATTCTCGCTCGCGCCGGCGGCCGCGCTGGCACAGACCGGCGGCGGCGAGGGCAGTGGCGGCCCCCCGACCGTTGCGCCCGATCTGCCGGGGACCTTGGCAAAGTTTCCCGATCTCGACGCCTGGATCCGCATTGCACCGAATGGTCGCGTGACGGTGTTCACGGGCAAGGTCGAACTCGGGACCGGCGTGAAGACCGCGATGGCGCAAGTGGCCGCCGACGAACTCGACGTGGCGATCGAACGGGTCGATCTCATCACCGCGGATACCGCCCTGACCCCTAACGAGGGCGTGACCGCAGGTAGTCAGACGCTCGAGCAGAGCGGCACCGCGATCGCCAACGCCGCCGCCAACGTCCGGCTGTTGCTGGCAGAGACCGCGGCGACGCAGTGGGGCGTGGCCGCGACCACGCTGTTCACCCGCGACGGCGCCGTACTCGACGGGCAGGGACGGCGCGCGACCTATGCCGAACTCGCTGCGTCGACGTCGCTGGCCGTGCGTGCACGCGCCGACGTGCCGCGCAAGCGTCTGGCGGCGCGGCGGCTGATCGGCCGGTCGGTGCCGCGCGTCGACCTGCCCGCCAAGCTGACCGGCTTGCCGAGTTATGTGCACGACATGGTGCTGCCCGGCATGGTGCACGCCCGTGTGCTGCGCGGTCCCTCGTCCGGCACGCGACTGACGCCCGACCTTGCCGCGCTGCGTCGGCAATCTGGCGTCGCCAAAGTCGTGGAGGTAGGGCGGTTCGCAGCGATCGTCGGACCGCGCGAATGGCCGCTCGAGCAGGCGTTGCGGGTCGCTAATCGTGGCCGCTGGGTGCGCGATGCCGCGGTGCCGGCGCTACCGCCCATGCCGGCGGGACTGTTGGCCATGCGCCGCGAAACCCAAGTGATCGACACGCGTCGCGACGATCCCGCGGCGCGCGGCATCCGGCGGCTGTCGGCGCGCTACGACCGCCCTTATCTGATGCACGGCGCGATAGGACCATCCTGTGCCGTGGCGCTTTTCGAGGAGGGCCGACTGACGGTCTGGACGCACAGCCAGGGCGTCGAGCCGTTGCGCCAGGCGATCGCCGAACTCCTTGCGATGCCGGTCGATCGCATCCGCTGCGTCCACCGCGAGGGAGCGGGCTGCTACGGGCATAACGGTGCCGACGACGTCGCGGGCGACGTCGCACTGATCGCGCGCGCGATGCCCGGCGTGCCCGTGCGACTGCAATGGAGCCGCGAGCAGGAACATGGCTGGGAACCGCTCGGCCCGGCGATGCTCGCGCAAGTCGATGCGGCGCTGGATGCGTCGGGGCGGATCGTCGACTGGCGGCATCAGGTGTGGAGCAACACGCACAGCACCCGCCCAACGGCAGCCGGCGATCTCCTCGCCGGCGTCGAAATGGTGCCGCCCTTCACGCCGACGCCACCCAAGCCGATCCCGCAGCCGAATGGCGGCGGCGACCGCAATGCCATTCCGCTCTATCGTTTTCCGAACCAGACCATCGTCAGCCATTTCCTGCCGGACATGCCGGTGCGCGTCTCGGCGTTGCGGGGGCTCGGCGCGCACCTGAACATCTTCGCGCTCGAAAGCTTCATGGACGAACTGGCGGCTGCGGCGGGGCGCGATCCGGTCGCGTTCCGACTGGCGCATCTCGACGATCCGCGCGCAGTCGCAGTGATCCGACGCGCGGCGGACCGGTTCGGCTGGGGACGATACCGACCCGCACCCAATCGCGGGCGGGGGTTCGCCTTCGCGCGCTACAAGAACCACGGGGCCTATTGCGCGGTCGCGCTCGATGTCGAGCGTATCCCCGACGAGGGGCGGCTGATCGTCCATCGCGCGGTTGTTGCGGTGGACAGCGGCGAGGCGGTCAATCCGGACGGGATCCGCAACCAGGTCGAGGGCGGGATCGTCCAGTCGCTGAGCTGGACCGCGATCGAGACGGCTGGCCATGACGGTGCACGCCGGACCGATTACGACTGGAGCACCTATCCGATACTCCGCTTCGCCGATGTGCCGCGCAGCGTTAGCGTGGAGGTGATCGACCGTCCGGGCATGCCGTTCCTCGGCACGGGCGAGTGCGCGCAAGGCCCGACCGCCGCGGCACTCGCCAACGCGCTTACCGCCGCCATCGGGGTGCGACCGAGAAGCATGCCGTTGATCAATCCGCCATCGTCGCGCGAACGAGCGTCGGACGTCTAGAGGTCGCAGCGGGCTGGCGGGCAGCACTCACGAAAGGACTTCGCCTGTCGGCCCGCGCGCACGGATCAAGCGCGCTGCAAGCCCGGCTTGCCGCGCTCGGTGACGAAGCTTGCGTGCGTCGTCAGCGTTCCGTTGCGCGTCGCGATCGTGTCGAGGACCTTCAGGTCGCCGCGCCACGCGTCGCGCGCGATATCGCACAGCACATAGCCACGCTTGTCGATCAGCGCCTTGAGGTTCGGATTTTCCGCGCGCGACGAGCGGGTATAATCATCATTCTCGCCCACACCGTCGGCACCCGAACTGATCGAGGTCGCGAGATATTCGCTGCTGATGACTTTGCCGTTGCCATGGTCCTGGATCAGGTCGCCGGCATAATGACGGTGCGCGTCGCCGCTGACGGTCATCACGTTGCCCGGGCAATGCGCGTCGATGTGCGCGAGCAGGCGGCGGCGGCTGTTCATATAGCCCGACCATTGGTCCATCGAGACCAACTGCTCGGGCTGCCCTGCCTTGTGATAGTTCAGGTTCATCAGACAGACCTGCTGCGCGATCAGGTTCCAGCGTGCCTTGGAACGATCGAGCCCCTTGAACAGCCACGCTTCCTGCGGGGCGCCGGTGATCGACCGGTCGGTCGCGAACGCGTCCGGTCCTTGCGCCGCATCACGATCGCCGTACACCTGATCGGAGCGATATTGCCGCGTATCGAGGAAGAAAGCGTCCATCAGGTCGCCGAAGCGCGCGCCGCGATACATCTGCATGTGCGATCCGTCGGGCATCGACGAGCGGCGCAGCGGCATATGTTCGTAATAGGCCTGCATCGCCATCGCGCGGCGTGTGCGGAACACCTTGGGCGCGGTATTGTCCTGATCGATGTCGCCGGCCCAGTTATTGTCGATCTCGTGGTCGTCGAAGCTGACGAACCACGGCGCGGCGGCGTGCGCGGCCTGCAGATCGGGGTCGCTCTTATATTGCGCGTAGCGCTGGCGGTAATCGCCGATCGAATAGATCTCGTGGCCGAGATGGCGGCGGACCAGCGGCTTCTTGGCGCCACGCGGCTGTTCGCCGCGATCGGGGCCCTCGTAGATGTAATCGCCGTAGTGGAACACGAAGTCGATCGGCTCGGCGGCGATGTGCCGCCACGCGGTGTAATAGCCTTCCTCGTAATGCTGGCACCCGGCGACCGCGAAGCGCACGCGGTCGAGCGGTGCGCCGGGCGGGGGCAGGGTGGCGCCGCGCCCGGCGGCGCTGCGCTCGCCGCCGCAGGTGAAGCGATACCAATAGGGCCGCGCGGGGGCGAGCCCGGCGACTTCGACGTGCACCGAATGCGCCAGCTCAGGGTGCGCGATCGTCTCGCCGCGCTGGAGCACCTGGCGGAAGTCGGGGTCGGCGGCGACCTCCCATGCGACTAGCACCGGGGCCATCATCATCCCGCCATCCGGTTGAAGCGGCAGCGGGGCGAGCCGGGTCCAGATGACGAAGCCCGAGGCATCCGGATCGCCGGCCGCTACACCCAGCGTGAACGGCGGAGTCGGAAAGCGCGGGTCCTCGATCAGGTTGCGCGGGCGCACCTCGGCGGCACCGGCGCGCCACGGCAGCAGACCGGCGGCGGTCAGGCTCCCCAGCGCGGACAGAAGATAGCGGCGGTCGACTTCGTACATGGTCGTGACTCCGTTCGGCTTATCAGCGCAGCATGATGTGGAAAAAGGCACCCTGGCCATAGTCGTCGACTTCGCTGACGTAGCGAAGGCCGTTGCCGACCAGGAACTTCGGCTGGTCGTTGAGCAGGTTGGTGATCTCGTATTTGAACGTCACGTGTTTCGTCACGCGGTGCCACAGCCCGAGGTTGACGGTGGTCAGTTCGGCGCGGCCGTTGTCGTCCTGCGCGGTCTCGCCGATGCCCTCCATGTAGCTGCCGCGGTGCGTGACGGTGGCGCGAAACGCCCCGTCGATCGCGGGCAGGCGCAGCGTGGCACCGCCGTTGACGATCCATTTCGGCTGATAGATCAGCCGGTCTAGCGACCGCGTCCCGGCATCGCTGGTGATCGACATCCGGCCCTTCAGCCAGGTCGCGTTGAAGAACGGATCGATCCGCTGACCGAACAGGTTGACGTCATGATCGGCCGCCTGGAACTCCACGCCGTAGAGCCGCGAGCTGTCCGCATTGAGCGGCTGGCGGACGCGGTAGTTGACGTCGTCGATCAGCTGCGTCGTGGTCAGCGTGAAGATGTCGTCCTTGATCCACTTTGCGAAGGCACCTAGCGAGATGATGCCGTCCTTGTGGAAATACTGCTCGAACTGGACATCGAGATTGTCCGATCGGCGTGGGCGAAGGTCGGGATTGCCGCGGCTGATCGAGCAATCCGCGCCGCCGCTGTCCTCGTCGCCGCAATTGAGCGATTCCGGCTGGGCGATGTTGCCGGGCGTCGGGCGCCCGAGCGTACGGCTGTACGAGAACCGCAGCTTCTTGCCGCCGGCGAAGTCCTGGATGCCGGTAAACGACGGCAGCAGATACTGGTACCCGCCCTTGCTTCGCGTCATCACCGCCGACGCCGTGCCGCCGGTGATCGTCGGCTGGAACGCGGAAAAGCGCGTGTGGTCGTAGCGGACGCCAGCGACCAGCGTGGTGTCGTCGGTGGCGTAATGGAGCGACAGATACGGCGTTACCAGCCGTTCGGTATAGCGATAGTCGCCGGTGATGCTGTCATAGGTCGAATTGGGCACGTCCTTGACGAACTTGGGCCACAGCTCGCTCTTCACCCGCGCGTAATCGACCCAGGGGAAGGATTGCGGTGCGCCGACCGGTACATAGCCGGGATCATAGAGATAATCGTTCATCGCCTGGCCGAGCTTGTATTCGGTCATGTCGACGTTGCGCGACAGTTCGAGGTTGCGGAATTCGATGCCGGTGACGAACCCGAAGCCGCGATCTTCGGGCTCGGCGTTCCAGCCATAGTCGACGCGCGCATTCGCCAGCCCCTCGTTGGCCATGCGGTAGGTCGTCTGTGCGGTGCTGAGCTTGTAGGGCGACCCGATCACCATGCCGGGCTTGTTGATCCCGGTGACGTACGGCAGGCCACCATTACCGTCGTTTCCCGCGGCCCAGTCCAGCGAAAGCCCGGTCGGATACGTCCGAACGCCGATATAGGGCTGCGTATTGTCGTATCTGGCGCGCGTATAGCCGCCGCGAACGCGCAGCGACGAGCGGTCGTCGTGCCATTCGACATTTCCGATCGCGCCGACGGTCGCCTTGTTCCAGGTATCGTAGCGATAGCGCGAATAGATGCTGTTGATGTCCGATCCGCCGCCCTCCGCGGTGAGATCGCTGACCGCATTCTTGGTGTAGAAATCGTTCTTGTTCATCGTCGAGGATTCCCACTGACGATAATTGAACCCGAGCAGCGACGCATAGATATCGGTGCCGAGCGGGCGCCATTCGAACTTCGCCGAGCTGCCCGCGGTCTGGAGGCGGTTGGTGTAGCTGCCATAGCTGTGGTTGTAGGGCACGGCGATGCCGTTCCACGCGGGATCGTCCGGCCCCGCCAGCTTCTTGCCGGCGTCGCTGAAGTAATATTTGGTATCCTGCCACCATTTGCGCGAGTTGCGGATGCGGTTTTCATACCGCGCCGACAGGACCACGCCGAACTGGTCGCCCGCACCGAACTTGTCCGCGAACACCATCTTGCCGCCGCCGCCGAAATGCGGCGTGCTGCCATTGCCGGCGTTGCTGCCGCCATCGCCCTTGAACGACGAATAGATGCCGTAGCCGTCGATCATCACATAGCGTCGCTTCAGCGCGAAGGCGCTGCGCGTGACGACGTCGACGATGCCGCCGATCGCCGCGCCGTCCTGCTCGGCGGTGAAGGTCTTGTAGACGTCGTTGTGGAAGGAGAGTTCGGACGGGATCTGCTGGAGGTTGACCTTGCGCGAGCCTTCGCCGTCATTGCCGATCGTGGCGAGGGTGATCCCGTCGATCGTGGTTTGGTTGAGATCGGGCGAGATGCCGCGGATGCTGACGAAGCGCGGCGCATCGCCGTCCTCGATCGCGCTGATCCCGGGCAGCAGGATCAACTGGCCGGCGACGCTCCCGTCGGCGGACAGCGTCTCGAGATCGTCGTAAACGATCGAATCGCGGACCGACGTCGACTGTTCCTTGTCGGATCGGATCGCGCGTTCGCCCATGACGACGATATCGGACTTGGTCTGGTCGGGATCGGCGGTCGGGTCCTCGGCGTTTGCGGCACTGGCGACGAAAAGCAGCGGGAGCGTACACGCGGCGGACGCGATGAGGCGGACGCGCCGGGCGGGCGAAAGAAACGACATTGGGCCAGCATCTCCGACAGGGACGAGCAGAGCGGCGTCCCGGACACGGGAAGGTGGGCTCTGCCCTTGCACAAGACCGTTCTACGGCCTCGACTGCCGCGCTTATGCTGCCGCAGCGACAGAAGCGCGTCAGTTATGCTGACGTTTTATGACGGTCGGCCTATTTCGGATAAGGCGTGAAGTTTAGACCACGGCTGACATCGGGCGGCGTGAGACACGCTCGTCTCGGCCTCGGTTGGCGCCATTTCCGATTTTACGCAGACCTGTGCATATCGCTATTCCTGGCTTAGCTTCAGCGCTGCTCGATCGGCGGTCGCAGCGGCCAGCTCGGCACGGGCGGATGCGATGCGCGCTTGTGCATCGACCAAGCGGACGCGTGCGTCGGTGGCAGTCTCCTCGCGCTGGTTGACCAGGAAGAAGTCGGCCGATCCCAGTTCGAACCGACGGCGCTCGGCATTGGCCAGTCGGTCGGCAAGCTGGCGCTCCTTGTCGGCGATCGCCGCGAGGCGTTCGGCAGCATTCACCGCGATGACGATCCCCTGGACCTCCACGCCGATCTGGTCGCGCAGGAAACGGCTGCGCTGGCCGAGTGCGTCGATCTCTGCACGGGCCTCGGCGACGCGACCCTTGGCGGCGCGGTTCTGCAACGGGACGCTGAACTTGAATCCGACCGCGGCCTCCAGCGGCGTCCGGTTGGGCCCGCCGAGACCGACCGGGCCGACATCCTTGCCGACCTCGCCGCGCAGGTCGAGCCGCGGCGACAGGTCGTTCTCCGCCAGGATCAGCCGCGACGTCGCCTGGTCGATCCGCGCGAGCACCGCGCGGTAATCGGGGCGCTCGACCGGCCCCGTCCGGGTCTTCGCGACGGCCAGCGCCGCCAACGCGCCGGCATCTGCCGGCATGCGGTCGTCCGATACCGTCACGGGCGCGCCTGCCTCGTCGCGCAGATAGAGCGACAGCGCATTGGCGGCGGCCGCGACATCCTGTTCCGCGCGCACCGCCAGCGCGCGACGCCGGACGAGGTTCTGGTCGTTCTCGACGAGCAGGATCTCGGGCCGTGCGCCCAGCGTCACCAGCCGGCCGATCGCGCTGCGGCGCTGCTCGGCGAGCTGCAACAGGTCGCGATAGGCGCGCAGGCGCAAGCCCGCCGCGACCCAGGCCTGGTAGGCGTCGACCGCGCGCCGCTGCACGCCGATCGCGACCATGTCCGCCTCGAACCGCGCGACGTCGATCTCGGTGCCGGCGATGGTCCGCCTCGCGCGGCGCTCGTCGATCACCCGGTCGCGCAGCAGCGCGAACAGCGCGCCGACCTTCGCCTCGCCCAGCTTGTTTGTATAGGCCTGGTCCTCATAGACCGGGAACGTGCCACGCGACGCGCGATAGCCGCCATAGACATAGCCGCCATTGCCGGTCAGCGGTCGCGTCGCCCGGCCCTCGACGACGGTGCCGTCATAATAGCCAGCGACGCGCGCCTTCGAATCGACGTCGAACACGGTGTCGAACGCCCCCTCGGCGGACAAGGCTTTCCCGTCAGCCTGCCGCACCTTGGCGAGCGCCTCGACGATCTGCGGCGCCGAAAGCGCGGACGATCGCAGCACCTCGTCGAGCGTCAGCGGCGCGACTTGCGCGGACGCGACTACGGGGCACAGCACCACGAGCAGAATGGCGATCATCCGCTTCACTTCTTGGCGTCCCCGTCCTTGGCCGCATCGTCGCCGCCAGCCTTGGCTGGCGCCTTGGGTTGCGCGGTGAGCGCCGCCGCCCCGCGCCGGCCGAATTCCAGCGGGAAGTCGTTGAGCTGGCGCCATATCTCATAGCCGACGCGAACCGTTTCGCCCTGCACCCAGCCGCGCACCTTCCCGCCGGGGCGGACGAATGCATCGGTCGGCCAGCCCGGTTTGCCCGGCCGTGGTTCGACCAAGATGCGGAACGTCCCGTCGGGGGCCGCATTCGGATCGATCATCCGGACGCGCCCGTCGAACATCCCTTGCGCGACCGAAGGCCAGCCGCTGAACTGGATCGCGGGCCAGCCTTCGAACTCCAGCCGGACCGGGCGACCCGGCCGGATCACGGGCATGTCGCGGCCATCGACATACAGTTCGACCGCGCGCTCGACGCGTTCCGGGGCGATCACCGCCAGCACCGTGCCGGGCGACACCAGCGCGCTGCCGCTAGCCGCGTTCAGCTGCTGGACGCGGCCGTCGCGGGGCGCGCGCACGAGCTGGGCAGACTGGCGGTTGAGCTGGATGTCGATCCGGTTGAGCTTCGCGCGCGACTCGGCAAGCTTGGCGCCGGCGTCGGCGACCTTGATCTGGGTCTGCTCATAGTCGCGGCGCGCGGCGAGACCTTCGGCGAGCAACTGCCCGGTGCGCGCGACGTCGATGCCCGCGACCGCGCGGCTCTGCTGGATCGCGGCGATCTCGGCCTGCACCTGCGCGCGCTCGGCGGCGAGCCGCGACAGCAGGTCGGGATCGAGATCGGCCACGCGGGCGATCGGATCGCCGCGCTCGACGTGCTGGCCGTCCTGCACGTACCAGCGATCGACCCGGCCGGGGACGAGCGCGGTCACCTGTTGTTGACGATCGCCGGGATCGAGCGCGACGACCTGTCCCGTGCCGTTGGCGGTCTGCAACCACGGTACGAGCAGCATGATCGCTGCGGCGCTGGCGATCCCGAGCACCAGCATCCAGGCGATCGTCGTCGCGATCCGTGGCGCGCGCATGCCCGCCAGGGTCGGGAAATGCGCGATGCGATCGGGCTTATACGGCATGGCCGGCCTCCTGCTGCGTCGCCGCGATCAGCGCCGTACAATCGGGGAAGCGGCGTTGCCGATCGGGTTCGAGATGGAACCAGCCATCGAGCACGATGTCCTCGGGGCGCCCCGTGCTCAGCAACACCGTCGTCCCGCTCGTCTTGAGCCGGCGCAACACCTCGGCCAGCCGATCGGTCGGGATCAGGTCATAGAGCTGGGACAG
This sequence comes from Sphingomonas albertensis, assembly GCF_014358075.1. Taxonomy (GTDB): domain Bacteria; phylum Pseudomonadota; class Alphaproteobacteria; order Sphingomonadales; family Sphingomonadaceae; genus Sphingomonas; species Sphingomonas albertensis. The sequence continues at coordinate 3,371 of NZ_JACONT010000029.1, read as the reverse complement.
CAGCAGCACATGCGGCCGTACGAGCAATGCGTTGGCGAGCTTCAGCGCCATGACCTCGCCGATCGACAGCGGATAGCCCGATGCCGCGAGCGGGGTATCCAGCCCATGCGGCAGGGCGGCGACGCGCTGCCGCAAGCCGACTGTCTCGAGCACCTCGAGCATGGCCGTCGCATCGGCATCCGCGGCGGCGAGCGTCAGATAGTCGCGAATCGTCACCTCGACGATCGTCGGCCGGTCGAGCACCATCACCTCGGAGCGCAGCAGATACATGTCGAACGTCGCCATGTCGGCGCCGCCCACCGTCACCAGCCCGCGCTCGGGCACGACATGGCGCTTGAGCACCATCGCCAGCTGCCGCTCGGCGTCGCCATCGGCCCGCATGACGAGCTGTTCGCCCGCCGCGAGCGTGAAATCGAACCGGGCGCCCTTGGTCACCACGCCGTCGAGACGCACCGCGCCATCGCCAGGCGCCTTGCCGGACGTCCGCACCGCATCCTCCTGCGGGATCGCGTAGAGCAGCGACAATTCCTCCGCGCTCGCGACGAGATCGTAAAACGAGTCGAGATACCAGCCGAGCTGCGACACGCCGTAGAAGACGCCGCTGAGGATCAGCTCGGCGGCGACCAACTGCCCGATCGACAGCTCGCCGCGCAGGATCAGATTGCCGCCAAGCGCGAGCAGCGCCGCACTCGCAAAGGCATAGAGCAGCAGGAATGCGACGGTCTGGGTGAAACTGTAGCGGAAATAGCGGCGATGCCGGTCGACATAGGTCGCAGTGACCGCCTCCGATCGGTCCATCGCGAAGTCGAAATGACGGCTCGATTTATAGAAGCCGTTCGATCCGCCGACGCTTTCGAGCCAGCGCGCAGCGTCGTGTTTGGCATGGCTGAGCTGGACCGCGGAGCGGATCGAGCCGCGCGACCAGATCATCCAGATGGCCAGGATGACGAGCAGCAGCAGCGCGTTGAAGCCGAGGAAGAACGGGTGGTAGAAGCTGGTGACGATCAGCCCGACCGCGGATTGCAGGATGATCGTGAACCCGCCGATGACCAGGCTCGGCACGGCTTTCTGCACCACCACGAGATCGAAATAGCGGTTGAACAGGTCGCCGCGGTTCTGATCCGCGAAGAACGGGTTCTGCGCATGGACCGCGCGGACGGTGATCTCGGCGACGATGCGCGCGAACAGCCGTCGCTCGAACAACGCCATCATCCAGAACCGCATCGCGCTCAGCCCTGCGACCACCAGCAGCAGCCCCAGCAGCAACCCCGCGAGCGTCCAGAGCGGCGCCGGCATCGCGGTATTGGCGACGCTGTTGATCAGTAGCTGGACCGAGATCGGCGTGGCGAGCGACAACAGGCTGATCGCCACGCCATATACCATCGCGAGGCGGACATAGGGCATGTCCGGCCCGACGATCTCCGCGAGCCAGCCCGATGCCGCCCGCCATCCGATATGTTCGCTCGCCATCCGACCCTCGCACCTCACTTGATACAAGGATCGCCGGTCCTTTGCATTGGAGCAAGGCAGCGGTGCCTATCTCTTCGATAGGATTTGCCTATGGGCCGACGGCGCGTAACAGATCGGCAATCAGGCCATAGGCAGGTGCTCGCCCTGCGCCCTGTCGCCACAAAAGGCCGATCTCCCGGTAATAGCGGCCACCCTTGATCGGCCTGACCGTGACATCGTCACCCTCTCGAATTTCCTGCCGGACATAGAGTTCGGGCAACAAGGCGAGCCCCATGTTCATGCCCGCCATCTGCCGGATCGCGTCGAGGCTGGTGCCTTCGTAATCGCGCAAGACCGTTGCCTCGACATCGGCGGCGATCGCCGCGATCTGCTCGGAAAGCCGATATTCGGGCAGCAGGGTCAGCAAATTGGCACCGCGCAGATCGGCGGGGGCAATGATCGCCTTGGCACCGAGCGGATGATCGGTTGCCATCGCGACGTACAGCGGCTCGCGAAACAGCCGTTCGCTGTGAAACGCGCCGCCCGGCACGGGGAGTTGCGCCAGGATCAGATCGTGGATGCCACTGGCAAGCCCGGACGCGAGTGCGGTCGGCAGGCCTTCGCGGACATGGACCCGGAGTGCCGGATGCTCGCGGTGCAGGCGCGCGACGAGGCCGGGCAACAGATAGGCGCCCAGCGTCGGCGACACGCCGAGCCGGATCGTGCCGATCAACGGATCGCTCGATGTCGTCCCGAAGTCTTCGAGATCGGCGACATCGAGGAGGATGCGCCGCGCCTTGTCGAGCAGATCCCGCCCGAGCGGGGTCAGGATGGCGGGTCCGCCCCGCTCGAACAACGTGGTGCCGACGATCGTTTCGAGGATGCGGATCTGTTGCGACAGCGAAGGCTGCGAAATGCCCATGCGTTCGGCGGCCCGCGTGAAGCTGCCTTCTTCGGCAAGCGCAACGAAATAGCTGAGTTGGCGAATCGTGGTTTTGAGTCGAGCCATCATGTACGCTATCCCGCTGGATCAGGCGCCGGCAAAGAAATTTGGAAGCGATCGGCCGTGCTTCCCGTTGCGCGCCTGTCCCACATCCCGTCGCCGCCAACGTCGTCGTCTCGTGATCAATCGATGTCTTCGTACCCTTGCTAGGTCGAACCTATCCCTTAGTCCGTATTGCTTGCCGCACGTCGAGTAGCAAAACACCGCAACGGAGCGACAGAGAGGCATGTCGCGCCCCCAAGTGGGGGTGTGGTTTTACTCCAAGCCTGTCGTTTCAGGGTCCCGAAAGCTTGTCGGTGGCGAGCAAGCGGGGGTGTATGACGCTAGGAGAAATCAACATGACATCACGGATCGCGCGCACATTGGGCGTTTGCTTAGCCCTATCGGTATCGGTGCCGGTTATTGCGGTGGCGGCTAACCCGAAGGTTGGCGGCGCCGCCATGTATGCAAGCAAGACGATCGTCCAGAATGCGTCCGCCGCGAGCAACCTGAGCACGCTTGTGGCCGCGGTGAAGGCCGCGGATCTGGTCGAGACCCTGTCTGGTCCTGGCCCGTTCACGGTGTTCGCACCCACGAACGCGGCCTTTTCGAAGCTACCCGCCGGCACGGTGCCGACGCTCTTGAAGCCGGAGAACAAGGCTCAGCTTGCCGGTGTCCTGACCTATCACGTCGTGCCGGGGACGATCACGGCAAAGGCGGCGCTGGCGGCGATCAAGGCTGGGGGCGGCAAGGCGACGCTCACCACCGTGCAGGGCGAGGCTCTGACGGCACGCGTTTCCGGTGGCAAGATCGTGCTGACCGACGCCAAGGGTGGCAAGTCGACCGTAACGACGGCAGACGTGATGCAGTCGAACGGTGTGGTACACGTCGTCGACACCGTCTTGATGCCCTGAAGATCGATGCCCTGAAGCGTTTCGTG
>NZ_JACONT010000028.1 GCF_014358075.1 Sphingomonas albertensis | reverse complement strand
CTCACTACCCCTCTCCCTTCCGTCGCCAAGCGGCTCCTCCCTCCCTCTCCCCGTAGGGGCGAGGGACGTTAGACTAGCGCTCGGTACGTTGCCTTCAGCGAGACCTTGTCGATCTTCTCCGTTCCGAGTCTCGGCAGCGGGGAGTCCGAAATCCAGATCCGCTGCGGCATCTTGAACGCGGCGATGTGCTGGTGAAGGAACGCGGTCAGGTCGTCCGCGGTCAGCGTCTCGCCGTCCTGCGGGACGACAACCGCACCGGGCACCTCGCCGAACCGCTCGTCCGCAAGCCCGAAGACCGCGGCCTCCGCCACCGCCGGATGCTCGTACAACGCCGCCTCGACCTCCTGGCACGAGATGTTCTCGCCGCCGCGGATGATGATGTCCTTCTTGCGGTCGACGATGAACAGATAGCCGTCCTCGTCGAGATAGCCGATGTCGCCGGTGCGGAAATAGCCGTCCGACGTGAACGCTGCGGCAGTCGCGTCGGGGCGGTTCCAATATTCCTTGAAGTTGCAGATCGAGCGGATGCAGACCTCGCCGCGCTGGCCTTGGTCGACCGGGTGGCCGGCGTCGTCGAGAATGGCCAAGTCGACCAAAGGCGCGCCGGGGCGGCCGGCGGAATTGGGTTTGGCGAGGTAGTTGCCGCGCCAGTTGCCGGTGCCGACCGCGTTGGTCTCGGTGAGGCCGTAGCCGATCAGCGGCGCGCTTCCGCCCATCTCCGCGTCGATCCGGCGGACGTGATCGACCGGGCGCGGCGCACCGCCCGCGGCGAAATCGGTGACGGTCGACAGGTCGTACTTCGCGCGATCGGGGTGGTTGAGGATCTCGAAGCTCATCAAAGGCACGCCGACGAAATACGTGACACCTTCCGCCTCTATCAGCCGCATCGCCTCGCCCGCATCCCATTTCGGCATCAGCACGAGTTTTCGGCCCATCGCGAAGCTCTGGAGGAATACGGGGACTTCGCCGGTGATGTGGAACAGCGGGATCGTCAGCAGCGTGACCGGCTGGCCGACCGGCGGATTGCCTTGCGCGGTGGCGATGCCGACCATCATCATCGCCTGGCCGAGATAGTTGAAGATGCCCTGCACGACCGCGCGGTGCTCGGACAATGCGCCCTTCGATTGGCCGGTCGAACCGCTGGTGAACAGGATCGTCGCATGATCCTCGGGCCCGAGCAGCGGCAGGTCGGCCGTGTGATCGTCCTTTGCGAACACGGCTCCGAGCGCTTCGGCAAGCGGTCGCGAATCATCGATCTTGACTACCGGCGCGCGCAGGGCCGCAATCTGCGCAAGTCGCTTCACACGCGGCGGATCGGCGAACACGAGGGAGCAATCGACCTCGCCGATCGCCGTTTCCAATTCCTCCGACTGCCACCAGCCGTTGAGCAACGTCGCGACGCCGCCGGCCATTATGATGCCCATGTAGAGCACGATCCATGACGGCGAATTGCGCATCGCGATGCCTACCCGGTCGCCCTTGGCGATGCCGTATCCGCCGACGAGGGCGCGCGCGGTTCTCTCCGCGGCATCGTAGACTTCGCCGAACGTCAGCCGCTCGGCCCCGGATACCAGGAAGACGGCGTCGCGGTGCTCGTTGGCGTAGTGCGCGAAATAGTAACTGAGTGCGGGCGGCGCGGCGGCGATCGTCGGCAGCGTCACGCCGAACAGCTCGACCGAACCGAGCGCCAGCATGCCGTCGGGCGCGGTCAGCGCGGCCATCGTCGAATCCATAGCTAGGTCTAGCTCGGTCCGCATATCGCTCTCCTACTTGGTCTTATCGTTATCGGTCTTTATGCAGGGGCGAACGCGTGGGGAAAAGCCTTTGATCCTGTCGACCATCACCGCCGCTGCGGGTGCCGTAGCGCCTGCCGTCGGCAGTCACATCCGCTTCGAGGATCTCGGGTTGCACCCCGACGTCTTCTCGATCGGCTTCTTCACGCTGCGCTGGTACAGCCTCGCCTATATCGGCGGGATCCTGCTCGGCTGGTGGTATCTGCTGAAGCTGCTCGCCCAGCCCGGCGCACCGATGGCGCGGCGGCATGCCGACGACCTCGTATTCTACGCGACGCTCGGGATCATCCTCGGCGGGCGGCTCGGCTATGTGATCTTCTACGCGCCCGAGATGTTCCTGCATCCGCTGCGGATCTTCCGGCTCTGGGACGGCGGCATGTCGTTCCACGGCGGCGTCATCGGCACGTCGATCGGGCTGATCCTGTTCGCGCGGAAGCACGAGCTCAACTGGTTGCGCGTGCACGATTATATCGCGTGCTGTGTGCCGTTTGGACTGTTCTTTGGACGGCTGGCGAACTTCGTGAATGGCGAGCTGTGGGGCAAGCCGACCGACGTCGCGTGGGGGATCATCTTCGAGCGCACCGTGCCGTTCGGGATGGTCGAGCCGGCGCGGCATCCGAGCCAGCTGTACGAGGCGGGGCTGGAGGGCATCGTCCTGTTCGCGCTGCTGTGGTTCGCGTTCTGGAAGACCAAGGCGCGCTACGATCCGGGCAAGCTCGTTGGACTGTTCGTGCTGGGATACGGCCTCGCCCGGTTTACGGCCGAGTTCTTCCGCGAGCCTGATTCGCAGTTGCGGGCCTTTGCCGAGTCGACCGGGCTGCATATGGGGCAGTGGCTGTGCGTGCCGATGATTCTCGGTGGCGCGTATCTGGTCGCGACGTCGGCCAAGCGCCGGGTCCGGGTCGAGTCGATCGCGGGTACGCAGAGCGTCGCGTAACTTGGCCTAACCCGACCTAACCTTCTTGTTCTCCCGCGAAGGCGGGAGCCCAGACTGGATCCCCGCCTTCGCGGGGACACAAGGTTCTTCGTTGATGACTGATACCGCCCTTCCGGAACGCCTCGCCCGAGCGATCGCGCTCGCGGGTCCGATACCCGTCGCGCAGTATATGGCTGCCGCCAACGCGCATTATTATGCGACGCGCGACCCGTTGGGGGCGGGGGGCGACTTCACCACCGCGCCCGAGATCAGTCAGATGTTCGGCGAGCTTGTCGGTTTGTGGTGCGCCGACCTTTGGGACCGCGCGGGCCGGCCCGACGTGGCGTGGGTCGAACTGGGGCCGGGTCGCGGGACGCTGGCCGCCGATGCCGCGCGGGCGATGGCGAAGGCGGGGCTCCAACCGCCGGGGCATTTCGTCGAGACCAGCCCGGCGTTGCGAAAAGCTCAAGCCGAGCGGGTGCCCGCTGCGACGTGGCACGACGCGGTCGACACGCTGCCGACCGATCGCCCACTGATCGTCGTCGCCAACGAGTTCTTCGACGCGCTGCCGATCCGGCAGTTGGTGAAGCGCGAGCAGTGGCACGAACGCCTCGTCGCGGCACAGGACCTGCTGTTCCTGCCGATCGCCGGGAAGCCGCTCCCGGATGCCGTCATCCCTGAGCCGTTCCGCGATGCGCCCGCCGGCTCGATCCTGGAAACCTCGCCTGCCGCCGTGACGATCATTCGCGGTCTCGCCAAGCGGATCGCCGCGCAGGGCGGCGCGCTGATCGCGGTCGACTATGGCTATGAGGGGCCGGCGCTCGGCGACACGTTGCAGGCGGTGCGCGGGCATGCGTTCGCCAATCCGTTCGAGGCGCCCGGCGAGCACGATCTGACCACGCATGTCGATTTCACCACGCTCGCCGCCGCGGCGCAGGCCGAGGGCGCGGTCGCGTGGGGGCCGGTGACGCAGCGCGATTTGCTCGGTGCGCTCGGGATCGATTCGCGGACGTCGGCGCTGGCCAAGGCATCGCCTGATCGCGCCGAGGCGCTGGGGGCGGATCGGAGAAGACTGATGGACGACATGGGAACGCTCTTCAAAGCGCTTGCGATCACTGCGCCGTCTTGGCCGACCCCGGCGGCGTTTACATGATCGTCTACCGCAATGCCGTGCCGGGCGATGGCGCAGAACTTGGCGCGATGGCGCGACGCTCGTTCACCGACACGTTCGGCACGCTGTATCGGCCCGAAGACCTTGCGGTGTTTCTCGACCAGACGTTCGGCGCCAGTGGGTTGCCTGCGCACCTGTCCGACCCCGTCTACACGGTGCGCGTCGCAGTCGACGAGTCGGGTGAAATCGTCGGGTTTGCGAAGATCGGACCTGTAGTGTTTCCCGGCGAATGGCCCGCAACCGCGATCGAACTCCACCAGCTTTATGCGCGTGGCGACCAGCATGGCGCAGGCGTCGGTCCGGCGTTAATGGACTGGGCGATCGATGTCGCGCGCGCCGACGCGCGGACGGAGATGATCCTCAGCGTGTATGTGGATAACCACCGGGCGCACCGGTTCTATGAACGCTACGGCTTCGTCGAGATCGGGCGGTATGTGTTCATGGTCGGGGAGCAGCCTGATGATGACCGGATCATGCGGCTCGTGTTGTGATGATCCGTGCTACTGTTACCGCGCGGAACTACACCATCCCGGCGAAGGCCGGGACCCAATTGGAGAGGTCGTGGTAACGATGCGCAGTCCTCTGTCAGCAAAGTCCCCCGATTGGGCCCCGGCCTTCGCCGGGGTGGATAAGTGGGTGGGGCGGGCGATATGACCATCGACGTCGTCCGTGCGAAATCGCTTGGCGACATCCCGCATGGCTTTCTCGGCCGTCGTGGGGGCGTGTCGACGGGGGCGTATGCGAGCCTCAACGTCGGCATCGGCTCGGACGACGATCCGGCGAACATCGCCGAGAACCGCCGTCGCGCGACCGAAGCCGTCCTGCCGAGCGCGAAACTCGTCGGTCTCTATCAGGTCCATTCCGCCGACGCGGTCACCGTGATCGAGCCGTTCGACGACGCTATTCGCCCGCATGCCGACGCACTGGTGACCAACCGACCCGGTCTCGCGCTCGGCATCCTCACCGCGGATTGCGCGCCGGTGCTGTTCGCCGACCGCGAGGCCGGCGTCGTCGGGACGGCGCATGCCGGCTGGAAGGGCGCGCTCGGCGGCGTCACCGATGCGACGGTCCTGGCGATGGAGGCGATCGGGGCGCACCGCGACCGGATCGTCGCCGCGGTCGGGCCGTGCATCTCGCGTGCGAGTTACGAGGTCGACGACGCCTTCATCCGCCGGTTCTGCGAAGCGGATCCGGAGAATGAGCGCTTCTTTGCGGATGGCCGTGCGGATCATTACCAGTTCGACCTGGAGGCCTATGTCGTCAGCCGGCTTGCGGTGGCGGGGATCGGGCGGATCGAAGCGCTCGGGTTGGACACCTATACCGACGAGGACCGGTTCTTCAGCTATCGCCGCGCGACCCATCGCGACGAGCCCTCCTACGGTCGTCAGATCAGCATCATCGGCCTGTAACGGGTCCCAAATCCCGCATTGCTCGTTTAGGCTCGGCACATCGGCCCGCGCCAGACGGGCCACGCAGGAGCATATGATGTCCGATACCCCGAATAATCCCGGTGCCGTCCCCGCCGAAACCGAAGCAGACTTGACCGGCGTCGCGGCACGCGTCGCGCCGAAGCCCGAGGTCGAGAAGATCGGTGGACGCAAGCTGAAGCCGTCGACGCTGATGATGGGGCACGGTTACGACCCCGCTCTGTCGGAAGGCTCGCTGAAGCCGCCGATCTTCCTCACCTCGACCTTCGTCTTCCCCAACGCAGCGGCGGGCAAGCGTCACTTCGAAGGCGTCACCGGCAAGCGTCCGGGCGGTGCGGAGGGCCTGGTCTATTCGCGCTTCAACGGGCCCAACCAGGAGATCCTCGAGGATCGCCTCGGCGTGTGGGAAGAGGCGGAGGACGCGCTCGCCTTCTCGTCGGGCATGTCGGCGATCGCCACGCTGTTTCTCGCGATGGTCAAGCCGGGCGACACGATCGTCCATTCGGGGCCGCTTTATGCGGCGACCGAGACGCTGATCGGCCGCGTGCTCGGTAAGTTCGGCGTGAAGTGGCTCGACTTCCCGGCTGGCGCGACGCGCGAGGAGATCGACGCGGTGATGACCGAGGCGGCGACCGGCAACGTCGCGCTGATCTATCTCGAAAGTCCTGCGAACCCCACGAATGCGCTGGTCGACGTCGAGGCGGTCGCGGCGAGCCGTGACGCGATCTTCAAGGGTGAGAAACCGCCGATCGCGATCGACAACACGTTCCTGGGGCCGCTGTGGTTCCAGCCGCTCAAGCATGGCGCAGATATCGTCGTGTATTCGCTGACGAAGTATGTCGGCGGGCATTCGGATCTGGTCGCGGGCGGGGTGCTCGGCACGAAGGAGCATATCAACACGATCCGGACGATGCGGAACACGATCGGGACGATCACCGATCCAAATACCGCGTGGATGTTGCTGCGATCGCTGGAGACCTTGGAACTGCGGATGAGCCGTGCGGGGGAGAATGCCGCGAAGGTCTGCGGCTTCCTGCGGCATCATCCGAAGGTCGAGCGCGTTGCGTATCTCGGCTTTCTCGAGGACGAGCCGGGCATGGAGCGGCAGGCGGACATCTATCGCCGGCATTGCACGGGCGGCGGCTCGACATTCTCGCTGTACCTCAAGGGCGGCGAGCGCGAGAGTTTCGCGTTCCTCGACGCCTTGAAGATCGCCAAGCTCGCGGTGTCGCTCGGCGGGACCGAGACGCTGGCGAGCCATCCGGCGGGGATGACGCATCTGTCGGTGCCCGATGCGCGGAAGCAGGCGCTGGGGATTACGGACAACCTCGTCCGCATCTCGATCGGGGTGGAGGATCCGGACGATCTGATCGCCGATTTCGAGCAGGCGCTGGAGACGATCTGAGTAGTGTCCTCCCACGAACGCGGGAGTTCAGGGTTACGATCGTTGCACCTTTAACCCTGGGCTCCTGCTTTCGCAGGAGAACGGCTAGCTCTCGCAACGGCAAGTCGGTAGCGTCTAAGAATGCCGATTTTCACCCCTATCCCACAGCACGAGTTCGTCGCCGCGATCCACATCCTCGCCGCCAAGCTGGTCGAGGATACCGAGTGGAAACCCGATTACATCATCGGGATTGGTCGTGGCGGTCTCGTGCCCGCAGTGTTCCTCAGCCATGCGATCGGTTTGCCGACGCTGTCGGTCGATTATTCCAGCCAGGTGAAGGACTTTGCCGACGAGCCGCTGGTGAAGCTGGCCGCGCGCACGCGCAATGGCGAGCGGCTGCTGTTTCTCGACGATATCAATGATTCTGGGCGGACGATCACGCATTTGCGGGGAGCGCTGGCTGCGGCGGGGGCGGTCGAGGGCGCGGTACGGTTTGCTATGCTGATCGATAACCTCAGCTCGGCGGAGCGGATCGAGTATAGCGCGCGGGTTATCGACCGGGCGGTGACCAAGGACTGGTTCGTGTTCCCTTGGGAGGCGGTCGCGCCGGCTGCGGCGATTGCCGAGGACGCGGCGGAGGTGCCCGAGCGGATCGCGTGACTGAGCTTCTCCCCTCCCTGGAAGGGAGGGGCCGGGGGTGGGTTGGCCAGCTTTGGTCGCAACCGTGCCGTGATACGGAAACGGGGGGCCCCCCCCCCCCCCCCCCCCCCGCGGGGGGGGGGGGGCGCCCCCCCCCCCCCCCGCCGGGGGGGCCCCCCCCCCCCCCCCCCCCCCCCCCGGCGGGGGGGGGGCGGGGGGGGGCGCCCCGGCCGATTGGCTACCCCAGCCTTCGAACAACGGGCCGACCCACCCCCAACCCCTCCCTTCCAGGGAGGGGAGCTAGATTCAGCTCTTCCCCGCCATCCTCGCCTTCAAATCCGAGAACGCATTCGCCGGCCGGAACTCGTCCTCGCTGATAACCCCCGCCGCCGCCAGCGCAGCGGCCGCGTTAGGCCCACGCGGGAACGGATCGATCGACAGCGCCAGCGTGTCCGCCGCCGCCTCGCCCAAGTCGATCGTCCCGCCCTGGATCGCCACCATGTCGAGCGCATCGTCGGACAGCTCGACCTCGTCGCCCTCGGCGATCAGTTGCTCGACGAACAGCAGTGCGACCGGCTCGTCGATCTGAGTATCGAGCGGCTCGTCGGTCACCGAGCACGCCTGCACCGCCGCCCCGGTCACGCGCCCCTTCACGACGATGCCGCTATCGGTGCGCTTGATGCCGAGTCGTGCGTCGAGCCGCGCGATCGAGAGCAGGTCGAACCGCTTCGCCAGTGCCGCGCGCTCGTCCTCGTTGGCAACGATCTCGACGATCCGCTCGCGCTCGCCGATCGTGTCGAGGCGTTCGGGGCGGCTGAACTCGGGCTTCACGGCAATTCTCCAGATAGCAGATTCGGTAGCGGCATCGCCGCCAGCCCGGCATGAAACGCCATTACCGACTCGCGGACATGCGCCAATGCGGCACCGTCCGGCGTCACGCCGCGGTACAGGTTACGCACCAGAGCCGGCGCGATATCGCCCGCCGCCAGCCCCTCGCGATATGCCCCCAGCCGCCCGCCGAGCATGCTCATCATCTTGCCGATATGCTTGCCGACGATGATGTCGCCGATCCCGATCTCGCGCAGTTGCCCGTCCATGTCGTCGACGAACCGCTCGGCCAGCCGCGCCGCGGGATCGCCGCCCGCCGGCTCGGCCTCGAGCCGCAGCATCGTGAACGCCAGCAGTGTCGCGATCATGTCGAACCGGCCGTCGACCGTGTCCGGCACCGCGCCCTCCCGGTACCAATGCTCCGCGCGCGCGCGTGTGACCACCGCGTTATACAGCGGCAATGCCTCGTCCGGCTTCTCGCCGAGCAGTCTTCCGAACCAGCTCAATCCGTCGTCCTTCAGGTCGCAACCGCGCTTCGGCTTGTTTGCCCGCGCAACCTCGCATATCGAGGCGAACGGCGGCCGATGCAAATGCGTGGGACTCGTCACGTGTTTTCGCGTGCCCCGGTTGGGAGTTTATATGAGCGTGTTTTCCGCCCGTACGGGTCTCGCCGCGGCACTTGCGGTTGCCGCATTGGCCAGTGGGGGCTGCACCCAGCTGCGCTCGCACCAGGGCTATGTGGTCGACACCGATCTCGTCAACTCGGTCCAGCCGGGCGTCGACAACCGCCAGTCGGTGCTCGCCACGCTGGGCAAGCCGACGCTCGCCGGGCAGTTCGACCAGGGCGACTGGTATTATCTCGCGCGCGACAGCCGCAACCTCGCGTTCCGCAATCCGCGCCCGAACGCGCAGATCACGCTGCAGATCAGCTTCGACCAGAAGGGCACCGTCACCGCGATCCGTCGCGGCGGGCTCGATCAGGTCGCCTCGATCAAGCCGTACGGCAAGAAGACTCCGACGCTCGGCCGCGAGCGCGGGTTCTTCCAGGATCTGTTCGGCAACATCGGCACGGTCGGCGCAGCGGGTGCCGGCGGCGGCGCGGGCAACGGCAGCAACACCGGCGGCGGCGGTCGCGACCGGCCATAACGGCTGACGCCCGCAACGACGAGGGCGGGGCTGGGATCGTGCGGTTTGCAATCAGCACGCGTGCGATCATCGAGGCGGCCTAGGCCGCACCGCCCGTTACGCGGCGGTGCGACCAGGCCGGGCATCATCGGCATCTGATCCCGAAAGGGGGAAGGGATCCGGTATGTAACGTCCGCCCGACCGGATGGTTCGGGGGCGTCGATGCGTTCCTCACAAAAATCGTGAAACATCCGATTCCGACCCTACTGAATCCGAAACGGACGTAAATCTACTGTACGCCCCAGACGGGGGTGGAGCGTGGCCGAGTCGCTGTGGATGATCGATGCATTCGCACGCGAGACGCTGTTGTTCGCCAGCGTCGGGCTGTTCATCGGCGGCGTCGACGACCTGTTGGTCGACCTGCTTTTTCTCGGCCAGCGGCTGCGCCAGGGCCGCAGGCGTAGGCTGAGTATCGCGACGCTGCCGCCGCCGCGGAGTACGGGGCGGATCGCGGTGTTCGTCGCCGCGTGGGACGAGGCGGCGGTGATCGGCGGGATGCTGTCGACCGCACTCGATCGCTACGACCATGACGATTACCGGATCTATGTCGGCGTCTATCCCAATGATCGCGAGACGATCGATGCGGTCGTGGCGGTCGCCGAGCGCGATGCGCGGGTCCGTATGGTCATCGGCCGGCGTGACGGACCGACCACCAAGGCCGACTGCCTCAACACGGTGTGGCATGCGATGCGCCGCGACGATGCGCGCGAGGCGGTCGCTACCAAGGCGATCGTATTGCACGATGCCGAGGACGTCGTGCACGCGCAGGAATTGCGGGTCTTCGACAGCCTGATCGACCAGTATGAAGTGGTCCAGCTTCCCGTCCTGCCGCTGGTCCATCGCGGCTCGCGGCTCGTCTCGGGCCATTATGCCGACGAGTTCGCCGAATCGCACGCCAAGCAGATCGTCGTGCGGACGGCGTTGGGCGCAGGCATGCCACTGGCCGGGACGGGGTGCGCGATCGCACCCGATGTCCTGGCAATGATCGCGCAGGCCCGGGGCGGGGATCCGTTCGACGCCTCCAGCCTGACCGAGGATTACGAACTCGGCCTGCGGCTCGCGGAACTCGGCGCGCGCGGCATCTTCGCGCGTGTCGCGACGGCGGACGCGGGCACGGTCGTCGCCGTCCGCGCCTATTTCCCGGGCACGATGCGCGAATCGGTCCGCCAGAAGACGCGCTGGATGACCGGCATCGCGCTGGCCGGTTGGGATCGGACCGGGTGGGCGAGGCCGCGCGCGTTCGCCGATCACTGGATGCGGATGCGCGACCGGCGGGCGCCGCTCGCGGTCGTCGTCCTCGCCGTCGCCTATGTCGCGATGCCGCTATGGGCGATGTCGCTCGTGATCCACTGGCTGATCGGCGAGCCGGCGAGCCATGCGAGCGCCTATCCCACCGCATTCTGGCTGTTCGTCGCCAATGCCGCGCTGCTCGGATGGCGGCTCGCACTTCGGATGCTGTTTACGGGGCGCAGCTACGGTTTCCGCGAGGCGCTGTGGTCGTTGCCGCGCTTCGTGGTCGGGAATCTCGTCTCGCTGATCGCCGCGCCCAATGCGGTCCTGCGCTATATCGGCATGCTGCGCGGCGCGGCGCCGGTGTGGGACAAGACGCGGCACGAGTTTCCCGATCTGTCGCCGGCAACGCCGCCCGGCCTGGAATGCGAAGCCGCCGAAAGAGGATGAAGGGCGGCCGTCCGCTACGCTTTCTCGCACTGTCCTTGGGCGGCTGGGTCATGATTCGGGTGGCATTGCTGTTGCCGGAGGTGGCGTCGCTGCCCGCGTCCGAGATGATCCCGCGGGTCATCGACGTGCTCGTGCCGCAGGTTGCCGCCGCCGTGCTTGGCCGATCACGCCCCATGGCGACGGTCGCGATGACCCTGTCCGACGCCACACCGTCCCCAATGGTGATCGTACGCCGGGCGATACGACAGCCCATCAGCGCCCCTGCGCCTTCGATCGCCGAGGCCGTTCGTGAAGCCCCGCAGGAGCGGCCTCACGTCGACGCCATCCCGTCTCCGGTCGCGCCGCCTATGGTTGCAAGGAGGGTGGCTCGTCTTAGCGGAAGCGCCTGGCTGCTGGCGCGTGGCGGGCCGGCCGGGACCGTGTCGGGCGGGCAGCTCGGCGCGTCGCAGGGTGGCTTGCGGCTCGTCTATGCGCTGGGCGACCGACGCAGGTTCGCACTGGTTGCGCGGGTCGCCACGCCGCTCGAGGGCAAGGGGCGCGAGGCGGCGGTCGGGATCGAATGGCAGCCGACCCGCTTGCCGATCCGTCTCGTCGCCGAACAGCGCTTCGTGCTCGACGGGGGGCGTGGGGGGCCGACGCTCGGCGTGATCGCGGGCTATGGTCCGTCAGATATCGCTCCCGGAGTCCGTGTCGAAGCCTATGGGCAGGCCGGGGGAATCGTTCGCGACGGGATCGAAGGTTTCGTCGACGCGTCCGCGCGACTGACGCATCCGCTCGGCAAGGTGGCGGGTGCGCGCGTGGACGTCGGCGTCGGCGCGTGGGGGAGTGCGCAACGTGATGCCAGCCGGTTCGACATCGGCCCGTCGATCGTCGCGACATTACCGGTCGCGGGCAAGACCCTGCGTCTGACGCTCGACTGGCGCGAGCGAATCGCCGGTGGCGCGCGCCCGGGTTCGGGACCTGCGCTCTCGATCGGCAGCGACTTCTGATGCGTCCCATCGCGCAGGGAGGAAGCGACCATCGTCGACCCAACGCCTCCAATCCAGTTCGCGCGCGTCGAGCCTAGCCCCGCGCGCGCAATCCAGTGTAACGCTGCGGCCGTGGATCTGTATCTCCCCGTCGCCAACCTGTCGGTCAACGCGCTCGTCATCATCCTGCTCGGCGGGGGCGTCGGGCTGTTGTCGGGCATGTTCGGGGTCGGTGGCGGCTTCCTGACGACGCCGTTGCTGATCGTCTACGGCATCCCGCCGACCGTCGCCGCCGCCTCGTCCGCGAGCCAGGTCACCGGCGCCAGCGTCTCGGGCGTGTTCGCGCATTTCCGCCGCAAGGGCGTCGATACGAAGATGGGCGGGGTGCTGGTCGCGGGCGGTATCCTCGGCTCGTTCTTCGGCGCGTGGCTGTTCCGGCTGCTCCAGCAAAGCGGCCAGATCGATACGGTGATCGCGATCGTCTACGTCCTCATGCTCGGCTCGATCGGCGGCATGATGGCCAAGGAATCGATCGGCACGATCGGCCGCGCGCGCACCGGACGCCCACCGAAAGCGCGCAAGCGCCGCCATCATCCGCTCGTCGCCGCGCTCCCGCTGCGCACGCGCTTCTATGCGTCGGGGCTTTACATCTCACCGCTCGCACCGCTGTTGCTCGGCTTCTTCACCGGTATCCTGACGATCCTGCTCGGCATCGGCGGCGGCTTCATCCTCGTGCCCGCGATGATCTACCTGCTCGGCATGGCAACCTCCGTGGTGGTCGGCACGTCGTTGTTCCAGACGCTGTTCGTCACTGCGGTCGCGACGATGGTCCACGCGACCACCACCAAGGCGGTCGACATCGTCCTCGCCGGACTGCTCCTCCTCGGCTCGGTGGTCGGCGCACAGATCGGCGCGCGCTTTGCCACCAAGTTCCGCCCCGAATATCTGCGCCTCGCGCTCGCGGTGATGGTGCTGCTGGTCGGCGCGCGCATCTTGCTCGGGCTGGTCTGGCGGCCCGAGGAGATCTTCTCGGTCACGCTGTCGTGAGGCGCGCGCGCTGGCTCGTCCTCTTGGCGCCCTTGCTGATGGCGCAGGCGAAACCCGTGCTCGTCCCCGACGTGTCGCAGCGCAATATCGAGATCGCCTACAGCTTCACCGGCGCCGAGCTCCTCCTGTTCGGCGCAATCCTCTATCCCGGGGGGCGGTTGCCGAGCGACGAGCACCCAACCGATGTCGTCGTCGTCGTGAAGGGCCCGACCCAATCGGTCCTGATGCGCGAGAAGGAAAAGGTCGCGGGCATCTGGGTCAACGCGTCGCGCCTGCGCTATCGCTCGGCCCCCAGTTTCTACGCAATCGCCTCGTCCAAGCCGATCGACCGCCTCGTCGACGACCGGACGCGCGCGATCTACGAACTCGGGCTCGACAGCCTGCAATTGTCGCCCGCATCCAGCGCGCCGGTCGACACGCAGGACCGCTTCCAGAAAGGCCTGGTCGATCTCAAGCGCCGCGCCGGCCTGTATTACGAGGCGCCGCGCGCGGTCGAGATCACCGACGGTGTCCTCTACCGCGCACGCGTATCGATCCCGGCGCGCGTGCCCGTCGGGCGCTTCACCGCGGAGACGTTCCTGATCCGCGACGGCCGCGTGCTGGCGGCGGCGGTGCGCGATATCGAGATCCGCAAATCGGGCTTCGAGCGCTTCGTCGCCCGCGCCGCCGAGCGATCGTCGGTGATCTACGGACTGGTCGCGGTCGCGCTGTCGGTATTCCTCGGCTGGGCAGCGGGCTGGATCGCCCGAAGAGTGTAGCGCGCGTTCACCATCGTCACCGGATGTTTACGCCTTTGCTGGCACGGTCGTGGCGGAATGACTGGGGATGTTGCCGGAATGAGCCAAATGCCGGGATCAGATGCGTTCGCGCGCGCAGTGTCGCTGGACGGTGGTCTGGCCAGCGCGGATGCGATGGCGGCGCCGATCGGGGTCGTCTTCGCGATCGCCGGATCGAGCAGCCGCGTGCTGCTGGATCGTGCGTCGATCGGCGGCCTGTTCGACGATCCCGACCCCGTCGTCGCGGCAGCCGGCCAGGTCGGCAGCCAGGTCAAGATGCGGGTCGGCGGAACATGGCTGGTCGCCAATGTCCGCTCGCTGAAGCTCGAGGACACGGCCGGCACCTGCATCGCCGCCGAGATCGATTTCCTGGGCGAGGGTGACGAGGAAAAACTCACCGGCAAGCTCTACCGCTTCCGTCGCGGCGTCACGCGGTATCCGATGCCGGGTTGCGAGGTGTTCCCGATCACCAGCTCGGATCTGGAGCAGGTCTATGCCGCCGACGACCGCGTCAACATCACCGTCGGCACGGTGTATCCGACCGAGGACATCCGCGCCGCGCTGTACGTCGATGCGATGCTCGGCAAGCATTTCGCGCTCGTCGGATCGACCGGCACGGGCAAGTCGACCGGCGCTGCGCTGATCCTTCACCGGATCTGCGAACTCGCGCCGCAGGGTCATATCGTGATGATCGATCCGCACGGCGAATATGCTGCGGCGTTCAAGTCCAACGGTGCGATCTACGACGTCTCGAACCTCCAGATGCCGTATTGGCTGATGAACTTCGAGGAGCATTGCGAGGTGTTCCTCACCAGCAGTGGCACCGCGCGGCAGTTCGATTCCGACATTCTCGCCAAATGCCTGCTCGCCGCCAAGGCCAAGAGCCGGATAGGGCAGGAGATCGCAAAGCTGACGGTCGACGCGCCGATCCCGTATCTGCTCAGTGACCTGACGGCGATCATCAACGCCGAGATGGGCAAGATGGACCGCGCCGGCGACACCGCGCCCTATCTTCGGCTGAAGACCAAGATCGACGAGATCAAGGCGGATCCCCGCTATGGCTTCATGTTCTCGGGCATGCTCGTCGCGGACACGATGGCGGGCTTTCTCGCGCGGATCTTCCGCCTGCCCGGCGAGGGCAAGCCGATTTCGATCATCGACGTCTCGGGCGTGCCGTCGGAGATTACCTCGGTGGTCGTCGCGGTGCTGGCGCGCATGACGTTCGACTTCGCGATCTGGTCGCGCAACGAACCGCAGCGCCCGATCCTGCTCGTCTGCGAGGAGGCGCATCGCTATATTCCGGCGGGTGAGGAAACGGGCAGCGCGGTCGGGCGCATCCTCGGGCGGATTGCCAAGGAAGGCCGCAAATACGGCGTGTCGCTAGGCTTGATCACGCAGCGCCCGTCGGATCTGGCGGAAGGCGTGCTGTCGCAGTGCGGCACGATCATCGCGATGCGCCTCAACAACGACCGCGACCAGGCCTTCGTCCGCGCTGCGATGCCCGAAGGCGCGCGCGGGTTTCTCGATTCGATCCCCGCGCTCCGCAACCGCGAATGCATCATCTGCGGGGAGGGCGTAACGATCCCGATCCGGGTCAGCTTCGATCGGCTCGAGGAATCGAAGCGACCGGCGTCGAGCGATCCGCTGTTCTCCGAACTCTGGCGCGACGTCGGCGGCGAGGACCAGATCATCGGCCGCACCATCCAGCGATGGCGCGCCCAGGGGAAATAACGGCGCCGGATTGCGAGGCGGATCATGCCGGCGGCGGAGACGCAGCGGGCATGATCCCGCGCGCTATCGGCGGCTAGGCATCGTCACGCGGGTCGTCGCGATCGCGCCGAGCACCATCAACGCGCCGCCGAGATACAGGATGTTGCGCGGTTCTCCGCCCAGCAGCGAGTGGTAGAACAGCGGCACGGTCAGGCTCTCGATGATCATCGGGATGACGATGAACATGTTGAAGATGCCCATGTAGACGCCGTTGCGTTCGGGCGGGATCATGTCGATCAGCATGATGTACGGGTTGCCCATCATGCTCGCCCAGCCGATGCCGATGCCCAGCATCGCCACGAACAGCGCGGGCTCGGTGCGCAAGCCGGGGATCGCAAGCATAGCCACGCCCGATGCGAGCAGGCAGGCGGCGTGTGCGCTCTTGGCCCCCCAGCGGCGGGCGAGCGGGACCAGCGCGATTGCCGCGACGAACGCGACGGCGTTGTAGAACGCGCCGAGCTGGCCGACGGTCAGCACGGTATCGCGGAACGCTTCGCTCTTGGCATCCGACGTGCCGTGCAGCGACCGCGCGACCGCGAAGGTGATGAACTGCCAATAGGCGAACATCGCATACCATTGGCACAGCATCGCCAGCGCCAGCTGCCGCATCGGCCTGGGCATCTCGACCAGCGCGGTCTTGAGGTCGCGCAGCGTGCCGCTGAGCGTCAGCGGTTCCTTCGCCAGCCGCGCCTGCTCTTCGGCGGGCAGCGGCAGTTCGGGAACGCGGACCACCGACCAGACGATCGTCGCGAGCGACAGCACCGCACCGATCAGGAACGCGATCCGCGTAATGTCTGGGATCCCGTTGCCGTCCACGGCGTCCTTGTTGAAGCCGATCCACACCAGCAACGACGGCGCCAGATACGAGAGCGTCTGCGCGAGGCCGGTGAAGGCGGATTGCGTCAGGAAGCCGGCGGCGCGCTGATCGTCGGGCAGGCGGTCGCCGACATAGGCGCGGTATGGCTCCATCGTCACGTTGTTGGCGGCATCGAGCACCCACAACAGGCTGGCGGCCACCCACAGGGTTGGGCTGTACGGCATCGCCAGCAGGCACAGGCTGCACAGCACTGCGCCGATCAGGAAATAGGGGGTGCGGCGGCCGATCCGGGTCGAGGTCCGGTCGCTCATCGCACCGATCAGCGGCTGGATCAGCAGCCCGGTCATCGGCCCGGCGAGCCACAGCAGCGGCAGGCTCGCCTCGTCCGCGCCGAGATAGCCGTAGATCGGCGCCATGTTGGCCTGTTGCAGCCCGAACGAGAATTGCAGCCCGAGGAAGCCGAGGTTCATCTCGATGAGGCGGACGAGCGACAGACGCGGTTTGGTCATGCGGCCGAGGTTCATTGTCCTGCCCCTTGTACGCGATGGTCCGGCGCGAACCGATCGATCCTCCCCCGCCAGGGGGAGGTGGCGCCGAAGGCGACGGAGGGGGAGGACACGAAACAGCGGTTCCTCCTTACCTCCCCCTCCGTCAGGCTATGCCTGCCACCTCCCCCTTGCGGGGGAGGATTGTGAAATTGCATGCTCACGCTGCAGGCCCCGCCCAGATGACGCCCCATGGCTCGACAGTGAGGGTGGCACCGCAAGGCTGTTCGGACAACCGATCCTGCCACCCTGCCAAACCTTCGACCTGCACGGCAGCGTCGGAGAAGTTCAGGAACACCCGGTCGCTGCCACAGCCGATCCCGAGCAGCGCGGGCGAGCCCGTCGCGATCGCCACCGGCGACCCCGCACCGCCACTCGCGATCCGCGCCGCCCGCAGCGCTTCCAGATCGCCACCGATCCGCCGCGCGGTAGGACCATCGAGCGCCGTCCAATCCATCTCCGGCCGGTGCAGCCAGCGCCCTTCATGCGCGCGCTCCGGATCGCCCAGATAACTCGCGTCGTTCAACAGCCCAGCCTCGTCGCCCATGTACGTCGTCGCCAGACCACCACTCGCGATCGACAGCGCATTGAGCAGCGCGATCCGCCGAAACGCCATCTCGCGCGCATCGTCGTCCGCCGCCGCTTCGAGCCCCGCCAGTGACGCCATCGTCCCGTTCGAGCCGTGCAGCACCGAGCCGTCCGACTGGAACGGTGCCCCGCGCGCCCAGCTGCCATCGCCGCCTTCGAGGAAGCGCGCCGCCACTTTCAATCGCGCGACCGGGTCCGGATCGATCCCGGCCAGGTCGCCGATCACCGCGCCCCAGCCGATATCGTCGTGGCAGCGCGCGTAGCTCAGCCAGTTGGCGCCGCGCGGGAGGCCGCCGCTCGCCTCGACGATTGCGTGGGGCAGGGTGGCCGACTGCTCGGCCAACGCCACCCAGCCCGCCACCATCAGCGAATTATTGTAGACCAGATGGCATTCGGGCTCGAACCCGCCATCCCAGTCGCTGCCCTCGTCAGCCCCGAAATACGGCGGCACCAGCGCGGTCGGCACGATAGCCTCGGCCTTCAGCAGCGTCGCGGGCGCGACGATGTCGAGCGCGGCGCGCAAGGCCCGGACGATGAAATGTGCCTCGGGCCGGTTGCGGCAATCGGTGCCGACCTGCTTCCACAGGAATGCGATCGAATCGAGCCGGAACGCCTCGAAACCGTGGTTCGCCAGCCGCAGCATCGTGTCGACGATCGCCAGCATCACCTCGGGATTCGACCAGTTCAGATCCCATTGGAACGGATAGAAGGTCGTCCAGACCTGCCCGCCCATTGCAGGCACCGCCGTGAAGTTTCCTGGCGCGGTCGTCGGAAACACCTGGGGGAGGGCGGCTTCATACGCCTGCGCCTCGTCCTCGCTCACGACGTGATAGAAGGCCCGGTAATAGGGATCGCCCGCCCGCGCCGCCTGCGCCCAGCGATGATCGTCGGCGGTGTGGTTCAGTGCAAGATCGACGCACAGGCTGATCCGCCCCTCGCGCAGCCGCGCGGCAAGCCGCTCGACATCACCCATCGTCCCCAGCCGCGGCTCGATCGCCAGATAGTCCGCGACCGCAAAGCCACCGTCGCTGTCGACCTCGCGCGCCTTCAGCAACGCGAGCAAATGGAGATACCGAACCCCGAGCGATTCGAGATGGTCGACCTTGTCGATCAGCCCGCCGACCGTGCCGGCGAACCGATCGACATAGGTCGAATAGCCCAGCATGTCGGGCGCGACGAACCAGTCGGGATCGGTCAGCCGCGCCTCATCGAGCGCGACCATCGCCGCTGGCCGTTCGCTCGCCCGGTCACGGAGGATCGTCTCCATCCGCGGCCAGAGCGCCGCCAGTCGATCGGTGCCGTACAGCCGTTCGAGCTGGCGTTTGAATAGGGGGGTGAGCGCGTCGAGACGGCGTTCGGTCGAGGATAAAGTCACGCTCACCCGCCCGATCAGAAGCCGACGCGGACCGCGGCGGAGATCGTCCGGCCGGTGATCGAGCGCGCCCGCACGATACCGTTGGTCGGGATCGCGCCTTCCTCGGCTTCGGTAATGCCCTTCACGTCGAACAGATTGTTGCCGTTGACCGACAGCGTGACGTTCTCCGCCGGGCGGACCGACACGAACGCGTTGACCTGCGTGTAGCCGGGCATCTTGAGGACGTTGTTGTCCTGCGAGAAGCTGTCGGTGGTGCCGATCACGTTCGCGCCGACGGTCAGACGGCCGACATCGACCTGCGGGGTCGCCTGGAAGATGAACTTGGCCTGGCGACGCGGGCGATTGCCCTCGACTGCGGGGTTGAGCACGTCCTTGGTGATCTCGGCATCGGTGTAGGTGCCGCCCGCCGACAGCGAGAACGGCCCGCGTGCGATGCGGCCTTCGAGCTCGACGCCCTTCGCCTCATATTCGCGGTTGAAGAAGCGCTGCGTCGTCGCCTCGAAATTCTGCTCCTCGGTGCGCGCCCAGAAGCCGGTGGCGTAGAGCGAGAGACCGTTCTGGCGGAACTTGAACCCACCTTCGAGCTGGCGGACGAAATCGACCGCGGCGCTTTCGTCGGTCAGCCCGCCGGTCGTCGTGTTGATCGACGGGCCGAACAACAGGCGATCGGCGTTGGCGCGTCCACCGCGGCTGTAGCGTGCGAACACCGCAGTGCTGTCGGTCAGGCGATAATTCGCGCCGCCCGAGTAGGACAAATAGTCGTAGTTGTAGTTGAGCGGCGACCGGACGTTGGGGATCACCGCGACCTGGCGCTCGGCCGCCGAAATCACGCCGTCGCCGTTGATGTCGAACGTCGTGATGCCGCTGCCGAAGCCCGCGCCGAGATCGGCACCGGCGACGCTGCCGCGGGCCCGGCCGAAGTCGTAGCGGAGCGAGCCGTCGATGTTGAAGCGGCCGATCTCCAGACCGAGCTGCGCGAACGGTGCATAGGTCGTGTAGTCGAGATCGTACGACCGGCGGCAGCAATTGCCGAAGCCGCTCGCCGAATAGCCGGGGACGCCGTTCTGCGTGACCGGCACGCCCGCCGCGGTGCGGATGTCGACCAGTTCCGAACGGCCATCGTCGGCGACGGTCTGGACGAACGAGTTCCACAGCCAGTCGCTCTTGATGTCCTGGCGCGAGGCATAGAAGCCGCCGGTGATCGCCAGCGTGCCCGAACCGAGCGGGACGGACCCGTTGAGGCGGATGTCGTTGGTGATGTTGTTGAGGCTCTTCAGGTCGACGTCGAACAGCACGACGTTCGCGAGCAGGCCGTTGCCGTTGAGCGATGCCGGGTTGGCGATCCGCTGGCCGTTCTGCGATCCGCTGGCGTAGAACAGCTGTGCGCCGGCACCGCCGAGGCCGTTGGCGATCGTCTGCGCGGAATCCACCGCAGACGGGAAGGGCGAGGTGAAGCCGCCCGAGATATCCGAATAGCGGAACCGCTCGACGATGTTCCAGCCGTCGGCGACCGGGATCTGCGTCTCGAGGCCCGCCGAATAGACGACGGGATGCTGTCCGTCGCGGATCGAGCGCGTGACGAGCTTGTTGTCGCCGTCGAGCGTCTGCACGGTGCGGATGTTGCCGCTGTGCAGCGTGCCGTTGTTGATCGAGAAATTGGGGAGGTTGCTGTAGGTCGGGTCGCTGTTCGTGCCGCTCACCTGCACCGGGTTCGGGAGATAGCCGATCGCGCGGTCGTCGAGATACTTGCCGTACAGCCGGACATAGCCGCCATTGCCGAACGACTTGGTGATGTTCGCCTTGAACTGACCGCCCTTCACGCCGTCGTAACCGACCTGCCGCTGGCCGTCGCCGATCCGGTAGAAGCCGCCGAAATGATAGGTCAGCGTGTCGGACAGCTTGCCGCCCTGGTCGAAATCGACGCGGAATTCGCGGTAGTCCAGCCCGCTGGTCAGCTGGAACGCGCCGCCTTCCTGCTCGCCGGTCTTCGAGATGAAGTTGATGACGCCGCCGGGCGAGTTCGACGCGAAGGTCGAGGCCGAGCCGCCGCGCACCGACTCGATCGTCCGGACGTTAAAATCGGCGCGCAGGAAATTGTCCGCGTTGCCGAAGGTGATGTCGCCGAACTCGAGGATCGGCAGGCCGTCTTCCTGCAACTGGAGGAACTTCGAGCCGCCCGATGCGACCGGCAGGCCGCGGACCGAGATGTTCGCGTTGCCGTCGCCGCCCGATGCCTCGACCCGGATGCCGGGCAGGTTGCGGAGCAGCTCGCCCGAGGTGCGCGGTGCGAGCTGGACCAGCGCATCCGAATTGATCGAGCTGGTCGTGATCGAGGTGTTCAGCCGGTTGGTGCCGCGCGCGACCGCGGTCACGACGATGTCGTCCTGCGGTGCGTCAGCCGGCGCGCCGGCAGGGGCGGCAGCCGGATCGACCTGCGGATCGGCGGTCTGCGCCGAAGCCATGGTTGTGAACGAAGCGGCGGCGATGCCAGCCAGCAAAACGTGACGTACTTTCATGCGATCCTCCCTGCGGGCCGGCTTTCTGTGAAGCCAAGGATCGCCTCCTACTATTCCTGCAATCGATTGCAATGGCATTTCACAATCGATTGCAGGATTTATCCGGACTGTCGCGTAATGAGCACGGGTGGCACGATCGCGGACTCGGCCGGCTCCCCGGCGATCCGCTTCAGCAGGCGGTCGACCATCAGTTCGGCACCGATCGCCAGGTCCTGGCGGATCGTCGTCAGCGACGGCGAGGTATGCGCGGCAAGCGTCACGTCGTCATAGCCGACCACCGCGGTCGTGCCGGGAATGTCGATCCCAGCCTCGGCCAGCGCGCGCAGCACGCTCATCGCCGCGACGTCCGATGCCGCGAAGATCGCATCGGGAGCGCCGCCGCGCGCAAGATGCTCCGCCACCGCCGCATGAACCGCTTCGGGCATCATCGGCGTCGCCAGTACGTCGTGCGCAACGCCTGCGTCGCGCGCCGCCGCGGCGAACCCCGCCAGCCGGTCCGCGAATTCGGGCGGGGCAGGGTCGCCGACGAACAGGAGCTGCTGCCGGCCCTGCGCGATCAGATGCTCGGCCGCCATCCGACCGCCCGCGACATTGTCCGATCCGATCGTCAGATGATGCTGGTCCGGGCGATGCGCGCCCCATACGACCAGCGGACGATAGCGTTGCGCGACCCGCTCGATCACACCGAACTGGTCTGACTGCCCGACCAGCAACAGCCCGTCGATCCGCCCACTGTCGACCACGCGCTCCAGCCAGTCGTCGGCATCGGGAATGACCCGCGACAACAGGATGTCATAGCCGCGCTCGACCAGCAGATCCGCGAGGAAGCCGAGCAAGGACAGGAAGAACGGGTCGGTCAGGTGCTGCGTTTTTGCGTGCCCGAGCGGCAGGACCAGGCCGATCGCCCCGGTGCTCTTCAGCCGCAGGTTGCGCGCGAGCTGGTTGGGCCGCACGTCATGCTCGCGCGCCAAGGCGAGGATACGTGCCTGCGTCTTGGCATTGACCGAGCTGTGCCCGGCCAGCGCACGCGATACCGTCGCGGTCGAAACGCCGGCGAGCACGGCCAGATCGGCCAGTTTCATTGCGATGGGTCGATCCTCGTCGTCGCGACACTGCGGGCCATCGTACAGTCGTCGCCCATGGGCGGCAATTGCGGGCAGGATCGCGGTGCGCGGTGTCCAAACATGACGCCGTGTAACACGAGTGTCGCGGTTCGTTCGCGGAAATGACGCTGACGATACCTAGTGGCGCCGACGTGGCGACGGTGCCACCGGGGACCTTATTGCGATGCGTATGTTCAAGAGCCTGCTTCGGGCATCGGGTTCGCTGATCCTGGTTTCGAGCGCGGTTGCGGCGCAGGCGCAGGACCGCGTCGACCCGGCGATGCCGACGAACGCAGCCACGCCGGACAAGACCGGCGAGCCCGCTACCGGCACCGACGAGAATGGCGAGATCGTCGTCACCGGCAGTTACGCGCGCAGCCTGCGTGCCGCGACCGAGACGAAGCGGCGTGCCGATTACGGCGTCGATTCGATCAATTCGACCGACATCGGCAAGTTCCCCGCGCAGAACGTCGCCGAGGCGTTGCAGGTGATCCCCGGCGTGACGATCACCCGTCCGCGCGGCGAGGGTCTGTACGTCAGCGTCCGCGGGCTCGGGCCGCAGTTCCAGAGCACGCTGCTCAACGGCAGCACGGTCGCGCTGAACGACCTGATCGAGAATGGCGGTGCGAACGGTCGCCAGTTTCGCTTCGAGATGCTGCCCGCCGAGTTCACCTCGAGCATCGACGTCGTAAAGACGCCGACCGCGAACATGACCGAGGGTGCGCTGGGCGGGAATATCGACGTCAAGACGTTCCACCCGCTCGACGTCGGCAACAAGACCACGGTCAATCTGCGCGGCACCTATACGGGCCAGACCGACAAGGTGAAGCCGAACGCGACGGTCATCACCAGCGCGACCAACGCCAGCGGCACCTTCGGCATCCTGGCCGGCGCGCAATATTGGCAAAAGGCGGTGCGCAACGATCGCTTTCTGAACTTCGGCTGGAACCTGGACAAGTTCACCGCGCCCGCCTCGGGGGGGCTCGCGACCGGACTCTACACGCCGACCCGCACGCGCCCGACGATCGAGACCGAGGATCGCAAGCGGATCTCGGGCATGGTCTCCGCGCAGTGGAAGCCGAATGCCGAGTTCGAGACCACGCTCGACATTCTCGCGACCCGGCTCGACGTCGCCTATGACGAATTCGGCCTCGACATCTATCCCGACGATGCGAGCGTCGCGGGGCATCGCCCGGTGATCGTGCCGTCCAGCGTCAAGCTCGACGGCGATACGGTGGTCGCCGCGACGATCAACGACGTGCGATTCATGGCGTCGCGCGAATACAGCCTCAACCGCCACGACCTGCTCAACATCGGCCTGCGCCAGACCTGGGATGCCGATGCCTGGCACGCCTCGGGCACAGTCAACTGGTCGAGCGCCCACAGCTATCACCCGAACTATAACGAGGGCACGGTGCGCAGCCGCGCGATGTTCTTCGCGCCGCTGACCTACGACGCGTCCGCCGGCTACAAGACGATCCCGACCTTCACGACCACGACCGATGCGACCAACCCGGCCAACTACCAGCTGTACCAGTTCAACATCGCGCCGAAAGACAGCAAGGACTGGGATTTCTACACCCGCGCCGATGTCGCGCATGATTTCGACGGCTTCATCACCAAGCTCGCGGCGGGCGGCGAATATCACTGGCGCAAGCGCGACTATTTCCGCCGCGACTTCAACGTCAATCCGGCTGCCAACACCCCGCTGTCGAGCCTCGGGTCGGGCGCCTACGAACAATTGCCGTACGACGATTTCCTGAAGGGCGTGTCCGGCAATACGCTGCGCCAGTTCCTGGTGCCCGTCACGCAGGCCTATCTCGACGCGTTCTTCACCCCCGCGGTGCAGGCGTCGCCGCTGACCGCGGGCGATCTACGCTCGTCGTTCGTCGTGAAGGAGAAGATCTGGGGTGCGTATGCGCGCGCCGATTACGGCTTCGACGTCGGCGCGGTGCCGGTCACCGGCAATCTCGGCGTCCGCTATGTCCACACCGATCAGGTCGCGAGCGGTACGCTGACCACCGGTAGCGTCGCGACACCGGCAAGCTTCCCCAAGACGTTCAACAACTGGTTGCCGAGCTTCAACCTGCGCGCCGAACTGACGCACGATCTGGTCGGTCGCCTCGCCGCGAGCCGCGTGCTGACGCGTCCGAACGTCACCGACAGCGCGCCACGGATCACCGTATCGACCGATGCGCCGACCGCGGGCGGCGGCAATCCTCAGCTGGTGCCGTTCCTGGCCACGCAGTTCGACGGATCGCTCGAATGGTATTTCAACCGCGCCGGCTCGCTGACGGGCGCGGTGTTCTACAAGGCGATGGACGACTATATCACGCAGCAGAACGTCAACATCGACATCCCCGGTCGCGGCACGGTGTTGCTCTCGACGCAGGTCAACGGCGGCGACGCGAAGGTGTACGGCGTCGAGGCGGCCTACAACCAGGTCTTCACCTTCCTGCCGGCGCCGTTCGACGGTCTCGGCGTGCAGGCGTCCTATACGCACACCTCGGTCAAGGCGAGCTACACCGCAGGCGCACGGCCGATCCGCGACGAGCTGATCGGGCTGTCGAAGAACAGCGCCAACATCAGCGGCTTCTACGAG
Organism: Sphingomonas albertensis; assembly: GCF_014358075.1. Taxonomy (GTDB): domain Bacteria; phylum Pseudomonadota; class Alphaproteobacteria; order Sphingomonadales; family Sphingomonadaceae; genus Sphingomonas; species Sphingomonas albertensis. Next base: position 31,078 of record NZ_JACONT010000028.1, on the reverse strand, counting down.
AAGGGACCGATCTCGACGCGGCTGTCGTACGTCTGGCGCGACCGGTATCTGTCGGGCACCGGCAGCACGACGCAGGCGCCGGTCTACACCGCGCCGTTCGGATCGCTCGACGGTAATATCTCGGTCAAGGCGAGCGACCGGGTGACGTTCAGCCTGGAGGGCATCAACCTGTCGGGTGCGCATCTCTACACGTATAACGACGACGAGAACCGCTTCGGCGAGATCAATTACTGGGGCCGGACCGTGTTGTTCGGCGTGCGGGCAGAATTTTGATGCGGACCTTCGCACGCGCAATGCTGGTGGTCGGTCTGTCGATCGGTGGCGCCACCCAGGCCGCCGAGCCCGATCATGCACCGGGGCAGGGGCCGGCGCGGATGAACGAGATCCAGGTCGTCGGCTCGCACAACAGCTTCAAGGCAAAGATCCCGGATGCGGTGATGGCCGAGCTGCGGCGGCGGGATCCGAAGACCGCGGCGGCGCTCGATTATTATCATCTGCCGCTGGCCGCACAGCTCGATCGCGGCGTGCGGCAGCTGGAGATCGACATCTTCGCCGATCCGAAAGGCGGTCGCTACGCCGATCCGAAGGGCGAGCGGCTTGCGCGGGCGGCGGGGGAGACGACCGCGTTCGATCGTGCGGCGATGCTGCGGCCGGGGTACAAGGTGTTCCACGTTCCCGACATCGACTATATCTCGACCTGCGTGACGTTGCAGCGCTGCCTCGGCGAAGTGAATGCCTGGTCGCGCGCGCACCCGCGTCATCTGCCGATCATGATCACGATCAACGCCGCCGATACGCAGGCTTCTGCGCAGGTCGCGGCACCGTTGCCGCTCGACGATGCCGCGCTGCTCGACTCGCTCGATCGTGAAATCCGGCAGGCGATACCGGGACGGCGGCTGATCGTGCCGGACGAGGTGCGGGGCAATGCCGCGACGCTGGCGGCGGCCGTGCATGGTAAGGGCTGGCCCACGCTGGAGGCTGCGCGCGGTCGGATCTACGTCCTGCTCGATGTCCGTCCGGCCGTCTCGAACGCCTATCGCGCGGGCCATCCGTCGCTGCGGGGACGGGCAATGTTCGGCTGGTATCCCGACGGCGAGCCCGAAAGCGCGATCCAGATCGTCCAGGATCCGTTGGTCGACGGCGCCCGCATCCGCGACTGGGTGAAAGCCGGCGTTATCGTCCGGACGCGGACCGACGCCAACACCGTCGAAGCGCGCACGCACGACAGGACCAAGGCGAAGGCGGCGACCGACAGCGGCGCGCAGGCGGTCAGCACCGACTATTATCCGGGCGCGCCCGACCCGCAGGGGTTCGGCTTCGCGGTGACCCTGCCCGGTGGAGCGATGGCACGGTGCAATCCAGTGCTGGTGACGGCGCCGTGCACGGTGGAGCCCTGAGATGCGCCTGACGTCTCTTCTGGTCGGACTCGCGATCGTCAGCAGCGCGGCGTTTCCGGTGCGCGCCAGTCTGGTGACCGAACGCGCGGTGCTGGTGATGCGGCACGGCATTCGCGCACCGCTGCCGGGGGAGGTGCCCGACGGCACGCGTACCGCAGCGCCCTGGCCGAAATGGTCGGTCGCCGATAGCCGGGTGACACCGCACGGTGTTCGGGCACTGCAGATCGTCGCGGCGGAAGACCGCAAATGGTTTGCGGCACGCGGCCTGTTTGCAGCGAAGGGGTGCCCGGGCGCGGGGGCGCTACGGATCGCCAGCAACAGTTCGGACCGTACGATCGCCAGCGGTGACGCCTATGCCCAGGGGTTTGCGCCGGGCTGCGGCCTGCGCGTCGAGCACCGTGCGCCCGGCATGGTCGATCCGATGTTCGAACCGCTCCGCGCGCATGCGACCGCGTTCGACGCGGCCAGGGCGATCGCCGATATCGACCGCGCGACCGGAGGCATGGCGGCGGTCGTGCGCCGGCACCGTGATGCGATCGCCAGCCTCGATCGCGTGCTGGGCTGCGGCGGGGGCTGCGTGGCCTCGGGACCGGCGCGTATCGTGTCCGATGACGGCGGTCACGGCATCGCGCTCGAAGGGGCAATCCGTGGCACGTCGGGCGTCGCGCAGGTATTGCTGCTCCAGTATCTCGAAGGCCTGCCCGCGCGCGACGTCGGCTGGGGCCGCGCCGACGCCGCGACGTTGAAACGGCTCGGGGCGCTGCATGCGGCGTTGTTCGCGGTGTTCGCCAGGCCGCCCTACATGGCGGCGCACCAGTCGTCGGTGATCGGGCGCCGCGTGATCCGGTCGCTGAACGACGGGCCGCGGCTCGATGTGCTGATGGGCCACGATACCAACGTCGCCGCGCTGGCGGCTGCGCTGGGGGTCGATCTCGTCACGCCGGGCTATGCGACCAACGACGTCCCGCCCGGCGGCGCGCTGCTGTTCGAACGGATCCGGGATACGGTTACCGGGCGGACCTTCGTGCGGGTCTCCTATCGCACGCAGTCGCCCGAGGTCCTGCGCGCCGGGGGGCGTGGCATGACGGTCACGCCGTTGCGGGTGGCCGGCTGTGCACGGACGCTCTGCCCGGCGGCGATCTTCACCCGGTCGCTCGAACGACGTCTGGCTCCGGTCCGCAACTGAACGTCGGGCGGGGCTGAACGTCAGGCGTTACCCGCCGACGCGGACCGCCAGCAGCTGCGCAACCTTCGCCTTGAACGCCCTCAGCTTCGCGCCGGACAATTGCGCGACGCTCGCGAACGAGACCGAGCGCGGGTTGATCGCGGTGCCGTTCTTCCACACTTCCCAGTGCAGATGCGGCCCGGTCGACATGCCGGTCGAGCCGATATAGCCGATCACCTGGCCCGCCCGCACGCGCGTGCCCGACGACACCGCGATCCGGCTCATATGGCCGTAGCCGCTCGCCATGCCGCCGCCGTGGACCAGCTTGACGAAATTGCCGTAGCCGCCGGTCCGTCCTGCGAACGCGACCCTGCCGTCGGTCATCGCGTGGATCGGCGCACCATAGGGCGCGCCGATGTCGAGGCCCTTGTGCATGCGCGTGAAGCCGAGCAGCGGGTGCGTCCTGAGCCCGAAGCTCGAGGTGATCCGCCCGATCACCGGCATGCCCGATACCGCGCGGCGTTCGGTCTGGCCGTTCGCGTCGAACCAGCCGCCGCGGCTCGCATCGTCGTCGACGTTCGCGGCATCGGGGGCGAACCGTACGAGCTGCACCTTGCGGCGACCCTGGTCGATCCCGGCGAACAGCAGGTCGCCGATCCGGGTCTCGCCGGTCGCCGCGCGTTCGCGCGCGACGATCAGGTCGAAGCTGTCCGAGGCGGTCACGTCGCGGCCGATCGACAGCCGTGTCGAGATCGCCTTGATGAACGACTCGACCGCCTTTCCGGGAACCCCGGCGGCGCGCGCGGATCGGTACAGGCTGGAGCCGACCAGGCCCTGGATACGCAGCGGCGTCGAGTCGATCGCGATCGGCTTGCGGTTCACCGTCAGCCCGCCCGCACTCCGCGCCAGCGACAGCGCCAGATCGAACCGCGCACGAAAATCGAGCTTTTCCAGCGGCCGGGCCACGGTCCGGTCCGCCCGCCGCCCGAGCGTCAGCGCGATCCGCGTGCCCGCCGGGATCGCCTTCGGATCGACCGACTGCGCGACCAGCGCCGCCGCCGCCTCGGCATCGTTGCGGCCGACGCCGGCGCGGATCAGGACGCGGTCGAAACTGTCCCCCTCGCCGAGCGTCGCGGAGAGATCGACGCTCGGCCGTTCGGGCACGTCGGCCAGCGGCGCGACGAGATCGTTGGCCCCCATCCGCCGCCCCGTCGTCGCACCCTGGGCAAGCGGCGAGATGCCCTGTGCCCGTGTCTCCTCCCACTCGGCGCCGGCGAGTGGCGTCGGCACCGGGCCGACCAGCGGCCGCACGCCCGGCGACAATATCCAGGTCGCGGCACACAGCGCGGTGCAGGTCGCAAGGCCGCGCCACCAGTCGAGACTGCCGATCCGCGCGCCGAGATCGGGCACCCAGTCGATCTGCGTCGCCCGGTCGAGCAACGGCGCGCGTGTCGGCTGGGGCAGTGCCCGGAGCCGCGCCGGCGTTGGCGCACGACCGAACCCCGCTGTCGCGCTCGCCAATTCGAAGCCCTGATCGTTACGAAGATACACGTAAGGCCCGCCCCGATGGTGCCGGTCCCCCCGGCGTCACGCGGTGGTTGTGGTCGCCACATGCTAAAGTCAAATTAACCGGTATGTATGGCTCGGCTAAATTGCGCTGAGATGTGCGCGGGCGGCGGCGGATCGTTAATACCGACGAAACTCTTCGCAGGTCATTGCGCCGCCACGCTTTACCCCCGATGTTGCTGCAATGAACGATGCCCGGAATGATGGCGCGAACGACGGGATCACGGCGGTTCTCGGCCCGACCAATACCGGCAAGACGCACCTCGCGATCGAGCGGATGTGCGCGCATTCCAGTGGCATGATCGGCTTTCCGCTGCGGCTGTTGGCGCGCGAGGTCTACGACCGCGTCGTCGCGATCAAGGGCGCGAACCGGGTGGCTTTGGTCACGGGCGAAGAGAAGATCGTGCCGCCCGACGCGCGCTGGTTCCTGTGTACCGCCGAGTCGATGCCCGACCGCGACGTTGCCTTTGTCGGGATCGACGAGGCGCAACTCGGCGCCGATCCCGAGCGCGGGCACGTCTTTACCGATCGCCTGATGCGCGCGCGGGGCCGCGAGGAAACGATGATCCTCGGCTCCGAGGCGCTGCGGCCGATGATCAAGAAACTCGTTCCCGGCGCGGAGATCGTCAACCGGCCGCGCTTCTCGACGCTGACCTATGCGGGCGCGAAGAAGATCAGCCGGTTGCCCAAGCGCTCGGCGATCGTCGCGTTCTCGGCGGAGGAAGTGTACGCAGTCGCCGAGATGCTCAGGCGCCTGCGCGGTGGTGCGGCCGTCGTGATGGGGGCGCTCAGCCCTCGGACCCGCAACGCGCAGGTCGCGATGTTCCAGGCGGGCGAGGTCGACTATCTGGTCGCGACCGATGCGATCGGGATGGGGCTCAACATGGACGTCGCGCATGTCGCGTTCGCCAGCCTCAACAAGTTCGATGGCAAGCGCCAGCGCCGCCTGACGGTGGCGGAGATGGCGCAGATCGCCGGCCGCGCGGGGCGTCACCAGCGCGACGGCACGTTCGGCGCGCTGTCCGACGATGGCCCCGGCGCGTTCCTGCCCGAGGAAGTGCTGGCGATCGAGGAGCACCGGTTCCCGCGCCTCGAAAATCTGTATTGGCGGCAGGGCGAGCCTGATTTCTCCAGCATCGATGCGCTGGTCGCGAGCCTGGAGGCGCGGCCTCCTGTGGGCGTCCTGCGCGCTGCGCCGCAAGCACTCGATCTCGGTGTATTGAAGCGGCTGGCCGAGGAGGGCTGGGTGCGCGAACGGGCGCGGCATCCGGCGATGGTGGCGCGACTGTGGGCGGCGTGCGGCGTGCCCGATTTCCGCAAAGTCGGGCTCGATCCCCATGCGCGCTTCGTGTCGCGGCTGTTCGGGCATCTGAGCGAGGGGCGGGGGCATATCCCGCACCAGTGGTTCGCCGACGAGATCGCGCGGCTCGATACGGTGGCGGGCGACGTGCCGGTGATCGCCGGGCGGATCGCCGCTACCCGCATCTGGGCCTATATAGCGCAGCGGGCTGACTGGCTTGCCGAGCCGACGCTTTGGGCCGCGCGCACTGCTGCGCTGGAGGAACGCCTGTCGGACGCGCTGCATGCGAGCCTGACGCAGCGGTTCGTCGACAAGCGCACGACCGCGCTGATGCGTCAGATCGGCGCGGATGCTGGCGCGCTGCCGGTGGTGATCGGGCCCGAGGGTGATGTGATGGTCGAGGATCATCCGATCGGTCGCCTCGACGGGTTCCGCTTCACGGTCGCGGCGGACGCGCGGGCAAGCGACAAAAGGTTGCTGCTGGCGGCGGCGGAGAAGCGTCTCACCGGCGAGCGCTCGCGGCGCGGGCAGTCGCTGGTCGATGCACCCGATGCCGATATCGCACTCGACGACGCGGCGCAGGTGATTTGGGCGGGGCACCCGGTCGCCAAGCTCGGCGCAGGACCGTCGTTCGCCCGGCCGAAGCTGATCCTCGATCGCTCGCTCGACTGCCTCGACAAGCCCGCGCGCGATCGGATCGAGGCACGGCTGTCGCTATGGCTCGGCGCGATGCTGAAGCGGCGGATCGCGGTGCTGGTCCACCTCGCCGACTTGAGTCGCGATCCCAACGCGACGCCCGCGTTGCGCGCGGTCGCCAGCGCGATCGAGGACGCCGGCGGGATCCTGCCGCGGTTACCGATGCGGCTCGCGCTCGACGCGATCGATCCCGAGGAACGCAAGCGGTTGCGCAAGATCGGCATCACGATCGGTGCGCTCGACCTGTTCGACGCGCGCTTGCTCAAGCCCGAATCGGCGCGCTGGCGGCGTATCCTCGCGGCGGCTCGCGGTACGACGATCGCCGTGCCGCGCGAGGGCGCCACCGTGCTGGCGCGTGGCAGCGAGGGTGCGGTTCTCGAGGCGGGGTTCCGCCCGCTCGGACTCCAGGCGGTCCGTGTCGATCTGATCGAGCGTATCGCCCGCGCCGCGCACGACTCGCGCCAGGGGCGCACGCCGTTTGCGCCCGATCCGGCGCTGGCCACCTCGATCGGTGTCGATCCGGCGTCGCTGGAGCGGTTGATGGCCGAACTCGGGTTCAAGGCGCTGGCGGGGGACACGCCGCGCTGGGTCTGGCGTGGCCGTCCGCCCGCGCGTCCTGCCCCGCCGACGCCGATCGATCCGTCGCGGCAGAATGCGTTTGCCGGGCTCGCCGCACTGGTCCGCCATGGTTGAAGGCGCGATGCGGATCGATCGGTTCCTGTGGTTCGTGCGGCTGGCCAAGACGCGGAGCGCCGCGCAGGCGATCGCCGAGAAGGGGCATCTCCGCATCGACGGCCGTCCGATCGATCGCGCGCATTGCCCGGTGCGGGTGGGGAATGTGCTGACGTTTGCGGTGGAGGAGCGGGTGCGCGTGATCCGGGTCGAGGCGCTGCCGGTGCGACGCGGGCCGGCGCCCGAGGCGCAGGAATGCTATCAGGATCTGATTGCTGGGAGGACGCCGGCCGGCACGGTCCGCGATCCCGCTTCGGAATAATCCTCCCCTGCAAGGGGAGGTGGCTGGCGCTTGCCAGACGGAGTGGTATCGATCCTATCGAGAGGGTGTCACCCCTCCGTCAGTCCTGCGGACTGCCACCTCCCCTTGCAGGGGAGGAACAGAGTGGCAAAGCCTGATAACGTCTCGCACAAGCCCAGCTATGATTGACGCGACGGGCCTGCGCGCATAGTCGCTGGCGCGTTCGTCGCCGGGAAGGAATCCGGCCCAGGAGTTCTGCAATGACCTACGTCGTCACCGATGCCTGCATCCGCTGCAAGTACATGGACTGCGTGGAAGTGTGCCCGGTCGACTGCTTCTACGAAGGCGAGAACATGCTGGTGATCAATCCCAGCGAATGCATCGACTGCGGCGTGTGCGAGCCCGAATGCCCCGCCGAAGCGATCCTGCCCGACACCGAGAGCGGGCTGGAACAGTGGCTCGAGCTGAACACGACCTTCTCGGCGCAATGGCCCAACGTCACGCGCAACGACAACCAGACGCCGCCGGACGCCGACGCGATGAAGGGTGTCGAGGGCAAGTTCGACAAGTATTTCTCGCCCGAACCCGGCGCAGGCGACTGATAAGAGGCGGCGAATCCCGAAAAGGGCAAGCCGCCTGCCACGTTCGGCTGGTAATTTTGTTGCAAAGCTGCTAGATGGGTCCGCGACGGGCGCGATGATTCACGTCATCCGCTTGACGTACAGACCTATCCCTCCCCCGATGCAGCTGCGACGAGTCCTTCGTCGAGGCGTCGCGTGGAGGCCTGATCCGGAAAGGCCCCAAATGGCTGCCAAGGCACTGTCCTTCGATGTCGGTGATTTCGTCGTTTACCCAAAGCACGGGGTCGGCCGTGTGATCGAGCTCCAGCGCTCGGAAATCGCCGGCATGACACTGGAACTCTACGTCCTGCGGTTCGAGAAGGAGCGCATGACGCTCCGCGTGCCGACCAACAAGGCCGAAAGCGTCGGTATGCGCAAGCTGTCGTCCGACAAGACGATGCGCGAGGCGATGGACACGCTCAAGGGCAAGCCCAAGGTCAAGCGCACCATGTGGTCGCGCCGTGCGCAGGAATATGAAGCGAAGATCAATTCGGGCGACCTCGTGTCGATCGCCGAAGTGGTCCGCGATCTGTTCCGTGCCGACGACCAGCCCGAGCAGAGCTATTCCGAGCGCCAGATCTTCGAAGGCGCGACCAGCCGCCTCGCCCGCGAACTGGCGGCAATGGAAGAACTCGACGAGCCCAAGGCGCAGGAGAAGATCCTCGACATCCTCCGCGCCGCGGCCGCGATCTACAACAAGGACAAGGTGCCGGCTTAACGCTCGGCTAGCTTGTCGACACGAAAGGGCGGTCCTGCGGGGCCGCCCTCTTTCGTTTGAGGATCGACGGTCTCTCAATCCTCCCCCGCCAGGGGGAGGTGGCACCGAAGGTGACGGAGGGGGAGGGCACGGAACCTGGGTTGCCCTTTCCTCCCCCTCCGTCTGGCAAGAGCCAGCCACCTCCCCCTGGCGGGGGAGGATCGAAAGGTGGTGCCCCTCCACGACCATCCCGGTCTTCGCGGGGCTGGTGCAAGTACCTCAAGTATATCTTGCGTTAAGTTTCGTTGATTCCGCTAATCTGAACGTAAGCTTGCCATCGATCAAGAAAGAGACCGGCAGGATCGTTACACGCAAAATTCAGTCGCAGACTCCATCGTCGGACAAGTCTCACCCTACCGGCTGAACGTCTCGCCGGACGGAGCGACCGTCTCGCCGGATATCGATTGTCATTGCCCCGACTCTCCGCTGACTGACGCCATCCATGTTTGGAAAGGTTAAGTCTATGCGTACGAATCTCCCGAAATACCCGACGGTCGCCCTGATCCTCATCGCTGGGGTCGGCCTGAGCGGTTGCGCCACGAAGGGCTTCGTCCGGGATCAGATCGCCGTGGTCAACACGCGGATCGACGGCATGGACGGCCGCCTGCGGACCGTCGAAGGCACCTCCGGCCAGGCACTCGCCCAGGCCCAGGCCGCCGCCGGCCAGTCGCAGCAGAACGGCCAGCGCATCGACCAGCTCAACGGCCGCGTCGATGGCCTCGACCAGCAGATGCAGATGCAGGCCCAGCAGCGCCAGCGCAAGCCGCGCGGCTAAGCCATCTTCGCTAGCGCCTGCATCGACGGACAGCCCTGCTGGACGATGTCGTCGTGACATCCGCAGGGCTGTTCCGGCACGCCTGCCGTACAGGCATGGGCCTATGGCTGGCGTTCGCGCTTGTCGCACCGCAGGCCGCGCTGGCCGGTGGGGTGACGGGTGGAGCGGCGGCCAAGGCTGCCGCTTCGACCAAGTCGCGCAAGGCCAAGGCGCCGAAGCGGTCCCGCACCAAGGCCGCCAAGCCGGTCGAGGCGGCCCCGCTGCTCCTGCCGCCGCAATCGGAGCCGGCGAGTCGCATGATCGCCTGGATCGCGGCCGAGCACGACAATGCCGGGCTGCCCTATGTCGTCATCGACAAGCAGGCGGCATCGTTGCTGTTGTTCAGCGGCAAGGGCGAGTTTCTCGGCCAGGCGCCCGTTCTGCTCGGCGTCGGCGTAGGCGATGATTCCTCGCCGGGCGTCGGAGCGAAGGACCTTGCCGATATCGGTCCGGCCGAGCGGACCACGCCGGCGGGGCGGTTCGTCTCGAAGTTCGGGCGTGCCTTCGGTCACCAGCGCGTGATCTGGGTCGATTATGCCAATTCGGTCGCGATCCATGCGGTGATCACCACGCACAAGAGCGAGCACCGCGTCGACAGGCTGTTGTCGCCGACGCCCGACGACAACCGCATCAGCTTCGGCTGCATCAACGTCGGCACCAAATTCTACACCCGGACGCTCACGCCGCTGTTCCAGAAGAAGGGCGGCATCGTCTATATCCTGCCCGACACCAAATCGCTCGACGACGTGTTCCCACGCGTGCGCCTGTTGCCCTATGTCAGCGCCGCAGTCGGCAGCTAGGGCGCTGTCCGGCGCAGAGGAAACGTCATGATCTTACTGATGCTTGCCGGAGCCGCCGCGGCTGCCGCACCCGACCGCCCTGCCGGCCACCCCGCAGATAGTCGGACTGATCGAGCACGCGATCGGCCGGTCGTGGTGAGTTCGCTCACGACCCAGCAGCTGCTCGAATATTGCCGGGGCAAGGACAGCGATCCGACCGCCAATTTCTGCACCGGCTACATCCTCGGCGAATTCGACGCGCTGTCTCTGTCGGGCGACATCTGCCCGTTGCCGGCCCGCGCCTCGAACATCGAGGTCGCCGCGGCGGTGCGAAAATATCTCCACGCACGAGCCAAGAAGACGGGCACAGGTGCGCCGTCCTTCGTCGTCCGCGACGCCCTGCGTGACGCCTATCCCTGCAAGAGGCGCTGAGCGTTAGAATCCTCCCCCGCCAGGGGGAGGTGGCTGGCCCTTGCCAGACGGAGGGGGAGGTAAGCGGCAACCGCCGTTCCGTGTCCTCCCCCTCCGTCACCTTCGGCGACACCTCCCCCTGGCGGGGGAGGATTGGTCAAATTCCACATCCGCCGCCCGCGTAATTTCGCTTTGCAGCCCTCTCGATCAGGTGTATTGCTCAAACAATACACAGGAGGATGCGATGAACTTTCTTGCGCTCGGGCTGATCATACCTCTCGCCGCCTGCTCGTTCAGCTGGAACGACGACAAGGAGGGATCCGGGGTCGCCGCGGCGGGATCGGGCACGACCCGTACCTTCCAGGTCATCGATTTCGACCAGATCGACCTGCGCGGCTCGGACGATGTCGACGTCCGCGTCGGCACCGGCTTCTCGGTTCGCGCCGAGGGGCCGAGCGAGCAACTCGACCGACTCCGGATCGAGCGCGACGGCGACACGCTCGACATCGGTCGCAAGAACGGGACGGGCTTCGGCTGGAGCAAGGGGGCGAACGTCAAGGTGTACGTCACGCTGCCGCGGCTAACCGAGGCGAACGTCTCGGGCTCCGGCAACATGGCGGTGGACCGCGTCGAGGGCAGCGCGTTCGAGGGCGGGATCGCAGGATCGGGCAACCTGACGATCGCCGCGGTGCAGGTGGAATCGGCGAAATTCTCGATCGCGGGCTCCGGTACCGCGCGCGCCAGCGGGTCCGCACGCGACCTGAGCGTCGAGATCGCCGGCTCGGGCAATGTCGAGGCGTCGAAGCTCCAGGCGAAGTCCGCCAAGGTCGAGATCGCCGGTTCTGGCAGCGTCCGCGCGGTCGTCGACGGCCCGGCCAAGGTCGATATGATGGGCTCGGGCGACGTCGATCTCGGGCCGCGTTCGCGCTGCACGGTTTCGAAGATGGGCTCCGGGAGCTTCCGCTGCGGAAGCTGACTTGCGGCACGGCTTGCGAAGATCGGCGGGAGCGGTGAGGGTCGCGGGCATGAGATACCTGCTCGCACCGCTGCTGCTCCTGTCCTCGCCGGCGTTCGCGCAAGGATCCGCCCAAGAATACGGGGCCAGCCGGACGGTCTCGGTCGGCAGCTTCGACCGGGTCCGCGTCGAGGGGCCGTTCGAGGTGCGCGTCGCGATCGGCTCGCCGCGCGCGACGATCACGGGCGATTCCCGCATGACCGAAACCGTGGCGGTCCGCGTCGACGGGACGACGCTGTCGGTCCGCAAGGGCACCGGCGGATGGGGCGAACAGCCGCGCACGGCGGGCTCGGCGCCGATCGTCATCACTTTGTCGACGCCCGGACTGACCTCGGCCAGCGTCGCGGCCGGTGGGCGGCTGACGATCGCCCGGATGCGCGGGATGCGAGTCGACGTCACGGTCAGCGGTAACGGGAGCTTGGCACTCGCGGCGGCCGACACCGACCAGTTGAACGCGACGCTGATCGGTACCGGCCAGATGACGCTCGCCGGCCGCGCGGCACGGGCGCGGCTAGTGACGAGCGGGCCGGGCGCGATCGACGCGTCGGCGCTGGTGGTCGACGACCTGACCATCCACCTCGACGGCGTCGGCGAGGTGAAGGCGGCGGCGCGGTACACGGCGCAGGTGACGAACAGCGGGCTGGGGACGGTCACGGTCACCGGCAACGCGAAATGCCGGGTGGATGCGGCGGCCGGCGGGCCGGTGGTGTGTGGGAAGGCGGGGGCTACTTCCTGAGATACAAAGGCGGGCTGCTGCTTGGCGGTCAAGGCGTTCGAACAACGGGCCGACCCACCCCCAACCCCTCCCTTCTAGGGAGGGGAGCAGCACGCGTTCTGGATTTTGCGTCACCTCCGCCATATTGCCATCCGCCACTCCCGCCGCCCACCGCGCCGTCACCCCAGCGGAAGCTGGGGTATCCCGCGGGGCAGGTGTCGGTCGTCCCACGGTGAGATCCCAGCTTTCGCTGGGATGACTCGAGTGGCGGAATGGTCCCCCGCCGCGGCAGGGGACTCGGCAGCATGGGGCTCAACAGGCTCCCCTCCCTGAAAGGGAGGGGCAGGGGGTGGGTAGGCCGGTTGGCGATCAAGACGCTCGAACCACAGGCCACCTCTCTTCCAAAGAGCCGAGCCCCTCAGATCAGCGCCAACTCCGCGAGCTTCGTCATCAACGCGGGCGGCATGATATCCAGTCCGGTCGCATTGCCCCCCAGATCGAGCGGCGCATCCGCCCCCTCCAGATACCGCCACCCCTGGTGCGCACGCTTGGGCCGCGCCTGGACCAGCACCAGCTTCGGATCGATGTGGATCGCCACGCGCCCACCCTCGGCCTCGCCAAACCCCAGGATCGGCGAGCGCGCGATCAGCTGGTGCTTGAGGATCCAGAACATCGAGCCTTGCCCAGCGACCTCCTCGTGCCGCTTGGGCAGATAGCGCGTCGTGAGGAATACCGGCCCTTCCTCGCCGCGCAGCCGGAGCCGCTCGGCGAGGTGGTCGACGCTTTCCGCGCCGAACGCGACTTTGGTGAGGTGGAGCGGCATGTGACTGGAAATGGGCTCTAAAAAGCGACGATCAACCGTGCAGACCCCATAATGACGCCAGCCCGAGGAACGAGAAGAACCCCATCGTGTCGGTCATCGTCGTCACGAACACCGCCGACGACACCGCCGGATCGATCCGGAACTTGTCGAGCGTCACCGGTACCAGCACGCCACTGAGCCCCGCGGTCAGATTGTTGGTCAGCATCGCCGCCGCGATCACGATCGACAGATTCAGGTTGTGGAAGATCACATAGGTCCCGCACCCGATCAGCGCCCCCAGCATCACGCCATTGGCGGCGGCGATCCTGAACTCGCGCCCGATCATCCGCGCGGTGTTCGAACTCGTCAGCTGGTTGGTCGCGAGCGCCCGCACGACCACTGCCAGCGTCTGCGTGCCGGCATTGCCGCCCATCCCCGAGACGATCGGCATCAGCACCGCGAGCAGCGCGAAGCTCGCGATCGTCCCCTGGAACAGTCCGACGACCGACGACGCGACCATCGCGGTGCCGAGGTTGACCACCAGCCACGTGAACCGCGTCCGCACGGTCAGCCGGATCGGCTCGTTGATGTCGCCGTCGCCCGCGCCGGCCAGACGCAGCGTATCCTCGCCCGCCTCTTCGGAGATGATGTGAACGATGTCGTCGACCGTGATCATGCCGACCAGCCGCCCGCCATGATCCACGACCGCGGCCGAGATCAGCGCGTATTTCTGGAAGCGCAGCGCGACTTCCTCCTGGTCCATGTCGACCGGGATCAGCGTCTGCTCGCGCTTCATCACGTCGGCGATCGCGATTCCGCGCGGGGTGCGGAGCATCCACGACAGCTGACAGGTGCCGATCGGCTTGTGCGCAGGGTCGACGACGAAGATTTCCCAGAAATCGGTCGTCAGCTCCTCGTGGCCGCGCAGATAATCGATCGCGTCGCCGACCGTCCAATGCTCTGGCACCGCGATCAGCTCGCGCTGCATCAGGCGGCCGGCGGACTCCTCGGCGTAGCTCAGCGCCTCCTCGATCGCGGCGCGATCATCCGGATCGAGCGCGCGCAGCACAGCGCGCTGCTCGTCCTCGTCCATGTCCTCGATGATCGCGACGGCATCGTCGGTATCGAGCTCGGACGCGAGATCGGCGACCTGGTGCGGCTCGAGCGCATCGATGAGATCTTCACGAACATAGTCGTTCATCTCGGCGAACACGTCGCCGCCGAGCAGATCGGTGACCGCGCGTGCCAGCGCGGCGCGATCCTCCTGCGGGGTCAGCTCGAACAGATCGGCGATGTCGGCCGGGTGCAGCGGCTCGACCAGCGCGCGCGCCGCTTCGTCGTCGCCGTCCTCGACCGCATCGAGCACGGCCCGGACGAATTCGGGCCGCAGATGGTCGTCGCGGTCGAGCTGGGTCTCGGGCTGGGTTTCGGTTTCGACCTCGGGAAGCTCGAGTTCGCTCATGGCTGCCTCCCTTAAAAGATGCGCGGTTGGGCCCTAACGCGACGCGTGCGCATTTGCCAGTCGGAGTGCGGCTCCCTATCTGCCGCGCATCAATTCAGGAGAACATGAATGGCCGATACCCCCGAAACGCTTACGCTGACCCTCGACGGCGGCGACGTCACGATCAAGCTGCGTCCCGATCTGGCGCCCAAGCACGTCGAGCGGATCGTCGAGCTGGCCAATGACGGCTTCTACGACGGCGTCGTGTTCCACCGCGTGATTCCGGGCTTCATGGCGCAGGGCGGCGATCCCACCGGCACCGGCATGTCGGGCTCGGACAAGCCGAACCTCAAGGCGGAATTTTCGGCCGAGCCGCATGTTCGCGGCGTGTGCTCTATGGCGCGCACCAACCAGCCCGACACGGCGAACTCGCAGTTCTTCATCGTGTTCGACGACGCACGCTTCCTCGACAAGCAGTACACCGTCTGGGGCGAAGTCACCGACGGCATGGACCTGGTCGACGCGCTGCCGAAGGGCGAGCCGCCGCGGAACCCAGGCAAGATCATCAAGGCACGCGCTAGCTGAAGACTGCACCGGCGTAGCGAAGCTGCGCCGGAGACAGCCGAAGCCGGCCGGCGGAGTGCAACTCCGTCCGACGGCGCGGCTTTGCCGCGACGCGCTTCGGGTCAGAAGCGTGTCGCGGCAGGTCCCTTTTTGCTTCTAAATCCGACTCTGACCCCAACCCCACACCCGTCACCCCAGCGAAAGCTGGGATCTTCCGGTTCGAGCCTCGCCGCTTCCCAACCGGGATACCCTGGCTTTCGCTGGGGTGACGGACAGGGGGCAGGGGACAGCAGCGAAGCAGAGGGCAGCAGGGCGCGACGTACGTACCGGCGTCCGGTGTGTGAGACACGCCCCTCCCCCGACCCCTCCCGCGGGCGGGAGGGGAGCAGCGGTCAGACTTCCGCCAACGTCCGAATCAACCAGTCATGGAACAGCTTCACCGGCTTGGTCTGCAACGCCCGCGGGCGGCAGACGAACCAGTAGCTGTACGGGCTCTCCACCTCGATATCGAACAGCCGCACCAGCCGCGGATCGTTCGCATCCGCAAAATGGCTCGCATGCATGAACGCGACGCCCAGGCCTTGCGCGGCAGCCTCCAGCATCAGCGCACCCGAATCGAAATGATCGATCGCCAGCGGCTCGATATCGTCGAGCCCCGCCGCCGTCCGCCATGCCGAGAACGTATCCGTCATGTCGCGGTGGACCAGCGCGGTCAGGGTCGACAGCTGTTCGGGCCGCGTGATCGGGTCCGCTCGCTCGAGCAGGCTGCGCGCACCGATCACATACACCGAATTGCGATCGAGCCGCCGCGCGTACAGCGACGGATCGATCTCGCGCGACAAGGCGATCACCGCATCGAGGCCGTCGCCAAGCCGCGACACCAGATGCGCCGCGGTATCGATGTCGAGGTGCAGTTCGGGATGTGCCTTGCGCAATTCGCCCAGCCGCGGAAACAGCTTCTGCGACGCGTAAAGCGGCAGGATGCCCAACCGTAGCCGCAGCACCTCGGTCGTGCTGGTCAGCGATTCGACCGCATCCGACAGCGAATCGAGCACCGGTGCGATCTGCGCCAGCAACCGCTCGCCATCCGCATTCAACACCATCGCCTGATGCCTGCGCGCGAACAGCGGCTTGGCGATGAACCGCTCAAGGCTCTGCACCCGCCGGCTGAGCGCTGGGGCGGACAGCGCCAGATCCTCGGCTGCGGCCTTGATCGAGCCCAGCCGCGCGACCTGCACGAACGCCTCGATAGCCCCCAATGGCGGCAGCCTGCGCATGATTCCTCTTTCGACTCGACGGGTGTGACAATGACCGCTGGACGCATTCATGCATGCGATTGCAGTTAGCGCAATCGTAGCTGATCCCTTCGCACTTGCAACATGAACCGTCTCGACGCAAAAAGACCTCGCCTTTCAGGCATCCTCTCCTAAAAACTTTCATGGGCTGGCCTTCATTGGCCGGCCCTTTTTTTGTCCGCCCGGGGTCCCCCGCGCCATTTCAAGTCCTCGCAAGCCCGGAACCGGCCTCCTATCTCGCGCGCTACGAGTTCGAAGGAGCAGAAATGCCAGATAGCGAAACCCCCACGCGGAAAATCCAGGTCGCCAATGCGCGTCCCGAGGACAGTGGCCGCGGCCTCGCGCATCTGCCGCGCGCGCTGATGGCGACGCTCGGGATCGGCGAGGGCGACGTGATCGAGATCCTCGGCAAGCAGAACACGCCCGCGCGCGCCGTCGGGCCCTATCCCGAGGACGAGGGCCTCGACATTCTCCGCATCGACGGCCTCCAGCGCGCGAACGCCGGCGTCGGCTCGGGCGATTTCGTCGAGGTGCGCAAGGCCGAGTCGAAGCCCGCGACCCGTGTCGTCTTCGCCCCCGCGCAGCAGAACCTCCGTCTCCAGGGCTCGACCAACGCGCTCAAGCGCACCTTTCTCGGCCGGCCGATCTGCCAGGGCGATATCGTCGCGACCGCCGGGCATCAGCGCGTCGGCGACATGCCCCCGGGCGTGCAGCAGTTCATGAACGCTCCGGCGTATGCGTTGCAGGAGATCCGTCTCGCGGTGATCGCCGCCAGCCCCAAGGGCGTGGTGCACATCGACGAGAATACCGAGATCGAACTGCGCTCCGAGTATGAGGAGCCGCAGGCCGCACGCCGTGCCGACGTCACCTATGACGATATCGGCGGCATGGCGCAGACGATCGACCAGTTGCGCGAGATGGTCGAGCTGCCGCTGCGGTATCCCGAACTGTTCCAGCGGCTCGGCGTCGATCCGCCCAAGGGCGTGTTGCTGCACGGGCCTCCCGGTACCGGAAAGACACGGCTCGCGCGCGCCGTCGCCAACGAATCCGACGCGCAGTTCTTCCTGATCAACGGTCCGGAGATCATGGGCTCGGCCTATGGCGAGTCCGAATCGCGCCTCCGTGAAGTGTTCGAGGAAGCGGCTAAGTCGGCACCCTCGATCGTGTTCATCGACGAGATCGATTCGATCGCGCCGAAACGCGGCCAGGTGTCGGGCGAGGCGGAAAAGCGGCTCGTCGCGCAGCTTCTCACGCTGATGGACGGTCTGGAATCGCGTGCGAACCTTGTCGTCATCGCCGCCACCAACCGGCCCGAGGCGATCGACGAGGCGCTCCGTCGTCCCGGCCGGTTCGACCGCGAAATCGTCGTCGGCGTGCCCGACGAGCGCGGCCGTCGCGAGATCCTCGGTATCCACGCACGCGGCATGCCGCTCGGCGATCGGGTCGACCTCGATGAACTGGCGCGGACCACCTATGGCTTCGTCGGTGCCGACCTCGCCGCGCTCGCTCGCGAGGCGGCGATCGAGGCGGTCCGCCGGATCATGCCGAGGCTCAATCTAGAGGAACGGACGATCCCGCCCGAAGTGCTCGACGAACTGTCGGTCACGCGCGAGGATTTTCTCGGCGCGCTCAAACGCGTCCAGCCCTCGGCGATGCGCGAAGTCATGGTGCAGGCGCCGACCGTGCGATGGGCGGACGTCGGCGGCCTCGACGATGCGCAGATGCGGCTCAAGGAGGGCGTCGAGCTTCCGCTCAAGAACCCCGACGCGTTCCGCCGGCTCGGCATCCGCCCTGCCAAGGGCTTCCTGCTTTACGGCCCGCCCGGCACCGGCAAGACGCTGCTCGCCAAGGCGGTCGCGCGCGAGGCGGAGGCGAACTTCATCGCCACCAAATCGTCCGACCTGCTCAGCAAATGGTACGGCGAAAGCGAGCAGCAGATCACCCGGCTGTTCCAGCGCGCCCGCCAGGTCGCACCCTGCGTGATCTTCATCGACGAACTCGACTCGCTGGTGCCGGCACGCGGCAGCGGCGCAGGCGAGCCGCAGGTGACCGAGCGTGTCGTCAACACGATCCTCGCCGAGATGGACGGGCTGGAGGAGCTGCAGTCGGTCGTGGTGATCGGCGCCACCAACCGGCCGAACCTGATCGACCCGGCGTTGCTGCGGCCGGGGAGGTTCGACGAACTCGTCTATGTCGGCGTCCCCGACAAGGCCGGTCGCCGCCGCATCCTCGGCATCCAGACGCAGAAGATGCCGCTGGCGAGCGACGTCGATCTCGATCGTCTCGCGGACCGCACCGACCGCTTCAGCGGCGCGGATCTGGAAGACGTCGTCCGCCGCGCCGGCCTGGTGGCGTTGCGTCGCTCGATCGACTCGACCGACGTGACGATGGCCGACTTCGAAGGCGCGCTGAAGGAGTCGCGTGCCAGCGTGACCCCGGAAACCGAGCGCGAATACGAGCAGATGGCCGCCCGCCTGAAACAGGACGCGACGGCAATCCAGCCACTCGGCTTCGCGTTCCCCAACAAGACGGACGACTGAACATCGCCTCCCACCCGGTTTCGGCCGGGTGGGAAAGGTGAGGATGGCGGACCGGTCGGCCGTGCCGCCAAGCCCGGATTGCACCCACGGCGACCATGTTGTACCGTTCGGTACAAGTCAGCTACAGGTGTCGCCATGTCCCGTCCGCCATTGCCCCCGTTCACTCACGAGACCGCCGCGCAGAAGGCGCGGATGGCCGAAGATGCCTGGAACAGCCGCGATCCCGACACGGTGTCGCTGGCCTACACGCCCGACAGCGTCTGGCGGAACCGGACCGAGTTTCTGGTCGGCCGCGACGCGATCGTCGCCTTCCTGACGCGCAAATGGGCGCGGGAATTGGACTATCGCCTGATCAAGGAAGTCTGGGCGCATGACGGCAACAGGATCGCCGTCCGGTTCGCCTATGAATGGCGTGACGACGACGGCTGCTGGTTCCGGTCCTATGGCAACGAGAATTGGGCATTCGACGATGCCGGGCTGATGGCGCGCCGCATCGCCTCGATCAACGACCAGCCGATCGCGGACAGCGACCGCAAGTTCCACTGGCCGCTCGGCCGTCGCCCGGACGATCACCCCTCGCTGAGCGACCTCAACCTCTGAGCGGGAAGCGGGTCCTAACCGATCGCGCGAACGCCCTGCCGGCGCTGGCGGAGGCGTTCCGCGAACATGGCTTCGAGGGCGCCAGCCTGTCGATGCTCTCGAAAGCGACCGGCCTCGGCAAGGGCAGCCTCTACAACTTCTTTCCCGGCGGCAAGGCGGAGATGATGGAGGCGGTCCTCGCCGACATCGACGCGTGGTTCGCGAGGGCGATCTTCGCAGCCCTGGAGCAGGCAAGCGACCCGGCATCGTCGATCACCGCGATGTTCGCGGACGTCACCGCATATTTTGAGTCCGGGGGCAGGGTATGCCTCGTCGGCTGGCTCGGTCTCGGCTCTTCCGGAGACCTGTTCGCGGTCAGCATCAGGCGCTACTTTACGCGCTGGATATCGGCGTTGGCGCGCTGCCTCGAAACGGGCCGGCTTCCGTCTGCGCTGGCCATGCGGCTCGCAGAGGAAACGGTCGCCGGGATCCAGGGCGCGATCGTTCTGGCGCGTGCATTGGGTGAGAATGCCGCGTTCGTGCGGATCGTGCGGCGGCTCGAGGCGACTCTGCTTGACGCAGTGGCACGTCGCGGCCACCCGTCGGATGCGATCTTGGCCTAACCCACCCTAACCTTCTTTTGCATCGCGCAGCGCCACCCAGGCATAGGCGATCATCACCACGCACGCCGCGCCCGCGACCAGATACGGCAGCGAGTGCTGCGCCTCGTACAGGCCGACACCGATCGACGGGCCGAGGACGAAGCTCGCGCCGTTGATGCTCGTCACCTTGCCCGCGACCGAACCTTGCGCGTTGGCGCCGACCGCGAGCGACGAGCCTGCGGTAAATCCCGGGCGCGTGAAGCCGAAGCCGAGGCTTGCCAGCGCATAGGCGGTGGCGATCGTGTAGAGCGACGTCGCGATTCCCGTGAGCGCGGTGCCGACCGCGGCGAGGACGAGGCCGGTCAGCACCAGTTGGCGCGGCGTCAGGTTCAACCGTGGGATGATCCCCCATTGCGCGAGCAGTGCGGCACCTGCGCCCATCATCAGGACGATGCCCGTCGGCTCCAGCGCCAGGGCAGGGGCAAGGTGGAGGCGGTCGATCACGAGGAAACCGATCGCCTGCCCGGTCATCGCCTGGGCGTGCCCCATCACCAGGCCGGCGATCATCCAGGCGCGGATGCGCGGATCGGTGTAGCCGACATGCTCGACATGCGATCCGGTCGCGGCGGCGACCGACGCTCCGGTGGGCGCGCCACCGATCGAAGGATAGGCCGAACTCGCGCCGTGCGTTTCGTGGGCGGCAACGATCTTGTCGTCGGGCAGCATCCGCCGCACCGTGATCCACACCGCCACGCCGAACACCGCGAACAGGAAGGCGGGACCGGCAAGCCCGATCTCCACCCCGCCGATCGAGCCCAGGATCAGGTACGGCGCGATCGCGGGCCCCAATATGGTGCCGAGCCCGAACGCGGAGGCGAGCAGGGTCAGCGCCTTGGTCCGTTCCTCGCGTGTCGTCTCGCCGGCGACCAGCGCCTGTACCGCAGGCGGCGCGGCCGCACCGAACGTGCCGTAGATCAGGCGCCCGCCGATGAAGCACAGGAACGCCGCCGTGCCGCCGATCCAAGCGTTGATCCCGGCCATCAGGAACACGCCGCACAGCGCCAGCGACACGCTGAACCCGCCGACGCCGAGCAGGATCATCGCGCGCCGGCCGTGCCTGTCCGATCGATTCGCCCAGAACGGCGCGGCGATCACCCACAGCAGCGCCGATACCGAGAACGCCGCCGCCACCGCGCTGTCGGCGACCCCGAGCGAGCGACCTAGCGCGGGCAGTACCGATTGCAGCGCAGTGTTGCCCGCCGCGATCGTCAGCATCACGAGGAACATCAGTGCGAAGCGGCGGTCGACCTTCGAACCTTCGGTCGCGCCGCCGATCTTCGCGCCGATCATGGTCGCGCCCAGTCATAGCCGCGCTCGACGCGCGCGACGGTGACCGAATAGCGGTCGTACCAGAGCGCCCGCCCGCGCTCGCGAATCGCGGCGTGCTCCGGGTGGTCGCGCCACGCGATCGCGGCGGCGTCGTCCGCCCAGTAGCTGACGGTGATCCCCATGCCGTCCGTCTCGCGTGCGCTGTCGACCCCGCGATAGCCCGGCTGCGTGGCGGCTAGCGCATCCATCGCCGCCGCAGCCTCGGCATAGCCGATCATGTCCGCGCCGTTACGAAACGACACGAAAATGACCGCCACTTGTCCTGTTCGATCGTCGTGCATGGCCTGTGCTTAAGCGATGCCGCAGGCTTGGCAACGGCGTTGGCGCTCGGCGGAACCACTTGTCGGCGCACGACTTCCACTTCGGTTCGTCGCCGCATGCAACCCGCGGCCCTTGAAACGCGTTCGGAATTCGTGCGACGGGAGGGGCAAAGCTCCGCCACCGTGCGGGACCCCTGATCGTAAGGAACACGATGCCCAGTTCGACCACCGCCACCCGGCGTGCACGCAGCCGCCCTGCCGGCGTGCCGTCCCCGTGGCAGATGTTCTTTTCAGGCTTCCTGAAACATCCGGTCATGGTCGGATCGATCGTGCCGTCGTCGGACAAGCTGATTCGGAAAATGCTCGACCCGGTCGACTGGGCGAACTGCAAGCTGTTCGTCGAATATGGCCCGGGCGTCGGCACCTTCTGCCGCCCGATCCTCGACCGCATGGCGCCCGACGCCAAGCTGGTGGTGATCGACACCAACCCCGAGTTCATCCAGTATCTCCGCCATACGATCACCGACCCGCGCTTCTTCGCGGTGCTGGGGTCGGCGGACGAGGTCGAAACCATCGTCGCCGACCACGGCTTCGAAAAGGCTGATTACGTGTTGTCCGGACTGCCGTTTTCGACCTTGCCCCCCGGTGTAGGCCCAGCGATCGCGGCGGCGACGCATGCGGTGCTGCGGACCGGTGGCGCGTTCCTGGTCTATCAGTTCTCGCCCAAGGTGAAGGACTTCCTGACGCCGCACTTCGACTCGATCGACCACGATATGGAGTGGTGGAACGTACCCCCGGCGCAGCTGTATTGGGCGTGGAAGGACTGACGCAGGCGCGGCAACGCCCGCGCCAGTGCGCAAAGCGATAGCGGAGCGCAGCGTCAGGCCCGGCCGGCGGGTCGGCTAAACAGCCGAACCCATCCGACGGCGGCTTTGCCGTCGGCGCTGATTCTGGGCAAAGTCCGGTCGTCATCCTGACGAAAGTCAGGACCCAGAGCCAAAAGCGGCAGCTTCCGTTATCCTGGGTCCTGACTTTCTTCAGGATGACGGGAGTGTTGGCCTCAGTCTGGCACGCCTCGCTCGACGTCCCTACTCGTCGATCCCGAAGTTCAGTCCACGCGACAAGCTCGGGTCCACCACCGCGACCACGAAATACGCGCCGAGCTGCTTCAACCGCTGCACCCAGCCGGTGTTTGCCTGGTACAGCGCCTTGGTCACCTCGGTCGATTTCGCCACCTCGCCTTCGATATAGCCCCGGACATGCGCCGCGAACGCCGCATCCTCGATCCGCAGCATCAGTTCGAGGTTGATGAACAGGCTGCGCATGTCGAAATTCGCCGAGCCGATATGGACCGCATCGTCGATCACATACAGCTTCGTGTGCAGCTTGGTCGGCTGGTATTCGAACACCCGCACGCCTTTCCGCAACAACCCCGCATAGGTGAACCGCGCGGCGGCGATCGTCGCGTTGTTGTCCGATTTGCTGGCCGTGACGATCCGCACGTCCGCCTGCCGACGCCCGGCTTTGTCGAGCCGCCGCAGCAGCGCGGGGCTGGGCGTGAAATAGCCGGCGATGATGTCGATCCGTCGTCCGGCGCGCATGTCGTCACGCACCGCGCGCGCCCAGGGCGACAGTTTCCGCGTGGGTCCGCCGATCAGCCACCGTGTTGTGCCCCTGGTCTCGCTCCAGCGCGACAGTGCGGCATTCAGCCGGCGCAGCTTGCCCTTCGGCTCGTGGATCCAGTCCTTCAAGGCATCGAAATACCCGGCCAGCCGCCCCGCCGCCGGCCCCTCGACCAGCAACCCGAGATCGCGCCAGGCCTGTTCGGCGGCGGTGCCGAAATAATCGTCCTCGATGTTGAAGCCGCCGATGATGATCCGCGCTTCGTCGGCGAGCGCGAGCTTCTGGTGGTTACGCAGCAGATAGCGGCGACCGAACCGGGCCGAGAAGCGGCAGACCGAGATGCCGACGGTTTCCAGCGGTGCGAAGAACGCGTCGGGGGCATCGTCGCTGCCGAAGCCGTCGACGATCAGCGCGACGTCGACCCCGCGCTTGGCGGCAGCGATCAGCGCCGCGTTGACGCGCTTGCCCGACTCGTCGTCGGCGTAGATGTAATAGAGTATGCGCAGGGTGCGCTCGGCGCCGTCGATCAGCGCGAGCACCGCGTCGAGGCGGCGCGGGCCCGTATCGAGCAGCGTCATCTGGTTGCCGTCGACGGCGAAAGTCGGCTGGTCTGCGGGATCGTCCATGCGGCGCGTGATGGACATGGGGGGCGTCGGTGGCAACCCGCAGGGGCTCCATGATGCGGGGGCGGCGGATTTCTTGACTTTGAGGGCTACCCCCCGTAGGCGACGCATTCTCATTCTATCGTTGTTACGAAGGAAGCCGCATGGCGCGCGTTACCGTCGAGGATTGTGTCGACAAGATCCCCAACCGGTTCGACCTGGTGTTGTTCGCGGCCCAGCGTGCGCGCCAGATCTCGGGCGGTGCCGAACTGACGCTCGACCGCGACCGCGACAAGAACCCGGTCGTCGCGCTGCGCGAGATCGCCGACGAGAACGTCAAGCCGGCGCATCTCAAGGAACAGGTCATCCAGGGCCTGCAGAAGGTTCGCGTCGACGACGACGACGAAGTCGATGCCGTCGGCAGCCTGGCCGCTTCGGCCGAAGCGCTGCGGCTTACCGCTGCGGCGCCGCCGCGGAACCAGAATTTGGGCGCGGATTACGAAGGGTAAGGCAGTGGATTAGCACTCGCTAATCCATGTCTCGGCCGCACCCTCGGCCGGCGGGCATAGCCCGACCGACGACGCGGCTTTGCCGCGGCGCGTGAAATAGAGAGAGCCCGTGGATCCAAGAGGTCCGCGGGCTTTTTCTATATCCTCTCCCTGAAGGGGAGAGGGAAGGGGCCCGAGGCGACTTCGCCGTGGGAAGGGTGAGGGCACGCGTGGGATGGTCCGGCCCAAAGCCGTCATTCCCGCGGAGGCGGGAACTCATACTGGCTAACCTCACAAAGGATCGCAGACGCCTGAGCATATGGATCCCCGCCTGCGCGGGGATGACGAAAACGTGGGTCGTTGATCGACGCATCACATCTGGCGAGCCTCGCCCATGTTCTCCCGCGAATGCGGGAGCCCAGCCTGGATCCCTGCCTTCGCGGGGAAACAAGCTTGCTGACGTCGCTCTCGGTATCCCCCTGAGGCAGGGCGCCACGGCAGCCGCGTCGTCAGTCGTTGCTGCGCAACGCTGGCCGGGGGCGGTCCACGACGCGGATTAGCCATGCTAATCCGCTGACCGACCCTTAAACCCCTGCGCCACCACGAACCACTCGACCGACCCCTTGCGGCTCGCCGGCGGTTTCGCATGCTTCACCGTCTTGAAGTTCCGCTTCATCTCCGCGACCAGCTCGGAATCCGCACCGCCCGCAAACACCTTCGACACGAACGTGCCACCCGGCTCCAGCACTTCGCACGCAAAGTGCAGCGCGGTTTCCACCAGTGCCATCGTCCGCAAGGCATCGGTCTGCGGGTGCCCGACGGTGTTCGCCGCCATGTCCGACAGCACGAGATCCGGTGCGCCGCCCAGCGCCTCGATCAGCTTCCCCGGTGCGGCATCGTCGAGGAAATCCATTTCGAAGATCGTCACGCCCTCGATCGGATCGACCGGGAGCAGGTCGATCCCCACGACCGTCGCCTTGGGGATCCGCCGCCGGATCACCTGCGCCCAACCTCCCGGCGCGAGACCGAGATCGACCACGCGCTTCGATCCCCGGATCAGCTCGAACCGCTCATCGAGCTCGATCAGCTTGTATGCGGCGCGACTACGGTAACCGTCGGCCTTGGCGCGCTTCACATATGGATCGTTCAGTTGCCGCTCGAGCCACCGCGTCGACTGCGCGGTCCGCTTGCGCGCGGTGAGCACGCGGACATGCCCGCCGGAACCGCCGCGGCTCATGCCGTCGCTCCCGTGGCTTTGCCGGGCTTGGGCGAGCCCATCAGGCCGCGCAATATGCCTTCGCGAATACCGCGGTCGGCGATGCCGAGCCGTTCGGCGGGCCACAAATCCATGATCGTCTCCAAAATCGCACAGCCCGCGACCACCAGGTCGGCGCGCTCGTTGCCGATGCACGGCAGCTTGGCGCGCTCCGTGATCGACATATGGGAAAGGTCGGCGCTGATCCGCCGCATCGCCGACGCTGGCACGATCAGCCCGTCGACCACCGACCGGTCGTAATGGCTGAGCCCGAGATGCACGCTGCCGAGCGTCGTCACCGTGCCGCTGGTGCCGAGCAACCGCGGCCGCTCGATATGCCGGGGCAGGCGGCTTGCAAACCCCGCGAAACTGTCGGCCACCACCTGCCGCATCTTCGCATACGCGGCGCGGCGACCGTCTTCGCCCTCGCCACCGCCGGCATGCTCGGTCAGCGACACCACGCCCCACGGCGCCGAATGCCAGTCGAGCACGGTCGGAACAGGCGTCGAGGTATCGATCAGCACCAGCTCGGTCGATCCGCCGCCGATATCGAACACTAGCGCGGGATCCTCCCCCGGCTCGATCAGCGCATGGCAGCCGAGCACGGCCAGCCGCGCCTCTTCCTCGGCGGAAATGATGTCGAGGTGGATCCCCGTCTCGGCCAGTGCGCGCGCGATGAAGTCTGGCCCGTTCGACGCCTGCCGACACGCCTCCGTCGCGACCGATCGCGCCAGCGTGACGTTGCGCCGCTGCAACTTGTCCGAACACACGCGCAAGGCCGCGATCGTCCGCTCGATCGCCGCGTCGCTCAGCTTGCCGGTCGACGCCAGGCCCTCGCCCAACCGCACGATTCGCGAGAACGCGTCGATCACCGCGAACCCGCCAGCCTGGGGGCGCGCGATCAGCAATCTGCAATTGTTGGTGCCAAGATCGAGCGCGGCAAACGCCTGCGCATCGGCCCACCGCCCACGATAGGGCCGGGTCGTCGCCGGACGGGCAGGACCACCCTGCCGGAACGGCATTCGGGCGGAAACATCCCCCATCGCCGTAAAACTCGCTATCTATGTCTGCCGCCGCGGGAAAATACCCGCCCGGTGCTTGGTCATGAATGTAGCGCGGCGGCGCGATTACGCAAGCGACGTGGCACATCGGCAACATCTTGGCGTTGACAGCGCCAAACCGCCCGCCTAGATCGCGCCCTCGCTGATGCCCCGTCGTCTAATGGTAAGACTGCGGTTTCTGATACCGCCTATTGAGGTTCGAATCCTCACGGGGCATCCAGCGGTCGATTCAACCCGAACGACCCGCGGCGAGCCAAACCTCCCTTACCGCAATACCCCGCACTGCCGGCCTCGCATATTCATCGTCCAGATGAAGCGGAAATCGCGGCACACCGCCACGGTCTTCAACTGGCCCGTTGCATCGGCACTCGCACCACCGCGACGGATTCCCCGCCAGCGCTCGAGCAATCCCTTGCTCCGCCGCACACTCCTTCATATGGTAGCGCTATCTACCGTAGTTCATCGCTCCACAGACCTCGCAGAAGGTCGCCCGACAGGAAGGATTAATGACTATGCGCCTTCGCCCGACCGCCCTTACCGCGACGTTGCCGTTTCTGCTCGTCGCCGGCCTCGCGCTTGCACAGAGTACGACCAAGCCGGAGCCCCGCAGCCCCGACGGCAAACGCTATCTGGCACAGCCGCTCGTCACCAAGATCTACGTCGCGGATCCCTCCGCGCATGTCTTCAACGGCAAGATCTACGTGTATCCGAGCCACGACGTCGATGCCGGCATCCCCGACGACGATCTGGGCAATCAATATGCGATGCACGATTACCGGGTGCTGAGCATGGATCGCCCCGGTGGTCCGGTGACGATCCATCCGGTCGCCATCGACGTGAAGCAGATTCCCTGGGCATCCAAGCAGACCTGGGCGCCGGACGCGGCCTATAAGAACGGCACCTATTATCTCTATATGCCTGCGCGCGACAAACAGGGTGTGTTTCGCATCGGCGTCGCTACGTCGAAGTCCCCGACCGGCCCGTTCAAGGCCGAGGCGCAGCCGATACGGGGCAGTTATTCGATCGATCCTGCGGTGTTCACCGATACGACCGGCGAGAGCTACATGTATTTCGGCGGCATCTGGGGTGGCCAGTTGCAGCGCTGGAGCAAGGGCAGTTTCGATCCGAATGCCGGCGATACCGATCTGAAGCAGGACGACCGGCCGGCGCTATCCCCGAAGGTCGCGCGGATGTCGGCAGACATGAAACAGTTCGCCGAGCCTCCGCGCGACGTCCAGATCGTCGATGAGGCAGGCAAGCCGCTTTTGGGCGGCGATCACGACCGGCGCTTCTTCGAAGCAGCGTGGATGTTCAAGCGCGCGGGCAAATATTACTTCACCTATTCGACCGGCGACACGCACTTCCTTGCCTATGCGATCGGCGACAATCCCTATGGGCCGTTCCGCTATACCGGTCATATCCTGTCGCCGGTCCAGGGGTGGACGTCGCACCATTCGATCGTCCAGTTCCAGAACCGCTGGTGGCTGTTTTATCACGACACGCAATTGTCGAATAAGAACCATCTTCGCTCGGCGAAGATGACCGAATTGACCTTCAATCCGGATGGCACGATCCGGCTGATCGATCCGTTCAAGAAATGATTCAGCGGGGTTCCGGTGCGCCGGAACCCCGTCTGTCGATAACGGGCAGGCTCAGTCGATCCGCGTGACGTCCTCGTCGTGCCCGCTACCCGAACTGAGGAAGGCAAGCCCCATCAGCAGGCCGGCCATCATCACCGATCCGCCGACCCCGCCGATCACCGCCAGCATCGTCACCAGATGCAGCGGTCCTTGCAGATGCGCCATCGCCGCGATCACCGCCACGACGCAGATCGCCGCGGCCAGCACCATCCACGCCATGATCCCGCGAAACCGCGCCCATGCGAACGCCGCATAATGCGGATCGCCCAGTCCGGTCGGGAGTCCGGTCGGCGGGTCGGCCGGAGCGTTGGGCTGGCGATCGGTCATCGCTTCACATTGCCGCGCAAACATGGTTTCCTCAAGCCATGCGCAACAGACGCAGTTGAGGAGAGGCGAAGATGACGATCGCGGCGATCCTGAAGGACCGGAAGGGGGGCATCCAGTCGCTGACCCCCGATACGACCGTGGCGGAGGCGGTGGCCCTGCTCGCGGAGAAGCGGATCGGCGCGGCACCGGTGCTCGACGGCGACCGCGTGGTCGGTATCTTCTCCGAACGCGACGTCATCCACTGCCTGCAGGCGGATGGCGCCGCGGCGTTGGCGGAGCGGATCGGCGACGTGATGACCACGGAGGTGAAGTCGGTCGGCCCGGGCGAGTCGGTCATCGGCGCGCTCTCGCTGATGACCCAGCGCCGGATCCGTCATCTGCCCGTGATCGAGGGCGACACGATCGTCGGATTCGTCTCGATCGGCGATCTTGTCAAATACCGCATCGACCGGATCGAAGCCGATGCCGCGGCGATGCGCGAATACATCCAGTCCGCCTGATCAAGGCTCTTCCAAGTATCCTCCCCCGCCAGGGGGAGGTGGACCGTAAAGCGGGACGGAGGGGGAGGACACGGCGCCGCAGTTTGATCTCGCATCCGGGGCCTCAACCTTACGGTAGTCGCTCACCCCGCAACCGGCTGCTTCCGCACGAGGGCAACCAGGTCCCGGATCGTCGACCGCGCAAACACCAACATCCAGGTCGCATAGACCACCGCACCGACCGGCACGAGTACGGCCAGCCGCCAATGCGCATCCAGCGGCGGCAGGTTGCGGTCGACCAGCGTGACGATCGCCGCCATCGCGATCGCCGCGATCGCCGGCGCTGCGACCGCGCGCACGACGTCGCGCGCCCGCACGCCGATCACCGGCAAGGTCCGCCACGCGCTGATCGTCAGGTACACCGGATACGCAGCGATCCAGGCGATCCCCATCCCGGTCGGGCCCCATTGCACCCCGACGAGGAACGCGATCGTCAGGATCAGCGCCCCGGTCGCGCCGTTCCTAACGCCGATCCCCGGCCGACCGCGCGCATCGGATGCCGGCGTGAACAGCACCTGCAACGTCATGAACGGCATCGCCAGCGCGAGCAGGTGCACCACCGGCGCCGTCTCGCGCCATTTCTCGCCGAGTACGGTCAACACCAGTGGCTCGGCAGTCGCGGCCAGCCCCATGTAGAACGGCATCGCGACGATCATCACCATCGCTGCGCCCTTGACGAACGCGCGCCCGATCGCATCGGGATCCCCTTGCATCCGCGCATAGGCCGAGAAGGCGACCTCGTTCAGCGGCGGCACGAATTTCGACACGAAGATCTGGGTGAGGAACAGGCTGGTCGTATAGATGCCGAGCATGTGCGGGGAAAAGCTGCGCCCGGCGATGAACACGTCCGCCTGGCTTTGCAGGAACCAGAACAGCTGCCCCGCCGCCATCACCCCGCCATAGCGCGCGATCGTCCCCGCGCCGCGAAAGTCGAAGCTCGGCCAGACCAGCGACCGCGCGCTCCACGTCATCATCGCGCCGCGCACGCTGAACAGCACGATCGGCGCCAGCACCAACGTCCATACCCCAAGACCATAGAGTGCACCGCCCAGCGCCGCGCTGGCCGAGGCGATCGACGCGGTAATGTTCGCCTTGGCTTGGTGACGGAAATCCATCGCCCGCGACAGCAGCGCATACGGGAGCGCGATGAACGGTGTCGTCAGATAGAGCAGCGCCTGGACGCGGAGCATGTCGCCGACGATCGGCTGGCGGTAATAGGCGGACGCTAGCGGCGCGAGTGCGAGCTGGGCGACGGCGAGCCCGACGTTCAGGACGATCAGCATCCCGAACAGCTGACGCACCTCGCGTTCGCTGATCTCGTTTTGTTGGATGAGCCCGCTCGCCAAACCATAGCCGTTGAGCATCGCCATGAAGGTGAGGACCACCTGGCACATTGCGAACAGGCCGTAATCGGCGGGCGCGAGAATGCGGATGACGAGGAAGGTCGCGCACCATTGTACCATCTGCGCGACGATCTGGCTGCCCGACCGCCATATGAGTGCGCTCCGGACTTGGCCGGCGAGCGAGGTTGGTGCGGAAGGCGCACCTAAAGCGCCCGACGGCTCAGGCGCCGACATGGTTTCGGGCACGTCTGCCGGCGGGGGGGCAGGGATCGCGGTATCCATCGTATCGGGCATGTAGCGGTATGGGCCTTCACAAGCGCTTAAGGCGAGACTCTAAAGACGGATGGTGCGGGTCACGGGACGCGTGGGCATCCTTCGAGGAGGCCCGGCAGCGGAATGAGCTGCAGTTACAAGCACTTCGTCAGCACCCGGCCGGGGGGCGTGGGGCGTCATAAACGCGCCAACGCGAGAAAATTGCCACAAATATGAAAGATAGTGTTTGACGCGAATCGGAACCCCG
>NZ_JACONT010000027.1 GCF_014358075.1 Sphingomonas albertensis | reverse complement strand
GCCCGCTTGGGTCAAAACCGTTTGCGCCTGCGGAAACCGACCCACCCCCGGCCCCTCCCTTTCAGGGAGGGGGGAAGATAAGGGCGTTGTGGCAACCGCAGGGTCGAACTTCGCGGAGTCTATCCCGTTCTCGACAGCGAGGACGCGGCCGCCTGCACCACCCTTACGGAACAATGCAGCCTCGGCCTCGCTGACGAACAGGCTCGCAGAAACCCGCGCCGCAATCTCCCGCTCGAAAGCCCCCAGCAACCGCGCTTCGCGGCGCATCATCCAGCGCATCGGGCCGCGGGCGTCGTCCGCAAACCCCGCGAACTTAGCGGAATCGACATCGACGAAATCCATCACGACCGGCGGCGCGTCGACCGGCAGATACTGCGCCATCTGCCCCGAGAAACAATAGACGCCGCCGACTTTCGGCAGGATACGATCGACCGCGGCCTGCATCGCCGGACTGGCGAACGCGGTCAGCGATACCGGCTTGCCGGCAGCCAGCGCTTCGATCGCAGCACGCTTCTGCGACTTGTCGCGTCGCAGGATCGTGAAGCCTGCCAGCATCTCCGTGAACACCGCAGGCAGATCGAAATCCGCCTCGTCGTCGGCAAACGCCACCAGATGGACCGGCGTACGCTTCGCCAGATACTGAAGGATATGAAAGCTGCGGATCTTGTCGCCACGATCGGGCGGAAAGGGCACGCGGTGCGCCAGGAAGAGCAGGCTCACCCCAGCCCTCGGGAAATCCACGGTCCGGCGGCGGTCGCGGCCCATAGCGGGAGGCGTTTCCACGTCTTCACCATCAGCGCGTATTTGGGGTTCAGCGGGTTGACCTCGCGCGCCGGCCCGTCGCTGCGCTTCGCGTACAAGCGTGGCTCGGGCGTGAAGCCCCAGTTCTTCTTGAACGCCGCCGCCCCGGTGCCGGTTTTCGAGCGCCCGAAATCGAACCGCGTGCACCCCCTCGCCCGCGCATGCGCCATCAGCGCGAAATACATCCGGTCGTTGGCGCGAAGCCCGCGCGCCGCGTCGGTGCCTCCTCCCCAATAGGGGTAGACGGTGCCGTCGAAGTACAGGCTCAGCACGCTGGCGACCGCCCTGCCCTGATGCCGTACGGTAAGAACATCCGCGTCCATCACGCTGGCAACGCTACGGAAAAGCTTGGCCGGAAACACCGGCGTGCCGAGGTTGCGGACCGACTCAGCATAGACGCGGTAATGCTCGGCGAGCAGCTTCCGGTCGTGACCGGTGACGATCTCGAGATCGAAACCGAGCGAACGGCGGACTTCGGCGCGCTGTTTCCGCGGGATCGCGAGAAGTTCGGCGTCGTCGTCTACGGCCAAATCGCGCGCGAAGCCGAGATAGCTGGTGTCGTCGCTCGCCCAACCCTTCGGTGCGGGGCCGCCGCGCAGCTCGACCGACGGGCAGCCGGTCCGCAGCGCAAGGTTCCAGGCCCCCGCCGCCAGTGGCTCGATCGACGCCCCCAAAATGCCGCCATCGACGCCGAACCCGGTCGACACCAGCGCACGCCCGAACAGCGGCGAGCGCATCTCGGTCAGCGGCAGCACGCCGCTGATGGCCCCGCCGACATCGTCGGAAACCAGATAGCGCGCGCGCTGGCCGCAGCCGTCCTGCACGGCACGGCTCCATTCGGGCAGGTGAAAGGGCGTGGCGCCTTCGGTCGTCGCAACGAACGCCGCGATCCGCGCGCACTCGGCCGGATCGCGAAGGTCCGCTTCGCGCACGCCGACGGGCATCGGCGCGGTCACGCCAGCCGTGCCGCTTCGCGCGCGACGACCGCATCGACGCGGCCCCATTCGTGACGGGCGAGCAACCCGCGCAACTTGCCCGCCATCGCGCCGAGCCGCGAGTAATGACGGATCTTCGATCGCATCGGCGCAGCCTCGATCCGCGGCTGTGCCGGATCGATCTCCCACGGGTGGAAATAGAACATCGCCGGGCGATCCTCGCGGTTGACCTGACGCACCGCGAAATCGGTGATCGCCGCGGGCAGCAGGCGGAAGAACCCGCCGCCGGTGGCGAGCTTGCGCTCCCCGAACTTGGCGACCGTCACCGGCACCTCGATCAGCGCGCTGTCGGCGAGTGGCTTGAACCCATAGCGCGGCGCGTCGAGCCAGCCATAATGATCGTGCTTCACCGGCGCGACGCTGGAGGAATAGGCGTAGCCCGCCTCGGCGAGTTCGACATGCGCCCAGGGTGTCCGCTGGTCGATCGAAAAACTCGGCGCACGGTAGCCGGTGACCTTCGTCCCCGCCGCATCCTCGATCGCGGTCCGCGCGCGGATCAGGTCGGCACGGAAAACGTCCGGCGTCATCGTGAAGACGCGCTGGTGGTCCCAGCCATGGCTGGCGATCTCGTGCCCGGCATCGACGATCCGGCGGATCAGCGCGGGATAGCGATCCGCGACCCAGCCGAGCGTGAAGAACGTCGCCTTCGTATCGCGCTCGGCGAACAGCGCGAGGACCGCATCGGTATTCGCCTCGACGCGCGGTTGAAGCGAGTCCCAGTCGGCCTTGTCGATGACCGTCTCGAATGCACCGACCTGAAACCAGTCCTCAACATCGACCGACATGCCATTCAAAACAGGCATTTCAGGCGGCATCATGCCAGGCGGAGACGCCGCGGATCGGGGCGTATTCGGGTTTGGCGTCCTCGCTTTCGACCCAGTCGACCAGCAGCGTCAGCACCCGACGCAGCGCCTCGTCCTGCAACTCCACGCGTGCCTCCAGCGCGGCGATGCGCGCTTCGGTCGCCGGATCGGTCCGCGGCATATCGTCGACCGGTACAGGCGGGGCGAGCGTCTCGACCGAGGCAGCAGCACCCTTCCCCGTATCCGTGGCAAGCGTCGGCAGGTCGCCCTCCAGATCGCGCTGCACCGACCGGACGACGGCGGCGTCGATCACCCGCAGATCCTCGATCGCGGCATGCAGCATCACGCGCCCGGCGAGGAGGTTCAGACGGCGCGGCACGCCCGCCGAGCCGGCATAAAAGGCCGCGAATGCATCGTCCGCGAAATCCGGGTTGCCGGT
Source organism: Sphingomonas albertensis (assembly GCF_014358075.1). Lineage (GTDB taxonomy): Bacteria > Pseudomonadota > Alphaproteobacteria > Sphingomonadales > Sphingomonadaceae > Sphingomonas > Sphingomonas albertensis. The sequence goes on along the minus strand of NZ_JACONT010000027.1, from coordinate 47,398 downwards.
CCACCCGACCACGGTCAGGCGGTGGGCGAGATAGTCGGAGACCTCATGCTCCTCCATCGGATCGAGATGGTGGATCGCGATCACGCGCTGGCGAAGCTGTTCGAGCCGGTCCAGGCCGTGCAGGCGATCGCGGAACTCGGGCTGGCCGAGCAGAACGATCTGCAACAGCGCATGGCCGCCCGCCTGGAAGTTCGACAGCATCCGCAGTTCTTCGAGCGCGGACACGGGCAACGCCTGCGCCTCGTCGACGATCAGCAACGTGCGCTTGCCGGTCCGCGCGACGGCGTGCAGCCCACGCTCGATCGCGGTCAGCAGTTCGGCCTTGGTCAGCCCCGACGGATCGACATGCAACTCGGTCGCGACGATCCGCAACAGGTCGTCCGCCTCGATCGCGGTCGATACCAGCCGGATCGCGTTCAGCCGCTGATGGTCGATCGTGTCCATCAGGTGACCGACGAGCGTCGTCTTGCCCGCGCCGATATCGCCGGTGATGACGATGAAGCCCTCACCCTGCGCCAGGCCATAGCCGAGATACGCCATCGCCTTGCGGTGGGTGGCGGTCTCGAACCAGAATTTGGGATCCGGGGTGAGCTGGAAAGGCCGACCCGTCAGTCCGTAATGTTCGTCGTACATCTGCTCTCGCCTTCAGAACTGATATCGCGCACCGATCAGCGCCTGCGCCGACCAGTCGCTGTCGAGGTCACCGACCTTGAAGCTGTAAAGCCCGAGCGACGCGGTGGTGCCGAGCCGTCCGAAATTGCGGTAATAGGTTCCGGTCGCGCCATACGACCAGACGCCGTCATCGCCCGATACGTCCGCCGCCGCGATGTTGGGCACGCCAGGATCGTAATAGTTGACGAACAGGTCCGCGTTAACGCCGGAGACCTGGGTCAGGGTCCGCGCATAGAACAGCTGGCCATAATAGCTCTGGTCCTCGAGGCCGGTGACGACCAGCCCCGGCGCGACATTCGGCGAATACAGCTTGCGGTTGGCATAGCCCGCGCCCGCTCCCCAGGTCGATCGACCGCGGGTGGCGACGATCACGCCGTCCACGCCGCGCGCGCGGTAGCTGGCGGTCGAGATCGACTGGAACACGTCGTTGAGGCAGGCGCCGGGTTGCGCGCCGCTGGAGCCGAACACGCAGCCGTTGAACTGCTGGCCAAAGCCCTGCTGGTTGCCGGTCAGGAAACTGGTCGGCAGATTGCCGATGCCGGTGCGGAGCTGGCGACCGAAAGTCTGGACGCCGTCATACACGTTGACCGCGAGGCCGACCGACCTGGAAGCCTGATACGTCGCCGTGCCGGTGTAGCTGAGCGAGCCATAGCGCTTGCCGACATGACCCTCGACCGAGGTGCGGCGATTGGGTCGCCAGATCACGCCCGCGTCGTAATAGAGGCCGTCGGTCCGGTAGGCGACGCGCCGCGGAGAGGCCTCGTTGGTGATGAAGCGACCATCGCGGTCGAGCACCGGCGTACCCGTGGCGTCGACGACCGCGTCCTTCTGGCTCGTCTCGATCTTTTCATACCCGACGCCCGCGGTCAGCGCGACATAGGGCGAAACCGGCTGGAGTATGTCGCCGCGGCCGTAATAGCCCTCGTAGCGCTGCTTGAGCTGGCTGGCGGTCTCGCGGTCATAGGCGCCACTCAGCGTGACGCCGAACGGCGCGACCAGACCCGGCGCGACCGATGCGCGAGCGGTGGCGGTGTTGCCGATCGAATCGTCGTAATAATCCAGCCGCCGACCGCCGATGCTGGTGTCGCCGAAGGTGGGCGTCTCGACCTTGGTATAGCCGAGGCGGTAATTCGCGTCGAACACGACCGGGCCGGCGGTGGTGGTGAAGCTGGGGCCGGCATAGACCGCATAGACCTGGCTCACGTTGTTCACGTTACCGACCAGCAGGCCGGGCGCGGCGCCGCGGATGTCCGAGCGTGCGCGCGTCGCGATGCCGGCGGCTTCGAGCGTCAGGTTGCGCGTCACGCGGGCGTCGACCCGGGCAAGTCCGGAATGGATGTCGTCGTCGCCCAGCCGGTCGCCCCAGCCGAACCGGCGTTCATACCGATAACTGAGCTGACCCGTGACGCGCTGCGTCTGGATCGCGGCATCCACGCCCGCGGCGAGGCTGGTATAGGTCAGCACGTCACCGCCGTTGAGGTCGGCGGCGAGCGTCTGGCTGGCCTCGACATACGGGTCGATGGTGACGCGACGCGCCGTCTCCGGTCCCGACGATGGCAGCGTGGGCGGCGGCGGCGCGTCGGTCTGCGCGATCGCAGGCGCCGCGCCGGCCAAGGTGCCCGCCACGACGACCGTGGCCGCGACGCCGGCCAGCACGCGTGCGCGCACCGTCGGTCTCATCATCGGCCCGGTCATCAAGAGCTCTCCTGGCCATAATAGCTGCCGAACCGCGCACCGCCCTGGACGAACGACACGGCATTCAGGACGAGCTGGATATGCTCGCACCCGTCGAGAATGTTGACCGCACCACGCAATTCGCTCTCGGGCGTGCGATCGGCGCGGACGACGAGCATCACCTGACCGACGCGCATCGCCAGCACCGACGCGGCGGACGCAGCGAGCGCGGGCGGCGAATCGATGATGATGATGCGGCGCGGATTGGCGGCGAGGAGCCGCGCGATCACCGCCTTGGTACGCGCGCTGGCGAGCAGTTCGGTATCCATCGCGGTCTTGGTGCCGGCGGGGAGGATCGACAGATGCGGCACGTCGGTGTGGATCACCATATCCTCGACGTCGATCCGCGAATCACCCAGCGCGTCGAGCAGGCCGGGACCATCGATAAGTCCCAGCTGCTTAACGATATCGGGCTTGGCGACGTCGGCATCGACCAACAGCACTTCGGTATCGCGCTCGGCGGCGATCGAGAGCGCGAGGTTGATCGCGCAGAACGTCTTGCCGTCCTCGGGCCGGGCCGAGCAGACCAGGATCATGCGCGCCTTGTCCGGGCTGTCGCTCTCGGCGATGCGCGCGCTCGCGATCAGCAACTGGCGCTTGATCAGGCGGAATTCCTCCGCGAGCGGGCCGACCGGTGCGCCCGGCACGATCATGCCATTGCCGGCGAGCATCCCGCGATCGATCCGCGCGGTGTCGTTGGAATCCTCGGGGTGATAGACCTCGTCGGTGAACTCGTCGCCGACCGGCGCACGCAGTTCCTCGGGAATCGCGAGGAAGGTCGCATCGGCAAAATCATGCGTCGGCGCCGGGGCCTGGGCGATTTCGGATGCGGGCGCCTCGGCCACAGCGGGCTCGACCTCGACGGCGCGTGCCTCGGCGACGGGAATTTCGCGAACGGGCGCGTCGACGACCGGCGCTGCGGGCACCGCGATGTTGCGCGCCTTCGCATGCGCGGTGAAATCATACACCTTGGCTGCGCGCTCGAGCAGTGAGGGTTCGCGATCAGGTTTCGTCACGGCCATACCCCCTTATGCCGCCAGCCCGCGCTGCAGGATCTCGACCCCCAGCAACAGGACATAGGCGGCGCCCAGCGCGGCGGTGCCGCCCAGGAACAGCTTGAACTTGCGACGGCGCTGGTTCGACTGCACGCGCGTCACCACTTCGCCGATCGACCCGATCACCGGCATTCCCGCTGCTTTTTCGAGCCGCGAGCTGGTCGAGAACGTCGTCCGCAACTTCCCCATCGCGAACGCCGCACCGATCCCGGCCGCGAGTCCGACGATCAGCACACCCGTCAATAGCAGCATTCGGTTCGGCGCGCTCGGCGTACTCGGCATCGTCGGGGGATCGATCACGCTGAACTTGACGTGATCGCTCTGCGACTGCGCCTGGCCGACCAGCGCGGTCTGTTCGCGCTGCCGGAGCAACGTGTCGTACTGGTCCTTGAGCACCTGATAGTCCCGATCGATCGATCCTTGCTCGGCGGCAACCTCGGGATCGCCGGTCAGCTTGGAATTGAGCAGGTCGAGATCGCTCTGCAACTGGCTTCGCCGCATCCGCAACGACGCGACCGTGGCGGTGCGATCCGCGACCATCGACTGGAGCGATGCGTAAAGCGGGTTCTGCGCACTGCCGGCACCGCTGCCACCGGAGAGCGGCTCGCTGCGCGCGGCAGAGGTCGCCGCGGCAAGCTGGCTCTTCAGCGCGACCACATCAGGATGATTCTCGGTATAGCCGCGCGCGCGGGCATCGGCGAGCTGGCCCTGGATCGCCTGCAGCCGCGCGCGCGCCGGACCCGCAGCCCCCGCAACACCGCCTGCCCCCGCCACGGTGGCCGGGGTCCCCGCCATTTGCCCCTGTACTGCGGCAAGGCTCGACTGCGCGGCGGCGAGATCGCCATCGACCTGCGCCATCTGCGAACGCGCCGCGCCGATCCGGTCGCTGACCGATCCGGTGCCCGGGAGCGCACCGAGATAGCGGTTCTGGAAGTCGGCGCGCTTGGCCTCGGCGTCGGCAAGCTGCTTCTGCCGCGATGCAAGCTGCTGGTCGAGGAAGGTCAGGCTCTGCGTCGTCTTGGAGCGATCGCCCGCCAGATTCTGTTCGACGAACAGGTCGATCAACTTCTGCGTGATCTGCCGCGCGAGCTTCGGGCTCGCCGCACTCGTCGTGATCTGGAACAGGTTATCCTGCTGCGACACGATCTTGATGTTCGGCGCGAGCGCGGCGACGCGGTCGGCGACGTCGCGGTCGCTCGACACGGTGTTGGCGAGATCGGTGCCGCGCACCACCTTTTCGAGGTTCACCGCGGAGATCAGCGTCGTGCGGATCGTGTCGACGGTCATCGGCACGCTCTGCGGCACGCCGTCCATCCCGGCGGGCAGCACCGTCTGCATCTGCACGAACACGCGCGCGGTCGATTCGTAGCGGCTCGGGATCTGCGACACGACCAGCCAGCCGAGCACGCACACGCCCCACGCCACCGCCAGCGCCAGCCAGCGCCGCGTCCAGATCGTGTGCAGCGCGATGCGCACCTCGTCGAAGATCCCGTTCATCGCGGCGTCCCTCAGAACATCGATTCGGGGATGATGATCACGTCGCCCGGCTCGAGCCGGACGTTCGCCGACGAATCGCCCTTCTTGAGCAGGTTGCCGATCTGCAGGCCATATTCGGTCTGCTTGCCGGTGGCGCGGTCGTAGCGCACCAGACGCGCCTTGTTGCCCGCAGCATATTGGCTGAGACCGCCGACCGCGATCATCGCGTCGAGCAAGGTCATGTTGGCGCGGTAGGGGATTGAGGCGGGCTTTTCGGTCGCGCCGACGATCCGCACCTGCTGGCTATAGGTGCCGCTGAAATTCTCGACGATCACCGAGACGATCGGGTCCTTGATATACGCCGTCAGCGCCTTCTTGATGTCGTCGCTGAGCATTGCCGGGGTCTTGCCGACCGCGGGCATGTCGTTGATCAATGGCGTGGTGATCCTGCCATCGGGACGCACCTGGACCTTCGACGACAGTTCGGGATTGCGCCACACGAAGATGTTGAGCTGATCGAGCGGCCCGATGACGTATTCCTCGCCCGGCAGCTCCTGGTTCGCGACATAGGCGGCAGGCGGCAGTTCGGGACGGCTACCGGTGCTCGTGCACGCCGATAGCGTCGCGCCGACGAGGCCGAGGGTCAGCAGGGATTTCGATACGGGTCCGGAACGCATGGGCACTTATTCTCCTGGCGCCACACCAGCCGTCGGTTGCCCGGCGGTCGGCTAAACTCAGCCTCGGCTATGCGAGGAACAGGTGAAGATAGCGTTAGGAGCGCCCTCTAACCACGCTCCCGACCGGCAATGGCCCCAGATTGGGACATATGAGTGGCAGGCTATGGAGCAGTAACGATCTCGATCGCCGCTGGATGCCCCAGAAAAGCACTCGGGCTGGCGCTCGCGCCATATGCGCCGGCCATGAAGATCGCGATCAGGTCGCCGACCTCGACCGGCGGCAGCGCGATCTTGTCGCCGAGCCGGTCGAGCGGGGTGCAGAGCGGGCCGACCACCGAGAGGGTGTCCACAGCGTCTCGGCCCATGCGCGCGGCGACCGCGAGCGGATAGTTGCGGCGCACGACCGTGCCGAAATTGCCGCTTGCGGCGAGCTGGTGATTGAGGCCGCCGTCGACGATGATGAAGGTCTCGCCCTGGCTTTGTTTGATGTCGATGACTCGCGTCAGATAGACGCCCGCCTCGGCGACGAGCCAGCGACCGAGTTCGATCGCGAACCGTGTTTCGGCCAGGATCGGCGGACGGGATGCGAGCGCTTCCGCCAGCGCGGCGCCGACACGCTCGATATCCAGCGCCACGTCGCCAGCGAAATAGGGCACGCCGAAACCACCGCCCAGATTGACGAGCGGGGGCGCTGCACCGGCCTCCTCCGCCAATCGCGCGGCGAGCGCGATGGTGGCGGCCTGCGTCTCGATGATCGCGCCGGGATCGAGCGCCTGGCTGCCGGCGTAGATATGAAAGCCGCGCCAGTCGGCGCCGGCAGCGACGATCGCCTTCACCAGCGCCGCGGCGCGCACCGCATCCACCCCGAACGGCGATGCCCGTCCGCCCATCCGCATGCCCGAGCCCCGGAGTTCGATATCCGGGTTCACGCGTACCGCCATGCGTGGCGTCACGCCGGTCCCGTCGCCGATCGCGAGCGCCCGCGCCGCCTCGCCTTCCGATTCGACGTTTAGCGTCGCGCCGGCGGTGATCGCCGCGGTGAGTTCGTCGTCCCGCTTGCCGGGCCCGGCGAAGCTGATCGAGGCGGCGGGCTTTACCGCGAGCGCCTTGGCGAGTTCGCCCGACGAGGCGACGTCGAGCCCGTCGACGAGCGGCGCGATCGCGGTCAGCAGGTCGCCATGCGGATTGGCCTTGATCGCATAGTGAAGATCGATCGCCGGCATCGCCGTGCGGAACCGTGCGATCCGGGCGGCGACGATTGCCATGTCGTAGACGAACAGCGGTGTGTCGCCGGCTTGCATGACCCAATCGTCAGCCGTTCGGCCTGCGATATTCAGCGGGCCATCTTGCTGCGCGAACTCAGGCGGAAGAGCACCCATCGGTTTCATGACGCACTCCCCTCCGTGTTCCCCCGCGAAGGCGGGGGCCCAGACTGGACCTCCGCCTTCGCGGAGGAACAAGCTTTTACCGCCAACGCAATGGCAGACCTGTCCAGCTTCCCATTGGCATTACGCGGTAATTCATCCCGCCACAGATACGTCCCCGGCTGCATGAAGCTAGGCAATGCCGTCCGCAACCGCGCCCGCAATCCCGCCTCCGCGCCAGTATCCCCGGCCAGCATCACCACGATCGCCTGCCCCAACCGCTCGTCCGGCACGCCAACCGCGACCGCCTCGCGCGCCTCGCCCCCCGCCAGTACAGCCTCCTCGATTTCAAGCGGACTGATCCGGTTCCCAGCGCTCTTGATCATCTCGTCGTCCCGCCCGACGAATCGCAACAGCCCATCCTCGCCCTCGACCACGGTATCCCCCGACCACACCGCCATGCCGTTGCCATCGGGCGCCGGCCGAAACCGCTGCGCCGTCCGCTCCGCATCCTGCCAATACCCTTGCGCGACGAGCGGCCCGGCATGCACCAACTCCCCCGCCTCGCCCGGCGTAGCGCGCGTACCGTCGGGCTTCACCACCGAAACCTCGGCGAACGGGATCGCCCGCCCCATCGCATCGGGATGCGTATCGATCAGCGCGGGATCGAGATACGTCGACCGGAACGCCTCGGTCAGCCCATACATCGCGTACACATCCGCTGCCGGAAACCGCTCCCGAAGCCCGCGCACCAGCCGCGGCGTCAGCGCACCACCGGAGTTGGTCAACCGCTTCAAGCGCGCCGCAGTCTCCGCCGGCCAGTCCGCCTCCAGCACCTGCACCCACAAGGGCGGCACGCCCGCCAGCGTCGTCGCCCCGACCCGCTCGACCGCCTTTACCACGTCGCGCGCGACCAGATAATCGAGCGGCGCTACCGACGCACCCGCCGCCCAGGTCGAGAACAGCTGGTTCTGGCCATAATCGAACGACAGCGGCAGCACGCCGAGCACGCGATCATCAGGCTCCAGCTTCAGATAATGCGCGACCGAGATCGCCCCCAGCCACAGGTTCGCATGGCTCAGCATCACGCCTTTCGGCCGCCCAGTGGACCCCGAGGTGTAGAGGATCGCGGCTAGACCGTCCGTATCCGCATCAGACGGCCCCATTTGAGAACCGCCGCCAGCCCCAATTCCGTTCCCCCGCGAAGGCGGGGGCCCAGGAACCCCAAGCGTTGCACTCTGTAATTCTGGCCCCCCGCCTTCGCGAGGGAACAGGAGAAGGAGGTCCGCCTCATCGACGATCGAACAGCCGTCTGGAACATCGCCGCCCTCCAGCGTCCCAGCCCGCGCGCCCTGAGTCACCAACAACCGAGCCCCGCTATCCCCAAGAATATGCGCGACCTGCGCCCGTCTCAGCAGCGGATTGACCGGCACATGCACCAGCCCCGCCCGCGCCACCGCCAATGGCATCAGGCACGCGGCCCGCGTCTTGGGCAGCCACGTCGCCACCCGATCACCCGCCGACAGCCCCCGTCCAGCAAGCCACCCCGCCAGCGCCGCGACCCCGGCCTCGAGTTCGGCAAACGTCATCGCGCCGGCCTTGTCGACCAGTGCAACGGCGTCGGGCGCACCACGCAACGCGATGTGGTCGATAGGGTATGGCTTGGGGTCGAGCGCGATCATCGGGCTCTAATAGCGCCAAGCCCCCTTAGCGCGAACCCGTTGCCGAATTCACCCCCACACGCTAGCGGGGCCCGGTTCGTAACGGTTCAGGCGATGCTCGTGATCTTCGAAGGTACTTCCCAAGTCGAAACGACGGTACGTGCCGTCCTCGCCGACATCCTCGGCCTCAGCGCCGACCGAGTCGCGACGTTCACCGCCGACACGCCGCTGTTCGGTGCGCTGCCCGAGCTCGATTCGATGGCGGTGGCGAGCGTGCTCACCGAACTCGAGGACCGGCTCGGCATCCTGATCGAGGACGACGAGATCGACGGCGAGATGCTCGAGACATTCGGCGCGCTCGTCCAGTTCGCCGCGGGCAAGGCGCTGGTCTAACCCTGACCGGCGGTCTAGCCTCCGCCGGAATGACCGGCCTCCGCTTCGATACATATGACTGGAATGGTGGCCGCGAAGCGATGCTGCGGTTCGGGCCCGATAGCGGCCCGATCGTCATCGCCGCCCTCCCCCTGTTCGATGAAGCGAACCGGACCCGGCAGTTCGCCTGCACGATCCTGCGCGCGCTGGCGGATCACGGAATCGGCAGCATACTCCCGGACTTCCCAGGCACCGGAGAGAGTGTCATCGCGACCGTCGGTGCCAAGCTGTCCGATCAGCGCCGAGCCTATAGCGAACTAACACAGCAGCTTGGCGCCCGTTGCTACGCGCTTTCGATAAGAAGCGGCGCGCTACTCGATACCGACGCCGACCTTACCGGCCGCTGGCACCTCGCTCCACAAACGGGCGTCGGCCTCGTCCGCGACCTCGAACGCACCCGCGCCGCCGCGGGTAAGTCCGACCGGGGGGACGAGTACGCCGGCAACCGCCTGTCCCCCGAGATGCTTGCCGAGCTGCGAGATGCCGTGCCGTGCGAGGATGGACGGTACCGCGTCGTACGTCTGGACACCGATCCCCGAGCCGCCGACGCAACCTATGCCGGAGCGCCGCTATGGCGCAGGTCGGAACCCGATAACGATATTGTTCTAGCACAGCAGCTTGCAGCCGATATCGCCCACTGGATAGCATCATGCGAAGACTGATCGGGTTCGCGTGCGAAGGCGAAACCCTCGCCGCCACGCTGGACGAAGCCCCCGGCACGACCGGACTTCTCATAGTCTCCGGCGGCAACGAAATCCGCAGCGGCGCGCACCGCGGGATGGCGATGCTAGCCCAACGCCTAGCCGCCACCGGCGCGCCCGTCTTCCGCTACGACCGCCGCGGCGTCGGCGATTCGACGGGCGACAATGGCGGCTTCCTGAGCGCAGAGCCCGACCTGATCGCAGCCGCCGCCGAGTTCCGGAACGCAGCGCCGCATGTCACCCGCTTGGTAGGCTTCGGCAATTGCGACGCGGCCAGCACGCTCGCGCTGTTCGGACGGTCGGCCGGCTTCGACAAGGTCATCCTCGCCAACCCCTGGGTCATCGAACCGATCGACGAACTCCCCCCTGCCGCCGCCATCCGACACCACTACAGTACAGCGTTGCGAGACCCCGCGACATGGCGCCGAGCGCTGTCCGGAAATTTGGATATGACAAGCTTTATCAAGGGCTTGTTGAGGATAGCTCGGACAGGCGAGGAAAGCCGAAACCCGCTAGCCAGCCGGGTCCTGACCGCGATCGCAGCTTGGCAAACCAACGCCGCCGTCATCCTCGCCCGCGGCGACGCGACCGCCATCGCCTTCGCAGCGGCAGCCGGCGCCGCCGTCCCGTCAGAGACGATCGACACCGACTCGCATAGCTTCACCGGCCCGGCAGCCGCCGCGCTGGAGACCGCACTTAGGCGTAACCTGGCCTAATCTTCTTTCCCGATAACGCCGGTTATTCAGCGGCTTCGGCAAGCTCCGCAAACTCGGCCGCCGCCAGGAAACGCTCGGCGTCCAGCGCCGCCATGCAGCCCGTCCCCGCCGCCGTCACCGCCTGCCGGTACACTTTGTCCGCCACGTCGCCGCACGCGAACACGCCCTCGACGCTGGTCCGGGTCGAACCAGTCTCGACCGAGATATATCCGTCCGAATCGAGATCGATATGGCCGCGGAACAGCTCGGTCGCCGGGTGATGACCGATCGCCACGAACCCGCCATCGACCGCGAGCCGCGAGCGCTCACCGGTCACCGTGTCCTCGAGCTCCAGCGCGACCAGGCCTGCATTGCCGCCGCCATCGACGAACTCGCGAACCTCCTTGTTCCAGAGGACCGTCACGCCCTTGTGCGCGAACAGGCGCTCCTGGAGGATCTTCTCCGAACGGAGCGAATCGCGGCGGTGGATCAGGGTCACGTCGGGCGAGTGGTTGGTGAGGTACAGCGCCTCCTCGACCGCAGTGTTCCCGCCGCCGATGACGGCCACCTTCTTGCCGCGGTAGAAGAACCCGTCGCAGGTCGCGCAGGCGCTGACGCCCTTGCCCTTCATCGGCTCCTCGCTGTCGATCCCGAGCCACTTCGCCTGCGCGCCGGTCGCGATCACCAGCGTGTCGCCCTCATACACGTCGCCGCTGTCGCCGATCAGGCGGAACGGGCGGCTGGTGAGGTCGACTTGCACGATCGTGTCCCACATCATCCGCGTGCCGACATGCTCGGCCTGTGCCTGCATCTGCTCCATCAGCCACGGGCCCTGGATCACGTCCTTGAAGCCGGGATAGTTCTCGACATCGGTGGTCGTGGTCAGCTGGCCGCCGGGCTGGATGCCCTGCACGACGATCGGCGCCATCCCGGCACGCGCGCCATAGATCGCAGCCGAGAGCCCGGCAGGCCCCGAGCCGAGGATAAGCATGCGGGTGGTATGGGTCGTCATCATTGTTCCTTGGAGATTCGTAATCGCATCTAGGGGATGCGCGCCCGGATTTGAACCGCCGGTAAATCTGTGCCGCCTGCATCGAAAGCTTTGCCGCTTCGTTGGGGTATAAAAGCGGAGATGAGCATGAGCGACGACCGGACCGTAGAGATCGAGGACTACACTGCACCAGCAGGCGGCTGGGGCTCGATGAAGTCGCTCGTCGAGATTTCCGCCCGCGAGAAGGTCGGCCCGGAGGTGATTCGCGAACTCGCGCGGCAGAACAAGCCCGACGGGTTTGCCTGTGTCAGCTGCGCCTGGGGCAAGCCCGCGCACCCGCATGTCGCGGAGTTCTGCGAGAACGGGGCGAAGGCGACCGCGTGGGAGCTGACCTCGTTCCGTGTCACCCCCGCATTCTTCGAGCAGCACACGGTCAGCGAACTGCTGGGCTGGAAGGATTACGATCTCGAACAGGCCGGGCGCCTGACGCATCCGCTGAAATACGATCCGACCACCGACAAATACACCGCGTGCAGCTGGGACGAGGCGTTCGCGGGGATCGGCGCCAAGCTGAAGACCTATGATCCGACCAAGGTCATCTTCTACGCCTCGGGCCGCGCCAGTCTCGAAACGTCATACATGTATAGCCTGCTCGCGCGGATGTACGGCAGCCACAATCTGCCCGACAGCTCGAACATGTGCCACGAGACGACCTCGGTCGGCCTCAAGTCCGCGATCGGATCGGCGGTCGGCACCATCCATCTCTCCGACTACGAGAAATGCGACGCGATCTTCTACTTCGGGCAGAACCCCGGCGTGAACAGCCCCCGATTCCTGCATCCGTTGCGCGATTGCGCGAAGCGCGGCGTTGAGATCGTCGTGTTCAACCCGCTCAAGGAGCGCGGGCTGGAGAAATTCCAGGATCCGCAGAACCCGATCGAGATGGTGACGGGCAAGTCGACGCCGATCGCCTCGCAATATCACCAGGTTAAAACCGGCGGCGACGTCGGCGCGATCATGGGCATGTGCAAATACCTGATCGAGGCCGACGACCACGCCCAGCGGATCGATGGCCTGCGCGTGTTGGATCATGCGTTCCTCGCGGAGCACACGACCGGCTTCGACGCGTTCGCAGACGTCGCGCGCAAGACCGAATGGTCGGTAATCGAGCATGAAAGCGGCCTCACTCGCGCCGAGATTGAGGCGGCCGCCAAGGTCTATGCCAAGTCGAAGGCGGTGATCGCGGTGTACGGCATGGGGCTGACCCAGCATGTCGGTGGGATCGACAACGTCCACATGGTCGTCAATTTGATGCTGCTCCGCGGCAACATCGGCAAGCCCGGTGCCGGCATGGGGCCGGTCCGCGGTCACTCGAACGTGCAGGGCCAGCGTACCGTCGGTATCACGGAGAAGCCCGAACTCGCCCCGCTCGACAAGCTTGCCGAGCAATATGGCTTCGAGCCTCCGCGCGAGAAGGGCTGGGATACGGTCGAAGCGTGCGAAGCGGTCCTCGACGGCAGCGCGCAGGCCTTTATCGGTCTGGGCGGCAATTTCGTCCGCGCGATCCCGGATCACGCGCGGATGGAGCCGAAATGGCGCGGGCTCGACCTGACCGTGCATATCGCGACCAAACTCAACCGCTCGCACCTGCTGCCCGGCGAGACGTCGTATCTGCTCCCGTGTCTCGGCCGGATCGAGACCGACATGCAGGGTACCGGCCCGCAGAGCGTCTCGATCGAGGATTCGTTCAGCCAGATCTATGGTTCGAAGGGCAAGGCGACGCCGGCGGCCGAAACGCTGCTGTCCGAGCCCGCGATCGTCGCGGGAATCGCCAAGGCGACGCTGGCGCCCAATCCGAAACTCGATTGGGATGCGTGGGTGCGCGATTATGCGCGCGTTCGCGATGCGATCGAGGTGACGTATCCGGAGATGTTCAAAGACTTCAACGCGAAGATGTTCACGCCTGGCGGCTTCTGGAAGGGTGTGCCCGCAGCGCACCGCGAGTGGAAGACCGAGAGCGGCAAGGCAGAGATCAACGTGCCGCAATCCCTCAACGTCACCGGGTTCGAGGAGGCAGAGGGCCGCTTCCGCCTGATGACGCTGCGATCGAACGATCAGTTCAACACGACCGTCTACGGCTATCACGACCGCTTCCGCGGCGTGAAGGGCACGCGCGACATCGTGTTCATGAACCGCAGCGACATGATCCGGATGGGGATCGCCGACGGCGACGACGTCGATCTGGTCGGCGATGCGGGCGGCAATTCGGATCGTCGTCTCAACAAGCTGCGCGTGGTCGAATATTCGATCCCCGAGGGCTGCGTCGGTGCCTATTATCCCGAGAGCAACCTGCTCATGCCGGTCGCGCACCACGCCCGCGAAAGCCATGTCCCGGCAGCGAAGTCGGTGCCGGTACGGATCGAGAAGACGCGCTGACCGACACGCATATCCTCGGCGTCGTATTGGCTGGTGGGCGATCGTCCCGGTTCGGTTCGGACAAGGCACGGGCGATGTTTCGAGGGCGTATGCTTTCCGAGCATGCGCGAGATTTGCTGGTGCCGTACGTCGATACGGCGGTCATCGTTGGCAGAGACGGCCCGATCGCCGACCTCCCCCGCCCCGACCTCGGCCCTTTGGGCGGGATCGCCGGAGCACTGTCCTATGCTGGCGAACGTGGCTTCACGTCGGTCCTGACGATCGCATGCGACATGCCGGTCCTCCCCGACGGTTTGCTCGCAGCGCTCGCGCGGGGAGCGCCCGCCTATTGCCCGGATGCGCCGGTGCTCGGCCATTGGAATACCGCGTCGATAGAGGCTCTGTTCGAGCATATCGCGGCAACGCCACGCCGTTCGGTTCGCGGCTGGGCGGAGGCAATCGGCGCCGCGCCGATCGCTGCGCCCGCGCCGATCCCCAACATCAATACGCCGGAAGACATCGCCGCGCTATGATGACCTCTCGCACATTGCCGATCAAGATTCTTCGCCCTGATTCGGTCATGGCGGGAGAGCGAACGATCGCGGTCGAGGTGCCCGTCGCGATCGAGATCGACGGTCTCGGCTATGCGGTGATGATGATGACGCCCGCCGACCTGCCCGAGTTCACGACCGGGTTCCTGCTGACCGAGCGGCTGGCCGACAGCGCCGAGGACGTGCGCGACATCGACGTGTTCGAGGCCGAGGCGGGCTGGATCGTCCGGGTCGGCCTGTCCGAGCGGTGCAAGGGGCGCATCCACGACCGTGTCCGCCATCGGACCAGCGACACGAGTTGCGGGCTGTGCGGGATATCCGGGCTCGAACAGCTCCGAAAACCTGTCCCTGGAACGCCACCGAAGCCCGACACGCCTGTCAGCGCCTTGTTTGCCGCACTCGGTGGGTTGCGCGCGCATCAGCCCCTCAACGCGGCCACGGGCGCCATTCACGCGGCGGCAGCATGCGATCGCGAAGGCCAGGTCGTTGCCGCCTATGAGGACGTCGGTCGCCACAACGCGCTCGACAAGCTGGTCGGAGGACTGGCGATAAAGGGGCACGCGATCGACGGGTTCATCCTCGTCACGTCGCGGATCAGCTTTGAGATGGTCGACAAGGCGTTGATCGCCGGTGCGCCGATGCTGGTCGGGATCTCCGCACCGACCAGTCTGGCGATCGATCACGCGCGTGCGCGTGGCCTGACGCTGCTCGCCCTCGCGCGCAGCGATGCGATCCTGGTGGTGAACGATCCCTGGAAGGTCTTCGACTAGCCGCAGACGCTGCGGCTAGTCGAAGCAGGCATCACTTGGTGGCCGTCACGACGTCGGTCTTGGCCGCAACGAGATAACCCCCGACGACGAACACCAGCCCGCCGATGATGTTGCCGACGCTGACGATCGCGAGATTGCGGATCACGCCCTCAATATCGATCGAAGCGTTCGGGACGAGCAGCCCGAGCGTCAGTGCGGTCATGTTGGCGACCGAGTGCTCGAACCCGGCCGCTACGAAGGCCAACAGGATCCAGGCCATGCCGATGCACTTGGCGGCATCGCCGGTCATGCGGGCCGCCGTCCAGATCGCAAGGCAGACGAGCCAGTTGCAGAGGATGGCACGTGCCAGCAGCGCGGTCGCATCGACCGACACCTTGTGCTGGACATAGCCATGGAACATCGCATCGGCGTTGGCGAAGATCGCGCCGCCGCCGCCCGCCGCGAACACGAGCGACAGTACCACTCCGCCGACGAGGTTACCGATCCACACGACGACGGTCAGCTTCACCGCGTCCGCGACGGTGATCGTCCGCTTGGCCAGGCCGAAGCCGAGATACATCACATAGCCGGTGAAGAGTTCGGCGCCCGCGAACACGGTCAGGATCAACCCGAGCCCGAAGGTCGCCCCCATCACCAGCGGGCGCACGCCCGGTTCGAGCCCCGACCCGGTGCTGAGCGCGAGGATCATCGCGATACCGATATATGTACCCGCAAGGATCGCCCCGGCGAAGAACCCTGCCGGAGAGCGCCGCAGTGCCTCCGCCTTGGTCGCGGCGAGGGTAGCGTAAGTGTCAATCGTCGACGTGTAACCGGTGCTCATGCGTCAATTTTGCTTTTCTGGCCGACGATCCCGGCACGTACCACGCCGCGATCCGAACCCATGTCGGCCGCCGCGGGACGGACGGTCACCGGAATGGATTTGTAGGAGGGTGTGAAGCTCTGGGGATCGTGATCCTCGAGTGCGATCAAGGGCTGCGTCTCGGGATAATACGACGCGACGCAGCCGTCGGGCAGTGCATAGCGGACCAGCATCAGCTTCTGGACGACGCGATCGGGCCGCGCGAACTGGAGTGCGGTGGCGATATCGACGACGTCGCCCTCCTTGTGCCCCAGCCGTGCCATGTCGCGCTCGTTCATGAACAGGATGTCGCGACGTCCGAACACCCCGCGGTAGCGATCGTCGAGGCTGTAGACGGTGGTGTTGTACTGGTCGTGTGCGCGCAGCGTGGTGAGCCGCAAGACGGTCGGATCGCCCGCACTCTCGTCCTTCTCGACGCCCTGGGTGACGATGAAGTTGGCCTTGCCGCTGTCCGTCTTCCACTCGCGCATCGCCGCCGAATTCGGGAGGTGGAAGCCGCCCGGCTTGCGGATGCGCGCGTTGTAATCGGCAAACGCGGGGAACACCGCTTCGATCTTGTCGCGGATTAGGCTGTAGTCGCCGACATAGGCATCCCAGTCGATTGCGATCGGCGCGCGGCCCTTGGCGGCGAAGGTCGCCTTGGCGATCTCGCCGACGATCCAGATCTCCGACTTTACGTTCTCGCCCGGCGGCATCAGGAAGCCGCGCGAGGCGTGGACCATCGACATCGAATCCTCGACCGTCACCGCCTGCTGGCCGGTCGCCTGCATGTCGAGTTCGGTCCGGCCGAGACACGGCAGGATGTACGTCGACTTCGCCATCAACAGCATCGTGCGATTGAGCTTGGTGGTGATGTGCACGGCAAGATCGAGGTTGCGGAAGCCCTCCGCGCAGGCCTGCGGATCGGACGAGGCGATCGCAAGATTGCCACCGAGGCAGACGATCGCCTTGGCCTTGCCGTCGCGCATCGCGGCGATGCTCTCGACCACCGAATGGCCGTGCTCCCGCGGTGGCTCGAACCCGAAGACGTCGCGCATGTTGTCGAGCAGCATCGGCATCGGCCGCTCGGTGATGCCGACGGTGCGGTCGCCCTGGACGTTGCTGTGGCCACGCAGCGGACAGATGCCCGCACCCGGCTTGCCCATGTTGCCACGCAGAAGGAGCAAATTGGCGATCTGCTGGACGTTGGTGGTGCCGGTGCGGTGCTGGGTAACGCCCATGCCGTAGCAGCAGATAGCCGCCTTCGACTTCGAATAGGCGAGCGCCACCTCTTCCAGATCACTGCGCAAGAGCCCGCTGGAGCGTTCGATGTCCGCCCATTCGGTGGTCGCGAGGTCAGCGATATAGTCGTCGAGCCCCGCGGTATGCTCGGCGATGAACGCGTGATCGAGCGCGCGTTCGCCGCCCGATACCTTGGCGGCCTCGTCGAGCGCGATCAGCGCCTTGGCGATGCCCTTCAGAGCCGCAGCATCGCCGCCGACCTTCACCTGGTAATAGCTGCTGGCGATCGGGGTCGCGGACATCGTCGCCATTTCGACCACCGACTGTGGCGATTCGAAGCGTTCGAGCGAGCGTTCCTTGAGCGGGTTGAAGACGATGATCTTGCCACCTCGCTTCGACACTTCGCGCAGCGTCGCCATCATCCGCGGGTGGTTGGTGCCGGGGTTGTGGCCGATCGACAGGATCAGGTCCGCGTGATCGAAATCCTCGAGGCTGACGGTGCCCTTGCCGATCCCGATCGATTTCGGCAGCCCGACCGAAGTCGCCTCGTGGCACATGTTCGAGCAGTCGGGGAAGTTGTTGGTGCCGTACAGCCGCACGAACAGCTGGAACAGGAACGCAGCCTCGTTCGAGCAGCGCCCCGAGGTGTAGAACTCGGCCTGGTTCGGGTTCGGCACGGCGGCGAGGCCCGCACCGATCTCGCGCATCGCATCCGCCCAGCTCACGACCTCATAGTGGTCGGTGGCGGCATTGTAGCGGAGCGGCTCGGTGACGCGGCCCTGGTCCTCGATCCAGTGATCGCTCTGCTGCCAGATGTCGGACACGCTGTGCGCGGCGAAGAAGTCGGCGCCGATCGTCTTGGCGGTCGATTCCCACGCGACGGCCTTGGCGCCGTTCTCGCAGAATTCGAAGGAGGAGGTGTGCTTTGGGTCTGGCCATGCGCAGCTCGGGCAATCGAAGCCATCGGGCTGGTTCGACTTGAGCAGCGTCTGGCCGCCGCGGACGACGATCTGCTGCGCCTTCAGCGAGACGGCGACTGCCTTCAGCGCTCCCCAGCCCCCGGCCGGACCCGTATAATCGGCGATCCCATCAGGGCGTTTGTCACGCATACTCGTATCTCCCGTAAGGCCGGGCCGACGCGTGCACCCGAAATGCGGCACACAGGCTGACCATTAACCCAAAGCAATAGAAGCGCTTTTTGTGATTGCGAAGACGAGTTTCCCGCAGTTGGTGATCGCCTGCGTAGGTCTGCGGGTAATATGTCGGCGGCGCCTTACGCCAGGTCCGAAATGGTAGCGAAGGAGGGACTTGAACCCCCGACCCCAGGATTATGATTCCCGTGCTCTAACCAACTGAGCTACTTCGCCGTACCGTCCGTCAGGGAAGCATTCTTCCTTGCGAGGCGCGGCCTATAGGAAGCGGTTTCCAGACGGTCAAGCGAACATATGCCGGGAAATCGCTTCCCACGGCCCGCCGCGGTACCACCATGCGCCCAGACCGGCGATTTCGACGCCGCGCGGGCTGAAATCGTGTTGCAGATTGCCGAGCAAAAGCTTGGCGACCTGGGGGCTCACCTTGTTCTGGATCGTGACGTGCGGACGCCAGCCGCCGGCGTCCTGCGGCGTCAGCATGCCGGTGAACGCGTCGGCAAGGCGCGCGCGGA
This sequence comes from Sphingomonas albertensis, assembly GCF_014358075.1. GTDB lineage: Bacteria > Pseudomonadota > Alphaproteobacteria > Sphingomonadales > Sphingomonadaceae > Sphingomonas > Sphingomonas albertensis. The sequence continues at coordinate 28,461 of NZ_JACONT010000027.1, read as the reverse complement.
TACCGACGAGATCGGGGGACTCGATCCGATAAGCGACGCCGCGGCCGAGCGAAATCAGGCCGCCGATCCGCGCCTGCGGGGCACCGATGCCACGGGTTTCCTGGTTGAGGCGGTGTTTCAGCTCGTCGAGGCCCGAGGGTGGCAGATGGTGGAACAGCGTCAGATGCGCGTCGAGCTGGTTGCGCTCGGGCGGGAAATGCTCGCGACGCATTGAGTCGAAGAACGCGGTGTCCTGGCGACCGAACAGGGCGGTGACGATAATCGGGGCGACTTCGGTCACTTGCGGGGTGTTTACCATTATACTCAATCCCTCCCCGGCGGAGGCCGGGGTCCAGTTGGGAAACGTTGTTGACGTACGCCGCGCTCCGTTACCACGACCTTTCCAACTGGGCCCCGGGCTCCGCCGGGGAGGTGCGCGTGTTTTATCACGCCCGAGCACCCAATGCGCGTACGGCAGCGAGTGGTGAGGTTACAGCGTGTTCAAATCTCGACCTGGCTGCCGAGTTCGACGACGCGGTTGGTCGGCAACCGGAAGAACTCCATCGCGCTCTCCGCGTTACGCAGCATCCACGCGAACAGCTTTTCGCGCCACAGCATCATCCCAGGCTTGTCCGACGCGAGCAGCGTCTGGCGCGACAGGAAGAAGCTGGTGTCCATCATCTTGAAGTCCGCGCCGCAATTATGGACCTGGCGCAGCGCGGCGGGCACGTCGGCGTCTTCCATGAAGCCGTAGCGCAGGATCAGCCGGTGAAAGCCGTCGCCAAGCTCCTCGCGCACCGCACGGTCATGCGCGGGCCAGTAAGGTTGGCCGACGATCTTGACGGTCAGCAGGATGACGCGCTCGTGCAGCACCTTGTTGTGCTTGAGGTTGTGGAGCAGCGCGTGCGGCACGCCGTCCGCGGTCGAGGTCATAAAGACAGCCGTTCCCGGCACCCGTGAGGCCGAGCTTGCCGCAGAGCCGATGAACACCTTTATCGGCATCGCCGCCTCATGCATCCGGTCGATCATCAGCTGCCGCCCCTTCGACCAGGTCGTTAGGAAGGTGAAGATGATGAAGCCGACCAGCAGCGGGAACCACCCGCCGGCGGGCACCTTGGTGAGGTTCGCCGCGAAATAGGCGCCATCGACGGTGAAGAAGATCGCGAGCAACGGGATCGCCGCGATCTTTGGCCAGTTCCACAGGCGGAACAGCACCACCCCGAGCAGGCACGTGTCGATGAACATCGCGCCGGTCACGGCGATTCCGTACGCGCTGGTCAGGTTCGACGAGGTACGGAAGAACAGCACGAGCAGGATCACCATCACCATCAGTGCGCCGTTGACGAGCGGGATGTAGATCTGGCCGGCGGTCGAGGCGCTGGTGTGCTCGATCCGGAGGCGCGGGATGAAGCCGAGCTGGATCGCCTGCTGCGTCACCGAGAACGCGCCCGAGATCACCGCCTGCGACGCGATCACCGCGGCCATCGTCGCGAGGATGACGAGCGGAAGCTGGAGGCTTTCGGGGGCGAGATTGTAGAACGGGCTGACCAACGCCGCCTGGCCGTCGCGGAACAGCAGCGCGCCCTGCCCCATGTAATTCAGAATCAGCGCAGGGAGCACGAAGAACAGCCAGGACAGGCCAATCGGCTTGCGCCCGAAATGCCCCATGTCCGCATACAGTGCCTCGGCGCCGGTGACCGCCAGCACGACGGAGCCAAGTGCCAGGAACGCACGCTCCGGATCGATGATGAAGAACTCGACTGCGTAGTGCGGCGACAGCGCCCAGAGCACGCCGGGCGTCTGGACGATGCTGAGTATTCCGAGCACCGCGATGACGCTAAAATACACCAGCATGATCGGCCCGAAGACGAGCCCGATCCGCGCAGTGCCGCTCTTCTGCACCCAGAACAGCGCGATCAGGATGACGATCACGATCGGCAGCACGAGCCCGGCAAACGCTGGCGCGGCGACGGCAAGGCCCTCGACTGCGGACAGCACCGAGACCGCGGGCGTGATCATGCTGTCGCCGTAGAACAGCGCGGTCGCGAACACGCCGAGCAGGATGATGCCCTTGCTCCACCGCTTCGTCTTGGTCTTGCCCGAGACGAGCGCGAGCAATGCGAGGCTACCGCCCTCGCCCTTGTTGTCGGCGCGCATGATGATGATGACGTATTTGACCGTCACGACGATCATCATCGACCAGAACATCAGGCTGATGACGCCCATGATGTGCGCCGCGTCGAGCGCGAGCTTGTGATGGCCGGCGAAGGTCTCGCGGAAGGCGTAGAGCGGGCTCGTGCCGATATCGCCGAAGACAATACCGATCGCACCGAAGGCGAGCTTCAGCATGCCGTCGGAATGGTGATGCCCCGTCTCGAGATCGAGATTGGCGGGTGGCACGGTCGAGGCCGCGGCGGTCTGATCGACGCTCACTGGACGGTGAATCGACCCGGAAGTGCAGCAATCATCATCGAATTTCCGATTTCACCCTGTGCCCCAAGCGGGCGCATTTAGCATGAGGGGTAGAGGGCGGCAACGGCGGGGCGGTTAGCGTGGATTAACCGGGGCTGATCGGACCCTGCCGTTCTCCTGCGAACGCAGGAGCCCAGGGTAACGGGCGCTACCGTTGTTGGCCCTGGATTCCTGCATTCGCAGGAAAACGCTAACGGGTAACGACTTCGCGGATCACGAAGTGGGAGGCGAGCCGCGTCACCCCCGGCAGTTGCGACAGCGTCTCGCGGTGGATGCGCTCGAACGTCTCGCCGTCGCGGATCTCGACATGGAGCATGTAATCCGCCTCGCCGCTCATCAAGAAGCACTGCACGACCTGCGGGCAGTCGACGATTTCCGCCTCGAACGCCGCCATCGTCTCCTTGCGCTGGTCCCGCAGCGTGACGTTGACGAGGACGATGCTTGGGTCACCCCGCGCAGCTCGCGACAGGACTGCACGGTAGCCAACGATCGCGCCGCTTTCCCGCAGTTGCGCAACGCGCCGATGCGCGGCACTCGCCGATAGGCCGACCGCGTCGCCGAGTTCGGCGCTGGTCAGGTCGGAATTGGCGGCGAGCAGGTCCAGAATCCTGCGTTCGATCGTGGCGCTCAAGATTCTCTCGTTTTGATAGCAATGGATGCACGCATCTTGCAAACGCGCTATCGTATCGAAACGAGTTTGCGAACCCTTCCCGTCCAAGGCGCGCTAGTATCGCGCAAACGATAATGGAGTGGAATCAATGCGCGTCGGTGTCCCCAAGGAAATCAAGAATCACGAATATCGCGTCGGCCTGACCCCGCCGTCGGTCGCCGAACTGGTCGCAGCCGGGCACGAAGTCGTCGTCGAGACGCAGGCCGGATCGGGCATCGATTTCGAAGACCAGGATTATATCGACGCGGGTGCGACGATCCTGCCGACCGCCGCCGCGGTGTTCGTCGGCGCCGACATGATCGTGAAGGTCAAGGAGCCGCAGCCGGGCGAGATCGCGATGCTCGAACCGCGCCACTTGCTGTTCACCTACCTCCACCTCGCCGCGGACAAGCCGCAAGCCGAGGGGCTGATGAAGTCTGGCGCGACCTGCATCGCGTACGAGACCGTCACCGACAATCGCCGCGGGCTGCCGTTGCTGAAGCCGATGTCCGAGGTCGCGGGCCGCATGTCGGTGCAGGTCGGCGCGCATTACCTCGAGAAGGAACAGGGCGGACGCGGTGTCCTGCTCGGCGGCGTTCCCGGTGTTGCCCCCGCGAAGGTCGCGATCCTCGGTGGCGGCGTCTCGGGCGTCAACGCCGCGCAGATGGCGGTCGGCATGCGCGCCGACGTGACGATCTACGACATTTCGAACGATCGTCTCGCCGAACTCGACATGTTCTTCTCCAGCCAGATCAAGACGGCTTACGCCTCGAAGGCCGCGATCGCCGCGGCCGTAAAGAACGCGCATCTGGTGATCGGTGCGGTGCTCGTGCCAGGAGCCGCTGCGCCGAAGCTCGTTACCCGCGAGATGCTGAAGACGATGAAGCGCGGCTCGGTGCTTGTCGACATCGCGATCGATCAGGGCGGGTGCTTCGAGACGTCGCATGCCACGACGCACGAGGACCCGGTGTTCGAGGTGGACGGCGTGATCCATTACTGCGTCGCCAACATGCCAGGCGCAGTCGCGCGGACCTCGGCGTTCGCGCTGAACAACGCGACGCTGCCGTTCGCGCTGAAGCTAGCAAATCTGGGTGCGGAGGCGGCGATGAAGGCCGACCCGCATCTCGCCAACGGGCTGAACGTCTACAAGGGCAAGATCGCGTATAAGGCGGTCGCGGATGATCTAGGTTTACCGTACGAAGCTTGGGCCGGCTGATAGGGAACGGATACGGAACATGGGTGTTGGACAGGGGAAAGGAATTTCCAATGTCCGACACCCCGAACCCCAAGTCCGAACCGTTCTCGAACGCCGAGAAGGACCCTGACGACTGGACAACCGGCGACGAGAAGATGACCGGTGCGCAGGCAAGCTACCTCAAGACGCTCTCCGAGGAAGCGCACGAGGAATTCGACGAAACGCTGAGCAAGGCGGATGCGTCGAAGAAGATCGACGAACTGCAGACGAAGACCGGCCGGGGTCAGTAAGCCTTCATCCCGTCATCCCGACGCAAGTCAGGATGACGGGATTATTGGCGCGGCGTTTTAGTGTCCTGAGCAGCAAGCAACCGGTCGAGCAACGCCAACCGAACTGCTATCTCACCGCGATACGAGATATCCGATGGGGTTAGCGCCAAAGCCTTCGCCCAATATGGCTGAGCCTTCGCAAACTCCCCTGCTCGGACATACGCCAGCCCCAGAAAGAACGGCGGCGCCGGATGCTTCGGGGCTAGTCGGGTCGCCTGTTGAAACGCGAACAGCGCCGGCGGGGAAACCTGGTTCGCATCGTGCGCGGACAGTGCGTTAGCGAGTCCGGTCCATAACACCACGCTCTTCGGCGCGATCCGGATCCCGCCTAGCAACACCTGCACCGCCGCGCGGCGATCGCCGATCCGCGTCATCGCATCCGCCGCCACCAGATACGCTGCCGCTCCGGTGTACCGCTCCAGCATCTGGTCGCGCAGTTCTAGCATCGCGCCATCGTCGGGCGTCGCTGCGAGACCGGTCGTGACGGGGTGCCCAACGAGCCCCGGCTGCCCCTGCAACGCGTACCCAGCCGCGCCAAGCATCAACGCCGACGCGACCATCGTCCACAACAGCCGATCGACCTTCAGCACTGCGAGCAGCGCGAACACGCCTGCACCGATCACGGCAAGCCATACCCAGCCCATCAGCGCGTCCTCCGCCGGAAACTCGACCGCGCGATCCAGCCGCCGACGCCGAGCAGCAGGATCGGCGCGAGCCACAGCGGCCAGGTCAGCCCCGACAGCGGCGGATCATAGGTCACATAGTCGCCATAGCGCGCGATCAGCCAGTCGCGGATCGACGCAGGCTTTTCACCACGTTCGATCCGTTCGCGGACCAGTGCACGCATGTCGGCGGCCATGTCGGCATCGCTGTCGGCGATCGACTGGCCTTGGCAGACAAGGCACCGCAGCGTCTCCATGAGTGCGCGCGCGGAAGCTTCCTTCGCGGGGTCGGCGAGCTGCACGTTTGCGTAGTGCGCGGGCGGCGTAACGGGTTGGGTAAGGGCTGGCGTGGGTAACAGCATAGCCAATACCACCCCCGTCATCCCGGGCTTGTTCCGGGATCCACCGTTCCGCAAACTCAACCGCCTATGATCAAGGTCAACGGTGGGTTCCGGAACGAGCCCGGCATCACGGAGGAGAGCGAACCTCACCGCGCGTCCTTCACAGCCTGGGCGATCTCGGCGACATTCTCCGGGCGAATGTCGCCGATGATCTGCTTCACGACGATTCCGCGGCCATCGATCACGAACGTTTCCGGCACGCCTGACGAGCCCAGCGCCAGTTGCATCTGGCTCGCCTTGTCGCTGCCGATCCGCTCGTAAGGATCGCCGTTACGGCGGAGGAACTCGGCAATCGCCGGCGCGGTGTCGCGGATCGCGATCGCGTCGATCGGTATGCCCATCGCCTTCAGCCGCATCAGTTGCGGCGCCTCGGCGATGCACGGAATGCACCAGCTCGCGAACACGTTGAGCAACCGCGGCTTACCCTGTCGAAACGATGCGCTGCTCAAGCCCGGCTTACCGGGGACCATTGCCGGCAGGGCAAAATCAGGCACCGGCTTACCGACCATCGCCGACCGCACCACCTTCTCGGCCGGCCGGAACAGCCCACTCGCCACCACCGCGAACAGCAGCGCGAAGATCGCCAGCGGTGCCCAGAGTGCGAAACGCTTCATGCCCAAGAATTCCGTATCGCCGTCCGCCGCTCACGCCGCACCCGGCCGATCAGCGACAGCATCCCGCCAAGCGCGATCAGGACGCCGCCGAACCAGATCAGCGTCACGAACGGCTTCCACCAGAGCCGAAGCTGCCACCGCCCCTGCCCGTCCGGTTGCCCGAGCACGGTGTAGAGTTGGCCGTCGAGCACGGTCAGGATGGCGGACTCGTTGGTGCTAGTCGGCGGGTTCGCGAAGAAGCGGAGTTGCGGGCGCAGGATGCGCTTGCTGCCGCCTCGGGTTGCGGTCAGTCGCGCTTCCAATGCTGACCAATTCTCGCCGATCACCGGCGATATGCCGTCGAGCGTCACGGTGTACGGGCCGACCCGCGCCGGCTCGCCTGTGCGTACCGCGACCAGGGTTTCCTGTGTAAAGGCGCTGTCCGATGCCATCCCGGCGAGGCTGACCGCGATGCCGAGATGCGCGATGACCATGCCGTAGGTGAACAGCGGTGTGCGCTTGAGATTGCGCTTCCACAAGGGTGCGACGCTAGCGACAGCGAGACCGGCTGCGAGCGACAGCCCGGCCCAGGGGAGCCAACCCGGCCACACGAACAACAGCGCAAGCGCGGCCGCTACCGTTGCGCCAATCGGCAGCATCACACGGCCGAGCACCGCCTTTGCGTCGTCACGCCGCCAGCGCAGCAATGGCCCGACCGCCATCACCGCGACCAGCAGCAGGGCGATCGGTCCCGCGGCCTTGTTGAAGAACGGTGGGCCGACCGAAAGCTGGACGTCGAAGCTCGCCGCGACGATCGGGTAAAGCGTGCCGATCAGGACGATGCCGAGGATTACCGAAAGGAGCAGGTTGTTGGCGACCAGCCCGCCTTCACGACTGACCGGATCGAACGTCGTACCTGCGCGAACGGTGCCGATCCGCGCGGCGAACAGCGCTAGCGCCCCGCCGATATAGATCGCGAGCAACGCCAGAATGAACGCGCCACGCTCCGGGTCGACCGCGAACGCATGGACGCTCGTCAGGATGCCTGAGCGGACCAGGAACGTGCCGATCATCGACATCGAGAACGCGACCACCGCCAGCATGATCGTCCACGCGCGCAAACCGTCTCGCGTCGCAAGAACGGTAACTGAGTGGAGCAAAGCGGTCGCCGCGAGCCACGGCATCAGTGACGCGTTCTCGACCGGGTCCCAAAACCACCAGCCGCCCCAGCCGAGCTCGTAATACGCCCAGTAACTGCCCGCGGTGATGCCGAGCGTCAGGAATATCCAGGCGATCAGCACCCATGGCCGCATCGCCTTGGCGAACGCGGACCCCACGTCGCGCGTGACAAGCGCACCGACGGCAAACGAAAAGGCGACCGAGAGGCCGACATACCCCGTATAGAGCGTCGGCGGATGGAACGCCAAGCCGGGGTCCTGCAACAGCGGGTTGAGCCCGAGGCCATCAGGGGCCGCCGGGTTGAGCCGCGCGAACGGGTTCGAGGAGAACAGCAGGAACGCGTAGAAGCCGAGCGCGATCGTCGCCTGTGCGCCGAGCGTCGCAGTCAGCGTGCGTTCGGGAAGCGAGCGCTCGAAGACCGCCACCGCCCCGCCGGCCAGCCCCAGGATCGTCACCCAGAGCAGCATCGAGCCTTCGTGATTCCCCCATGCGCCAGCAACCTTGTAGAGCCACGGCTTGGCGGAATGGCTGTTCTCGACGACCAGCTTCACCGACATGTCGGACTCGAGGAACAGCTCGATCAGGAGCGCCATCGCTAGCAGCGCAAGCAGCCCCTGTACGATCGCCACAGGTCGCACGGCCGCAGCCACGTCATCACGATTGCGCGCGATGCCGATCGCCGCCATGACCAGCTGCAAGGCCGCCAGCGCGCCCGCGAACCAAAGCGCGGCGAGGCCTGCTTCGGCGATCACTGCTTGGCGTCCGGTTCGAGCGTCTTGGTTTCGTGCATCTTGCCGGCCATTTCCGGCGGCATGTATTTCTCGTCATGCTTGGCGAGCAGGTTTGACGCGACGAAGCTGCCGTTCGGCTGAAACTGGCCTTCGGCAACGACCCCTGATTTCTCGCGGAACAGGTCTGGGACGATGCCGGCGAACACGACCGGCGTGGTTGCCTGCCCGTCGGTGACGACGAAGTGGACGGTGATGCCGTCCGCAGCGCGCTTCACCGAGCCGCCCTCGACCATCCCGCCGAGCCGAACCGCGCGACCGAGCGGCAGTCCGTCTCGGCGCACGTCGGAGGGCGCGTAGAAAAACGCGGCTTGGTCCTTGAGGGCCGACAACGCCAGCAGGCCTGCAACGATGACGGCGCCGACTGCGAGCAAAGCAAGCGTGAGGCGTTGATGCTTGGCCTTCATCGCTCGTCTTCGCTCACGACAGGCTTCTCGGCCTTCCGCATCGCGAAATAGCTCAGCAGCGCGAGGATCGCACCGCCGCCGAGCGTCACGACATATGCGGCAGTCACGAACGGCCAGGGGTTCATGCTCTGGCCCTCCTGCGCATGCGGGCTTCGGTCTTCGCAACGGCGAGCATCGTCCGCATCCGCATCAGCACGATCCCCGCGAACACGAAGGTGAAGCCGGCCAGCATGATCGGCAGCGGCCACAGGATCGAGCCGTCGATGGTCGACTTGGTCAGCCCGATGCTCGGCCCCTGATGCAGCGTGTTCCACCACACCACCGAATAGCGGATGATCGGCAGCAGCACCGATCCAGCGATCCCGTACAGCGCCGGCACCCGCCCGTCGCCGCCCCGATCCGCATCGGCCTTCGCCAGCGCCATGTAGCCGAGATAGACGAAGAACAGCAGCAGCATCGAGGTCAGCCGGCCATCCCATTGCCACCACGTTCCCCAGGTCGGCCGGCCCCAGATCGAGCCGGTCATAAGGCAAAGCGCGGCGAACACTGCGCCGGGCAGCGCAATCGCGCGCGCCGCGACGCTGGCGAGCGGGTGGCGCCAGACGAGGAACATGATGCTGGAGATCGCGATCCCGCTCCACCCGCCCATGCCCAGCCAGGCGGCGGGGACGTGGATGTAGAGGATGCGGACCGTCTCGCCCTGAAGGTAATCGGGCGGGGTCTGGGTCAGGCCTGCCCAGCAGCCGAGCGCGATGAACGCGACGCCGAGCCAGAAAAGCAACGGCGTCAACGGCTTGGCGATCTTCAGGAAGCGCGCGGGTTTTGCGAAGGCGTGTAGGGTGGCCACTGGATGTAGCCTTATTGGCTTAATTCGCTGACGTCACGCGAGAGTTAAGCCCTCTCCCCTTGGGGAGAGGGAGGGGCCCGCCGCGCTTGCGGTGGGAGGGCGAGGGGTGTGAGGCTCAGGCGTTCACCCCAACCACCCCTCATCCGGCGCTAAGCGCCACCTTCTCCCCTGAGGGGAGAAGGGTATCAGCGGCCGATCAGGCGCTTTGCGATCGAGTCCGCGACGTCCGACGACGGCTCGCCCGAGCGGTCGCTTTCGTCCCAGACCTGGGTCAGGCGCTCGGGGATACGGGCGATCCGTGCCTTCACTTCGGCTTCGTCACCATGACCAAGATATTCGAGCCCGACGTTGATGATCCCGCCCGCGTTGATCACATAATCCGGCGCGTACAGGATACCGCGAGCATGCAGGCGCGCGCCGTCTTCGCGCACGCTCAGCTGGTTGTTCGCGCCGCCCGCAACGACCTTCGCCTTCAACGCCGCGATCGACATCTCGGTCAGGATCGCACCGAGCGCGTTCGGGCTGAAGATATCCGCCTCGGTCGTCAGGATCGCCTCGGCCGCAACTGCGGTCGCACCGAGCTCACCGGCCAGCTTCTGCGCACGGCCTTCGTCGACGTCGGCCAGCGTCAACACGGCGCCGTCCTTCGCCAGCAACCGGGCAAGCCCGCCGCCGACCGAGCCGACGCCCTGGATCGCAACGCGCACGCCCTTCATGTCGGTCGCGCCGAGGCCACGCTGCGCCGCCGCCTTCACGCCGAGATAGATGCCGAGCGCGGTGTAGGGCCCGGGATCGCCGCCGGCAGCGCCGCTCGCGACAGGCAGGCCCGAGACGTAGCGGGTCTGGGTGGCGATCACCTTCATCCGCTCTTCGGACATGCCGACGTCTTCCGCCGTCACGTAACGACCGCCGAGCGAATCGACTGCGCGGCCGAACGCCTCGAGCTGCGCCGTCGTGATGACATCGCCGGGCTTGGCCGCGAGGACCACGCCCTTGCCGCCGCCGAGCTCGAGCCCGGCCATCGCGTTCTTGAAGCTCATGCCGCGCGAAAGGCGCAGCGCGTCGGTCACCGCGCGACCGTTATCGGCATAATGCCAGAAGCGCGTGCCGCCAGCTGCCGGCCCGAGCTTGGTGGAGTGCAGCGCAATTACCGCGCGCAGGCCCGATTCGGGATCGGTGAAGGCATGAACGCCCTCGTGGTCGTCGAAATCGGGAAGGTCCCAAACCGCTGTCATCGCCGGCTCCTGAGGAGGAATAAAATTACCGGGAGGCGAAATATTATTTTCTGGGGCGTTTGACCAGCCCAAAGCGCCCGCGGTGCGGGGGCTCGTCGAAAATACTGAGATAATGGGGCGACCGACGGGACTTGAACCCGCAACATCCGGCATCACAAGCCGACGCTCTAACCAATTGAACTACGATCGCCGCGAAGGCGTCGCCCCTAGCGGGGGTCGTCGGTCCCCGTCAACCGCCGACTTGCACAAACGCCTTAAAATCGTCCCTCGATGGCGAGACGGTAACCGTTCGGGCCGTTTACGAAGCCGGCCTGTTCGAGCTTCTGGACGGCCAGCGGATCGGACGGGCGCAGGGAAAGTTCGGCGCGGTAGGTCCCTGCCCCTTCGATCGTGAGCGCGATGCTTTCGGTGCCGGACTGGCTCGCGAGCGGCAGCAGCAAAGCAGTGCCGTCGCAGCGCGCGGTGCCGCTCACCGACTGCGGCAAAGCGATCCCGCTGACGTCGCCCGCCAGTGTCGCGCGGACGCGGCCCTCGGCGGCTTCGCACTGGCCGTCGCGGAAGCGGACCGACACGTCGTCGAGATCGAGCGCAGAGACGGGCACCGGTGCGAACAACCTACCGGTCGCGGCGGTGGCGGTCATGTGGTCGACGCCGAAGCCGTGGCGACTGACGCTCGCCGAGCCTGTGAGAGGTTTGGCGAATACCGATTCGGGACCGGCGAAAACGATCGTCGCGCGACCGACCAGCAGCGGCAGGGGCGACAGCCGTGCGTGCAGGTTACCGAGCGCGAGATCGCCGAACCGTGCGTCGGTCAGGGTCGCGCCCCAGATCGTACCCGACACGCGCCGTGCAACCAGGCCCTCGTCGCCGACACCGACCCAGCCGAGTACCGCGCGCATCGGCAAGAAGACGATCAGCGCGATCAGCAGCATGCTGCCGAACAGCGCCGCGGGTCCGGTCCGCAGTCGAATCCGCCTCATGCCGCACGCGCCCTGAACGTGAGTGCGACGCCGACGGTCTTGTCACCCTTGTCGGTCATCGCCACCGAATCGACGAGGATGCCGAGCCGTTCGAGCCGCGCGAGCCAGGCGGTCAGCGCAGCGGGTCGCGCCGACTGGATACCGACACGGACGCGGTCCGCACCATCCTGATCGAGCGACGCGAGCGCGAAACCGGCCTGGTCAGCCTCGGCACGCACCACGTCGGCAAGTGCCCCCGTCAGCGGCGTCGCGCGCGTCCGCTGGATATCGCGCAACGTGGCAACCTGCGCGCGAGTCTCGCCGAGCCGCGTCACAGCGGCGGCGTGGCGTTCGCGCGCGCTCGACAGGCCATCGCCGACCGGACGGATGATCACCGCCCACAGCAACGTGAGCACCGCGAGCGCGGCCATCACGAGCAGCAGGCGCCGCTCCCTTAGCGAACGCCCCTCGAACCACGTCTTCAGGCCGGTCATCGTCCGCTCCCCGATGCTGGACTGATCGTAAGTTCACCCGTCACGCGCCCGGCAGCGGCCTGGAACACGCCCGCGCGAACGGTGAAGCCTGCCGCCTCCAGCGCGCGCTTGAGATCGGTGGCCAACGCCTCGCGCTCGACCGCTACCGACAGTCGCAGATCGCCGTTCGCCTGGAAATCGAGCCCGGTAACTTCGGTGCCGGGCGTGGCGCGTACCGCCGCGAACGCCGCCGCGGTAGTATTGGTGAATCCGAGCCCCGGCCCGCGCACGCGCGACAGGCGTTCGTCGAGCTGGCGGGCGGCGTCGACCACCGTCTCGCCACGCGGCAATCCGGCGACCGCCACCGTGTTCGCCTCCGCCTCCAGCGCATCCGCGCCAAAACTGTATTTGGCGATGCGGACGAGCGAGATGGCGAGCGTCACCGCGAGGATCGTCAGCGACAACAATGCTAGCCGGCGGATCAGCCGCCAGTCGATCGCGAACCGGCGGCGCCGCGCGAACGGGCCCTGGCGGAGGTCGAGCGTGGGCGATGCGGCGGCGGCAACAATCGCCGCCTCCAACGTGTCGCGGTCGATCGTCGCCGGCGCGCTACCGCCGGTCACGAGCTCGGTCAGCCGCGCCTCGTCCGCAAACCCGCTGGACGTACCGCGCACCACGCCGCTGCCGGCAAGCTCGGCCCGCGCATACCCCTCTTCGGGTCGCGGCAGGAGCATCGGCGCGGGGATGACGGCGACCGGGTCGACGCCTGCCTCGGCGAGCATCCGCAACCAGTCGCGCATCGTCGCGGCCCCCACGACGCCGATCGGACGGTCGCTTGCGCCCTCGTCCCCGACCGCGACATGGAGTTCAACGAGCGGCGATGCGCTCGCCTCGGCCGCCAGTATCCGCGCGGCGGCGGTCGCCTGCGCCGGCGAGCGCGAGGGCAATTCCGCCCAATGCAGCGTCACCGCATCGGCCGGCGCCACCGCGATCGTCTCGTCGTCGATCGCTTCGGGAATGCCTTCCCCCTCGCCGACCACGCGCGCGTCCACGACGCGCATCCAGCGATATCCGGTCTCGCCGGCGGGAAGGAACAATAGCGTCGTCATGATGGCTCGCCCCATTGCCGCGATACGAGCTGCGCGGGAACCCTGTTCGCATCGATCAACGCACGTTCCTGCATTTGCGTGCGGCCGAGCGTCACGTCGATATCGAGCGTGAACCATTTCGAAACGACCGTAGCTTCCGCGCCTGGCGCGATCGTCGACGCCCCGAGCAGCGACAGGCTCGTCTGCATCTGACCGATCTCGGCATAGCCCTGCACAGGCCGCCGCAGCAGCGCCTGCTGCGCGTTGCCGATCGACAGCGTGTCGGGATACATCATCGCCAGCAGCACCGCCTGTTCGGGCAACAGCGTATTGACGTTGATCGGCGATGGTTTAGCGATCGGCAGCGTGCAGATCCAGGGCCGCAGCCTGGCGTAGATTTCCGGGGTCATGCCGAGCACCGCCCGCAGTTCGCTCGGGTCGGTCATCAGCGTACCGGCGGTACGATATGGCGTCTCCCGACCTAGATAGGCGCCGTCCTCCGCCCCCATCTGCTGCTGATCCTGATCGGTGTCGATCCAGTCCGCCGTGCCCGCCGCGACCTGTTCAGCGACCTGTACCGGCACATCGAGGAGCCGCATCAGGCGGACGAACTGCGGGCGAACCTCGCGTTGCGTCATGTAGACGCCCGGTTCGGTCATCCGAACCAGGCTGTTGAGGTTGAAGCAGTTCGCACCGTCCCGCACGCGCGCGGTCGCGAAGCCGCCGGGTACCGGCAGACCGAACGGCGTGTTGCTCCACCCGCCGGCCAACGTCACGCGCGTCGGGCTCGGTCCAAGCAGGTTGGAGATGCGGGTGAGCGCCATCGTCTCGGCGGCCAGCGCATAGGCGCGCGCCTGCTCGCCGGTCGCGGCATTCCCCGCCAACCGCGTCGACAATCGCAGCTTTTCGAGCGCGGCGCCCGCCATCACGGCGATGATCGCGACCAGCATCAGCACGGTCAGCAAGGCGGCGCCCCGCTCTGTCCCCCTCTCAATACCGCGCGATGGCACCGGATCAGTTTCGCGCACCGGACGCCCCCTGTTGCGAGGCGGGGGTCGCCGGAGAACTAGCCTCGCTGATATCGGCAGGCATCGGTTTGTAGCCGGTGCCGACCAGAAACATCTGGCGAAATTGCGTCCCATCGTCGCGTTGGACACGCAATTCCATCGCGTCGGGCAAGGGCGCGCCGCCTGCCCCGTCCCAGCGATCGCTCCAGGCGCCGGCGATCCGGTAGCGAAGCCCGATCTGGCGAACACGGGTGAGAAGCGCGGCCGGCGGCAGAGGCTGGGCACCGTCGATCATCGGATAGGCGATCCGCTGGAGAGCGCCCGCATCGACGCGGTAGGCGACCTTCTGCATGTTGGACCGGGCGGTACCGTCAATATTGCTCCAGCCGGCACGCACGAGGCGGAGCGTAGGCGTAACGCCCGATCCGCTTTCGCCGACGAACGCCGGTATCCGCGTTCCGGCTTCGTCGCGCGTGACGCGATTCGAGGCCTGGGCAAGATCCGCGGACAGGATCGACATCGTCCGGGTGAGCGCGCTGATATCGTCGAGCTTGGCGCCGGTCGAACTCTGTGCCCTCACGCTGAACGACAGGATGGCGACACCTGCTGCGGCAATCATCCCGAAGATCATCAGCGAGACCATGACCTCGATCAGCGTAAAGCCCGCCTCGCCTGGCCTCCGATCAACGGTCATGTCGCCGACCGCGGCGCAGGGCGCACCATCGTCAGGCGGCCGAGTTGGGTGCCGGTACGGTCGGCGACCACCACGTCGATCCGCAGCACGCGCGAGCCGCCGAGCGCGCTGACCTGCCGGGTCCAGGTCCAGGCTTGGCCGCCGTTCGTCTCGACACCGGTGACGCGGCCCGCGGTCGGCGGTTGCGCGTCGGTTACCGCCTCGATCGCGACGTTGCGGGCGACCATCTGCGCAACCAGCGTTTCGTCGAGGATCGAGGCGCCTCGGATCGTCGCGCTCTCCAGACGCACCAGCGCCATCGCCGCGAGGCTGAAGACGGCCAGCGCGACCATGATCTCGATGAGGGTAAAGCCGCGCTCAGCCCGCATCGGCGCGCACGCTGCCGTCGGCGTCGATATGCACGGTGGCAGCAACCCCGCCGCGATCGAGCCGGATTTCCGCCGGGCGATCGACAAGTCCGGTCGGGTCGAAGGTTACGCGCATTCGACCGCTGGCGTCGCCGATGCTGGCCCTGGTGCCGTCGTTCCAGCGTTCGACGCGCATCGGTTTCTCGGCGATCGGCGTCCAGCCCCCCGCCAGCCGTTGGTCGAAGCCATAGCCGCCGCCAGTGATCCAGACGCTGACCGGACGCGCGTCGACGATCGCCGAATCGTGCGCCGCGCGGGTGCGCAGGGCGAAGCGCGTCGCTTCATCGAGCACGCGGCCGCGCGGGTCCGGCATCACGAGCACGGCCACCGCCGATGCGAGGCCAATGATCGTGACGACGACCATCAGCTCGACCAGTGTGAAGCCGAGTTCGGCGGAACGCCTCACAGGCGTGAAGCCTGCTTCGCGCTTACTGCCAGCTGCCGATATCGGCATCGATCCCCTCGCCGCCTTCCTTGCCGTCGGCCCCGAAGGTCCAGACGTCGGCCTCGCCGTGCGTGCCGGGTGATGCGTAGAGATACGGGCGGCCCCAGGGATCGTTCGGCAGCTTCTTGAGATACCCGCCACGCTGGTAGCGCGAGGGATCGGTCAGGCCGGCAGGCGCGGTGACCAGCGCGTTCAGTCCTTGCGAGGTGTTGGGGAAGGTCATGTTCTGGAGCTTGTAGAGTTCCAGCCCGCCCTCGATCTGGGCGATGTCGGCCTTCGCCTTCTGGATCCGCGCGGTGTCGCCCGAGGGCAGCACGTTGAGCGCGACGATCGTGGCGAGCAGGCCGATGATGACGATCACCACCATCAGCTCGACGAGAGTAAAGCCGGCTTCGCGGCGACGCTTTTTGACTTCGGGACGCATGTACAACCTCATTGTCCGGCCAGCGTGTTGAGCTGGAGGATCGGGAGCAGGATGGATAGCACGATCGTCGCGACTATGCCGCCCATCACGACGATGATCAGCGGTTCGAGCAGCGACAATGCGGTGGCGGTGAAGCGGTCGAACTCGCGTTCGAGATAGTCGGCGGCGCGCTCCAGCATCTCGTCGAGACGGCCGGCGGCTTCGCCCGAGGCTGCGAGATACGTCAGCAGCGGGGGGAAGACGCCGGCGCGGCGCATCGCGGCGGACAAGCTGCCGCCGCCGCGGATCGCGTCGACGATCTGGTCCGAGGCGAGGCGGAGGCGGCGGTTGTGGATCGTGCTGGCGGTCAGGTTGAGGCCGTCGAGCAGCGGCAGGCGGCTGGCGACCATCGTGCCGAGCGTGCGCGCCATGCGGGCTGCGTGGAGGTCTCGGATGAGGCGGCCGAGCATCGGAATGCGGAGCAGCCAGCTGTCGAAGGCGAGGCGGAAGGTGGGGTCCTTGAGGGCGCGCCACAAAAGAAGGTTAGACAGGGTTAGGCCAAGAGCGATCACCCACCAATAGCCGACGAGGAAGGCGGAGAAGGCC
Organism: Sphingomonas albertensis; assembly: GCF_014358075.1. Classification (GTDB taxonomy): domain Bacteria; phylum Pseudomonadota; class Alphaproteobacteria; order Sphingomonadales; family Sphingomonadaceae; genus Sphingomonas; species Sphingomonas albertensis. The sequence continues at coordinate 11,643 of NZ_JACONT010000027.1, read as the reverse complement.
ATGACCATCCGCGTAAGTAACGGTAATTGCTGGCCAACTGTGTCGAATTGCTCGACCACCTGGGGCACGACGAACATCATCAGAGCGGTCACGACGCCGAGCGCGACGAGCGCGAGGATGGAGGGATAGGCCAGCGCGGTGATGAGCTTGCCGCGGATTTCGGCCTGGCGTTCAAGCAGGGCCGCCAAGCGGTCGAGGATGGTCGGGAGCGAGCCCGAACTTTCGCCGGCCGAGACCATCGCGCGGTAGAGCGGCGGGAAGCTCTTGGGTTCGCGGGCCATGGCATCGGCGAGCCTCCGGCCTTCGACGACGCCGGCGTGGACGTGCTGGACTATGGTGCGGACGCTGTCCTGTTCGGTCTGGCGAGTAATCGTGCGGAGTGATTCCTCGAGCGGAGAGACGCGGTTCAGCGTGGCGAGCTGGCGGGTGAAGAGGGTGAGGTTCTTGCCCGACATCTTCGGCGTGCCGAGCTGGAGACCGAATAGCGGGCGGCCCTTCGAGGCCTGGGGCGGTGCGCCGGGGGTGATCTTGACGACGTAGAACTTGCGCGCATCGAGGGTGGCGCGCGCGACGTCCATGTCGGGCGCGGCGACGTGGCCGCGGCGTTCGGCGCCTTTGGTGTCGATCGCGATGTAGTCGAAATCAGCCACGATGTGCTCCCCTCCCTGGAAGGGAGGGGTTGGGGGTGGGTTGGTTTATGATGCGGGGGGCGGTGGCCCGAGCCGGCCGACCCACCCCCGGCCCCTCCCTTTCAGGGAGGGGGGAAGAGGGGTTATGCATCGGCCACCTCTTCCAGCACTTCGGTCGTATCGCGGCGGGATACTCGGACGGCTTCCTCTGCCGTGGTTTGGCCGGACAGGACCAGGTCACGCGCCGACTGCGCCAGGTTCGGGGACTTGGCGAAGGCGTGTGCGGTGATTTCGGATTCGTGGCCGTCGGTGTTGATCAGGCGGCGGATGGTGTCGTCGATGCGGACCGCTTCGAAGACGCCGATGCGGCCCTTGTAGCCGGTCTGGTTGCAGTCTTCGCAGCCTTGCGCGACGTAGACGATCGCTTCGGGAGCGATGCCGAGCAAGGGGGCTACCGTATCGGAGGCGGGGACCGCCTTGCGGCACGTCGGGCACAGCCGTCGCACGAGCCGCTGCGCGATCACCGCGCGCAGTGTCGAGGCGAGCAGGAAGCTCTCAACCTTCATGTCGCGCATGCGGGTGATCGCGCCGATCGCGTCGTTGGTGTGGACGGTCGACAGCACGAGATGCCCGGTGAGCGACGCCTGCACCGCGATCTCGGCGGTCTCGCGGTCGCGGATTTCGCCGACCATGACGACGTCGGGATCCTGGCGGAGGATCGCGCGCAGGCCCGCCGCGAAGGTAAGGCCGACCTTCGGGTTGACCTGCGTCTGGCCGACGCCGTCGACGGCGTACTCGACCGGGTCCTCGACCGTCAGGATGTTGCGGCTGCCGTCGTTGAGCAAACGGAGCGCGGCGTAGAGCGAGGTGGTCTTGCCCGAGCCGGTCGGGCCGGTGACGAGGATGATGCCGTTGGGTTCGCTCAGCGCTTCGTTGAGCAACGCGAACAGCGCGGGCGGCAGGCCGAGCGCTTCGAGGTCGATGCCGGCGTTTTCCTTGTCGAGGATACGCAGCACGACGCGTTCGCCGGCTCGCGACGGCAGCGTCGAGACGCGGACGTCGAGCAGCTTGCCGCCGAGCGTCAGCCCCATGCGGCCATCCTGCGGCACGCGGCGCTCGGCGATGTCGAGGCGCGCCATCACCTTGATGCGGCTGACCACCACCGGTGCAACGTTGGGCGGCATGCGCAGCGTTTCGCGCAGCACGCCGTCGATCCGCATGCGGACGACGAGGCCGGACTCATACGGCTCGATATGGATGTCCGACACGCCATTGCGTGCGGCGTCGGCGATGATGCCGTTGATGAGACGGATAGCGGGGGCATCGTCGGCGGTATCGAGCAGGTCCTCCGCGGTCGGCATGTCGCCCGCGAGCAGGTCGAGTTCGTCGCCCATCCCGACCGCGGCGAGCGCGTTGGCCTGGCCGTCCATCGCGTAGACGTTCGACAGGAGGCGGTCGAAGGCAATCTGTTCGACGAAGGTCACGTCGAACGGGCGCGCGAGGTAGCGGCGGAGTTCGAGCAGGACTTTCGGGTCTGCGCCGGCGCGCATGGCGATCGTGAGGTGCGAATCGGTGTCGGTGTGGTCGATGACGACGCCGAATTTTCGGGCGAAGGCGTAGGGGATGGTGATCTGGGGGAGTGCTATCTCACTCCCCTCCCGCAAGCGGGAGGGGTTGGGGGTGGGCTCGCGCTCTCCTTCGAGGGTATCGTTTGGGGAAAGCGCGTGCCCGCTCCCGCCTTCAAGGGTATCGCTGGAGGTTAGCGCGGGCCCACCCCCGGCACCTCCCGCTTGCGGGAGGGGGGAAGAAGATTCGGAGGGGAAGCCTTCGCGGATGATCATTTCTTGGGCCGGACGACCATCGTCGAGGTCCGCACGGGGACCGCGATGCGGGGGTCTTCGATGCTGCCGGGGGTCGGGCCGGATGGGATCGGCGGGGCGGCGCCCATGTAATCGCGGACGAGTTGATCGATCGACGGCTCGGCACCCGGCTCCTGCAGGCCCTGTTGCAGGCGGACATAGCCATAACGCTGCTCGGTCAGCTTCCGGCTGTCCTCCGCGGTACGTAGGATGGTCGGGCGGATGAAGATCATCAGGTTGGTCTTCGACCGCTGTTTCGCCTTCGAGGTGAACAGATGGCCGAGGACGGGGATGTCGCCGAGCAGCGGGATCTTCTCGATCGTGCGGCGCTCATTGTCGTCGAGCAGGCCGCTGATGACCGCGATCTGGCCGTCGTCGACGGTGCGGACGGTCTCGACCTCGCGCTTGTTGAGGATCAGGTCGCTGTTGTCGCTCGACACCGGACCGGCGATCGAGCTGACCTCGAGGCGGAGGTTCAACTTCACCGTGCCGCTCGAGTTCACCTGCGGGCGGACGGTGAGTTCGATGCCGACGTTTTGGCGCTGCGTGGTGCGGAAGGCGTTGTCAAAATTGGTGCTGAGCGCCTGCCCCGTGGTGATCGGGATTTCCTGCCCGACGAGGCTGTGCGCCTCCTGGTTGTCGAGCGTGACGAGGTGCGGGACCTGGAGCAGGTTCGAGGTGGTGTCGCTCTTCACCGCGTTGATGATCGCGCCGAAGAAGGTGCTGCCGATCTTGCCGCCGAAACCCCCGAAACCGCCCGTCGCCGCGAGGATCGAGCTGATCGCCGACTGTTGCAGCGTGTTCGCGGCGTCGCTGGTGGTGTTGGTCGTCGTCGTGCTGCCGTCGGTGTTGACCGTCGTCGTGCTCGACGTGTTGAGCTGGGTCGCGCCGATCGCGCCGGCGATCTGCAGGATGTTGGGCGCGGAGTTGGAGAAGGTCGATGCGCCGAACGCGCCGCCGCTGGGGTCGCCGACGATGAACTGCGCGCCGAGCGTGCGGGCGGTCGAATCCGACACTTCGGCGACGATCGCCTCGACCAGCACCTGTTCGCGGCGGGTGTCGAGCTGGCGGACGACGTCGTTGAGCTGACGCTGGATCTCGGCGGGGGCGGCGATGACGATCGCGTTGGCGCCGGCAAAGCGCGTCACGACCGCGGCGGTCTTGCCGCCGGCCGCGGTGATCGCCGGCTGGCCCGATCCGCCGCCGCCGCCGCTCGGTGATGGCCCCGACTGCGGGATCTGCGGCTGCGACATGTTCGACTGACCGCCGGACGCGCCGTTGGTGCTGCTCGATCCGAAGTTCGAGCGCGACAGAGCCGTCTGCACGGGCTGGGTCGGGGTCTGGCCGACGAGTTCCTGGAGCACGGGCAGCAGCTGCTCGGCATCGGCGTTCTCGAGGAAGACGACCCTGATCTCGGTGCCGTTGCGCGCCTTCTGATCGAGGTCGGCGGCGACCTGTGCGAGGCGGGCGACGGTGGTCGGGTCGCCGCGCAACGCGACCGCGTTCGAGCCTTCGACGGCGACGACCGACGCGCTGGGGCCGGTCGCGGCTGCGCCGCCCTGCCCGCCCCCGGTGCCCGCGCCGATCAGGCCCTGGAGCGCGGTGGCGATCTCCTTGGCGCTGGCGTTCTTCAGCGCCACGACCCGCGTCGACGAGGTGTCGGTGTCGATCCGGCGGAGGACTTCGCGGATGCGGCGGATGTTATCGGCGAAATCGACCACGACGAGGCTGTTGCCGCCGCGGTTGGCGCTGACCGAGCCTTGCGCGCTGACCAGCGGGCGGACGGTCTCGACCGCGGACTGCGCGTCGATCGCCCGGAGGCGGACGATTTCGGTGACGTAGCTGTTGCGCGCCGCGCCCGCGACGCCGATCCGGCTCGGCTGCGAGGCGGCGTTGTCGAGCGGCTGGACGCGGAACGCGCCGTTCGAGGTCGGCACCGCGACGAGGCCGTTGGCGCGCAGGGTCGAGAGGAAGACCTCGAAATATTCGGAGCGCGACAGCGGGCGATCGGTGACGACGGTCACCTTCCCCGCGACGCGGTTGTCGATGATGAAGGTCCGCCCGGTGACCTTGGCGGCATCGGCGATGAACGCGCGGATATCGGCGTCGCGGACGTTGAGCGTGGTCTGTGCGTGGACGCTTGCCGCCAGCGCGAGCGCAACGACCGGACCGAGGATCAGTTTTTTCATTTGGCCGTTTTCATTTGGGTGGCGCGATCGTGATGGCGAGCGGCAGGGTATCCTGGCCGCGTTCTACGGTGATGGGGACGTTGCCGCCGCCCGCGAAATCCTTGGCGATCCGGTCGAGATCGCCAGGCCCCGAGACGGGGCGACCGCCGATCGAAGTGACGACGTCGCCGTCCTTGAGCCCGGCCGAGCGGAATGCGTTGCCGGTGCCTTGCGCGCGAACGGTGAGCCCGCTGATGCGGCCGCCATCGATGCGCGGGATGAAGCCGATCTCGCTGCGGAGCTGCGCGACCGGGATGCCAACTGCGGGTGCGCCGGACGACGCGGTTGGCGCGCCGACCGGAGCGGCTCCGGGCGCGACCGGAGTGACGGCGCCGGACTGATCGAGGAACAGGTCCTCGTCGGCGCCGCCGCGGTCGATCGTGACATGGTCGAACGCGACCGCCTTGAGCCGCACGCCGGGCTGGATCTCGTCACCGATCGCGACGCTCTGCTGCACGCCGTCGGGGCCGGCGATGATCGCGGAGCTGCGCCCCATCGCCTCGTCCATGCGCGTGCCGAACAGCGTGAGTTGCAGCGACGTCACGGTGGAGGGCTGGCCGCTGGCACCGCCCAGGCGGAAGAACGGGTCGAAGCCACGCAGGAGGTCGGCAGGAGAGCCGACCACCATCGCCGCGGCCGGACGCCAGTCGCCGAGCGGGGTGATCGGCGTCACGATCGTCCAGGCCAGCCGCGCGCACTGCACCGCCAGCCCGGCCAGCAGCGCGAGTTCGACGACACTATAGACATTCACGACCGGCATACGCCGCAAGATACGGCGCGCCCGCGCGTCCAGCTTCAATCGCATCCGCGACCCACCCCATTTTCCCGCATCTCGTCGCGTAGGCATGCCATGTTACAATTCCGCGTCAATGGCTTGCGCGTTGGTTGCCCGCATTCCGATGGGGTAGCGCATCGCGTTCGGGGTTGGCAGAAGACGCGGATGTCCGAGCATCTTCCCTCCAGCGGCTCCGGCCTGCCCCCCGAACCGGTCATCGCGCGGCTGTCCGCCCCCGGCGTGCAGCGAGTGCCGAGCGCGAAGCTCGATTTGTTCGTGCGGAAGGACTTCCTGCCGCCAGAGCTGTGTGCGGCGCTGATCGAGCGGATCGATGCGGTGCGGCGACCATCGACGATCTCCGATTCGAACGGCGATGCAAGCTATCGGACGAGCGAGACGGGCGATCTTTCCGCGGAAGATCCGGCGGTGATCGAGGTCGAGCGTCGGATTCTCGCGCTGACCGGGCTCGACCCTGCGCACGGCGAGCCTTTGCAGGGGCAACGCTATGCGGTCGGGCAGGAATTCAAGGGACACACCGATTATTTCGAGCCGAGCGGCATCGATTATCAGCGCTATTGCGGGGTCGCGGGAAACCGGACGTGGACCGTGATGGTCTATCTCAACCAGCCCGAGGCGGGCGGCGCGACGCGGTTCAAGGCGATCGACAAGATCGTCCAACCGGAAACGGGCAAGCTGCTCGCGTGGAACAACCGGCGTGCGGACGGGAGCCTGAATGCGGCGACGCTGCATCACGGGATGAAGGTGCGCGCGGGGGTCAAATATGTGATCACGAAATGGTTTCGGGAGAAAGCTTGGGGGTGATGCGTCGGGCGTCAAGGTAGAAGCACCACCCCGGCGAAGGCCGGGGCCCAATTGGGACACGGCAATAACGAAGCGCATCGCTTCGTTATAACCACCTTGCCAATTGGGCCCCGGCCTTCGCCGGGGTGGAAATACGCTACGGTGTTCCGCCTTTAAAACTGCACGCTCGCCCCCAGCGTGAAGACGCGGCCCAGCTTGTAGCGGTTGATGTCGACTTCATTGCCGTTCGAGAAAGTCTGGTACTCGCGGTAGCCGGTGCCGGTCAGGTTGCGGGCTTCGAACTTCACCTCGATCTGCTTGCCCGCCACCGGGATGCCCTGGCGCGCGACGACGTCGAAGCGGATGCCGGGCTTCTCGACCAGGTCGGGCAGGCGGACGCCGCCGCCGCCGCCGACCGGACCGCGGTTCGTCACGCGGTCGCTGGCGTAGTTGAACAGCAACGTCAGCTGCGACAGGCTGGCCTTGTCCTCGATCCCGAGCTGCAGATTGACGAGGTGATCCGACTGGCCGGTCAGCGCCGCGCCGTCCTGGAACAGCACGTTGGCGGGGCGCAGGCTGGCGGTCGTGCCATTGGACTGGATCGGGCTGGCGATCAGCTCGTCGCCAACCTGCAGCGCCGAATGCGTGTAGGTGTAGTTGGCGATCGCGACGAGGCGACGGGTCGCGAAGAAATCGCCGCCCACGCCGTCGAGCGGGATATATTTCTGAAGCTCGACCTCGCCGCCGTACAGGTCCGCGCGCGGGGCGTTGGCGAAGCCGGTCTGGAGCGTGTCGCTGCCGGCCGGGAAAAACGCCACCGCCTCGATCGGGTTGTCGATGCGCTTGTAGAAGCCCGCCAGATTGAACTTCTGGTCGCGCGCGAAATACCATTCGTAGCGCAGTTCGCCATTATAGAGCTGCGAATCGGTCAGGAACGGGTTGCCGAAGAACAGGCGATCGCTCTCGAAATCCTGGTACAGCTGGGGTGCGAGTTCGCGGAACTGCGGCCGGGCAAGCGTCTTCGACATATGCCCGCGAACCTGCATGTCGGACGCGAAGTTCCACGTCACCGTGACGGCTGGCAGCCAATAGGACCGCGCGAGGTTGGTCTGCGCGAACGAGACGCCGACACCTCCACCCGGCAGCACCGTTTCCAGTGCGTCCTCGTAGCGGATGCCGACATTGGCGCGCAGGCCGTCGGTGATCTCGCCCTCGACCTGGGCATAGGCACCGTGGATCCGCAGCGACGCATCATAGGTCGGCGCGCAGGTCGGTGCGACGCAGGTGTTCGCGAGGCCGATGCCATAGGTCTGGAGGTTGAAGTCCGACAGCAGGAAGTCGGGCCGCTGCTGTGCCACCGCATCGTTCAGCGCCACGTTGCCCGCGGTCTGGTAGCGGAAGGTGTAGCGGCTCGAGGTGCGATCGGTGTCGCTATAGGCATAGCCGACCGACAGCGCGAACGGGCGGTCGAACGGCACGTTCCAGGTGAGATTGGCCTGTCCCGACCACAATGTCTCGTCGAGTTCGCTGAACGCGACCGTCGCGCTCTGCAAGCCGCTGAGGTTGTTGGTGTAGTCGCCGACGTTCTCGTTATATTGATAGGTGAACTGGCGCTCGTAGGGCGAGTTGCGCTCGGTCTTGGCATAGCTGCCGCGGGTATCGAGCGCGAAATCGCCGAACTTGAACTCGCCGACCAGCTGCGTGTCCATCAACTGGCGTTCGAACCAGCTGGTGTTCTGGACGATGAACGGCTGGATGCCGGCGACGTCGCCGATGTTCGAGGTCGAGCCGGTGCTGAGGCGACCCTGCTTCAGCGTGTCGTGGATGTAGAGGTTGGTCCAGCGGATCTTGTTCTCGCCGAACTCCGCGCCGAAGCCGAGCAGGCCGTTGACGATCGAACGGTTGTCGGTCAGCACCGTGCGGAAGTCGCGCGTGAGGATGCCGCCGACGTCGTCGGTCGACTGCTGGATCGTGTCGCGCGTCCGCCACGTGTTGCTGATCCCGGCTGCGGCGATCACGCCGACCCGGGTGCTGCCGATATCGGCCGAGGTGCCGAAGCTGGTCTCGCCCGACAGATTGGCGGGGATCTGGTTGTTCTGTTGCAGCAAGGTCGTCTTGGCGTTCGACAGCGCGGTGATCTGCGCGCCGGTCAGCGACGTGCCGTCCGCGCCCGCCGTCTTGATGAAGCCGGGCACCTTGCGCTCGCCGCTGTCGAAACCGGTCCAGTCGTGCTTGCCGCCATCATAGACATAGCCGAGTTCGCTGGTCGTGACGGTGTCCGCGCCGACCGAGCCGCCGAACTGGAAGAACGTCTTTTCGGGGACGGCCTTGGTCGTCAGGTTGATGACGCCGCCGCCGAATTCACCCGAGTAATTGACCGAATAGCTCTTCTGGACGACCGCCGATGCGATCACGTTGGTCGGGAAGATGTCGAGCGGGACGACGCGGCGAAGCGGCTCCGGCGACGGCAGCGGCGAGCCGTTGAGCAGCGACGACGAATAGCGATCGCCGAGCCCGCGGACATAGACCAGGCCGTTGCCGACGACCGACAGACCGGTCACGCGCTGGAGCGCGCCGGCGATATCGCCTTCGCCGGTCCGCGCGATATCGGCGGACGACAGCACGTTGACGACTTCGGCGGTGGCGCGCACCGCGTTGGGCACGTTGCGTCCGATGACGACGATGTCTTCACCGCCAGAATTGCCGCCGGGGGTCGATATCTCGACCTGCTCCTGCGTCTGGGCGGCCTCTGCCGTCGGGTTGCCACGGTCTTCGACCGGCGTGCCCGCCTGCGGCGAAACGACGCTGCCGGCTGGAGCACTTTGCGCGAACGACTGCGCCGGGACGAGCGTCGTCGTCGCGAGCAGGACGGAGACGAGAACGGATGACTTCATGGCTGCCCCGGCAACAAGAGGAATTCGGTAGGTAAAAGGCTGCGCGGCAGGCCCCCGCCCCCCGCGCAGCCTCAGGCTTGCGTCGGTATCAGCTGGTCGGCAGCGCGGTGCAGGCGGTGCTGGTCGTACCGAAGCTCGCGCGGTTCGAGTTGCAGGTCCAGCCACGGTACCAGGTGTCGGTGCTGCCGTTGACTGCACCGACATAGCTCGTGTTCACCAGGAACGAGCTGCCCGATGGGTTGAGCGTCGCCGCGTTGAACGCGGTGGTCGTGGTCGACACGCCGGCTGGCAGGAACGTGCCCGTGACGGCCGAACCGACGGCCGCGCTCTCGGTGTTGTTGGTGCCGGCACGGAACAGCGCCTGCTGCTCATCGGTCGTCACGGTGACGCCGTTGACGGTGGTCGTCGCATACGGCGTCAGGCAGCTGAACACGACCGAGTTGAACACCGGCGGGCCCTTGTCCTCCAGCGTCGTGCTGGCGGGACGGATGGTCGTCTTGCCGCCTGCATCGGCGCCGGCGATGACGTTCAGGCATGCGCTGCTCGGATTGCTGACGATGCCGTTGACGAAGGTCGCATCGGCACCACCGCGCAGACGGATCGCCGCGTTGGTCGCGGTCGAGGTCTGGATGAAGGTGAAGTTGGCGAGGTTGTAGGCCTGGCGCGGCAGCGCATCTTCCGAGCCGTTCGAGTCGATCTCGGTGGAGTAGTTGTCGGTCTGCGTGTTGTTCGGCTTCTGGATCGCGAGCACGAACTGCACGAAACCCTGCCAGCCGACATCGGTATCCAGACCGTCGTCATCCGCGCCGGTGATTGCCAGATAGCGCAGGTTGCTACGGCCGCCGAAGATCTCGATGCCGTCGTCCGAGCTGTTGTGGATCTGGATGTGATCGAGCACGGTCGCAGACCCGGTGCCGCCGAGCGTCAGGCCCTGAAGCTCGTTGTTCGGGCTGATGACGGTGCCCGAATACCGGATCTGAACGTAACGGATGGTGCCGCTGTTGTCGGTCGGGATGGCGCCGCCGTACAATGCGGTGCTGGTGCCCTCGACGACGTTCTCGCAGGCTGCGTTACCGCCGGGGACCGTGGTGTTGCAGTTCGAAATCGGCGCGCGGCCGGCGAGGATGATGCCGCCCCACAGGCCCTGCGATTCGTCGGTGACGCCGCCGGTCAGGTTCGCCTGTGCGGTGAAGATGATCGGCTGCGTCTCGGTGCCCTCGGCGATCAGCTTCGAGCCACGGTTGACGACCATGTAGTCGTTGTCCGCGTTGGTGGTGTTCGCATAGACCAGCGAGCCGGCTGCGATCGTCAACGTGGTGGGGATGCCCGTCGGCACGGTGCCAGCACCACCGATGTCGACACCGACATCGACGCGGCCGTTGATCTCGTAGGCGACGCCCGCGATCTTCGGCAGGCTGAGCGCGGTGGTGATCAGCGACGGCAGGCGGCACGAACGGTAGCTACCGAGGACGCCGACGTCGGTGGTGCCGGACGGGCACGACGTGGCAGGCGTACCTGGGGTCGGCGTCGGCGTCGGCGAAGGGGTCGGGCTCGGCGTCGGTGTACCCGGAACGACGATCACGCCCTCGCCCGGCGAGGCGACACTGTCAGCGCCATCGCAGGCCGAGAGTGCGAGGCAGGCAGTGCCGGCCAGCAGAACAAGACTCGTGCGCTTGAAGATGGTCATTCGAGAGACTCCCGGTCGAAATCGTTGATCTGATGGATCGACTCAGGCTCCCCCCTGCCGACCTCGATTAGGCGACTATGCGGGGCGCGTGACGTTACGATGCGATTTGCGTGACGCTTGCATGACTGGGATATGACCGTTCGATGACAGCGCGCCCGGCAAGGGGTTGAAGCCCGAGGTTGAAATCGGCGCGCGCGAACACATCTCTTCCGATCCGGCGCGCGATGATTTACAGGCGCAGCCAGAGTCACCGCTGGCGCATCCCTGCGACCATGCGGTCAGACCATCATTACAGGATATCTCGACAACAATGGCCTCTTTCAAGGACCCCAGTTTCCAGGACCGCACGAGCAGCGCAGCCGCCGCCAAGCAGAAGGCGCTCGAAGCGCTGAAGGCGAAGCCGCCGATCGACGAAGCGGTTGTCGCAGAGCGCCTTGCCGCGCGTGAAGCCAAGGAATTGGCCGAGCGCGAGAAGCGCGCTGCCAAGCGTGCTGCCGAGGACGAGGCCAAGGCTGTGAAGAAGGCTGAAGCCGAGGCCGCTGCTGCGAAGAAGCGCGAGGCCGAGGCCAAGGTCGAGCTGACCGACGCCGAGAAGAAGGCGATTCGTGACGCTAAGTATGCGGCGCGGAAGAACAAGAAGAAGTGATTTTGGGCGGTCGTTTGGCCGCCCCTTTTGACTGAACGACTGCTCGTTAGAAGCACCTGCCGAAAAAGCTACCACCCCGGCGAAGGCCGGGGCCCAATTAGCAAGGTCGCTGTGGTGAAGCGCA
>NZ_JACONT010000026.1 GCF_014358075.1 Sphingomonas albertensis | reverse complement strand
GCAAGCGGGAGGGGAGAAGCAGGAATGTCGCAATTCGACCTGACCGGGATGGTCGCCATCGTTACGGGATCGTCGCGCGGCATCGGCTTGGCGTCCGCGCGCGAACTGGCGGAGCACGGCGCGAAGATCGTGATCTCCAGCCGCAAGCAGGACGCATGCGACACCGTCGCGGCGGAACTCAACGCCAGACACAGCGACGGCACCGCGATCGCCATCGCCGCCAACATCTCCGACAAAACCGGACTCCAGCATCTAGTCGACCAGACCCGCGCCCAGCTCGGCCGCATCGACATCCTCGTCTGCAACGCCGCATCGAACCCCTATTACGGCCCCCAGGCCGGCATCGCCGACGACCAGTTCCGCAAGATCCTCGACAACAACATCGTCTCCAACCACTGGCTGATCCAGATGGTCGCGCCCGAGATGATCGCGCGCCGCAGCGGCAGCATCATCATCATTTCCTCGATCGGCGGGCTGCGCGGTTCACCGGTGATCGGCGCCTATTGCATCAGCAAGGCCGCCGACATGCAGCTGGCGCGCAACCTCGCGGTCGAGTTCGGCCCGTCCAACGTCCGCGTGAACTGTATCGCGCCGGGCCTGATCAAGACCGACTTCGCGCGCGCCCTGTGGGAAGACCCGCAGCGGATCGAGGCAGCGAACACCAGCGTGCCCCTCCGCCGGATCGGCGAGCCCGAGGAGATCGCCGGGGCAGTCGTCTTCCTGGCATCCCCGGCAAGCAACTTCATGACCGGCCAGACGATGGTCATCGACGGCGGCGACACGATCTAACCGAAGGACCATGCGATGCGCTTTACCGACAAATCGATCATCGTCACCGGCGCAGGTTCCGGCATAGGCCGCGCCGCCGCACTCCTGTTCGCGAGCGAAGGGGGCAGGGTCGTCGTCGCCGACAAGACCGAGGGCGCGGACGAGACCGCGCACCTGATCACGCAGGCCGGCGGCACGGCGAAGGCGATCCGCATCGACGCTGGGCTCGAAGAGGACGTGATCCGCACCGTGGCGCTGGCGTGCGACAGCTTCGGCGGGCTCGACGTGATGTTCGCCAATGCGGGGATTTCGGGCGGCATGGCGAACCTGTTCGACACCGACGTCGCGCTCATCACCGAAGTCCTGCGCGTCAACCTGATCGGCCCGTTCCTCGCGATCAAGCACGCCGCGCCGCGTATCGCCGAGCGGGGGAAGGGCGCGATCGTCCTCACCGCCAGCGTTGCCGGGATTCGCTCGGGCGCCGGCTCGCCCGCCTATTCCGCGTCGAAGGCCGGCGTCATCAACCTAGCCGCCGTCTCTGCCCAGCAACTCACAGGCTCGAATGTCCGCGTCAACGCGATCTGTCCGGGGCTGACCGAGACGGGCATGACCAAGCCCGTGTTCGATTACGCGCGCGAGGCGAACAAGATGGACCGCGTTGGCCGCCTCAATCCGCTCCACCGCGGCGCGCAGCCTGAGGAATTGGCCAAGGTCGCGCTGTTCCTCGCGTCCGACGACGCCAGCTACGTCAACGGCCAGGCGATCGCGGTCGATGGCGGCCTCTCGTCCAGCCATCCCGTGACACGGCAGGAATACGGCAAGACCGCCGCCTGACCGATGATGCTGTCGGGTCGCGGCGTTTCGACCGCTGGATACGCTTGCGCAACGACTTTTGCGGGACCATTTGCGACGTGCGGACGTTGAGCGTCCGACCCCATAAAGGAGAACCCCCATGGCTTTCGAACTCCCACCGCTGCCGTACGCCTATGATGCGCTCGAGCCGGTGATCGATCAGGAGACGATGAAGTTTCATCATGACAAGCATCACGCGGCGTACACGGCGAAGCTGAACGAAGGCGTCGAGAAGGACTCCGCGCTGGCTGGCAAGTCGATCGAGGACATCCTCGGCATGATCTCGTCGCAGCCGCCGCTGGTCCGCAACAACGGCGGCGGTTTCTGGAACCACGACTTCTTCTGGAAGACGATGGCGGCCAAGAACGGCCAGGCACCGTCGGGTAAGCTCGCCGAGGCGATCGATCGTGATTTCGGCAGCCTCGACAAGCTGAAGGAAGAGTTCAACACCAAGGGTGCGGGGCAGTTCGGCTCGGGCTGGGCATGGCTGATCGCGGATGACAGCGGCAAGCTGAAGGTGACGAGCACGCCGAACCAAGACAACCCGCTGATGGACGACGCAAAGGAGCCCGGCACGCCGTTGCTCGGTAACGACGTGTGGGAGCACGCTTATTACCTGACGTATAAGAACGATCGTCCGGGCTATCTGAAGGCCTGGTGGGACATCGTGAACTGGGACGTCGTGGCTGAGCGCTACGCGAAGGTTGCGGGCTGAACCGAGCTAAGATTGTTCCCCCGCGAAGGCGGGGGCCAAGTCTGGACTCCCGCCTTCGTGGGAGAACAAGAAGTTATCCATCGGGCGGCAGGTCGGTGACGGCTTTGTCGCCCGTTTGCAATCCATGCTTCAGCAGCATCGGGATGTTGGCGAATGCGAAGAGCAACGTCAGCGGGATCGCGCCCCAGAGCTTGAAGCCGACCCAGAAGTCCCAGGTCGTGTTGCGCCACACCGCCTCGTTCAGCACCGCCATGAACACGAAGAACACGGCCCAGTTGCGCGTCAGCTTGCGCCAGCCTTCCGCGGACAGACCCGGATAGGCGGTGGCGAGCAGCGACTGGAGCAGTGGGCGGCCGGTGACGAGCCCGAACGTCAGGATCGCGGCGAACATCGCGTAGATGATGGTCGGCTTCATCTGGATGAAGCGCTGGTCGTGGAAGTAGATCGTCAGCCCGCCGAACACGACGATCAGCGCGCCCGACAGCCACAGCATCGGCGAGATATGGCCCGCCTTGACCTTCGACACGATCATTGCGGCGACCGTGGCGATGATGAACGCGGTGGTGGCCGCGACGACGCGGACGATCGGCAGGCCGGGGGTGAGGAAGTTCACCGCGAAGAAGACCGCGAGCGGGCCGTAGTCGACCGCCATGCGGAGGCCGGGGGATAGGGGGGGCTTGGTTGGGGTCACTGGGTTTTCGCTTCCTGGGGGCGGGTGCGTGCGGGCATGTACCTCGATACAGGCTCTCGACAAGCTCGATCCTTACTCGGCACGAACGGGGTGGTTCGGGAGGGCGTTTATCAGCCCATGCCGTTCGTCCCGAGTAGCCGTCGAGCTTGTCGAGATGGCGTATCGAAGGACAGTTCCGAGTGTTACTTTCGGACGCTCTCCACACCTGCGATAATCCGGCTCACCTCGTTCGCATCGAACGGGCGCAGGTCGGTCATGCCCTCGCCGATGCCGATCGCGTGGATCGGCAGGCCGTATTTCTCGGCCGCCGCCACGAGAACGCCGCCGCGGGCGGTACCGTCTAGCTTGGTCATCACGAGGCCCGTCACCCCCGCGACCTCCTTGAAGACCTCAATCTGCTGGAGCGCGTTCTGGCCGGTCGTCGCATCGAGCACCAAGACGATGTCGTGCGGGCTCTCCGGGTTGATCCGGCCTAGCACGCGGCGGATCTTGGCGAGTTCGTCCATCAGTTCGCGCTTGTTCTGGAGGCGGCCGGCTGTGTCGACGATCAGCACGTCGATGCCGGTCTCGGTCGCCTTCTTGACCGCGTCCCACACCACGCCCGCCGCGTCGCCGCCCTCGGGGCCGGTCACGATCGGCACGCCTACACGCTCGGCCCAGGTGCGAAGCTGGCCGATCGCGGCGGCGCGGAAGGTGTCGCCGGCGGCGAGCATCACGCCGTAATCCTGCTCCATCAGCAGATGCGCGAGCTTGGCGATGGTGGTGGTCTTGCCCGAGCCGTTGACGCCGATGACGAGGATCACCTGCGGGCGCGGGAAGGCGTCGATCTCGATCGGTTTCGCGACTGTCGCGAGCACCTTCTCGACCTCTTCCGCGACGATCACGCGGATGCCGAGCTCCTCCATGTTGCGTTCGAAGCTGCCTTCGGAAAGGCGGCGGCGGATGCGGCCGGCGGTCTCGGGGCCGAGATCGGACGCGATCAGCGCTTCCTCGATGTCGTCGAGCGTCGAATCGTCGAGCCGCGCGCCGCCGAGACCGGCGAGGTTGCCCACGAGCCGGTCGGAGGTGCGCTTGAAGCCGCCGATCAGCTTGTCGTGCCAGGTTGGGGTGGTGCTCATGATGGTTCTCGTGTTGCGCTGAGGCGATCGCTCGTGGCGCCGGTGATCGTGATGCGGACGATGTCGCCGGGTATGGCCGGTTCGTCCAGCAGGACTTCTGCGAAATTACCGATATGGCCGCGGTCGCCGGGGCGTTCGACGAGCAGATCCTGCGATGTCCCCACCAGCGTTTGCAGCCAGTTCATTCGCGACGTTTCGCCGGCTTGGCGGAGTAGGGCGGCGCGTTGGCGGCGGACTTCGGGTTCGACCTGCGGCATGCGCGCGGCGGGGGTGCCGGCGCGGGGCGAATAGGGGAAGATGTGCGGGTGGACGATGTGGCAGTCGTCGATCAGCGCGCGCGTGTTGGCGAACATCGCCGCGTCCTCGGTGGGGAAGCCGGCGATCAGGTCCGCGCCGATCGCGATGTCGGGGCGGGCGGCTTTGAGGCGTTCGACGAGGGCGACGCTTTCGGCACGTGAATGGCGGCGCTTCATGCGCTTGAGGATCATGTCGTCGCCGGCCTGGAACGAGAGGTGGACGTGCGGCATGATTCGCGCGTCGCCCGTGAGCAGCGCGAAGAGGCGGTCGTCGATCTCGATGCCATCGAGCGAGGACAGGCGCAGGCGTTCCAGCTTTGGCACGTGGTGCAAGATGCGCTCGACGAGCTGGCCTAGCGTCGGTGCGCCGGGGAGGTCGGGACCATAGCTGGTCAGGTCGACGCCCGTGAGGACGATCTCGCGGTGGCCTGAATCGACCAGCCCGGCGATCCGGTCGACGACCGCGCCGGCGGGGACCGAGCGGCTGGGGCCGCGGCCGAATGGGATCGCGCAGAAGGTGCAGCGGTGGTCGCAGCCGTTCTGGACCTCGACGAAGGCGCGAGCGTGTGCGGAGAAGCTGGCGGCGAGATGCGGCGCGGTTTCGTGGACCTGCATGATGTCGGAGACGACCACCGGGGCTTCGGCCTGCCACGCCAGTGCGGTCAGCTTGTCCGCGTTGCCGATCACGCGATCGACTTCGGGCATGGCGGCAAAGCTGGCGGGGTCGATCTGCGCGGCGCATCCGGTGACGACGATCTGCGCCTCGGGACGGTCGCGTTTCGCGCGGCGGATTGCCACCCGCGTCGCCTTCACCGCAGCGTTGGTGACCGCGCAGCTGTTGACCACGACCATGTCCCGCCCGGCGACGAGCGCGCGGATGGTCTCGCTTTCGGCGATGTTGAGGCGGCAGCCGAGGCTGATGACCTCTGGCGCGGGGGCGGGTGACATGCGCGCGATTTAGGAGGGGCGGGGGGGGAAGTCCACGCTTTGCGGTTTGTGGTGGTCGCAATGCTCGCTTCACCGCCGCTCTCCTGCGAACGCAGGAGCCCAGGGTATCAAACGGAGCGCTGCTTGGTCCTGGGCTCCCGCCTTCGCGGGAGAACAGATTGGGGAGCGGGCCTTCACTCAACACCACCCCGGCGAAGGCCGGGGCCTAGTTGGGAGATGATGATGAAGGACGGTCCGCGGTTACTGCAACCTCTCCAACTGGGCCCCGGCCTCCGCCGGGGTGGTGTTTGGTGGACCTTAGCTCGCCAACCGAGGCGCAATCCCGCGCGGTGGTGGCGCATCGCGGTCGGGGCGCTGTGCCAGGAGCCGCTTTTCCGCAAGCAGCCGCCGGACCTGCGCCGTGCCGAGCGGTCGCCCGTACAGATACCCCTGGCCTTTCGCGCATCCGATCGCACGCAGGCGTTCCTCGACGGCGGCGTCCTCGATTCCCTCTGCGGTGGTGGGCAGGTTGAGGCTGTCCCCCAGCCGCACGATCGTGTTTACGATCGCCATGCTCTCGGGGTTGTCCAGGATCGAGGTGACGAAACTCTTGTCGATCTTGATCCGATCGAAGGGCAGCGCCCTCAGATGCGCCAAGCTCGAATAGCCGGTACCGAAATCATCGAGCGCGAGGCGGATGCCCTGGTTCTTCAGGCTCCCGACGATCGACTGCGCGAGCGGGAGATTGTCGAACAATGCGGTCTCGGTAATCTCGATTTCGAGCCGGCTGGCGGGGAAGCCTGTCTCGACCAGCGTCTTGATGATCTTCTGTGCGAGCCACGCGTCGCGCAGTTGCAGCGGCGAGACGTTGACCGACAGGCTGAGTGCCGCGTCCCAGTCCCGCGCGGCGGCGAATGCCTGGCGCATGATCGACAGCGAGAGTTCTCCGATCAGCCCGATCTCCTCGGCGATGGGAATGAAGACGTCCGGCGCGATCGTACCGCGTGTCGGGTGTTCCCAGCGTGCGAGGACTTCGAAGCCGGTAATGCGGCCGGTGGTCAGGTCGACCTGCTGCTCGAAATAAGGGACGATTTCCTCCGTGGGGATCGCATGGCGGAGGCCCGCTTCGAGTTCTCCGCGCAGTTGCAGCGAGCGCTCCATCGAGCGATCGAACCAGGCATGCCGGCCGCGCCCCGCGGTCTTGGCGGCGTGGAGCGCGATGTCGGCGTTACGCAATAACCCGTCGACCGAGGCGCAGTCGAAGTCCGAGCGGGCGATACCGATCGACACGCTCATATGGATCTCGACGCCGTTGGTGCGGAACGGGAGCGCGAGGCCGGCGACCATGCGTTCGGCGATCCGGTCGGCAACGTTCTTGTGCGCGGAATCGAACACGAACGCGCAGGCGAACTCATCCGCGCCAAGCCGCGCGAGCAGGCTGGCGCCGGGCGCAATCGCCGCGATCGTCTCGGCGACATAGGCGAGCAGCAGGTCGCCGACCGCATAGCCGTGCAGGTCGTTGACGCTTTTGAAATGATCCACGTCGATCGTTAGCATGGCCATTGCCTTGCCGCGGCGGCGGGCGCTGGCGAACAAGGTCGCACCGTCCTCGGACAGGCTGCGACGGTTGAGGAGGCCGGTCAGCGGATCGCGCTGCGCCAGGGCCTGCGCACGGTGGCCGGCTTCGGTCAGGTCGCTCAGTTCCTCGGCCAGCGATCGGTAGCGGAACCAGCCGAACAGGATCAGCGAGACATTGAGCAGCATCGTGGCAATCAATGTCCGGTCGATTACCGCGTTGCTGCCGTGCAGATTCGCCAGCGCCTTGACGAGCACCGTGCCGCCGGTGCCGACGAACAGCAGAATGGCGGCGCCCGTCACGGCGCCGGTCATGAATTCCCGACTGATGTTGCGGGGCGAACGCGTCGCCGCCGACTTTGGGGTCATGTGGATGTCCGGTCCTTGATTGGTAGCCGGTGTGCCATGCGAGAAGTGTAGGAGGTGTTAAGGCGGCGTTAGCGCGGGGCAGGGCGTGGCACAGGCGCGATTGGTTGCGCGCATCTGTCACGCCGGGCTTGTTCCGGCTTAACCGAGGAAATGGGTCAAGTCGGGACCCGTCTTGCACTTCCACCCCACTTCCAGTAGTGGGCCCGCCACGTTCCGTTACGGAGCGCATAGGACGAGCATCCAAGGATGCACGCTGGCCGGCGAGGTTTCGCCCGCCGGCGCTTTTGCGTTTGGTGACGGTGATAGGGAGTATTTCGATGTTCGAAAGCCTGAGCGATCGACTTGGTGGCGTCTTCGACCGCCTTCGCGGCCGGGGTGCGCTGACCGAAGCAGACGTGCGTTCGGCGATGCGCGAGGTGCGAGTCGCGCTGCTCGAAGCCGATGTCGCGCTGCCCGTCGCACGCGAGTTCGTCGACAAGGCTACCGAGAAGGCGATCGGCCAGAATGTGTTGCGCTCGGTTACGCCGGGGCAGCAGGTCGTCAAGATCGTCAGCGATGCGCTGGTCGAGATGCTCGGTTCGGAAGCTTCCGAGCTCGAGCTGGGCGTCACCCCGCCGGCCGTCATCATGATGGTCGGCCTCCAGGGTTCGGGCAAGACGACCACCACCGCCAAGATCGCCAAGCGGCTGGCGGCCGGGCAGGCCAATTTCGGACAAGGCGCGCGCGAGCGGAAAAAGGTGCTGATGGCGTCGCTCGACGTCAATCGCCCGAACGCGCAGGAGCAGCTGGCGACGCTCGGTACGCAGATCGACGTCGCGACGCTGCCGATCGTGCAGGGCCAGCAGCCGGTCGATATCGCCCGTCGCGCGATGCAGGCGGCCAAGCTGCAGGGCTATGACGTCCTGATGCTCGACACCGCGGGTCGACTCCATGTCGATCAGGCGTTGATGGACGAGATGAAGGCGGTTGCCGACGTCGCCAATCCCGCGGAGATCCTGCTCGTCGTCGACTCGCTGACCGGCCAGGATGCGGTCAACGTCGCGCAGAACTTCTCGGACCAGGTGCCGCTGACGGGTATCGTGCTGACCCGCATGGACGGCGATGCCCGCGGCGGCGCGGCGCTGTCGATGCGCGCGGTCACCGGCAAGCCGATCAAGTTTGCCGGCACCGGCGAGAAGCTCGATGCGCTCGAGGCATTCCATCCGGAGCGCGTCGCCGGCCGTATCCTCGGCATGGGCGACGTCGTCAGCTTGGTCGAGCGCGCCGCGGAGTCGATCCAGGCCGAAGACGCCGAGCGCATGGCGGCCAAGATGGCCAAGGGTCAGTTCGACATGAACGACCTGCGGGCCCAGCTGGCGCAGATGCAGCGGATGGGCGGGCTCGGCGCGCTGGCGGGGATGATCCCCGGCATGAAGAAGGCGCAGGGCGCGGTCGCGTCGGTCGGTGGCGAAAAAGTGCTGGTGCACATGGACGCGATGATCGGCTCGATGACGATCAAGGAGCGCAACAAGCCCGAACTGATCAACGCCAAGCGCAAGATCCGCATCGCCAAGGGCTCCGGCACCACGGTGCAGGAGGTCAACAAGCTGCTCAAGATGCACCTCGAAATGTCGACCGCCATGAAGAAGATCAAGAAGATGGGCGGCATGAAGGGCATGATGGCGATGCTCGGCAAGGGCGGTCTTGGGGGCGGCCTGGGCGGGATCGGTAATGCGATCGGCGGGCCGCAGATGGGCGACATGCTCAACAAGGCCGGCGCAGGCGGGCTTCCGGGGGGCAATGCCGGTGGTCTGCCGGGGCTTGGTGGCCCCAAGATGCCGCAGATGCCTGCCGGTTTCGACGATTTTCTGAAGAAGAAATAACCTCTTATCCAACCACGACACCTCGGCTCGCGCTGGGGAATCTATCTAGAAAACGAAGGAAAATATCATGGCAATCAATATTCGCCTCGCGCGCGGTGGCTCCAAGAAGCGTCCCTATTACAAGATCGTCGTTGCCGATGCGCGCAGCCCGCGTGATGGCCGCTTCATCGAGAAGATCGGCAACTACAACCCGCTCCTCGCCAAGGACAACGAGCAGCGCGTGCAGCTCGACGCCGACCGCGCGAAGCATTGGCTGAGCGTCGGCGCGCAGCCGACCGACCGCGTCGCGCGCTTCCTCGACCAGGCTGGCGTGCTCGAGCGTTCGGCGCGCAACAACCCGAACAAGGGCAAGCCCGGCGAGAAGGCTACCGAGCGCGCTGAAGAGCGTGCGACCAAGGCGGCCGAAGCTGCCGAGGCCGAAGCCGCTGCAAAGGCTGCACCTGCGACTGGCAGCAACGAAGAGACCGAGCAGGTCGCCGCTGCTGAAATTGAAGACGCTACGAGCGCTTCGTAAGATCCGGGGGGCGGGGGGCTTGGTCCCTCCGCCTCTTCTCCGTCATGCCGGGCTTGTTCCGGCATCCACTCGTCCGCGTATCCGAGAGCATTGGGTACGCGGAACAGCGGACCCCGGAACAAGCCCGGGGTGACGAAGGACGGGAGGCTTCTCCCGTTCCTACTACGGGTAGCCAACCGCAGCCGATCGGCGCGTCATGCGTTCTCCTCTCGGTACCCCCGAAAAGGAGCGCATGATGGCCCCCGAATCCGACCCCCGCACAGCCCCCGCACCCGAGGACATCGAAGATGCCACCAACGAAGGCGTCTCCGCCGACGACCCCGCCGAAGGCTCCGACGACACCCCCGGCCGCAATGAAGGCTCCGCGCAAGGATGAAGTGACACTCGCCGTCGTCATCGGTGCGCACGGCATCGGTGGTGAAGTGCGGCTCAAGGTCTTCGCCGAGAATTTCGGAAGCTATAAGAGCTTCAACAACGGCGCGCTGTCGCTGAAGTCCGCGCGCAGCGGCAACAACGGCATGATCGCGCGCTTCGCTGAGGTCGTGGATCGCAATGCCGCCGAGGCGATGCGCGGAACCGAACTGACCGTGCCGCGCGCATCGTTGCCGCCGCTGGAAGACGGCGAATATTATCACACCGACGTGATCGGGCTGGACGTGGTGTCGACGGATGGCGAAGCGATCGGTCGCGTAGTCGCGATCGACAATTTCGGCGCGGGCGACGTGATCGAGATCGAACGCCTTCCGGTGGACGACAAGCCCGGCAAGCGTTTCATGGTCCCGATGCGGGTTGAAGCGGTACCCGAATGGGATGCCGATCGCCTCGTCGTCGAAGCGTCGTTCGCGGCCGAATAACAGACTTTAATTACCGCTTCCTTGTTCTCCCGCGAAGGCGGGAGCCCAGACTGGGGTCCCGCCTTCGCGGGAGAACAATTCTGTTTGCCGATGACTACCGCCGCAGCGGCCGCTGCTCGGCAAGCATGTTGCGGATCGTCGTGGCGGCAACGCCGGCCTCGCCCATCGCGTGGCTGATCTGGTCCAGACCCTTCACGACGTCGCCCGCTGCGAACAGCCCGGGGATCGAGGTCCGCTGATGCGAGTCCACCTCCAGGCAGCCATCCTCGGAAGCGCTCGCACCGGCCGCCACGGCGAGTTCCGACCGGATCACCGAGCCTAGCGCCGGATAGACGCTGTCGAACGCCATACGCCCCTCGACCGTATCGAGGGCGAGCCTGCCCCCTTCGATCGCGTAGTTGCCACACGGACCGCCTACCCGGACGATCCCGGCATCGTCGAGCGCCGCTTCGCAAGCAGGGTCGAGGTCATGACCACCCTCTGGCGCGATTAACGTCACGTCCTTCGTATAGCCGCGCAGGAACAGCGCCTCGCGCATGCCGTGGTCGCCGGTGCCGATGACCCCGACGCGCTTGTCGGTGACTTCGTAGCCGTCGCAGATCGGGCAGTAGCGGAACAGGCCGGCCTCTAGCGCCTCGTCGTGGACCGCATCGGGCATGTCCGGGCGGTTGTTCACGACTCCCGTGGCAAGTAGCACGCTCCGCGCCCGAGCGCGCCGATCACCGATCCGCACCGTGAACCCATCGTCGTCCACCTCGATCGCATCCACCCGCGCACCCTCGCGGACCGCGCCATATTTCTCCGCCTGTGCGAGCATCAACGCGAGCAGGTCGGTCCCGCGGATCCCCTCGGGATACCCCGCATGATTATGCGTGCACGGGATCAGCGCCGCGCGGCTGCTGCCGCAATCGAACAGCCGGATCGAGAGGTGGAATCGTGCGAGATAGATCGCCGCGGTCAGCCCGGCAGGGCCAGCGCCGATAATGATGCAATCGTCCATCCGCCGCGAGCGTTTCGCCAGCGTAATTGTTCCTTGCGCCAGTTTGGTATATACTCCGCGTGCATACGGAGGCGGCAATGGCCAAGGAATATCGCGCGAAGGTCTTCAAGTCGGGCAACTCAGTCGCATTGCGGTTGCCCAAAGCCCTCGGAATCACGGAAGGTGCCGAAATGACCGTGCGCGAAGACCGCGGCAAGTTTATCGTCGAACCCTATTCGCCGGTGCCTAAAAAGATTGATCTTACCGGCATCTACGGGTCGATCCCTGGATTGAAGCTCATCGACCGCGAAGACCGGATCTTCGCGCCCTCGCCGCGTCCGTGGGATGACCCGTCGTGGCCGGGGCGGTCCGACGAGCAGTGAAGTATCTGCTCGACACCAATATCTGTATCCTGTTGCTCGGTGGTAATGTCCCTGTGCTCCGACAGCGTGTCGAGCAGTGCGACGAGGGCGAGCTGGGCATGTCGGCGATCGTCTTCGCCGAACTGGCGGTCGGCAGTTGGCAAGGCAAGCTGCCGCCGTTGCAGACGGTCGATGCGTTTAGCCGATGGGTGCCGGTACTTCCGTTCGACGAAGCGTCGGCTCGGCTATATGCAAAACTGCCCTTCAAGCGCGGAAGCTTCGATCGGCTGATCGCGGCGCACGCACTGTCGCTTGGACTGACCCTGATCACCAACAACGAGCGCGACTTTGCCGACGTGCCCGGCCTTCGCATAGAGAATTGGACGTTGTGACTTTCGCTGCCACGATATTGACGCTGTATCCGGAGATGTTTCCGGGGCCGCTGGGGACGTCGCTTGCTGGCCGTGCGCTGGGGGAGGGGCGGTGGTCTTGCTCGCCGGTGCAGATCCGGGACTTTGCTACGGACAAGCACAAGTCGGTGGACGATACGCCGGCGGGGGGCGGGGCCGGGATGGTGCTGCGAGCCGATGTGGTGGCCTCGGCGATCGACAGCGTGGCCGATGGGCGGCCGGCGCTGGCGATGACGCCTCGGGGCAAGCCGCTGACCCAGGAGCGGGTTCGGGAGCTCGCGCAGGGCCCCGGCGTCACCATCCTCTGCGGCCGCTTCGAAGGCTTCGACGAGCGGCTGTTCGAGGCACGCGACATCGAGGAAGTCTCGATCGGCGACTACATCCTGTCGGGTGGCGAGATGGGGGCGCTGGTGCTGCTCGATGCTTGCATTCGGCTGCTGCCCGGCGTAATGGGCGCGGCTTCTAGTGGGGATGACGAGAGCTTCGAAACGGGGCTGCTCGAATATCCGCACTATACCCGACCTCAGATTTGGGAAGGGCGCACGATCCCGCAGGTGCTGCGATCGGGGGATCATGCGAAGATCGCTGCATGGCGCAAACGCCGCGCGGAGATCGATACACGGTCACGGCGACCGGACCTTTGGGAGCGCCATGAGGGCGTTCGGGTCCAGTCGCCCTCTGGCGCGCAGCGACACGAGGACGAGACATGAACCTGTTGCAGACGATCGAAGCCGAGAACATCGCGAAGTTCCTGGCCAACAAGACGATCCCCGATTTCCGCCCCGGCGATACGCTGAAGGTCGGCGTGAAGGTCGTCGAAGGCGAGCGCACGCGTATTCAGAACTACGAGGGCGTGTGCATCGCGCGCTCGAACAAGGGCATGGGCTCGAACTTCACCGTGCGGAAGATGAGCTTCGGCGAGGGCGTCGAGCGCGTCTTCCCGCTCTACTCGCCGAACGTCGATTCGATCGAAGTCGTCCGCAAGGGCGCCGTGCGTCGCGCCAAGCTGTATTACCTGCGTGGCCGCACCGGCAAGGCAGCGCGTATCGCCGAGCGTCGCGACATGCGCCCTGCCAAGGGTACCGCAGCCGCCGAGTAATCGGGGACTGCCAGAGTTGAAAAAGGGCGCGGGGGCGATGGTCCCCGCGCCCTTTTTCGTTGTGCGCGGGGTTTGGGCTGGTTGGAGGGGCAAGGTGTTGGAAGTGCTGCCGATTGTTGGTGTTTCGCGTTTATGCTGCAGCACGGAAGTATAGGAAGTGTAGACGCTGGGAAGCTTTCTTGACGTGGGAGTGGCGTCGGGGTGTGGGAGCGGTGTCGCGGTGAAGGGTTCGCGGATGGGCATCCGGCGACGGTGCGCTTCTCCGGGTGTGTAGGACAGCCGATTAGCATGCCGCCAGCGGTGGCCATGGTGGTGCCTGTCCCTCGGGACATGGGCGGTTACTTGGTCGGACAGGGACGCGCGGTCCTGCGCAGGCCGACTTGCGCTTCCTTGTTCTCCCGCGAAGGCGGGAGCCCAGTCTGGGTCCCCGCCTTCGCGGGGAAACACGTCTTGCTGGCGGATTGGGATGGTTGCTCGTTTGAGGCGTGAGGGGCTTTGCCACGCTGAGCGCGCTCGCGTGGACATGCCCCACCCCGACCCTCCCCTGAAGGGGAGGGAGTTTTCGTCGTGCCACCATGCAATTTCGGCGCGTCACCCAGCGCACCGACATCCCCGCGCAGGCGGGGGGCCCTATCTTCGGGGCTTATGATCACATCGGGCAACGCAGCGCAGTTCAGGACTGGATTCACGCGAAGGCGCTAAGGTGCGAAGAGAAGCAGCTTATTTAGCGCACTGGCCCGGTCTTCTCTTCGCGCCTTAGCGCCTTCGCGTGAACATGCCCTTCTCCGTCATCCTGACGAAAGTCAGGACCCAGAGCCAAACAGGGCGGCGTTTGGTACCCTGGGTCCTGACTTTCGTCAGGATGACGGCGTGGGTGGGGAGGCGTTCCGCTTGTAATCACGAACGCTGCGCTGCTGATGGGCGTGCCTTATGAGCGTGCCTGCCTCTGGTGGCCCCCACGCACCCGTCAGCCCGCCTCAAGCGCCCGTCAGGCGTCGCGCCACGTGCCGGGCGCCAGATCCGCCACGGTCCAGTCGCCGATGCTCCACCGGACCAGCCGCAGCGTGGGGTGGTCTATCGCCGCGGTCATGCGGCGGACTTGGCGGTTGCGGCCTTCGCGGATCGTTATCTTCAGCCAGCAATCGGGGATGCTCGCGCGGACCCGGATCGGCGGCACGCGCGGCCAGAGGTCGGGGGCGGCGATCCGCTCGACGTCGGCGCGGGCAGGGCCGTCCTTCAGCAGGACGCCGCCCCGCAACCGATCGAGCGCGTCCTCGCCGGCATCGCCCTCGACCTGCACGAGATAGGTCTTGGCCAGCTTGAACTTCGGGTCCGCGATCCGTGCCTGGAGGCGGCCGTCGTCGGTCAGCAGCAACAGCCCCTCGCTATCGCGATCAAGCCGCCCCGCCGGATAGACGCCCGGCACATCGACGAACTGCGACAGCGTCGCGCGCGGGGTCGGACTGTTCACGTCGGTGAACTGGCTGAGCACGTCATACGGTTTGTTGAACAGGATTATCCGGGGCATGGGCTTTAGAGGAAATGTCGACTAGGTTCGACTGTCATCTAGCCCAGAGGGGCGTGCACCTAAAGGCGGGCTTCTAATGTCTTTACCCGCATTGTTGTCTAGCCCGGCTTGCCCGTTCCACTTGCTAAGGTCGCGATTAGAGCGGCGGGCGAAATAGCGGGTGGCCCATCTTCCTTTACCATTCCATCGGCGACCGGTCTAAAAATCACAGCCAGCATAATTGCTCGGTCTGCATCAGTCGCGGCACCTTCCTTAGTCAAGGAAAGGTATGTCTCTGTAAGGGCGGACCGTCCTTTGGCGTCAATCGCTAGATGGTGCTCTGTTGTGTAAAGACGAACTAATAACCGCATCGTCCAGAGATACATCGTGAGATAGAGAAGCGTCCCCGCTGATGCGAGAAGTAACTCGAAGTGAAAAGAAGCACGCATACCGTTGACGTTAAAAGGATTTCCATCCTTAGTTGGAATTACAGCGTTACTAAATATATGGTTGGCACCTTCAAACGCTACTATCGCAACGGCACATGCCCCAAATAAACCGATAGCGCCGACGCCAATCATCCACCATTTTCGGGACCTAAGCGTTTTTTCATGAGTTTCCGCTCGTGCTTCCCAAAGTGCGACAGGAGCTTCCAACTGGCGCTGTTCCTTGAACGCCTTAAACCAGTTCTCGATTGTATCCCTAGATGATCTTGTTAGGTTTTCTATTGCGGTGCCAGCTTGAGATGAAATGGCACCGAGTTTTTGATCCAGCTCGGCAAGCTGAGTATTTGTACTAAACTCGGCAGCTCCGATCGTTGCTTCCAGTGCGGCTAGTCGCTCACGACCATTCAACTCACCGTGATTAGCGGCAGTGGTCATCTGGGCGATCAGCCCCTCAACCTTAACGGCGCTTTCCTGCGCGAGCGAAACACGAGCCTCCGCGTCCGCAGCTTTTATCTGCATTTGCTCAACCAAGTTTTCAGCAGTGGTTTTTAATATACGAGCAAGCGAGCGCTCGTATAAAATGACTGCATTCGTCTGGTTAGTGTCGGCCCAATTGATACGTACTCCAGAAAGGCCTGCGATTGCAGAAGCAGCCAGCACTCCTTGAGCAGTTAGCTGGTGCGCTACCCAATTGAGCGCAAGAAATATTGGTGATTTATCTGCAATTAATTCCCTCGCATCGTTGATGGTTAATGCGACTGGCAGCCCCTTCATATGATTTGCTCTAAGGTCTTCGGTGACTCTGTCCCAGGCTCCACGAACCGCAGCAAAAGGGTGGTTCGGATTCGTGCTTATTATTTCCCTATACTCATTGTCCCATGCCTCTCGCTGGCGCTGCGCCCAGAGAATAGCTTCCGCGAGATCATTAAATTCCTTTTTTCCACCTCGTTCCGGTGCGATATCAAACTGAATTACGCTCATGTAGTACCCCTTTACCTTTTTTATATCTATTATTGGACTGATAGGGTTTTACAAAAAAACTCGTTTCTTTAACGAGATCGAAGTCGTGAGATATCGCTTCGGCGATTGACCCCGCAATATCAATCGCGCGGAAAGAATTTACAATTACAAAAAAGGCCGCAGTGTTTCCACCGCGGCCCGTCTGTTTAGTTAGAGTGCACTAACCCTTACTGGTCGAGGAAGCTCCGCATCTTCCGTGACCGGCTCGGATGCTTAAGCTTCCGCAGCGCCTTCGCCTCGATCTGACGGATGCGCTCGCGGGTCACCGAGAACTGCTGGCCGACTTCCTCGAGCGTGTGATCGGTGTTCATGCCGATGCCAAAGCGCATGCGCAGCACGCGCTCCTCGCGCGGCGTCAGCGACGCCAGC
Source organism: Sphingomonas albertensis (assembly GCF_014358075.1). Classification (GTDB taxonomy): domain Bacteria; phylum Pseudomonadota; class Alphaproteobacteria; order Sphingomonadales; family Sphingomonadaceae; genus Sphingomonas; species Sphingomonas albertensis. The sequence continues at coordinate 41,253 of NZ_JACONT010000026.1, read as the reverse complement.
ACCCGCGTCACCGTCTCCTTGAGGTTCGCCTGGATCGCGGCATCCACCGGGATGATCGCGTTCTTGTCCTCAATGAAGTCGCCGAGGTGCGAATCCTCCTCGTCGCCGATCGGCGTTTCGAGGCTGATCGGCTCCTTGGCGATCTTCATCACCTTGCGCACCTTCTCCAGCGGCATGGAGAGGCGCTCGGCCATCTCCTCCGGGGTCGGTTCGCGGCCCTGCTCGTGGAGGAACTGGCGGCTGGTGCGGACCAGCTTGTTGATCGTCTCGATCATGTGGACCGGGATGCGGATGGTCCGCGCCTGGTCCGCGATCGAGCGGGTGATCGCCTGGCGGATCCACCACGTCGCATAGGTGCTGAACTTGTAGCCGCGGCGATACTCGAACTTGTCGACCGCCTTCATCAGGCCGATATTGCCCTCCTGGATGAGATCCAGGAACTGCAGGCCGCGGTTCGTGTATTTCTTGGCGATCGAGATCACCAGCCGCAGGTTCGCCTCGACCATCTCCTTCTTGGCGATACGCGCCTCGCGCTCGCCCTTCTGGACCATGTTGACGATCCGGCGGAACTCGGTGAGCGCCATGCCGGTCTGCTGCGTGATGTCGGCGATTTCCGCACGGATGCGCTCGACCGCCTCGCCCTCGTTCGCAACGAACGCGGTCCACTTCTTGTCGACCTTGTTGACCGTGGTCAGCCAGTTCTCGTCGATCTCGTGACCGATATAGCGATCGAGGAAGTCCTTGCGCGGCACCTTGTGGCGCTCGGCGAGGCGCAGCATCTGGCCGCCCAGCGCGGTCAGGCGACGGTTATAGGCATAGAGCTGATCGACCAGATATTCGATCTTGGCGTTGTGGAACTGGACGCTCTCGACTTCCGCCGTGAGTTCCTCGCGCAGCTTCTGATACTTGCGCTCGTCGGCCGCGGAGAAATCGCCGCCGATGCCCATCGCATCGACGCGCAACTGCTGGATCTTGCTGAACTTCTTGTAGAGCGCGGTGATGCTGGCGAACCGCTCGAGCGCGATCGGTTTCAGCTGCTCTTCCATCTGCGCGAGGCTGAGGGTGTTGTCCTCCTCCTCGTCGTCCGATGCGCGCGGGGCGCGGCGCTCGCCGTCCTCGTCCTCGTCGGCGGACGGCTCTTCGGGCTCGGCCTCTTCCTTGAACGAAGGGCCCGCGTTCTTCTCGCTGATCTCTCCGTCGTCGGCTTCGCCGTCCTCGGCCATCGCTTCGGGCGCGGGGTCCTTCGACAGCATCGCGTCGAGATCCATGATCTCGCGCAGCTGCATCGTGCCCTCGTTCAGCGCGGTCGACCAGTCGATGATCGCGTTGAAGGTGATCGGCGATTCGCACAGGCCGAGGATCATCGTGTCGCGACCAGCCTCGATGCGCTTGGCGATCGCGATCTCGCCCTCGCGGCTGAGCAGCTCGACCGCGCCCATCTCGCGCAGGTACATGCGGACCGGATCGTCGGTGCGATCGATGGTCTCTTTCTTTTTTTCGATCGCGGGGCCCGTGTCGGCATCCGCGTCGGCGGCCTCCGGCTCGTCCTCGTCGTCCTTGGCAGGCTCGGTCTCGCCGTCCTCGCCGGCTTCGTCATTCTCGACGATGTTGATGCCCATCTCGCTCAGCGCGGCGCTGATGTCCTCGATCTGGTCGGACGACATCTCGCCCTGCGGCAGCGCTTCGTTGAGCTGCTCATAGGTGATGTAGCCGCGCTTCTTGGCGCGCGCGATGACCTTCTTGATCGACGCATCGTTCATGTCGATCAGCGGCGCATCGCCGGTTTCGTTCGTCTCGGCGGGTTCCGCCATGTTCGCCTTAGCCATCAATCGCCCTCGGTACCCAACGCTCGGGCGTCTTCGTTCGACTGTACAAGATTTGCAAGTCGGACTTCCAACGCCAGTTTTTCTTTCACCAATGCCATCTGTCGCTCAAACGCGGCCGCAGAAAGAGTGACCTCTTCCTTATTAACCCCAGCCAACGCCGCATCTACCTCAGGTCTAGCCACCATGATCATGATGGCCTCGTCGAGATCGGATCGGACACGAGCTGGATCAGCTACGGTCTGCGTAAACGAAAAAGGCATCGTATCGGCTCTCAACAGGTCACTCGCGACTGATTTGAAACCGGACCCTGCCAATATGGTAAGCAGTCGTCCGCTATCAAGCTTTTGGTCCTCAAGTGCAACATCTACGACCGTTTCGAACAGCCGCCCAAGCTCACCATCTAGCAGGCGAAGCGATCCTAGAACCTCCATATGGCGAGTAATCTCGGCTGGATGGCGGATAAGGCCGGCGAGAATGGGCTTTGCCAGCGCGTGGTCAATACCGATTGCCCGGAAAGCCTTCGCGTCGGCGGTGACCGGCGCAGCGGGGGGCTTCCAGCCGCCACTGGGCCGCTCGCCGCGGGGAGTGAACGGAACACGTGCGGGTTTGAAATGCTCGTAGAAGCGGTTCTTGAACTCGGCGTGATATTGCTGCTTCACCGACGGGTCGGCGATGCCTTCCGCGAGTTCGTGGAGGCGGCGCTTGAGGCCGGCGCGCTGTTCGGGGGTGTCGAGCGCCTCGGCGGCGACTTCGGACGCCCAGAGCCGGTCGACGAGCTGTTCCGGGGTTTTCAGCAACGCCTCGAACGCACCGGGACCGCCGGCGCGGACGAGATCGTCGGGGTCCTGGCCTTGCGGGAGCGTGACGAAGGCGAGGCTGCGGCCGGGCGCGAGCAGCGGGAGCGCGCGGTGGGCGGCCCGGAGCGACGCCTTCTGGCCGGCGCCGTCGCCGTCGAAGCAGAGCAGGGGCACGTCGACCATCCGCCACAGCCGTTCGAGCTGCGCTTCGGTCAGCGCGGTGCCGAGCGGGGCGACCGCTTCGCTAAAGCCGGCCTGAGCGAGCGCGATGACGTCCATATAGCCCTCGACCACCAGCACGCGGCCGGATTTGCGCGAGGCGGGGGCGGCCTTGTCGAGATTGTAGAGTGTGCGGCCCTTGTCGAAGAGCGGGGTGTCGGGGGAGTTGAGGTACTTCGGCTCGCCGCCGTCGAGCACGCGCCCGCCGAACGCCATCGTCCGCCCGCGGGGGTCGCGGATCGGGATCATCAGGCGGCCGCGGAACCGGTCGTACGGGTCCTTGCCCTCGACCGAGATAAGCATGCCGGACTCGACCAGCATGGGGTCGCCGTAGTCCTTCAGCGCGGTCTTGAGCTTGCCGCGGCTGTCGGGGGCGAACCCTATGCCGAACGCGCGCGCCGTCTCGGGCCTGATCCCGCGGCGGTCGAGGAGCGCGCGCGCGTCGGTGCCGGGGAGGCCGTTGAGCTGCTCGGTGAACCAGTCGGCGGCGTCGGACATGACCTCGTGCAAGCCCTTGGCGCGTTCGGCCTTGGCGGCGGACTGGCGGTCCATCGCGGGCATGTCCATTCCCGCCGCCTGGGCGAGCTCCTTCACGGCGTCCATGAAGGGGAGGCCGCGCTGGTCGGTCATCCACTTGATCGCGTCGCCGTGCGCGGAGCAGCCGAAGCAGTGGTAGAAGCCCTTGTCGTCGTTGACGTAGAAGGAGGGCGTCTTCTCGTTGTGGAACGGGCAGCAGCCTTTGTGCTCGCGGCCGGCCTTGGTGAGCTTGGTGGTCTTGCCGACGAGCGCCGAGAGCGACGTGCGGCCGCGGAGTTCGTCGAGGAATTGTGGGGTTAGGGCCATTAGTTCGCCCCGCCCACGACAGAGCTCCCCCGCCCGCTTGCGGGAGGGGGTTGGGGGGTGGGCACGCGCTCGGTTGCGATCGCAGCGCTCAGAATGGTCTCCAATACGCCGGGCATGTTCGAGGTCAGATCGTTGTTCCAGAAGCGGATGACGCGGTAGCCTGTGGCTTCGAGCTGCTTCGTGCGGACGTCGTCATGAGGTTGGGCTTCGACATGCTGGCTGCCGTCTAGCTCCACGATCAGCTTGTGCGAGCGGCATACGAAGTCGGCGAAATACCCGGCGATTGGCATCTGGCGGCTGAACTTGAGATCCTGCAACCTGGAGCCTTTCAGCTGACGCCATAACATCTGCTCGGCATTCGTCGCTTCGTTGCGGAGGTCGCGGGCCCTCTCGGTTGGTCGGTCCAGGCGATGGCGCGGGCCCACCCCTCGGTCCCCTCCCGCTTGCGGGAGGGGAGGAAGAAGGGGGCCGTCTTTATGCATTTACGACAGCGCCGCCTTTACCAGGCCGCTCGCCTTGCTCATGTCCAGCTCGCTTGCGTGGCGGGCCTTCAGTTCGGCCATCACGCGACCCATGTCCTTCATGCCGGTCGCGCCGAGCTCTACCTTGATCGCCTCGATCGCGGCGGTCGTTTCCGCCTCGCTCATCTGCTGCGGCAGGAAGCGTTCGATCACCGCCACCTCCGCGGTCTCCGCATCGGCGAGTTCCTGGCGGCCGCCCTTCGAGAACATCTCGATCGACTCGCGGCGCTGCTTGACCATCTTCTGCAGCACCTCGATCACCAGCGCGTCGTCGCTCTCGGGCACCTTTCCGGTCCGCGCCTCAATGTCGCGGTTCTTGATCGCGGCCTGGATCAACGAGATAGCGTTGCGGCTCTGCTTGTCGCCGGCCTTCATGGCGGTCAGCTGCGCAGCCTTGATGTCGTCGCGAATCATGTACTGGTCTTTCAGGCGGTTCGGGATAGCCCGATGGGATAGCGCGTCCGCCGAATGTTTAACAGATTGACGCTGCGGCGCGGCGGCCTTAGCGGACACCACTTAGCGACATCGACAATCTAAAGAGAGTGCCCAGCCTGATGGCCGACGCCCTGCCAACACCCGTGCCTGTGGCAAAGCCAGCCGGCGCCACCGGCGTCCTCGTCCTCGCCAATGGCGACGTGATCTGGGGTCGCGGGTTCGGCGCGGAGGGCAGTGCGGTCGGCGAAGTGTGCTTCCACACCGCGATGACCGGCTATCAGGAGGTGCTGACCGACCCGTCCTTCGCCGGACAGATGATCTGCTTCACGTTTCCGCATATCGGCAACGTCGGCGCGAACCCCGACGATATCGAGGCGGACGATCCGCACGCGCTCGGCATCATCGTCCGCGAGGACGTGACCGAACCGTCGAGCTTCCGTGCCGTCGAGGGACTCGATGGCTGGATGAAGCGGCATGCGCGGATCGGCCTGTCGGGCGTCGATACGCGTGCGCTGACGCGGCGGATCCGGGTGGCGGGGGCGCCCAGTGGGGTGATCGCGCATTCGGCGAGTGGCGAGTTCGATGTGGCGGCGTTGCTGGCGATGGCGCGCGCATGGCCGGGGCTGGAGGGGATGGACCTCGCCAAGGATGTGTCGACCGAGATGCATTATGGCTGGGGTGAGGATGCGCCCGGCGGGACATGGAAGCTGGGCTTCGGCTATTCTTCTTCCCCCCTCCCGCAAGCGGGAGGGGCCGGGGGTGGGCTCCCGGCCTCCTCGACAGACGACGGTGCGGTTGAGCACTCCTCGACCGTCCCCCCGGCAGGTGAGCGCGAGCCCACCCCTCAATCCCCTCCCGCAAGCGGGAGGGGAGGCGAGAAGCCCCACGTCGTCGCGATCGATTACGGTTCGAAGCGCAACATCTTCCGCAACCTCGTCGAGGCGGGCGCGAAGGTCTCCGTCGTCTCCGCCACCGCCAGCTTCGACGACGTGATGGCGCTCGCCCCCGACGGCATCTTCCTGTCGAACGGCCCCGGCGATCCCGCCGCGACCGCCGAATACGCGGTGCCGGTGATCCGCCAGCTGCTGGAGACGGGCAAGCCGCTGTTCGGCATCTGCCTCGGCCACCAGCTGCTCGGCCTCGCGGTCGGCGCGACCACGACCAAGATGTTCCAGGGCCACCGCGGCGCCAACCACCCGGTCAAGCGCCTGTCCGACGGTGCGGTCGAGATCACCAGCATGAACCACGGCTTCGCAGTCGAGCGCGACAGCCTGCCGGCGAACGTTCGCGAGACGCATGTGTCGCTGTTCGACGGGTCGAACGCGGGGCTGGAACTGACCGACCGGAACGCATTCAGCGTGCAATATCATCCGGAAGCGAGCCCAGGACCGCAGGACAGCCTATATCTGTTCAAGCGCTTTGTAGGGTCGTTAACTTAAGCGGTCCGAGCACAGAAATTCTACCGAAAGATTCCAAATGGCCACGATCCGAGAGTTCACTTACGAACCTGTCGTTCGCGAGGCGAAGCATAGTGACGTTCGAGCTGTTGTTAGAGCTGGCGATGCGGACGGAGAGAAGTTCGTCCAGATCGACACGTATGGATCTGCCGATCGCGAGATCGGCGATAAGCAATCCCAGTCCATTCGCTTAACCAAAGAAGCGTTTGATTTTATTAAATTAGTCGCGGAGCGTCACTTCTAATGCCAAAACGCACCGACATCACCTCGATCCTCGTCATCGGCGCAGGACCTATCGTCATCGGCCAGGCGTGCGAGTTCGATTATTCGGGCACGCAGGCGATCAAGGCGTTGAAGGAGGAGGGCTATCGTATCGTCCTCGTCAATTCGAACCCCGCCACGATCATGACCGATCCCGAGCTGGCCGACGCGACCTATGTCGAGCCGATCACGCCCGCGATCGTCGCCAAGATCATCGAGAAGGAACGCCCGGACGCGATCCTGCCGACGATGGGTGGGCAGACCGCGCTGAATACCGCGCTCGCGCTGTTCCATGACGGTACGCTCGAGAAGTTCGGCGTGACGATGATCGGGGCGGATGCCGATGCGATCGACATGGCGGAGGACCGGCTGAAGTTCCGCGATGCGATGGACCGGATCGGGCTGGAAAGCGCGCGCTCGGCGATCGCACATACTGTTGAAGAAGCGCTCGAAGGGCTTGAGAAGACGGGGCTTCCGTCGATCATCCGGCCGAGCTTCACGATGGGCGGCTCGGGCGGCGGCATCGCGTATAATCGCGAGGAGTTCATCGCGATCGTCCGCAACGGGCTCGATCTGTCGCCGACCACCGAGGTGCTGATCGAGGAATCGCTGCTCGGCTGGAAAGAATACGAGATGGAGGTGGTGCGCGATCGCAACGACAACGCGATCATCATCTGCTCGATCGAGAACGTCGATCCGATGGGCGTCCACACCGGGGACTCGATCACGGTCGCGCCGGCGCTGACGCTGACCGACAAGGAATACCAGATCATGCGCAACGCATCGATCGCGGTGTTGCGTGAAATCGGTGTTGAAACAGGCGGTTCGAACGTCCAGTTCGCAGTGAATCCGAAGGACGGCCGGCTGGTCGTCATCGAGATGAACCCGCGTGTTTCGCGCTCGTCCGCGCTGGCGTCGAAGGCGACCGGCTTCCCGATTGCGAAGGTCGCGGCGAAGCTGGCGGTCGGCTACACGCTCGACGAGATCGAGAACGACATTACGGGGGCAACGCCCGCCGCATTCGAGCCGACGATCGATTACGTTGTCACGAAGATTCCGCGGTTTGCGTTCGAGAAGTTCAAGGGCGCGTCGAACACGCTCGGCACCGCGATGAAGTCGGTCGGCGAGGTGATGGCGATCGGTCGCAACATCCACGAATCGATGCAGAAGGCGTTGCGTGGGCTCGAGACGGGCCTGTCGGGGTTCAACCAGGTCGATCATCTGGTCGGCGCGCCGCGTGCGGAGATCGAGGCGGCGCTGGCCGTCGCGACGCCGGACCGGTTGCTGGTCGCGGCTCAAGCGTTGCGCGAGGGTTTCACGGTTGCCGAGGTGCATGCGATCGCCAAGTATGATCCGTGGTTCCTGGAGCGGATCGCCGAGATCATCGCAGCCGAGGCCGAGGTGATGAAGGACGGCTTGCCGATCGACGCGCCCGGTATGCGCCGCCTGAAGAGCATGGGGTTCAGCGACAAGCGGCTCGCATGGCTGGCGCTGCAATCCGCCAATCTGCGCGACATGAACCGCGGGATCGCGCGTGGCTCGGGGCTGATTCACGAGGTCGTCAAGGCGATGACCGGTGGCGTGACCGAGGAGGAGGTGCGCCAGCATCGCCTGAAGCTCGGCGTGCGGCCGGTGTTCAAGCGGATCGATACGTGCGCGGCCGAATTTGATGCGAAGACGCCGTATATGTATTCGACCTACGAGGCGCCGAGCTTTGGCGAGCCCGAGAACGAGTCCGAGCCGACCGATCGCAAGAAGATCGTGATCCTGGGCGGCGGGCCGAACCGGATCGGGCAGGGGATCGAGTTCGATTATTGCTGCTGCCATGCGTGCTTCGCGCTGGCGGATGCGGGCTATGAGACGATCATGGTCAATTGCAACCCGGAGACGGTGTCGACCGATTACGACACTAGCGACCGGCTGTATTTCGAGCCGCTGACCGCCGAGGACGTGCTGGAGATCCTGCATGTCGAGCAGCAGAACGGCACGCTTGTGGGCGTGATCGTGCAGTTCGGCGGGCAGACGCCGCTGAACCTCGCGCGCGCGCTCGAGGCTGCGGGCATTCCGATCCTGGGGACGACGCCCGACGCGATCGATCTGGCGGAGGACCGCGAGCGGTTCGCGGCGCTGATCACCAAGCTCGGGCTGTTGCAACCGGCCAATGGCCTGGCGCGGAGCCGGGACGAGGCGGTCGCCGCGGCGGAGCGGATCGGCTATCCGGTGCTGATGCGGCCTTCCTATGTGCTCGGTGGCCGGGCGATGGAGATCGTCGATACAATCGGGCAGCTCGAGCATTACATCGCGACCGCGGTGCAGGTGTCGGGCGACTCACCGGTGCTGATCGACCAGTATCTGCGCGATGCGATCGAGGTCGATGTCGATGCGATCTGCGACGGCACCGACGTGGTGGTCGCGGGCGTGTTGCAGCATATCGAGGAAGCGGGCGTCCATTCGGGCGACTCGGCGTGCTCGATCCCGCCATATTCGTTGTCGGCGGAGATCATCGCCGAGATCGAGCGGCAGACGGTGGCGCTCGCGCATGCCTTGTCGGTGGTCGGGCTGATGAACATCCAGTTCGCGGTGAAGGATGGCCTGGTCTACCTTATCGAGGTCAATCCGCGCGCGTCGCGTACCGTGCCGTTCGTCGCCAAGGCGATCGGTGCGCCGATCGCCAAGATCGCCGCACGCGTCATGGCGGGCGAGAAGCTGGTCAACCTTCCGAAGATCGACCGGCATATCGACTATTATGCGGTGAAGGAGGCGGTGTTCCCCTTCAACAAGTTCCCTGGCGTCGATCCGGTGCTGTCGCCGGAAATGAAGTCGACCGGCGAAGTCATGGGAATCGATCCCGATTTCACGATCGCCTTTGCCAAGGCGCAGCTTGGCGCGGGGACGATCCTGCCGACCAAGGGCAATGTGTTCGTCAGTGTGAAGGACGGCGACAAGGCGATGATCGTCGAGGCGGTGAAGGCGCTGGTCGATACCGGCTTCTCGATCGTCGCGACCGGTGGGACGGCGGATCATCTGGCGCGCGCTGGGTTGCCGGTCGAGAAGGTCAACAAGGTCGCGCAGGGGCGGCCGCATATCGTCGACCGGATCAAGGACGGCGATATCGCGCTGATCTTCAACACCACCGAGGGGTGGCAGAGCCTGAAGGACTCGCAGCCGATCCGTGCTTCCGCGCTGGGGCAGCGCATTCCGTACTTCACGACCGCGCCCGCTTCGCTCGAGGCGGCGAAGGCGATTGCCAAGCTTTCGACGCACAGCCTTGAAGTACGGCCCCTGCAATCCTATTATTCGCAGTCGCACAACTGATCCCGACATAAGCGTGATGTGTGGGCGGGGCCGTTATGGCGCCCCGCGCGGGGAAATGAATTTGGGGACGAGATGATGGCGACCGTCGAAAAGATGCCGATGCTGCAGGAAGGCTATGAGACGCTTAGCGCGGATCTCAAGCGCCTGAAGGCCGAACGTCCGACGATCGTCGACGCGATCGAAGAGGCGCGCGCGCACGGCGATCTGAGCGAGAACGCGGAATATCATGCTGCGAAGGAGCGTCAGGGTCAGGTCGAGGCATCGATCTCCGACATCGAGGATAAGCTGAGCCGCGCGCAGATCATAGATCCGAAGGACCTGTCGGGCGACAAGGTCGTGTTCGGCGCGACGGTGACGCTGCTTGACGAGAACGACAAGCCGGTGAAGTATCAGATCGTCGGCCAGACCGAGGCTAACGCCAAGACGGGCCGCATCTCGTACAATTCGCCGCTGGGTCGCGGGCTGATCGGGCGGAAGCTCGACGAAGAGGTCGAGGTCACGGTGCCGGCCGGCGAGCGTTATTACGTCGTCTCCAAGATCGAGTTCATCTGAGCCCTATGCAACTCTTCGAGACGCGGGCGACGGCGATCATCACGATCGTGACGGTCATCGTCTCGGGATTTCTGGTGCTGAGCGGGTCGCTTGGCTACTGGGCGGTGAACGCCGGGTTCATCCCGTTGCGGATGACCGATCTCGGTATTCCGAGCGAGCATATGTTCGTCGTGCCGTCCTGGGCGACGCCGCTGACGGCTACGTTGATCCATGGCGGCTGGGCGCACATCGCGCTGAACCTCGTGATGCTGGTGTATTGCGGGCAGTTCGTCGAGAAGGCGCTGGGGACGGTCGGTCTGGTCGTGCTGTACGTGCTGGGCGCGTATGCGGCGGCGGCGGGGCATTGGGTGTTCGGGCCTGACTCCACCGCGCCGATGATTGGTGCTTCGGGCGCGATTTCGGCGGTCGTGGGGGCTTATGCGCTGCTGTATGGCGAGCGGCGGGCGCAGGCGATCGGGCCGGTGCCGGCTGGGGTCGTGCATTTGGTGTGGCTTGCCGCGGCGTGGATCGGGATCCAGTTGCTGATGGGGCTGGCCGGGTTTGGCGCTTCGGTAGGGGCTAGCGGGCCCATTGCGATCGGGGCGCATATCGGTGGGTTCTTGGCGGGGCTGGTGCTGGCTCGGCCGTTGTTGCTTTGGCATTACCGGGCTGCTTGAGCCCCCATACCGTTCGTCCTGAGTAGCTGCTGAGCTTGTCGAAGCGGCGTATCGAAGGATGGGTTGGCGCGTGGAACCGGTGCTTCGATACGAGCCCCTCGATACGGCTCTTCGCGCCTACTCGGTCTCTACTCAGCACGAACGGGGGGGAAGGGTGCGCTTGTGCGCCTTCGTCGGCTGTACCGGCGTATATCTTCTCTACCTATCTGCGGGGGGCAGCGCGTGAGCGGAATGCGTCGGTTAACAAGCCAGCGCAACGGGTGCCGGGAGCACTGCTGGGCGTGCCCTCACCCGTCGCCGCCTTTGGCGTCTCTCCCTCTCCCGTTGGGAGAGGGAAGGGGCCCGCGGCTGCTTTGCCGTGGGAAGGGTGAGGGCAAGTTGTTTTGCGCTGTGCCAATTTCGTTAGTTTTTGAGCACAAGCTTAGGTCGACGACGGCAGATGTGCTGTCGTTCAACATCGTCATCCCCGCGCCGGCGGGGATCCATAGCCTATATTGCTGCGATCAGTTCGCGACGTTAGCCAATATGGGTCCCCGCCTACGCGGGAATGACGGCTCAGGGGGTGGTTCAGGCTGCAGTCGCGCCCAGGTTAGGCTCGAGCATCCGGTGCAGATGCACCACAACAAACTTCATCTCCGCATCGTCCACCGTACGCTGCGCCGCAGCACGCCAGGCCTTCTCCGCGCTGGCATAATCGGGGAAAACGCCGACGAATTCGATCTTGCTCAGATCGTTGAAATCCAGGGTGCGCGGGTCGCTGACGCGGCCGCCGAATACGAGGTGGAGCTTGCTCATGCGCTGCTTGTCCTTGGGAGGGAGGTTGCAGATGCCCTAGCGTGTTCGACCCGCGCTTTGAACCCTTAGCGGTCTCTATTTAGACAGCTGGCTTTTGCGAAACGGCCTTCGCACCTGCAGTACCCGCGGTGGTCAGCGCCTTGACGACGCCTTCGAGCAGACCCTTGGCCTGACCGCGCGCATTGTCCTTGGTGAGGCCGAGTTCGCCGAGTTCCGACTGGCCCGCAGCCTTGGCGGCGGCGGTGGCGTCGGCGACGGTCTCGCTGAGACGCTTGCCGACCGGGGCGAGCAATTCCTTCTCGCGCGCCGAACGCGGGATCAGCGCGCCGGCGAGCGCGCCGACGGCGAGGCCGCCGACGAGGATGCCGAGCGGGTTCGACTCGAGATTGTTGACGACGCGCTTGGTCTTCTCGCGCGAGACTTCGAGAACCTCAGAGGCCTTGTCGCCGGCGTCGTGATAGACCTTCGATGCGGTCTCGCGGACGGTGTCGAGGCCTTCGCGCAGACGGCTTTCGGTCTCGTGGGCGGCTTCGTTTGCGGTGGTCTTTGCGTCGGTCATGGAAATGTCCTTCTGATGGCAAGCTGCTCGCCGTTCAATTCAATGGGGATTCAACGCGAGCCGGGACTTCAAGGTTTCAATGCGGTGACCGCAGTCAGTGCAGTCAGCGCCCGCGGCGGAAGAGTCCGACGATCCGGTGCCGCGCGAGAAACAGCCCGGCGACCGCGGCAAACCCCGCGGTCGGCCCCGGATTGCGCTTCACCGTCTCGACGCTCGCGGTCAGCGCGGCGGTGCCGGCATCGGCGACGTCGCGGCTGGCGTTGAGCGCGAGCTTCCGCGGGTTGAGCCGATCCTGCAGCTGCCCGACCGTCATCATGACGCGCTGGCGGGCGAGGGCAGCTTCGATCTCTGCGGCGGCGACTTTGGCGGATGTCATGATACGGGCTCGCTTTTGGTCTGAAGCTTCGACTTGCCGATCATCGCCAGGATGCCGGCCAGCGCCAGCACCGCAACGACGACGATCACGGTCGACCATCCAGGCCCTACCAGCGTTGCCAGCGTCAAGATCGCACCGACCAGCAGTGCGATCAGCGCGGCCAGCGCCAGCACGCCGGCGACCGCGAAGAACATCGCCGCCGACTTGTACGCGCTGGCCGTCTCGCCGAACTTCGCCTTGTAGACAGCGACTTCCGCGGTCGCGAGACTCTTCGTCTCGGTCGCCAGCCGGCCGACGATCGACGAAAGGCTTTCGTCTTCGTCGGTCAGCATCACGGGATCGGACAAGGCGTCAGGCCTTTGGGTTGGCGTCGACGCCCGACTGGACCAGTCGCGCGATGACGAAGCCGATGGCTGCTGCGGCGCCGACTGCGATCGCTGGCGACTTGCGCACCAGTTCGCGGGCGTCGTCGACCAGCTCGTCGATGTCCTTCGCCTTCACCTGGTCGGCAAAACCCGAGACGCTGTCGGCGGCGCTGCGGGCATAGCCGCCGTACTGCGAGCCGAGCTTCTCGTCGACCTGGCCGGCGGCGTCGGTCAGCAGCTGGGCGATCTGCTCCAGTGCGCCGCTGGCACGGGCCTTGCCGTCCTCGGCGAAGGTGCGCGCCTTGTCGGCGGCCTGCGCGCTGTACTTGCTGGCGCTTTCCTTTATCGCCTGCTTGGCGTCGGCAGTCTTGCCGGAGGCATTGCCGACCTCGTTCTCGATCGTCTTGCCGAGCTCGGTACCGACGTGGTTCGCGGTCGTTTTCAGGTCGTTGACGGTATCGTTTACGCTGGAGTCGGCCATGACGGTCCCTTTCAGAATTGTTACGCCCTCAACACCGCCGCCGGAGCACGGTTCCCGAACCGCCGCGCGATTGCACGACACTGTTCTCGGATATCCGCGCGATTGCCCGCAATGGCGCGAGACGGTAGAGGCAGCGCGAACGACCCGGCACCGGGATTTGTAGGAGCATCGTTACGTGACCGCAATCATCGACCTTCATGCACGCCAGATCCTCGACAGCCGCGGCAATCCGACCGTCGAGGTCGACGTGCTGCTCGAAGACGGCAGCTTCGGTCGCGCAGCCGTCCCGTCGGGCGCCTCGACCGGCGCGCACGAGGCGGTCGAGCGGCGTGACGGCGACAAGACCCGCTGGGGCGGCAAGGGCGTCGATGGCGCGGTCGACGCGGTCAACGACGAGATCACCGACACCGTGCTCGGCATGGACGCGGAGGACCAGTCGGACCTCGATCGGGCGATGATCGAGCTCGACGGGACCGAGAACAAGGGCCGGCTGGGCGCGAACGCGATCCTCGGCGTCAGCCTCGCCGTCGCCAAGGCCGCGGCCGAAGCACGCGGTTTGCCGTTGTACCGCTATGTCGGCGGCGTGCAGGCGCATCTGCTGCCGGTGCCGATGATGAACATCATCAACGGCGGCGAGCATGCCGACAACCCGATCGACTTCCAGGAGTTCATGGTCGTGCCGGTCGGTGCATCGAACATCCTCGAGGCGGTCCGTTGCGGCTCGGAGATCTTCCACACGCTGAAGAAGGGCCTGAGCGAGAAGGGCCTGTCGACCAGCGTCGGCGACGAGGGCGGCTTCGCACCGAACATCGGCAGCACGACCGAGGCGCTCGACTTCATCATGTCGAGCATCGAGAAGGCGGGGTACAAGCCCGGCGAGGACGTGATGCTCGCGCTCGATTGCGCAGCGACCGAATTCTACAAGAACGGCAAGTACGACATTTCGGGTGAGGGCCGGATCCTCGAGAGCGCCGAGATGGCGGAGTATCTGGCGGACCTGACGCGGCGTTACCCGATCTTCTCGATCGAGGACGGCATGGGCGAGGACGATTGGGAGGGCTGGAAGACGCTCACCGATCTGATCGGCGACAAGGTTCAGCTGGTCGGCGACGATCTGTTCGTGACCAACCCCAAGCGTCTGAAGCGTGGGATCGACCAGGGTATCGCGAACTCGCTGCTGGTGAAGGTCAACCAGATCGGCACGCTGACCGAGACGCTGGAGGCGGTGTCGATGGCGCAGCGTGCGAAGTATACAGCGGTGATGTCGCATCGTTCGGGCGAGACCGAGGATTCGACGATCGCCGATCTGGCGGTCGCGACCAACTGCGGTCAGATCAAGACGGGTAGCCTTGCGCGGTCGGACCGGTTGGCGAAGTACAACCAGCTGATCCGGATCGAGGAAGAGCTGGGCGACGCCGCGCGGTACGCGGGTCGTGATATCCTGATCGGCGGCTGATTGACCCACCCCATCCGTCATGCCGGGCTTGTTCCGGCATCCACGGTCCCGCATATTCGAGAGATTAGAGTGTGCGGAGCGGTGGACCCCGGAACAAGTCCGGGGTGACGGAGGACTACCGGAGGACGAGCATGGCACGGGTGACGACGAAGACCAGCAAGCTGCGGAAGACGATGCGCAAGGCCGCGTGGCCGGCGCTGGGGCTGACGCTGATGGCGTTCTTCGGTGCGTATGCCGTGCTCGGGCCGAACGGGATGTTCGCGTATGGCGACTACAAGCGCCAGCTTGCGAAGCGGGAGCGGGATTACGCCGTGCTCGACCGCAAGCGCGAAGTGCTGAAGAACCGGGTGGCGCTGCTGAACCCGGATCATGCGAACCCGGACATGGTCGACGAGATGGTCCGCAAGGAACTGAACGTTGCGCATCCGGACGAAGTTATCGTACCCTTGGGTAACTGAGTTCGGCTTACCACCATTGCGCATAAGGCGGGCACGGGAACACCGTTTGTGGTCCGGAACGGCGTGAGCCGGGTCGCCATACGCGAACGGCCTCGTAAGTCGCTTGGCGCTTGAGGGTGATGCAATAACGCCACGGCCGGCGAAGCGGGCCGACAGCCGTCAGTACTTCGTAATCGCGTTTGGATATGCGAATATCGTCACGCTCACCCTCCGATCCGATCGAGAGGATGGGTGTTGCCTTTGCCAGTCCCACCGCGTGTATGGGGAAGGTCGTAGGGACGACGGGTTCGTCCGATTGCCAGAACAGGACAATTTCCACCATTCGGTAGGCGACCGTCGCGCCGACGATCATGCCACAGGCGAAGCCAAGTGCCGCCATCAGGTAGTGGACCACCCATGGTCGTGCTTTCGCTCTGTGACGGCCGACGCCGCCCTCGACCACGCCGATCACTTTGCCGATGAAAAACCCGGCCATACCGCCGAGCAGCGTGATTGCGGTTACGAACCAGATGTTGATGGATGAAACGACGATCGTCGACGTGGCATTGATCGTGATGACCCAGCCGAGGAAGACCGCAACGGAGATGCCGATGGCGGTTCGATACGCTCTGCGCGATGGCATCGTGCGGCGAGAGACGCGAATTTGGGACGAAAGAGCCACACGGACGTCGTACCCGAGAAACTGTGAACAATGTTTACACGAGCGGTAAGCACGGCCAGAACGGCCTCCCGATCCTAGTACTGGTTTCACCTCGATCCAGGATTACGGGCGAGCGCCTGTAATCCTGGATCATGATTCTCGTCATATTGAAGAAAGAACGAGGGGCGTTACTTGCCCAGGAAGGTCAGCAGGTCGTTCGTGAAGCGGTTGCTTTCTGTGACCGTCAGGCCGTGCGGGGCGCCGTCATATTCGACCAGCTGCGAGCCGGCGATGCCCTTGGCGGCGGCGCGGCCGGTGGCGTCGATCGGTACGGTCTTGTCGCTCGTTCCGTGCACGATCAGCGTCGGTACGCGGAATGCGGCCAGATCGGCGCGGAAGTCGGTGTGGCCGAATGCCTTGGCGCATTCCAGCGTCGGGTGCAGGCCAGCCTGCATCGCTAGGCCCCAGGCCCAGTCGACGACCTCGTCGCTGACCGGCGAGGTGATGAAACCGACGCCGAAGAACTGCTGGAGGAAGGTCTTGAAGAACGCCGGGCGGTCGTCCTCGATACCTGCACCGATCGTGGCGAGTGTCTCCCCGTCGACGCCGTGCGGATTGTCGTCGGTCTTGAGCATGTACGGCACCACCGACGCGATCAGCCCCGCGGCGACCACGCCCTTGCCGTCGTAGCGGCTCATGTAGCGGGCAATTTCGCCGCCACCCATCGAGAAGCCGACGATCGTCGCGTCGGTGTTCGCGCCGGTCGCTTCCATCACGTCGGCGAGATCGTCGGTGAGCGTGTCGTAGTCGTAGCCGGTCCAGGGCTGGCCCGAGCGGCCGAACCCGCGGCGGTCATACGCGATCACGCGGAAGCCGGCATGGGCCAATGCCATCGCCTGCGCGTCCCAGCTGTCGGCATTGAGCGGCCAGCCATGGGTAAGGACGACCGGGCGTCCCGTGCCCCAATCCTTGACGTAAATATCGGTACCGTCACGGGTCTTTACGTAGGGCATGAAGCTCTCCAGTCGTTCGAACAGGTGCGCGGTCAACGGCCCAGCGCGGGCGCCGTTCCGCACACTGGCGCGACGCGGCTTCGACTGGCAGCATGGGGGCGACGAATCGGAATTGGAGACAGGATGCGGATCGGACTTTTGACGACGGCGCTTGGCGCAGTCCTGGCCTTGAGCGCGTGCGGCCCCGCGCAGACTCCTTCGAACACGCAGTCTCCCGCTGCGTCTACGACCGCTGCGACGAGCGATTGGGCCGGGTTCCGCGATGGCTTCATCGACGGCTGGTTCAAGATCGATCCGGCGAACGCGGTCTATCAGGGCAAGCACGACTATGACGGCGGGCTGGGCGACTGGAGTGCTGCGGGGCTGAAGCGGCAGGCCGATTTCCTGCATGGCGCGATCGACAAGGCGGGGGCGTTCAAGGACCTGAAGCCGGCCGAGGCGTTCGAGCGCGACTATCTGGTGCAGGTCGCCAAGGGGAAGCTGTTCTGGCTGGAGGACGCCGACCAGCCGCATCATAACCCGTCCTGGTATGTCGGCGCGGGGCTCGATCCGAACGTCTATATCGCGCGCAACTATGCCGATGCGCCGACGCGGATGAAGGCGCTGACCGCATTCTTCCAGAAGATCCCGGCGGCGGCGGGCAATATAAAGGCGAATTTGAAGGCGCCGATGCCGTTGAGCTACGTCAATTTCGGGGCGGCGGCGTTCAACGGCTTTGCGGATTACTACGGCGGCGACGCGGTGAAGGCGTTTGCCGGCGTAAAGGACGCGGCGGCGCAGAAGCAGCTGACCGACGCGGCGAAGGCGGCGGCGGCGGCGATGCGTGATCTGGGGACGTGGACCGAGGGCCAGCGGGCGACCGCGACGCAGGATTTCGCGCTGGGGGCGGACAAGTTCTCGCGGATGGTGGCGATGACCGAGGGCGTCGATACGCCACTCGACCCGCTCGAGGCGGCGGGTGTCGCCGACCTGAAGCGCAACCAGGCGGCGCTGGCGCAGGCGTGCGGGGTGTTCGCCAAGGGGCTGTCGATCGCCGGCTGCATGGCGAAGATGAACGCGAATAAGCCGGTCGGTGGGCCGGTCGCGGAGGCTCGGCGCCAGATCCCGACCTTGCGGAAATTCGTGGTCGATCATGACCTGGTGACGATCCCCGGGACCGAGCAGGCGCTTGTCGAGGAATCGCCGCCGTATAACCGGCAGAACTCGGCGTATATCGATCCGCCTGGACCGTTCGATAAGGGCGTGCCGTCGATCTACTATATCTCGCCGCCCGACCCGAGCTGGACCAAGGCGGTGCAGGACGCATTCGTGCCGGGCAAGGACGACCTGTTGTTTACGTCGGTCCACGAGGTGATGCCGGGGCATTTCGTCCAGTTCCTGTATGCGAACCGGTCGCCGTCGCTCTTCGGGCGGTTGTTCGTCGGGTACGCTTTTGCCGAGGGGTGGGCGCATTATGCCGAGGAGATGATGTTCGAGGCGGGGCTCAACAACGGCGATGCCGAGACGCATGTCGGGCAGATCTCGAACGCTCTGCTGCGCGACTGCCGGTATCTGTCGGCGATCCGTATGCATGCCAGGGGGATGACGCAGGAGCAGTCGTTCCGGATGTTCGTCGACGAGTGTTACCAGGACGAGGGGAATGCCCGGCAACAGGCGGCGCGGGGGACGTATGATCCGGCGTATCTGAACTATACGATGGGTAAGTTGATGATCCGGAAGCTGCGGGCGGATTGGACTGCGACGCGGGGTGGGCGGAAGGCCTGGAAGGCGTTCCATGACCAGTTCCTGAGTTATGGGGGGCCGCCGATTCCTTTGGTGCGCGCGGCGATGATGGGGGAGGCTAAGGCGACGGCGGCGTTTTGATTTGGGCTGCAACGTTCACCTTACACGCCACCCCGGCGAAGGCCGGGGCCCAGTTGGGGAACGTCGCTAACGCAGCACAGTCCTTCATTACGTCGACCTTTCCAACTGGGTCCCGGCCTCCGCCGGGGAGGTGGCGTTGGGGGGCTGGTGTCCCAAACCAAAAGCATGCGTCCCCGCGAAGGCGGGACACAGTCTGGGCACCCGCCTTCGCGGGTGAACGTTCTACTTTTGCTCCCTCTCCCCCTTCCGGGGAGAGGGCTGGGGTGAGGGGCTGTTCCGGGCGGAGCATTGCTTGGCTGCCCCTCACCCCGACCCTCTCCCCGGAAGGGGGAGAGGGAGGAGGTCACCGCGCCTGGGACGCCGGTTGCACGTCCTGCGTTTCCTCGGTCGGCGGGTTGCGGATCGAGGGCCTGAGCCGCGACAGGCTGCACAACCCCGCCACCAGCGCGAGACCTGCGGCTACCAGCGGCGGGGTCATGCCCGCGCCAACGCCCATGGCCAGCAGGGCGGCGACCAAGGTCGCTCCCGTCGTCTGGCCCACCAGCCGTACCGTCGACACAAGACCACCTGCCGCCGCTGCGCGCTCGCGCGGCGCACTCCCGATGATCAGCCGCGCATTCGGCGCCATGAACATCCCGAACCCCGACCCGCACAACGCCATCCGCCACGCGATATCGAAATACCCCGGATCCGCCGGCATGTACGCGAGCAGCAGCAGCGCGCAGATCGAGACGCTCATCCCGATCCCGCCGAGCAGCCCCGCCGGATAGCGATCCGACAACCAGCCCGACAGCGGCGCGACGACCATGTTCGCCAGCGGCCACGGTGCGATCGCCGCGCCGACTTCCGCCGCGCTGAAGCCATAAGCGTGCGTCAGGCGGAACGGTGTCGACAGCAGCAGCGTCATCTGCGCGATGAACGCGGTGTACGCACCGATCGCCGACAGCGCGAGCACCGGCCGCGCGAGCAGGTCGATCGGCAGGATCGGCTTGGTTTCGCCCTGCTCGCGCTTCACGAAGAACCACCCGATCACCGCGCCGGTCGCAACGATTGCGGCGGACACGATCGGGCTGTCGCCGTGCACCGCGCTTTCCGCACCACCGATGACGAGCCCGATCATCGCCGCGCACATCACCGCGCCGAGCACGTCGAACGGCTCGTCACGGCGTTGCGGTTCGGGGAGCGCGCGGCCGAGCACGAGGCTGGCGATCGCGAACGGCACCGCGCTGGCGAATACCCACGGCCACGGGGCGATCGCCAGCACCAGCCCGCCGATTGTCGGCGCCAGCGCGGCCGAGCTAGACACGACCACCGAGTTGATGCCGAGCCCGCGGCCGAGTTGCTTGGCGGGATAGATCGAGCGGATCAGCGCCGACGAGACGCTGAGCGCCGCCGCCGCACCCAAGGCCTGCGCGGCGCGGACGACGAGCAGGAACGGCAGGCTCTTCGCGAAGAAACACAGCAACGTTGCGACTGTGAACAGCAACTGGCCGTACTGGTACATGCGCTTCAGCCCGATGCGGTCGCCGAGCCCGGAGAACGGGAGCAGCGCCATCGCGAGGATCAGCTGGTACACCGTGACCACGGTGACCACCGCGCTGTTGCCGACGTCGAGGTCGCGCGCGATCGTCGGCAGCGCGACGGTGGCGATGCCGCCGTCGATGATTGTCAGCGCAGTACCAGCCGAGATCGCGGCGATGGCGACGAAGCGGCGGGGCTTGGGCAGGCCGTCGGCGGCCGATATCTGGTCCGGTTGCATTGCGGACCGCGATAGACCCCGGCATGTATCGTGCCAAGAAATTCAGGGAGATACGGTGATGCGAGTTCTGGCTTCGATGCTTGCGGCGACGATATTGAGCGGTGGCGCCGACCTTGCAGGCGGTCCCGCGCTTGCCCAAGTCGCACCGATGACCAAAACGAACACCGCCGCCGACCCGTATATCTGGCTCGAGGACAAGGACGGTGCGAAGCCGCTGGCCTGGGTCGAGGCGGAGAATGCGAAGACGCTCCCGCGGCTCCAGAACGATCCCCGCTACAAGACCTTCTACGCCGAGGCGCTGGCGATCGCGTCGGCGAAGGATCGCATCCCGATGCCGAACCAGCTGTTCGGGCGGATCTATAATTTCTGGCGCGATGCCGACCATCCGCAGGGAATCTGGCGGTGGACCAGCGAGGCGGGGTACGCGCAGGCGGACCCGGCGTGGACGACCACGCTCGATCTCGATGCGCTGAGCAAGGCCGAGGGCAAGAAATGGGTGTGGAAGGGCGCGTCCTGCCTGCCGCCCGAGGAGCGGCTGTGCCTGGTCGCGCTGTCGGAGGGGGGCGAGGACGCCGTCACCTATCGCGAGTTCGACCTGAAGGCGGGGCAGTTCGTCACCGGCGGATTCGTGCTGCCGACGTCGAAGCAGGGCGCGACCTGGATCGACGCCGACACGCTGATGGTGTCGCGCGACTGGGGCGCGGGATCGATGACCTCGTCGGGCTATCCGTTCGTCGTTAAGGAAGTGAAGCGCGACCAGCCGCTGACCGCCGCGCGCGAGATCTTCCGCGGCGAGGCGTCGGACCAGCTCGGCACCTATGCCGACGTGATGACCGACGGGCAGGGCAATCGCGTGGTGATGATCCAGCGACGCCAGACCTTCTTCGGTGGCGAAAAACATGTCGTCACGCCGGCCGGGCTGGTGAAGCTCGACGTTCCGGCGCGCGTGTTTCCGGCGGGCATGGTCGACGGACAGGTGATCTTCTCGACCAGCGAGGCGTGGGGCCAGATCCCGGCGGGCGCGATCGCGTCGGCGCCGCTGGCTGAAGTGCGCAAGAGGCGGTTCACGCCGACGCTGGTGTTCGCGCCGACCGCGCGGCAGTCGGTCGACGGCGTGTCGGTGACGCGCGATCATGTCGTGGCCAGCGTCTACGATAATGTCCGCGGCCGCGCGGTGGTGTTCACGCACGCCAAGAACGGCTGGACGTCCCGCGCGGTGGCGCTGCCCGACAACGCCTCGGTCGACGTGGCGAGCACGACCGATCGCAGCAATGCGCTGTTCGTGCAGGTGACGAGTTTCCTCCAGCCGACGACGCTCTGGTCGCTCGATGCAGGGCCGGCGGGCGTGCCGAAGCAGGTCAAGGCGCTGCCCGCCAAGTTCGATGCGTCGAACGCAGAGGTCGAGCAGTTCGAGGCGACCTCGAAGGACGGGACGAAAATTCCGTATTTCGTGGTTCACCGGAAGGGCGTGGCGCTCGACGGGACGACGCCGACGATCATGACCGCCTATGGCGGGTTCGAATCGTCGATGACGCCCTATTATTCGGGGGTGACGGGCAAGCTGTGGATCGAGCGCGGCGGCAGCTTCGTGCTCGCCAACATCCGCGGCGGCGGCGAGTTCGGGCCGAAATGGCATGACGCCGGGCGCAAGACCAAGCGGCAGGTGATCTACGACGACTTCGCCGCTGTCGGGCAGGACCTGATCGCGCGGAAGCTCACGAGCCCGGCCAAGCTCGGCATCTATGGCGGATCGAACGGCGGGCTGCTGATGGGCGTCGAGTTCAACCAGCATCCGGATCTGTGGAAGGCGGTGGTGATCCAGGTGCCACTGCTCGACATGATCCGGTATGAGGGGATCGCGGCTGGCGCGTCATGGGTCGACGAATATGGGTCGGTGAGCGTGCCGGCGGAGAAGGCGTTTCTCGAGACGATCTCGCCGTATCAGAACATCAGGAAGGGCGTCGCGTATCCGGAGCCGTATATCTGGACGACGACCAAGGACGACCGCGTCGGGCCGCAGCATGCGCGCAAGTTCGCCGCGCGGCTGAAGGAATACGGGCTGCCGTATCTGTTCTACGAGGATACCGCGGGCGGGCATTCGGGCGATGCGGATATCGAGCAGGGCGCCCGGTTGCAGGCGCTGCAGATGACGTATTTCGCGCAGAAGCTGCTGGGGCCGGCGAAGTAGGGTTACGTGCCTACTGTTCTCCCGCGAAAGCGGGAGCCCAGGACCACGATCGGTGTCGCTTGTGATTCCTGTTCCCCCGCTTTCGCGGGGGAACAGTTAGGCAGCTAGCTCGTCAACCTCAGCGGCAGCGGACCTGGCTGTTGTTCTGATCCACCGCACGCCCGGCGAGCCCACCCGCGGCCGCGCCCAGCAGCGAGCCGACGATCCGCGAACGGCCGCCATCGATCACGTTGCCGAGTATGCCGCCACCGGCTGCACCGATGATCAACCCGGTCGTACCGTCGTTGCGCTTGCAGTAATAGCGGCCATCCTGCCCCGCATAGACGCGGTCGTTGGTCGCCAGCACGCGCTCCTGATAGTTCGGACCAGCGCGATAATAACGCGAAGGGTCGTAATTGCCCTCGTCGCGCTCGTCCGGATAGGCCTCCTGATAGTCGCCGCTGCGATCCGGCGCGGTGCGATAGCCGCTCTGTGGCGCATCGCCGCCGCGATTGCCCCGCACCGACTGGTAGCGATCGAATTCCGTGCGGAAGATCTGCAACTCGCTGTCGAGCCGCGCCTGGGCGGCGGCAAAGCGCGCATCGTCGGCCTGCGACTGCGCGAGCGCGGGCGTGGCAACGGAAAGGCACGTTGCCGCAATCACCGCGGCCGTACCGAAGAAACGCTTCATGATCATATCCTCGTCAAAGGTTCACATGCAGGGACGGACGGCGGCATCGTGCCACCGCCCGCCTGGTGCCGGCGCGTCATACTACGCGCCGGATCGGCTTGCATCAGCGGCAGATCTGTACGCGACGATGGTTGCGCCATTCGGTGCGGCAACGGCGATTGTTGTTGTTCCAGTTGCGACGATCGTTGCCACGGCCGCGATAGCGCCGGTCGTCATGGCGATCGCCACGATGATCGTTGCGGCGGAAATCACGGCGATCACCGCGATGGTCGCCACGGTGGTCCCCACGGCGATCATTGTCGCGGTACTGCTGGCTGTGCCCGCGATCGCGCTGCGCCTCGGCAGGAGCGGCGGCGCCGAGGCCAAGCGTTGCGAAGGCCAACCCGGCCGCGATGAGATGCGTAAACTTCATGAGATGTCCTCTCGAACCCGACGATCGGGATGCGCGGTTGATACGGATATCGAGAGACATCGTTCCTGAACGTGTTTGTCGGCTCCCGTACAGGTTTGGGCCGACGATCACCGATAAGCGGAGCCGAGAAGGTTCATATCGCTCGGCGAACCGGCTCAAAGCAGGCGGGCTCGGCCGTGAACTGGGTGACCAGTGCCCGGCGCGGTTGCGTTGTCATGGTTATGAGCGATCAAACCCCGTCGACGGGATAAACGTTGAACCGTGATGCCAGACCGACGCGGGATTGTCGGATGGGCAAAAGCGGGTCCGCGCGCTGGTGGAGCCGAGGGGAATCGAACCCCTGACCTCTGCAGTGCGATTGCAGCGCTCTCCCATCTGAGCTACGGCCCCGCGCGGTTGGCCATGGGCCATGATCGCGGCTTTAACGGGTCGATTTCGGGGATGCAACTGGCTTGGCAGGCCTGTGTTCTCAGGCTCTTGAGGTAGTCCTCCGCTTAGCAAGGCGACCACCCAATCTCGGTCTGGCGCGTCGTCGCAGCATTGCGTCGTGTCGCCGTCAAGTTACGGCAAATACAGGAACAATCCTCCGGCTTGGCGTTTGTAGTCCTCGGAATGTACGGCACCGCGATCCACTAAATCGATCGACGGGACCGGCAGCCGCAGGACAGCAATTAGGAGGCTCATATGGTCTACGAACGCAATACCCGGGATCGTCAGTCGGGTGATTATTACGGTCGGCCGAACTCGCAGGATTATGGTCGCGATTTCCGGTCGGATGGTGGCGATTACGGTCGATCCAGCGCGCGCGATTACGCAGCAGCCGGTGAATTCGACCGCGACAACCGCGAGCGCGACGATCAGGGGAGCCGAGATCAATACGGTCGTGATCCCTATGGCCGCGAGCAGAACCGCGATCAGGGCGGGCGGGACTATCACGGTGGTCATAACGATCGCCAGCAGCCATCGGGCGGCGATCGCTATGGTCAGTCGCGTTATGGCCAGGGCTACGGCCAGCAGGGCTATGGTCGGCAGGATCCGGGCCAGCAGCGTTATGGCCAGCAGGGCTACGGCCAGCGCAACCAGGGTTCGGGCGATACCGAATATCACGGCAGCTACGCGTCGGACGGTCGCCGGTTCGAAGATGTAGGGCGCAACCGTCATGCGGACGACGACAATCGCAACCCGCAGCGTGGTGACAACCGTGGTTATGGTCGCCAGCCGCAGGGCTACGACTATGACGATCGCGGCTTTATTGCCCGCGCAGGCGACGAAGTGCGCTCGTGGTTCGGCGATGACGAGGCGGAGCGTCGTCGCGAGGCGGACGCACGCTATGACGAGCGCTCCTACGGCAACTCGGACAACCGCTCGTTCGGGAACCGGTCGTCGAACACGCACGACGATCATTATCATAGCTGGCGTAGTACGCAGATCGCGGCGCTCGACCGCGACTATGACGAGTATCGCAACGAGAACCGCTCGAAGTTCGAGAACGAGTTCTCGTCGTGGCGGACCGAGCGTCAGGGCCAGCGCAGCTCGCTGTCGCAGGTCACCGAGCATATGGAGGTCGTCGGTTCCGACGGCAGCCATGTCGGTACGGTCGACAAGGTGAAGGGCGACCGGATCCTGCTGACCAAGAACGACCGTGATGCGGGTGGCGTGCATCACTCGATCCCGTCGCGCTGGATCAAGACCGTGGATGGCAAGGTGACGCTGTCGAAGTCAGCCGATGAAGCTAAGGCGGCGTGGAAGGAAGAAGAGCGCAACTCGGCGATGTTCGACTATGGCGACCGCACCGGCGGCGACAAGAAGGACGCCGGTAATACTGGCTATGCCTCGACCGCCCAGGCTGGCAGCACGACGGGCGCGGCTTCAACCACCGGTTCGACGACCCCGGGTTCGACGACCAGCACTACATCGGACACCCCCGGCAAGTCGGGTTCGACCACGTACTAACCGCTTGAATGCTTTGGCCGGCGTCGCCTGATGCCGGCCGGCAACGAGCCCGGACGGAAACGTCCGGGCTTTTTTGCGGGTTGCGCTGCGGGTATGTTCCGCCATACCGACAACACGAATATTCTAGATAGGAGCAAGTTTATGGCCCGTGCATGGAGCCTGAGGGCACGTCCGCAAGGCATGCCGAAGCATACCGATTTTGCCATGATCGATCTCGACCAGGGGACGCTTGGCGCCGGCGAGGTCCGGATTGCGAACCGCTGGCTGTCGGTCGATCCGTACATGCGCGGGCGTATGAATGACGTGAAGAGCTATGTCCCGCCGTTCGCGCTGGGCGAGGCGATGCAGGGCGGCGCGGTCGGCGAAGTGGTCGAGAGCAAAGACGACGGCATCAAGGTCGGCGACATGGTGCTGCACATGGCGGGCTGGCGCGATGAGGCGGTGGTCCCGGCCGCGCAGGTGCAGAAGCTGCCTGCGCTCGACGTGCCTCCGCAGGCGTTTCTGGGTCAGCTCGGCATGCCGGGGATGACCGGGTATTTTGGGCTGCTTCAGGTTGCCGAGGCGAAGGCGGGCGATACGGTGTTCGTGTCGGCAGCGGCGGGCGCGGTCGGATCGACCGTCGTGCAGGTCGCGAAGGCCAAGGGCATGACGGTGATCGGCTCGGCCGGCGGCGCGGAGAAATGCGCGTGGGTGAAGTCGCTCGGTGCGGATGCGGTGATCGACTACAAGAGCGACGTGCCGGTGGTGAAGGCGCTCGGCGAGGCCGCTCCGAAAGGTATCGACGTGTATTTCGATAACGTCGGCGGCGAGCATCTCGACGCGGCGCTGGCACATGCGAACATGCATGCGCGGTTCGCGGTGTGCGGGATGATCGACGTGTATAACAGCGGGGCTGCGACGCAGCTGAAGTATCTCGCGCGGCTGATTGGTAACCGGATCCAGATCCGCGGGTTCATTGTGAGCGACTACATGAATCGCGCCGAGGAGTTCTACAAGGACGTGGGCGGGATGCTGGCGGCGGGGACGCTGAAGCGACAGGAGACCGTGCACGAGGGGCTCGAGACGATGCCGGATGCGTTCCTGGGGCTGTTTTCCGGTGGGAATACGGGGAAAATGCTCGTCAAGGTTTGAGCGGAAGCCGGCCGGGGGATGAACTTTGTGTCCCGGCCGCTTTCTTGTTCTCCCGCGAAGGCGGGAGCCCAGTCTGGGTCCCCGCCTTCGCGGGGAAACAATTTGAGCTAGGTCCCCGCTACAGCCACTTCGCCTGCTTGAACTTCACGTACAGCGCAGCGCAGACGACCCCGATCACGCCTAGCACGACGAAATACCCGTATTCCGTCTTCAACTCGGGCATATTCTCGAAGTTCATGCCGTAGATCCCGGCGATCGCGGTCGGCACGGCGAGAATGGCAGCCCAGGCGGCGAGCTGGCGGGTGATCGCGCCGGTGCGTTGTTGTTCCAGCAAATTGCTGAATTCGAACACCGAGGTCAGCACCTCGCGTAGGCCCTCGACCATCGTCTGCACCCGGCGGACGTGGTCGAGCACGTCGCTGAAATACGGTTTCGCCTCGGTATCGATGCAGGGGAGGTCGAGGCGGACGATCTTGCCCGCGACTTCGCCCATTGGTCCGAGGATGCGCTGGAAGCGGATCATTTCTCGACGCAAGCCGAAGATCCGGACGATCTCGTCGCGGCCCAGGAACGCGTCGATGGTGCGTTGTTCCATGGCCAGCACCTCGTCCTCGATGCTCTCCATGATCGGCAGGTAGCCGTCGACGACGTAATCCAGGATCGCGTGGAGGACATAGTCGACGCCGTTGATCAGCAAGGTCGGCGCGGCTTCGAGCTGTTCGCGCAGTGCCTTGTGCGACCGTGCCGAGCCGTGGCGGACGCTGATGATGTGACTGTGGCCGACGAAGATCGCGGTTTCGCCGTACTCTATCTTGTCCGCTTCGAGCTGTGCGGTCCGCGCGACCACGAACAGCTGGTCGCCGTACACGTCGACCTTGGGCAACTGGTCCGCCTTGATCGCGTCCTCCACCGCCAGCGGGTGGAGGTTGTACTGCTCCTTCAGCGTCCGCATTTCCTCGGCCGACGGGTCGCATATACCGATCCAGACGAACTCGGAGCGATCCGCCGGGCAGTCGACCTTTTCGTCGATCGAGACCGCGCGGACGCGCTTGCCATGGCGATAGAGATACGCGGCGACGACCGTCATGGAGCCTCAGGGATTACGCTAACGGGGCCGCGCCGGTATCAGAACGCCGGGAGGACCGCACCCCGATAATGCTGCTCGATGAAGGTCTTGGTGGCCGGGCTGCGCAGCGCGGCGATCAGCTTCACGACGCGCGGATCCTTCTCGCCGCCGGGCAGGCCGACGACGAAATTGACGTAGGGGCTGTTCTTGTCCTCGATCGCGAGCGCGTCGCGGACCGGATTGAGCTTGGCGTCGAGCGCGTAGTTGGTGTTGATCAGCGCGAGATCGACCTCGCCGAGCGTGCGGGGCAGGGTTGCGCCCTCCAGTTCCTTGAACTGCAGGTTCTTCGGGTTGGTGGCGATGTCGTTGAGGCTCGACAGCGGATTGTTCGGGTTCCGGAGCCTGATCAGCCCGGCCTTCTGGAGCAGCAATAGCGCCCGGCCGCCGTTGCTGGGCTCGTTCGGGATCGCGACGGTCGCGCCGTTCGGGATCTGCGCGATCGACTTCCATTTGCGCGAATAGGCGCCGAGCGGTTCGACATGGACGCCGGCATAAGTCACCAGATGCGTGCCGCGCGAGGCGTTGAACTGGTCGAGATACGGCTTGGTTTCGAAATAGCTGACGTCGATCTGCTTCTGCTCGACCTGGAGGTTGGGCTGGACGTAGTCGTTGAAGACGCGGATCTGGAGGTCGACGCCTTCCTTGGCGAGGGTCGGCTTGATCGACTCGAGGATCTCGGCGTGTGGCACCGCGGTCGCGGCGACGGTGAGCGTCTTACCGTCGTTCGTTTTCGTGCCACCGCAAGCGGCGAGCGCGAGCAGCGAGAACGAGGCGAGCAAAATGCGGCGGTTCATGGCGATTCCTAGCGGCGTTAAATCAGCGGCGGGTGAAGTGGCGTGCGAGCGCGTCGCCGGCATATTGGATGATCTGGACGAGAACGACCAGCAGCACGACGGTGACGACCATGACGTCGGTCTGAAAGCGCTGATAGCCGAAGCGGATCGCGAGATCGCCGAGCCCGCCCGCGCCGACCACGCCCGCCATCGCGGTGAACGAGACAAGCGCGACCGCGGTGACGGTGGCGCCGGCGATCAGTCCGGGCAGCGCCTCGGGGATCAGCGCGCCGGTGACGATCTGGCGCGTGGTGGCGCCCATCGCCTGCACCGCCTCGATCGTGGTGCGGTCGACTTCCTTGAGCGATCCTTCGACGAGCCGTGCGTAGAAGGGCGCGGCGCCGACGACGAGCGGGGGGATGGCGCCGGCGACGCCTAGCGAGGTGCCGACGAGCATCACGGTGAGCGGGATCATCACGATCAGCAGGATGATGAAGGGGACCGAGCGGAGGATGTTGACGATGACGCCGAGCACGGCGTTGGCGACGCGGTTCTGCGACAGGCGGCCCTGGCCGGTGAGGTAGAGCAGGACGCCGAGCGGCAGGCCGAACGCGATCGTGAGGATCAGCGATCCGCCGAGCATGATCAGCGTGTCGAGGCAGGCCTGGCCGATGTCCGACCAGTCGATGTTGGCGAAGAAGTTCATGCCGCCAGCGCCGCCAGCATGCGCCGTGTCGCGGGGTGCGTGGCGTTGGCGAAGATGTCGGTAACCTCGCCGGTCTCGACGATGCGGCCGCGTTCGAGGACGGCGACGCGGTCGCAGACGTAGCGGACGACGTCCATTTCGTGCGTGATGAGGACGATCGTCAGGCCGAGGTCCCTGTTCAGTTCGCGGAGGAGGGTCAGGACCGAGCGGGTGGTTTCGGGGTCGAGCGCGCTGGTGGCTTCGTCGCAGAGCAGTATGTCGGGATCGGTGGCGAGCGCGCGGGCGATGCCGACGCGTTGCTTCTGGCCGCCGGAGAGTTGGGCGGGGTATTTGGCGGCGTGATCGGACAGGCCTACGCGGTTCAGCAGTGCCGCTAACTTCGTCTCGCGCTCAGGCTTGGGGACGCCGGCGAGCACCAGCGGGAACGCGACGTTGGCCGCGACCGTGCGCGACGACAGCAGTCCGAAGTTCTGGAAGATCATGCCGATCCGGCGGCGTAGTGCGCGCAGGTCCGCCGCCGACAACGCGGCTACGTCGACGCCATCGACGTCAACCCGGCCTGAAGTCGGGCGTTCGAGTGCGTTGATCAGCCGGATCAGCGTCGACTTGCCCGCGCCGGACTGGCCGATGACGCCGAACACGCCGCGTGCGGGAATTTCGAGCGACACGCCGTCCAGAGCTGCTGCCTCGCTTGCCGGGTAGGTTTTGACGACGTCGATCAGGCGGATCATGTGGTGCCCATGACCTGCGTCGCAAACCGCTCCATTTCCTCGGCCTGCGGGCTCATCTGGAGCAGCAGCAGGTCGAGACCGGCGGCTTCGTACTCGGCGATACGCTCCTTCAGCTGCTCGGGCGTGCCGACCAGGTTGGGGCGCAGGCCGCGGTTGGAGACGGAGTATTCCTGGATCTTCAACTCGCGTTCGAGCTGCGTGCCCGACAGCCACTGGTCGAAGTTCGCGTAGCCTGCGGGGAGCTCGGTGACGCTGGTGATGCGGTCGAGCTCGCGCTTGGCCTCCGCCTCGCTGTCGCGGACGATCGCATAGGCGGCCATGCCGTATTGCATCGGCGCGCCGCCAGCCGCTTCGCGTCGCGCCGCCATATCGGCGATTTTCGGTGCAATCGCCTCCGCCGGGTCGCCGTGCATGACGTACGCGTCGCACTGCGCTGCGATCATCGCCTTGGCCTTCTCGCTCTCGCCGCCGGCATAGACGGTTGGGCGCTTGGCGGGCTTGGGTGAGCAGATCGCCTGTTCGGTGGTGTAGAACTGGCCCGCGAAGTCTAAGCGCTCCTGCGTCCACAACCCATCGACGACGGTCAGCCATTCGGCGGTGCGCGCGTAGCGATCGTCGTGCTGGTCGAACTGGAGGCCGTATTGCTTGGCCTCGTCCGCCCACCAGGACGACACGACGTTGAGCGCGAGCCGCCCGCCCGAGATCCGGTCGATGTTCGCCGCGGCCTTGGCGAACAGCGCGGGGTGGTGGAAGTTCGGGCGGACCGCGACCATCAGCTCAATGCTGTCGGTCACCGCCGCGAGCGCCGCCGCGGTAGACCATGCGTCGAGCGCGGGCTGTTCGATGCCTTTGATATCGTTGAGGTTCAGCTCGGCGATCAGCGTCAGGTCATATCCCCAGCGCTCGGCATTCTGCGTCAGCGCCTTGGTGTACGCCCAGCTCGCCTCCATCCCCTCGTCGGGGACATTGCGAAGCCAGCCGCCGAAGACGGGAGTCCAGTAACCGTAGCGCATCAGCGGGCCTTTTCGATCTGTTCGATCAGGTAATCGACGAGCCGGTCGTGGGGATCCCAGCCGAGCGTTTCGAGGGGCTTGGCGACGAAGTTTGACAGCGCGTTGATGTCGTAGAAGCGCGCCACGCCGTCGCGATCGTCGATCATGACTTCCACGCCACCTACGTCGAGATCGACCGCGCGGGCGATCGCTTCGGCGGCGTCCTTCAGCGTATGCGAGGGCTCGACCGCTGCCATCTTGATGCCCGAGCCGGGGACGACGCACGCATCCGCGGGGCAGAGATCGAACGCGCCGCCGCCGGCGACTTCGATCGCGTAGAGGTATTTGCGGTCGAGCGTCTCGATCCGGGTGATCGTGCCGTCGCGGACGGGGACGTATTCCTGGACCAGCAGCACGCCGTCGACGCTGCTTGGGAGGTCTGCGTCGGCGACGGCGGTGCGCAGTTCGTCGAGGCTGTCGAAGCGGATGATGCCTGCGCCGGATCCGCCGATGTTCGCCTTCAAGACCAGAGGGAAGCGGAGCGTCTGCGCGGCGGGGACGACGTCGGCGGCGCGGTGGACGACACGCGTTTCCGGGATCGCGAGGCCGAGCGAGGCGATCAGCGACAACTGCCGCGCCTTCGAGGCGTCGATCGCGAGCACGTCGGTGCCGTTGATCACGCGCGCGCCAGTGCGGCGCCAGTGATCGAGCATCGCCATCGTGTCGAAGATCGGATGCTCATCGTTGCGCAGAAAGCTCGACATCGCGATGCGGTTGAAGACGACGGGGGCGGGGGCGCTCTGGTCGGCGGGGTTCCAGAAGCCGTCGGGCGTCGCGCGGGTGAACGCGACGCCGCGGCGGTCGAGCGCGGCGAACAGCGGTTCGAACCAGAGCGGGTGCTCGTAGAGAATGGCAAGATCGGTCATCGTGCCCCGGATACGCATTGCGCACGGGCGTGCAAACCCAAGCAAAACTTTGCCGCGCGCAATATCGTGTCGCGGGGCCGCTGACAGCGAGTGGAGGACGCGGTAGCGTGGCGGATGATCTCCAGATTCGTCACGCTCGCTCTTGCCGTTCTCGGCGCGGTTTCCGTCTCGGCGCAGGAGGCTCCGCCTGCGCCGCCGCCCGCCGTGCCGGCGACCGTCTCGATCGTGATGACGACGAGCGAGGGGCCGATCACGCTGGCGCTGGAAAAGGAGCGCGCGCCGCTGACGACCGCGAATTTCCTGCGCTATGTCGATGAGAAGCGGCTCGACGGGGTGACGTTCTACCGGGCGATGAAGCTGGGCGCGGAGGCGGGGCTGATCCAGGGTGGGCCCCAGGGCGATCCGAAGCGTATCCTGAAGCCTGTTCCGCACGAGCCGACCACCACCACGGGGCTGTCGCACGTCGATGGCACGATCTCGCTCGCGCGGTTCGCGCCGGGGAGTGCGACGGCGGACTTTTTCATTACGGTCGGGCCGGTGCTGTCGCTCGATGCGAACCCGGCGGGGACTGGGGACACGGCGGGGTTCGCGGCGTTCGGGCATGTCGTCGAGGGGATGGATGTGGTGAAGCGCATTCTTGCTGCGCCGACTTCGCCGACTGCCGGGGTTGGGGTGATGAAGGGGCAGATGATTGCTGCGCCGGTTAAGGTACTGACGGTGCGGCGGGTTAAGTAGGGAAAGACCTTACATCGCCCTTAAATCTAACCACCCCGGCGAAGGCCGGGGCCCAGTTGGGGGACGTCGCCAACTAAGCGCTGCATTTCGTTACTGCGACCCTTCCAACTGGGCCCCGGCCTTCGCCGGGGTGGTGGCTGGTAGCGTAGTCTATCGTGAACCAAACTTGTTTCCCCGCGGAGGCGGGGACCCAGACTGGGCTCCCGCCTTCGCGGGAGAACAAGGAAGCGGGTGGTGCCGCCAGGCGAGTGCTTCTCAGGCCGGCGCCATCACCCGGATGATCCCGGCCGCGACCTTCGCCGTCACCGGGGTCTTCGCCAGCACTTCCCCGTCGATCGAGATCGGCAGTGGCGGAATGGTGTTGATCTTCAGGCTCTTGCCCCGAAAGTCGCGCACCTTTTCGTGGCGGGACTCGAGCCGGAACACGCTGGAGACCCAGTTCTGCACCAGCCGCCGCTTCACGTGGCCCATCACCGCCTGCACCACGATCTCGCCCGAATCGACCGCCGCGGCATCCACCAGTTCGGTGCCGCCATGATAGGGCCCGTTCGAGATCCGTACCTCGACGACGCGGATCTTCACCGCGGTCGGGCCTTCGCCGACGATCAGCGTGAACGGCCGGAAGCGTAGATATTGATACGTCGCCCAAGCCAGATAACCGACCTTGCCGAAGACCTTCTTCAACCCGTGCGGGACCGTCTCGGCGATCTTCGGGCTGATGCCCATCGCCGCGCAGTTCGCGAAATAATCGCCGTCGATCATGCCGAGATCGATCCGGCGCGGCTTGCCTGTGCGGATGACCTCGACGGCGCCTTCGACGTTCAGGGGGATGCCGAGCGTGCGTGCGAAGCTGTTGGCGGTGCCGAGCGGGAGCACGCCGAGGATCACGTCGTGGCCGACCATCAGGTCGACCAGCCCGCTGACCGTGCCGTCGCCGCCGCCCAGAATCAGCAGGTCCGGCTTCTTCGCCAGCGCCCGCAAGACCGTCGCCTCCAGTTCCTTCGGATCATCGACTGCGTGCGCGTCGACCTCGTAGGGCAGCCCCGACATTGCCGAGCAGGCACGCTTGAACAGCTTCTGCCCCTTGCGCGACTTCGCGTTGACGACGAGCGCGGCAGACGTGATCGTATCGTTCGACATAAGGCCCCCAACGCACGGTATGCGGTTTCGCACCCGTAAAGCTCTCGCGTAAAGCTTGATCCGCCCGCGGTCATCCCGCAAAGCCCGCCGCATGACCGCAAGCTATCCCGCGCTTCGCCTCCGTCGCACCCGCGCCTCCGCCTGGAGCCGCCGCCTCCATGCCGAGACCGTGCTGACCCCCGCCGACCTGATCTGGCCGCTGTTCGTCGCCGACGGGGAGGGGGTCGAGCAACCGATCGCCAGCCTGCCAAGCGTGTCGCGCTGGTCGGTCGACGGGATCGTCGCGCGGGGCCGCGAGGCGCGCGACCTCGGCATCCCGTGCATCGCGCTGTTCCCCTACACGCAGCCCGAGCGC
This sequence comes from Sphingomonas albertensis, assembly GCF_014358075.1. Lineage (GTDB taxonomy): Bacteria > Pseudomonadota > Alphaproteobacteria > Sphingomonadales > Sphingomonadaceae > Sphingomonas > Sphingomonas albertensis. The sequence goes on along the minus strand of NZ_JACONT010000026.1, from coordinate 6,768 downwards.
CGCACCGACGACGGGCGCGAAGCGCTGAACCCCGACAATCTGATGTGCCAGGCGATCCGCGCGCTGAAGGACGCGGTGCCCGAGGTCGGCGTGCTGACCGATGTCGCGCTCGATCCGTACACCAGCCACGGCCATGACGGGCTGGTCGATGCGGCGGGCTATGTCGTCAACGACACGACCGCCGAGATGCTGGTCGCGCAGGCTTTGAACCAGGCGAGGGCGGGCGCGGACATCATCGCGCCGTCGGACATGATGGACGGCCGGATCGGCATGATCCGCAGCGCGCTCGAAGGGGAGTCGCACCACAACGTCCAGATCATGTCCTACGCCGCCAAATATGCGAGCGCGTTCTACGGGCCGTTCCGCGATGCGGTCGGCTCGCGCGGGCTGCTGAAGGGCGACAAGAAGACGTACCAGATGGACAATGCCAACGCCGAGGAAGCGCTGCGCGAGGTCGCGATGGACCTGGCGGAGGGCGCCGACACGGTGATGGTCAAGCCCGGCCTGCCGTATCTCGACATCATCGTCCGCGTTCGCCAAGCGTTCGAGGTGCCGGTGTTCGCGTACCAGGTGTCGGGCGAGTACGCGATGATCGAGCACGCCGTCGCCGCGGGCGCGGCCGAGCGCGACGTGATGGTGCTGGAGACGCTGATGTCGTTCAAGCGCGCGGGTTGCTCGGGCGTGCTGACGTACCACGCGGCGCACGCGGCCAAATTGCTGAATGGCTGAGTTTCGGCTTGAAACCGAGCGGCTGATCCTGCGATCGTGGCGCGACGAGGATATCGATGCGTTCGCGGCGATGGGACAGGACGCCGAGGTGATGGCGCATCTCGGCGGAGTCGTCGATCGCGATCACGCGGCGGCGGACATCGCGCGCCAGCAGGCCGTCGAGCGCGAGCAGGGGCGATGCTTCTGGGCCTTGGAGCGCCGGGCGGATCAGCGGTTCATCGGGTTTTGCGGGCTGCGGCACGGCGGACATCCGGGAACACCGGTCGCGAGCGAATTGGAGATTGGCTGGCGGCTGGCGCGGCACGCGTGGGGGCAGGGCTATGCGCGCGAGGCCGCGGCGGCGTGCCTGGCCGACGGTTTTGCAACCACCGACTATCCGCGCATCACGGCGTGGACCGTGCCTGCTAATACCGCATCCTGGGGCCTGATGATCCGTATCGGGATGCGACGGCGTCCAGACCTGGATTTCGATCATCCGCGTTTCGCCGACGGGCACCCGCTACGCCGGCACTGGGTCCATGCGATAGATCGCCCCGCCGATGCCGCTCCGTCGGGGGTCCAGTAATCCATGTCTGAAACCCCACTGATGGCGCGCTGGTGCCGGACGATGTTCGTGGCGACGATCCTGACGGGATCGTTCCTGCTGTTTCTCGTCCAGCCGATGGTCGCACGGATGGCGTTGCCGCGGCTGGGCGGCGCGCCGGCAGTGTGGAACTCGGCGATGCTGGTGTACCAGGCGTTGCTGCTCGCGGGCTATGCGTACGCGCATTGGCTCGGGCGGGTGCGACCGCGCGCGCAGGCGGCGATCCACCTCGGCGTGCTGATCGTCGCGGCTTTGTGGCTGCCGATCGGGCTGGTCGCGATGGCGCCGTCGGCGGAGGCGCAGCCGGCGCTCTGGGTGCCCTGGCTGCTCGGGCTGTCGATCGGACCGTTGTTCTTCGCGGTCTCCGCGCAGGCGCCGCTGATCCAGCGCTGGTTCAGTGCGGCGAGCGGCGGCGGCGATCCCTATGCGCTGTATGCCGCGTCCAATCTGGGCAGTTTCGCAGGGCTGATCGCGTACCCGTTACTGGTCGAGCCGCTGATGGCGGTCCACGGTCAGAGCTTGCTGTGGAGCGGCGGCTATCTGCTGCTGATCATGCTGGTGCTCGCCTGTGCCACCCGCCTGCCCAGGACCGCGGCGGTCGACCACGTCGCGGCGACCAGCCCGCCGCCGGGTGCCAAGCGGATCGCGCACTGGATCGCGCTTGCGCTCGTGCCCTCGGGGATGATGCTGGCGACATCGACCTATATCTCGACCGATATCGTCGCGATGCCGTTGCTGTGGGTGATCCCGCTCGGGCTGTATCTGCTGAGCTTCAGCGTGGCGTTCGCGAACGATCGCTGGCTCGCCGACCTGCTGACGCGGATCGCGCCGATCACGATCCTGCTGTTCGGCGGCATCATCATGGGCGGCATGAACGAGCGCCCGTTCTTCAGTGCAGCCATCGCGCTGGTGCTGCTGTTCATGATCTCGGTCGCGCTGCACACCGCGCTGTACCGCAAGCGCCCCGCGCCCGATCGGCTGACCGGCTTCTACCTCGCGATGTCGGCGGGCGGTGCGCTCGGCGGGGTGTTCGCCGCGCTGGTCGCGCCGGTGGTGTTCGACTGGACCTATGAATATCCGCTGTTGATCCTGGCTGCGGGGGCTCTGGTGCCGCAGATGTATCTGCTCGGCCAGTTCCGGAACATCTGGATGGCGAAGGGGCGGACCCGGTGGATCGCGCTCGCGGCGATCACCGTCGTGGTGGCGGTCGTCGCGGGATTGCGGATCACCGATCCCAGCGCGGTGTTCGACGAGAGCCGGCAGGGCCTCGATTTCCTCGTCATCGCCGCGCTGGGCTTTGCCGTGATCGGCGCGCGCCTGCCGTACATGATCGTGCTGGCCGGCTCGCTGGTCCTGTTCGGCGGCTATCGCGCGCTCGAACTCTCGATCGATCCGGGCGCGCGGGTACGAAGCTATTTCGGCGTCTATACGGTCCGCGACGAGCCCGGACCCAATGGCGGCCTGCGCGAGCTCGATCACGGCACGACCGTGCACGGCATCCAGTTGCGGGGTTCTCCCGGGCGCGAGCGGACGCCGACCACCTATTACGCGGCCGGCTCGGGCGTCGGGCAGGCGATGCAGGCCGCGCCCGCGCTGTACGGCCCGCGCGCGCGGATCGGCGTCGTCGGGCTCGGGACGGGCACGCTGTCGTGTTACGCACGGCCGGGCCAGCGCTGGCGCTTCTACGAGATCGACCCGGCGGTGGTGCGGATCGCGCGCGACACCGGCCAGTTTACCTATCTGTCGCGGTGCCTGCCGAACCCGGAGATCCGGATGGGCGACGCCCGCGTAGCGCTTGCGCACGATGCGTCGAACAGCCTCGATCTGCTCGCCCTGGATGCGTTCTCGTCGGATTCGGTGCCGATGCACCTGATGACGCGCGAGGCGTTCGCGACCTATGGCCGGGTGCTTGCGCGCGACGGATTGCTGCTGGTGCATATCTCCAACCGGTTCATCGATCTCGAACCTGTGATCGCGGCGGCGGCGCGGGAGGGCGGCTGGATCGCGGTCGGGCTGAAATACCGCCCGTCGAGCCTGCTGGTCGACCGCGCCTCGGCGTCGGACTGGGTGGCGCTGTCGCGCGATCCGCGGGGGATCGCGGCGTTGCGTGCGAAGGATCTGGATTGGACCGTGCTGACGCCGCGCGAGGGCTTTGCGGCGTGGACCGACGATTACTCGACGATCCTGCCGTTGCTGAAGGGGTTTTAGGTTCGTGATCCTCCCCCGCAAGGGGGAGGTAGCTGGCGCTTGCCAGACGGAGGGGGAGGTCGGGGCAACCGCCGTTCCGTGTCCTCCCCCTCCGTCGCTTCGCGCCACCTCCCCCTGGCGGGGGAGGATCGAGAAGATGTGCTTACGCCGCGGGCATACTAGCCTGGATGCGGCCGATCGTTTCGCTCTGGCGATCGGTCTCCGCCTGCGCCTTTGTCCGGATCGTCGCGAGCGCGGGATAATCCGGTTGCAGCTTCGCCGCGCGGTCGGTCGCGAGCGCCTCGATATCGGTCACCAGCGACGAGCTCTGCGCGCGCCAGTCGTCGAGCCCGGCGAGCGCGGTCTGCGCGGTGATCCACGCATCGCTGCCGACCGCCGCACCGCGCGCCGACCGTGCCAGCGCCTCCGCCTTCGCCGCATCGCGCGTGAAGCCCGTCGTGATCGCATCGAGCTTGCCCGAGATCGCCGCGATCTTCTTGTCGAGCGCCGGATCGGGTGCCGCGACCGTCGTCTTCACCTCGGGCTCGGCGAACCCGAGCTTCTCGACCGGGCGCAGACCGAGCGACGGGTAAGTGTTCGGATCCTTGCTGCACGCGCCGGTTGCGAGAACCCCGGTTGCGGAGACCAGTGCGAACGATGCGAAGCGGAGCGAAAAGGCGTGTTTCATGTCCGCCGCTCTATGCCGGCCGGCGCTCGTGCACAACTTTCTCGCGGCAAACCCTTGCGCCCCCGAAAATGCCTGCTATCAGCGCCCCTCCAGTGCACCCATAGCTCAGCTGGATAGAGCATCAGACTACGAATCTGAGGGTCGGGCGTTCGAATCGCTCTGGGTGCACCAGGATTTTCCGCTTCATAGCGGGCTTGTCGAACCGGACACGGGACGGCGATGCACCCATAGCTCAGCTGGATAGAGCATCAGACTACGAATCTGAGGGTCGGGCGTTCGAATCGCTCTGGGTGCACCATTCTTCATCATCGGGCCTTCACCCACGCGGCGATGCGATCGAGCAATCGTGACGTCGCATCGACGCGTCCGCCGCATTGCAGGAAGGCGTGGATCATGCCGTCGAACCGGTGGTGATCGACCGTAACGCCGGCTTCGCGCAGGCGTCGGCCGTACGCTTCGCCTTCGTCACGCAGCGGGTCGTTCTCGCATGTGACGAGCAGGGTCGGGGGCAGGGCGCTCAGGTCCTCCGCGAGGATCGGTGATGCACGCGGATCGGTCCGTGCGTCCGGCGATGCGAGGTACAGGTCGATCTGCCGCTCCAGCGAGGCGGCGTCGATGACGTTGCCATCCTCGCTTTTGCGCGACTCATAGTCGGTTTCGCTGCGCAGGTCGGTGTTCGGGTAGAGCAGGATCTGGCCGCTCAGCGCCGGGGCGTTTTCCGCAATGGCGCGTGCGGCGAGGGTGGTTGCGAGCGTGCCGCCGATGCTGTCGCCCGACACGACGAACCGCGATGCGTCGATATCGAGCGCTGCGGCTTGCGCGACGAGCCCCGTCAAGGCCGTCCAGCTATCGTCGAGCTGCGCGGGAAAGTGGTGTTCGGGTGCGAGGCGATAGGCGGGTGCGGCGACCAGCCGGCCGGTGCGGTTTGCCAGTGCTCGCAACGCCGGGTCGTGACTGTCGATCGACCCCGCAATCGCCCCGCCGCCGTGGATGTGGAGCAGCAGCGGCAAGGGCCCCGGCTTCGGCCGATACAGGCGGACGACCAGCGGCCCCGTTTCGGACGGCAGCAGGAGGTGCGTGATCGCGTGCACCGGTTCGGGTTCGCCCGAAAACGTCTTGAGCAGGGCCGTCTGATAGCGGAAATCCGCCAGCCACTGCGCGTCGTTCGCCATGGGGTCGGCGTCCGGCGCCAGTGTTGCGATCGTCTCGAGTATCGTCCGGGCCTGAGGATCCACCTGCATCTCCTTTGGGCGTGGGACGTTCGACGGTTGCGACGGGTTCCCGCACGCGCGCACTGCGACTTTGGACATGGCGGCGCGTTCGGCCCACAACAGACATGAAGGAGATCGTGATGAAGCGGACGGGCAAGGGCTTGATTGGTGGTGCGGTGCTGGCGGCAATGTCGGGGATCGGGCTGTCGCTCTATTCGAGCCGGGTCGCGCGCAAGGCCGAGGAACTGGTGCCCGCGGAGGGCCGCTTCCTCGATGTCGCGGGCGCACGGCTGCACTATCTCGACGTCGGCTCCGGTCCGACGATCGTCATGGTGCATGGGCTTGGCGGGCAGTTGCGCAATTTCAGCTATGCGCTCGTCGACCAGCTGAAGGACGAATATCGCGTGATCGTCGTCGATCGGCCGGGGTCGGGCTATTCGGTCGCGACCGGCGCCACGACGCCGGGGATCATCGCGCAGGGGGCGATCATCGCCGATTTCATCCAGAAGCTCGGGCTCGATCGGCCGTTGTTCGTCGGCCATTCGCTGGGTGGCGCGATCGGGCTGGCAGTGGGCCTCGACCATCCGCATCTGGTCCGCGCTCTCGCGCTGATCGCGCCGCTGACGCAGCCGCTGGAGCAGGTGCCTGAGAGTTTCCGTGGTCTGGCGCGGATTCCGTCGGGTGCGCGCCTGGCGTTCGCGCAGGTGCTGGGCACGCCGCTGAGTCGCCTGACCGCGAAGAAGACGCTCGAGGGTGTGTTTGCGCCGGAAGCGGTCCCGGAGGATTTCGTGACGCGGGGCGGGGGTGCTCTGTCGGCGCGGCCGATCGCGATTGCGGCGGCGGCGGCGGATCTGGCTGGCGCGAACGACGACGTGAAGGCGATGGTCGGGCGGTATGCGGAGATCGGCGTGCCGACGCGGATCTTGTTCGGGCGGCAGGATGCGATCCTCGATCCGGCGTGGAACGGTCACCGGACCGCGGCGGTGGTTCCGGGCGCGAAGATCGACACGATCGAGGGCGGGCACATGATCCCGATCACTGCGCCTGAGGCGTGTGCGCGGTTTGTGAGGGCTGCGTTCGCGGCTGCCTGAGGGTGATAGAATAAACCCACCTGACACCAACACGGCACCACCCCGGCAAAGGCCGGGGCCCAGTTGGAAAGGTGGATGTAATGGAGCGCCCCGCTCCGTTAGCTGCCATCCCCACCTGGGCCCCGGCTTTCGCCGGGGTGGGGGTAGTGTAGTCGGCGCCGAGAAGTCGGAAATCTACGACACCTCCCGCTGCCTTGTTCTCCCGCGAAGGCGGGAGTCCAGTCTGGGCCCCCGCCTTCGCGGGGGAACAGGCTTTGGGGCCGCGTTAACCCGCAACAC
>NZ_JACONT010000025.1 GCF_014358075.1 Sphingomonas albertensis | reverse complement strand
CCATTATAGAACTCGACATCATGCCGCCCGCTGGGGCGGCGTTGTCGTTTGTGGCGCAGGCCAGCAGGTCCGATACTTTGGCGACCACTTCCGCCTCCGGGCCGCCGGGTTCGTTGGGGCAGATCGTCACGCTTTCGATGAGCGTCGACATCACTGCCGCAGCCTCGGTCCGGATCGCTTCGTCGTCGAGCGACTGGCGGAGTGCCGCAACCTTACTGCGGAAGCGGTCCACAAGCACCGGGTGGGGCAGGGAGACTACGATCGGTTTCCCGGTAATTGTTGCAACTCTTTGTGCCTCCAGCCGCTCCTTCTCCGCCTCTCGCTCCGCGATCATCGCCCGGAGCACCGGACTGGCAATGCCGGCGAGCAGGTTCTGGTACAGATTGTCGAGTTCAGTAGTGACCTGCTTGAGGCGGTGTTGAGCTGCGTGCTCCATGCCCGCGTCCTGGCGGCCCAATCGCTGCCTCTCGTGCTCGAATTCTTCTATAAATAGGCGCACATGGTTCTCGGTCAGCAGATGCTCCTGCAGAACCGCCAGCGTCGCGGCCTCCAGAGGTTCTTTGCGCACGGAAACGCAATTACCGCACGTGCCTCGCTCCTTCTGACCAGCGCAGCGGTAATAATCCTTCCCGCTGATCGTATAGTTTGCCCCGCAGCAACCGCAGCGGATGAGCCCCGACAGGAGATGCTTTGCGCGCTTGCTGCCGACCGTCGACGATGCCGTTGCCGGCCGCTTGCGTCGTTCGATTTCATCGCGCGCGGCCTCGAACAAAGTATCGTCGATGATCCGCAGGTCAGGGACCGCAACTTCTACCCACTCAGACTGGTCACGGAGCCGATAGCGGCGTTCGCGTTTTTCGCTGTCGGGGTTCCTGCGCCACTCCCGGCGCCCCCATACTAGGCGTCCTACATAAAGCGGGTTGTTGAGGATGCCGACAAGTTTGGCGGGATCGCCGCGGATCGTCGAGGCGTTCCACTCCCCACCACGGGGGCCTGGCACGCCCTTGTGGTTTAGTCGGGTAGCAATCTGAATAGCGGATACCCCCGCGGCAAACCATGCGAAGATGCGGCCCACCACCTCGGCCTGCGCTTCGTCAATTTCGAGCAGCCCGCGTTGAACCTCTCCGTTCGCATCGAGCCGCACCATCCGCTTGTATCCATATGCACGCCCTCCGGCGAACCGTCCCGCAAGGACGGCGGCCTCCATGCCGCACAGCGTCTTGTCGACGAGATGCTTCAGGAAGATCGATCCGAGTAGCCCTGCCACTGCGAACTTGATCTCGTCGACATGGCCTTCGCTAACCGTGTGGAGCTGGACGCGGTGATAGGCGAGCTTCTTGTCCAGCCAGGCCGAGTCTTCTGCATCACGCGCCAGCCGGTCGAGCGACTCGCAGACGATGAAGTCGATTTCGCCAGCTTCCGCTGCGCGAAGCAACAGCTGCAGTCCTGGGCGATTGCGGCGATAACCTGACAACTGGGGATCAAGCTGGGTCGCCACGACGTTTCCGCCCAGAAAGCTGACCAGCGGTGCACAGGCCGCAACCTGATCAGCGCTCGATGACGCGGTCTGCATGATGGTCGAATGACGGCCGTAAAGGCCGATGCGGCGGGGTAGGGGAGTCAGCATGACCTATTCTTTTATAACTTCGAGGCGCCGAGAATCCTGACCTTGCCGATAAGCCTCTCTTGCTGCCTGACGCGCGAGCAGCCGGACGAGATCGGCAAGCGCCTCCTGCGCCTCCTCGTCTTCCACCCACTCGATGTGCACAGCGACCATGCTGACGTTTTGAGATGGTCGTTATCCAACGTGCATCAACGATACAAAATCGGTAAATGTCCTCGATGCCTTGCGAACGTCCGCGCTCCCGCATGCGTCTGCCTGCAGGCTTCTGCAGGCTTCGTGCCGGATCATACGGAGCTATCGACGCGGCGAGGCAGGAATGGGCGAGCCGATCGCGCCGAAAGTTTTTGCGGTGCAGGTCGGGATCGGTCGGGTTGCGCTGTCGCGGATCGAAAACGGACAAGCGTGGCCCCGTTCCGAGACTCTCAAGCGAATGATGGCGATCTTTGAATTGGACTGGGCACAAGTGGCGGAGGTTGGACCGAACGCGGGGCCTCATCCCCTGATGCCAGACACCCCCCAAGATGGTCAGCAAGTTTATCTTTGCGAATCTCTGCGATGGGGACGCCGACGGCTTGGTTGGACGCTCGCCGAGCTTGCCCGCCGTAGCGGCGTCTCCGCGTCGCAATTGTCCCGGATCGAGCGCGGTCAGGTTGCACGCTCCGCGGTGTTCACCTGGCACCCGGAAGACGGAAACATCGTTCGTGAGGATCGGAGGATTGTGTTCGGCAACCTGCTCCTCGCTGCCATCGCGGGGGGGAATTACGTCGCGCCTCATTCTGATCTTGGCGACGATCGTTAGAGCTATCTCTGCACCGTGCGTTCGGGCGGGGCGGGTTCATCGCTGATGCCGATATCGACCCAATCCGCGTTGATTGGTTACTCCGCACTGGCGATCGTCGTGGTGAGCCAACCGAAATTATGGTCCGGCACACAGATCGGCGCTCCGGACGAGGCAGGCAGATATGGAAAACAATACGTTCTCATCGCGCGACGGGGCAACGCGCGGTGCGCTGGCCGGGCTGATCAGCCAGACCGTCCAGCTGCAACCATTCGTCGATGGATATGACAGGCTCCGTGGCGCCTGTCCGTGGCATCCCGATGGAGCCCGCAGCCTCCACGCGACTGACCCGGCACGGCAATGCTTTGCCTACCGCGCTGGTGGTGATGCCGTCGATTGGATCATGAGGCGGGACGCGGTCGATAAGACGCAAGCGGGGAAAGATTTCAGGAAACTCTCCTTTCAAAACAATGAAGTCGGTCGTGGCGGCGCATCGTCCAAGAGCATGAACGCGCTCGTGGCCTCGTCCGATCGATCGCGCGTGCGGGTATCAATTGTGTGGCGAATCGCTGTGACGAGACACGACCGTCCGCATTCAAAATCGGTGGAAAGCGGCCCGGCCGCTTTCGGGCAGCGATCGGCGTAAGCGGACGTTCGTTCAGGCTGTGGGGCAGGGGACCAACCAGCCGCATTCTGGTGCTCCCCGATCAAACGCTAAGCGCTTGACTAATATTGCGCTATCGCTCGTCGCCGGCATGCTGATAGTAACCGATCGAACACGACGGCGACGGAAAGCTCCACGGCATTGACGGTCAAAAGGCGGCATATCGCGATCATCGCGCCGCCAACGGCGGGCCACATCAATCCGCTAGCAGCATTGGGAGCATCGCTCGTCAAAACGGGGCATAGGGTCACGATACTCCACTTGGCCGACGTCGCGTCGCTGGTGCCCGACTGCGGTGTTGGGTTTGCGGCGCTCGATCACCCCGCCGACGGCCAGGGCTTGCTGGCGGAGTATTGCCGCAAGCTGACGCAGCCATCGGGGCCTGTCGGACTACCGCGGATGATCCGCGGTACCGCATCGATGACGGAACTGCTTCTGAGGGCTCTCCCGACGGCGCTGTCCAGGCTGGGGGTCGATGCCATCGTCGCCGACTCGGTCGAGCCAGCCGGAGCACTGGTGGCACGGCATCTCCGGCTGCCGTTCGTAACCGCCGTTACCGGATTGCCCTTGCTCAGGGAGCCGACGGTACCACCACCCTTTCTCGGGTGGGCGTATCGTCCCGATGCGGTGGGGCGGAATCGCAACAATGGCGGGTACGCAGTCAGCGACCTGTTGATGCGGCCGATCACGACGATGGTGGCGACCTATGCACGGCGTTGGGGGCTCGATCCCGACCCCCAATATCAATGGTCCGAACGATTGCAGATCGCGCAATGCCCGCAAGGCCTGGACTTTCCGCGCCTGGCCTTGCCGGAGAGCTTTCGATACGGCGGCCCTTGGCGACGGGACGAGCCCGAGGAAAACCTTCCGGACGACGACGGTCGACCGCTCATATTCTGCTCGCTTGGGTCGTTGCAGGGTGCGCGCCGATCGCTGTTCGCGGCGATGACGGCGGCCTGTTCCGCGGTGGGTGCCCGTGCGGTGGTGGCGCATGGCGGCGGGCTGAGCGACCGCGAAGCCCATTCGCTACCGGGAAACCCGTTGGTGAGGGCATTCTGGTCGCAGACCCGCATCCTGCCCCAATGTTCTGCCGCGATCCTGCATGGCGGGTTCAATACGGTGCTGGACGCGCTGGCGGCCGGTGTTCCGATCGTTGCCGTGCCGCTGGCATTCGAACAACCGGCGACGGCGGCGCGTCTGAAGCGGATCGGGGCTGCACGCATCGTCTCGGCTGCCGAAGCGGGCAAGGGAGGTCTCGAACCAGCGTTGCGGTTGGTGTTGCGCGATCCGGAATACCGTCGTGCGGCACGGAGCATGGCGACGGATATGGCGGCGGCCGGCGGCGCAGCCGAGGCGGCGGCGATGGTCGACGCGGCGCTGTGCGGCGAGACCGACGTCAGGCCGGCAGGGCTGAATCCACCCGATGGAAAGACTGCCTGTGCCGCGTGAGGCGGCGCGCTGCACGGAGGGCAGGCGGTGCGAGGACAAGCCCCATGATGACGTCCACCCCATAGTGACCGCCGAAGACCGGCGTCGCGACGATCGTCAGTATGGCCCATGCCCGGCCCGGTAGGGCAAGCCGCGGCATTGCGCCGAATGCCCATATGAAGATGGCGGCGAGCGTCGCGTGGAAACTGGGAAAGCTGACGATCCCCATGAGCATGGAGAGGTCGAGCACGCGCCGAGATCCGTCGCGAAGCCCGGATATCAGCCCCTGTTCCAGCCAGGCTATCGATGGCCAGAGATGCGCATAGCGGGAGGGATCGAACAGGTTGCCCATCGCCGGGGTAAGGCCTGAAATCAATATGGTGACGAAACCGGACAGGATCGCAGCGCAGACCATTATCCTCAGCGTGTCGAATTTCCCCATGCCGCTCAACGCGACGATGACGACGATCATCTGCAAGGTGAGGCTGTGATACGCCAATCCAAGCAGCCAGATTACAGGAGGGCATGTGTCCAGCAAGGCGAGCACAACCGGCCAGTCGAAGCCGATTGCACGGTCGGCGGCGGCCAGCCGCGCGTCCCATAATCGTCCGGCATTCGCCGCCAACGCATACGCCAGCACGACGCCGAGCAGCGTGAAGAGCGTCATCTGAAGAAACGCGGTCGCGCCGGCCGCCAGCCGGGGTCGCGCGGTGTACCTGCCGATCGCCAGCGCGCTGCCGAGCGCCACCAGCGACGCTATCGCGGGGGCCGCACGGATTGGATCCACCGTGAAGCGGTGATGATATTGGGCCGCGAGAAAACTCATCAGCATGGCTGCGATCAACAGCCAGGAGGGAGTGTCCCGGTGGTCGGCGCGTAAGACTCGGGGGACCATCGCGGTCGAACGCGGCTCGTCACCCTCCGGTGCCAGGGTGATGGGATTTTACCGGCACGTCTCGTCGCGAAGGCCCATGACAGCGTTCTGCAAACGGCGACGACAAAAGGCCGGCTGCAGCCGTCACCGACCCGAGATTTTGTGGCGGGGCGCCCTCGCATCGAACGCCGGTAACCGTTATGTAGGCATCATGTTGAATTCGTTGCACCCGACCATCGTCATTTCGTGCGATCGAGCACAATGACCTGGTTCGAGAAACTCGCGATCGTCGTCTTCATGGTGTTGTTCATGGAGTGCTTCGCGTGGGCGGCGCATCGCTACGTCATGCACGGCTGGGGCTGGGGCTGGCACAAGTCGCATCACGAAGACCATGACGGTTGGTTCGAAAAGAACGACCTTTATGCAATCGTGTTCGCAATCGTGCCGATCGTGTTGTTTGTCGTCGGGCTCTGGTGGGAACCGCTGTGGTGGGCAGCGCTTGGCATCACGGTGTACGGCGGCATCTATGCCTTCGTGCACGACATGCTCGTGCATCAGCGCGGCGGCTTTCGCTGGGTACCCAAGCAGGGGTATTTCAAGCGCCTGCTGCAAGCGCACCGCCTGCACCACGCGGTCGAGGGCAAGGACGGTACCGTCAGCCACGGATTCCTGTTCGCGCGCAAGCCATCGGTGCTGAAGGCGCAGTTGCGCGCGAATGCCGATCCGCAGCGGCGTGCGGTACGTCCCGACAAAGCCGGAAACCTCGTCTCGGCAGACGCGAAGAAGTGATTGGGACGGTTCGCCAATCGGAGGCCCTGAGGCACCAGACGCGTGTCGGCGTGTCGCTGTCCGCCGCGATCGTCGTGGCGTGGCTGGCGATCCACGTAACGGGTATCTTCTTCTGGCGGTGGAGCGCGGATACAATTCCCTTGGCCATCGTGATGGTCATCGTACAGACTTGGCTGAGTACCGGACTGTTCATCGTCGCGCATGATTCAATGCACGGTGCGCTGGCACCCGATCGGCCCCGACTGAACCGCGCTATCGGTGCGGCCTGCCTGTCGCTTTATGCCTGCCTGTCCTATGCATCACTGTTGCCGCAGCACCATCTGCATCACAAGGAAACGGGAAGGGCGGGGGATCCCGATTTTCACGGCGGCGATCCAAGTCTCGGCGGCTGGTTCCTCCAGTTCTTCAAGACCTATTATTCGCACGGGCAGATCATCCGGATCACCGTGGTCGCGCTGATCTATACGCTGCTGCTCGGGGCACCGCTCGGCAACATCGTCATCTTCTGGGCTCTGCCGGCCCTGGGTGCGGTGGCACAGTTGTTCGTCTTTGGGACGTGGTTGCCACACCGGGAACGCGAGACTCCCTTTGCCGATTCACACCGCGCGCACAGCATCGATGTGGGCCCGGTCCTGTCGCTGCTGACCTGCTTCCACTTCGGCGGTTATCATCACGAGCATCATCTTTCGCCGGGAACGCCGTGGTGGGGGCTTCCGTCGCGTCGTCGTGCGCTTGCCGTGCGAGCCGCCGATCGCAGAGTCGTCGAGGATCAAGCATGACGCTCGCCATCATCCTCTCCGCCGTCGCGATGACCGTCATCGTCGGCGTTCGCTATCTCATCGTGTCGGGCGCGTTCGCGTGGATCACGGTCCGCAAGCATCCGGGGCTGTATCTCGGGCTGGACCCGCAGGTCCGTCGCGAAATCATCTGGAGCCTGGCGTCCGCAGCGCTTTACGGGATCCCGGCCGGCGTCGTCGCGTGGGGATGGCAGCATCACGGCTGGACGCAGGTGTACGCCGACATCCATGCCTATCCGCTCTGGTACCTGCCGGTCTCGGTCTTCCTGTATCTGCTGCTGCACGATGCCTGGTTCTACTGGACGCACCGCTGGATGCATCGTCCCAAACCGTTCAAGCTGGCGCACGCGCTGCATCATGCCAGCCGGCCTCCGACGGCATGGGCCGCTATGGCGTTTCATCCGATCGAGGCATTGACCGGCGCGGTGGTCATCCCGTTGCTGGTGTTCCTTGTTCCGATCCATATCGCCGGTCTTGGTATCGTACTGACGGTCATGACGGTGATGGGGGTCACGAACCACATGGGATGGGAGATCTTCCCGCGTTTCATGTGGTCGGGCCCGCTGGGAGGATGGCTGATCACGGCCAGCCATCATCAGCGGCATCACGAACTCTATGCCTGCAACTACGGCCTGTATTTCCGCCACTGGGACCGGTTTTGCCACACCGACCGCGGCGTTGGCGATTTCACGCGGGAGCATGCCCGCGCCGCACGGCGGGCCAAAGTGGCGAACTCCTAGCACTATCGTTGGGCTTGCGCCCATGCACCCGTTCGTTGATCAGTTGATCGGTACGCCGTCAGTGACCGCGATCACCGCACCGGTCATGTAGCTTCCCTCCTTCGACGCCAGCAGGACATAGGCCGGAGCAAGTTGGGCAGGCTGCGGGCTTCCTAAACCCGATGCCTGGAGCTTTGTGAATGGCCGTTCATCAGAAGCCCGACAGTCATAACCGTCGCCCCAATAGACGGCTTCGTCCCAATTCTCGCCACTCATGTGGCCTCGTCAGCGACGATATGCATAGATGAACAAAAGACCGAAGTTGGGCGGCCGAAGGAGCCCGCGAACGTCTGCCTATGGTTCACTCTACCCTGCCCCGCGGGACCCGTGCACGTATCTTATGGTCTTAGCCGGTATTACTAAGGAGACGTAATCCAGCACAGCTATAAATGGGCTGGCGGACCAAGTTTGTAGTGAACTTTACACATGACCTCAATAATATCTGCTGGAGTACAGATGTTGAAACTGGTGGCAACAGACAGTGGGGCGATTAGAACTTATATCATGTAAGTGAGATCAGGGCGGATAAGCCGAGGTTTTATGAATTCTTGGCCAAACGAACACGGCCTATCCGCACGCCAACGTAGTTTAGGTCGCCTGGTTGGACGATACGGGCTTAGCCGTGACGTCAAAACGGTCGGCATTCATGACCTTGACCCAGGCACGAACGAAGTCGCGAACAAACTTCTGTTCGTGACCGTTCTCGGCATAGACTTCGGCGGTCGCACGCAGCTGCGAGTTCGAGCCGAAGACCAGATCGGTGCGTGTCGCCTCCCACTTCTTCTCACGACCACCGCGATCATAGCCGATGAACTTCTCATCGCTCGACGTGTCGACCAGATCCCAGAACGTGTCGTTGTCGAGAAGGTTGACGAAGAAGTCGTTGGTCAGCTGGCCCTTACGCTCGGTGAGTACGCCGTCGGGCGCATCGCCGAAGTTCGCACCGAGTACGCGCAACCCACCGACCAGCACGGTCATCTCCGGCGCGGAAAGCCCGAGCAGCGAAGCCTTGTCGAGCAACAGCTCCTCGGTCTTCACCGGGTGACGCGTTTTCAGGTAGTTGCGGAAGCCGTCAGCCTGCGGCTCCATCCACACGAAGCTCTCGACATCGGTCCACTCCTGCGTCGCATCGCCGCGTCCGCCGAGGAACGGCACCGACACGTCGTGACCGGCATCGCGTGCCGCCTTCTCGACCGCTGCCGAACCAGCCAGCACGATCGCGTCGGCGAGCGACATGTCGCCGCGCAGCTCGTTAAGCTTGGCCAGGACCTTGCTCAGCTGCTCTGGCTCGTTGACCGGCCAGTCCTTCTGCGGCGCGAGCGCGATGCGCGCACCGTTCGCACCACCGCGGTGGTCCGACCGGCGATAGCTCGACGCCGACGCCCAGGCGGTCTTGACCAGCTGGCCGATCGTCAGCCCGCTCGACAGCACGGCGTCCTTGAACGCAGCGGCGTCGGCGTCCGACGGCGCGGTGCCTTCGGGAACCGGATCCTGCCAGATCAGCGTCTCTTCCGGAACCTCAGGCCCGAGATAGCGAACGCGTGGGCCCATGTCGCGGTGCGTCAGCTTGAACCAGGCGCGTGCGAACGCATCGTCGAGTGCCGATTGATCATCGCGGAAACGCAGCGCGATCTCGCGGAACTCGGGGTCCATCTTCAGCGCCATGTCGGCGGTGGTCATCATCGTCGGCACGCGCTTGTTGGGATCGCGTGCGTCGGGTGCCATGTCTTCCGGTGCCGGATTGACCGGCTGCCACTGCTTCGCGCCGGCCGGGCTCTCGGTCAGCTCATAGTCGTACTTGAACAGCAGGCGCAGGTAATCGCCGGTCCACTTGGTCGGGTTGTTCGACCACGCGCCCTCGATGCCCGAGGTCGTGATGTGGCCCTGGCCGATCTCCTCGCTGTCGGTCAGCCAGCCGAGGCCCTGCATGTGCACGGATTCGGAAGACGGGGCCTTGAAGTGCGGGGCTGGCTTGGCGCCGTGTGCCTTGCCGAACGCATGGCCGCCTGCGGTCAGCGCAACGGTCTCCTCGGAGTTCATCGCCATCCGCTGGAAGGTGGCCTTCATGTCGCGCGCGGACAGAAGCGGGTTCGGATCACCACCCGGACCTTCGGGGTTGACGTAGATAAGCCCCATCTGGATCGCCGCGAGCGGTCCTTCGAGCTCGGGCATGTCCTCGCTGATGCGCGTCTGTGCACCTTCGTTGACCCACAGCTCTTCGGCGCCCCAGAACGTGTCGCCCTCGGAGGCGAAGACGTCCTTGCGGCCGCCGGCGAAACCGAAGATCGGTCCGCCCATGCTCTCGATCGCGACGTTGCCGGCGAGGATGAACAGATCGGCCCAGCTGATGTTCTTGCCGTACTTCTGCTTCAGCGGCCACAACAGGCGACGCGCCTTGTCGAGATTGCCGTTGTCCGGCCACGAGTTGAGCGGCTCAAAGCGCTGCTGGCCTGACGACGACCCACCGCGACCATCGGTCACGCGGTAAGTGCCGGCGGCGTGCCATGCCATACGGATCATGAAGGGGCCGTAGTGACCGTAATCGGCAGGCCACCAGGCCTTGCTGTCGGTCATCAGCGCGGTCAGGTCAGCCTTCAGCGCGGCATAGTCGAGCTGCTGGAACGACTCGGCATAGTCGAACTCTTCGCCCATCGGGTCGGGCGAGACGCCGTGCTGGTGCAGCATGTCGATCGGCAGCGCGTCCGGCCACCAATCCTTGTTCGTACGCCCGAGCAGCGAGCGGGCCTTGACCTCGCCGCCGCCGTTCGGACCCATTGGGCAACCACTGCTCTTGGGCTGTTCGTAATCGGCCATCTCGGCGTCCTCTCTCGATAGGGGCAATCGTATGTCGATTAGGATGCCGGATCTGAAGGACATTTGTCCAATCGATTATTCGGGAAAGATCGATCACATCAGTCGATCACAGACGGGCGTCTGGCAACTTGTCTGACGGCGCGTACATACGCATGAGATCGACGGTGATACTAGTTACGCTGACGGAAGTCGGGGCTACAGTCTGAGAGATACCTTCGATGAGCTACCGCCTCGGAACCCCATCACTACCGCGGTACCGAAGCACGGTGCCGTGGATTTGCTGCCATTAGCCGTTTCCGGTGACAAGCCTATCGGTCGTTATCGAGCGGCAGGCTATTCTGGATCGTCTGCGCCAGTGCGCGCATGTCGTCCCCGCGGCCGCTGCCCACACGCCACGCCAGCACGACCTTCCGGTCCGCCCTTGATGGCAGGGGTGTCGTGTCAATTCGTCGACCGTCTATCAGTCCGGCGTTTATTGCCATTTGGGGCAGGAAGGTTGTCCCCAGACCTGCTTCTACGAGCTCCACTAGCGTATGAAGGGATGTCGCTGCCATCGCCGACAGGCGGGCCTTTGGTAGGCCACAGCCACCCAAGCCGTGATCGTTCAGGCAGTGTCCGTCTTCGAGCAACAGAAGAGTTTGTGGGTCGAGCAATGGTGAGACACCCTGCCGCGGGGTGGCGAGTAACAATGGGTCTTGCATGATCTCGACATAGTCCACTTTGCCGCAATCATACGGCAGCGCGAGAATAACAGCGTCGAGAACACCGCGATACAGCTCGGCACAGGCACGCTCGCTCGTCATCTCCCGGACCTGTAGCTCCAGTTGCGGGAACTCCACCCGCAACGCGCCGAGTGCATGCGGGAGGAGAAATGGCGCGACCGTTGGAATGATGCCGAGGCGAAGGGTGCCAGTGAGCGGCTTTGCCGCTGCGATGGCGAAATCGGTCAACGCTGATGTAGCCTCAAGAACGTTACGCGCTCTCAGGACGAAAGCCTCACCAGTATCGGTAAACCGCAGCGAGCGTTGCGTTCTCTCAACGAGCTGCATTCCGATTAACCGTTCGAGCTCGGCGATGCCCGACGACAAGGTCGACTGCCCGACGCCCAAGGCCGCTGCGGCTCGACCAAAATGGCCGATCTCACGAAGCTCCACCAGGTAGCGCAGTTGGCGCAGCGACGGGGTTACGACATTAGGCACAAGGACAATGTTAGTGCAACTTGCACAGGAATGCTCAAGGAATTCCCCGAACATCACGATCGCTCGTAGCCGACGCAGTGCGGGAATGGCGCGGCAATTTCATCCTGAACCAACGGCTGAAGTTGGGATGCCGTTAAATTAGCCTGAATGACTGAAAGTGAGTCTAATGATTGGGTCAAACCTCCGTCCGCTCTGACAGTTCCAACGCGTCTTCGACCTCGACGCCCAGATAGCGGACAGTGCTCTCAATCTTCATGACCAAGCAGGATTTGCACCGCGCGTAGATTTTCCGTCACCTTGTAGATGATCGATGCTTTTGTGCGTCGAAGCGAGTGGGTGCCGTAATCCTCGGCCTGGAGGCCGATACCGATGATCCACTCGCGAACGAGCCGGGCATACTGCCTCGTGCTCATGTGCCCCATATAATCGTTGCGGCTTGGGAAGACGAAGTCGTTCAAAGTGCTGCCGCAGCGCTCAAGCAAGCTAGCAACGTCTTGCGGGCTGGTTCGACGATTTCGAACTGCACGGGTCGTTTAGTCTTTTGCTGCACTACGACGGCGCGATCCCAAATCCTGCCGCCAGCAACGATGTCACCGATGCGTACCTTGACGACATCGCAGCCGCGCAGCTTGCTATCGATCGCGAAGTCAAAGAGCGCGCAGTCCCGCAGACGCCGGTGTTAGTCGAGCCAAAATCGAATAGCCCAAACTTGCTGCGGTTTGAGGGCGCGCTTTGCGCCCCGCACACGGCCCTCATTCCAGGGCCGCAGTTCATGGAAAGCTGGATCTAACGACGAGTGCCCCATCGCATATCTCCACCGTGTCGAGTTAGCGCGTCAAAGTACATCGGAGAATGTAAAGTAGCCGTTTCTATTTATGGTTGGCGCCGATGCCGGTGAACGAGCAGCCGAGATTGGAGAAGACGTGCAAGCAGGCGAATGTCTCCACCTGTGTCATTGCTGAACCGAAGCTGTCGAACGTCTTACGACCCTGCTTCCGACATCCGCATATAATTGCCTCATCTCGAAGTTTGCCTTCTGTTTATCTTGCTAATGGCGGGAGCCGATTTCGGAAGAAATTGGCGAATGGCTAGCGCCGGAAGGTTAGATGGATTGTGCCGCTTTCCGCCGTTTCTGAGTCGACCGTATAGCCAGCGTCCAGTCCCCGCAGGTCATTCCAAAGACGAACGCCGCGCCCGAGCAGGATCGGCGCGATGGCAACATGAAGGTGATCGACACGCCCGGCCTTGAGATACTCGCGCACGACGGTCGGCCCGCCGCCGATCCGTACATCCTTGCCGTTCGCCGCCTTCTTGGCCTGGGCCAGTGCATCGGTAGGGTTGGCACTGACGAAGTTGAAGTTGGTTCCCCCCTTCATCGCGAGTGGTGGTCGCGAGCGGTGGGTCAGCACGAACACCGGGCACCGGAACGGTGGCTCGCCTCCCCACCAACCACGCCAGTCCGGGTCCTCAGGAAAGGCATGGAAGCCGAACTTGCCGGCACCCATGATCTCGGCACCGATGCCGTCGAAATAGTGCCGCGCATAACGGTCGTCGACGCCCGTCGTGCCCGTGCCGCTTGAATCGCTGAAAACGTGCTCGCGGAAGGTCCTTGTCGCGACATATGTTTCCACCAAACGCGACCGGTCCCGGCCAAACGGGTTCTCCGCAGTCTGATCCGTCGTCGACGCGAAGCCATCGACTGACATCAAAAGATCGACACGTACCATCATTGAATCCCTCCTCATCAGTAAGGCAATTACCTTTGTGACAACATGAAAGATAAGGCAACTACCTTTATCTCTTGATTCGCGGATACCGTGCGTTCAAGCTAAGGTATGCAGTCACGCACCAGCCCATTGGATCTCGCTTTCTACGCACTCAGTGATGCAACCCGCCGCGCCGTCGTATCTCGACTTGCGGACGGGGAGGCGCCGGTCAGCGTGTTAGCTGAACCGTTCGACATGGCGCTGCCTTCCTTCGCACAGCACCTCCGGGTTCTTGAAGACGCTGGCCTGATTACCAGTGAGAAGCGAGGGCGGAGCCGCTGGTGCCGGCTGGCGCGGCCGCGCATCGACGACGCTGCCGACTGGCTGGAGACCGAGCGCCGACGCTGGGCGGATCGACTTGATCGGCTCGAAGCCTATCTCGATGGAGCGAAGGCGGACACAGCATGACGGTGCTTCTTCCGACCTGGCCGCTCGATCGCGAGGTCGTGGTCGTGAAGGTTCTCCATCACCCGCGCACTACGGTCTTCGCGGCCTGGATGGATCCCGCTGCGCTGGCACAATGGTACGGCCCCGCCGGGCTCACCATTGAGACGCACGAAGCGGACCTGCGGGAAGGTGGCGCGTGGCGCTTCGACATGGTCGGACTCTTCGAGGGCGAGCAGCGCCGCTTCCCCAATCTTATGCGCTTCCTTGAGATCGTGCCGAACGAGCGCATTTCCGTGGACTACGGCACGTCTGAGCCTGACGATGCCCATCGTTTCCGCATGACTATCACATTCGACGAGCAGGCGGATGGAAAGACCGTGCTGACTCTCCGACAGCTTCATCCCAGCCGCGAACGCCGTAATGCGGTGATCGGCTTTGGCGCGGTCGAGTATGGGCTGCAGACCCTCGATAAGCTCGCCAGCTGGCTCGGGCGCTGAACGATCCGACGTTACGGAGGGCCTGGACCCAAGGCATTAGTCTACTCATAAGAGCGGCCGGTTAAGGTTGCCGCCCGAACGGCGCTGAATGCGCGGATGTAGTGGTGATCCGATGGCTCCCGAAGTATGGTACCGATCGATTGATAGCCGTTGGCAAATTGGATGATGATCCGACCAAGATCTGGCCGTTCGACGATAGCGATCGGCGGGCGTACATCTCCCCTATTTACGCGGTGCTTCCTGCGATGGCGGCCTCGATCGCGGCGACGTCAATCTTCTGCATCGATATCATGGCTTGGAATGCGCGCGCGGCGATCGCGGCGTCGGTACTGCCGATCGCCTCGATCAGGACGCGCGGCGTAATCTGCCAGTTGACGCCCCAGCGATCCTTGCACCAGCCGCAGGCGCTTTCTGCGCCGCCATTGCCGACGATCGCGTTCCAGTAACGGTCGGTCTCCGCCTGATCGTCGGTATAGACCAGGAACGACACGGCTTGGGTCTGCGGGAACTGCGGGCCGCCGTTGAGACCAAGGAACGCCATGCCGCACACCGTGAACTCGACGGTGAGAACGTCTCCGAGTTGGCCGTTCGGATAATCGCCCGGCGCGTGGTGGATCGCATCGACGCGACTGTCGGGAAAGGTCGCAGCGTAAAAGATTGCCGCTTCCTCGGCGGTACCGTCATACCAGACGCAGGGTGCGATCTTGGTCATGCCGCATCGCCGATCCGCGGGCCCACAATGCCGAGTTGTGTGCCAGTCAGGTCGCCGACATTCGCTGAATAGCCGCCACCAGGTATTTGGTCGGGGCCCTGTAGAAGCACGCCGCCCAGGCCCGTCGCAGTAGCGATCGCGGCGTCGATATCGGGCACGTAGGCGTACCAGTTCCAGCGCGCGGGCGACCCGGTTGTTGCGCTCGACATGACCGCGCCGGGGCGGGTCTCGCCGCTACCCAGGAAGACATATTCGCCCATCGGCCCCATCGGCATCGCGCCTTCCCGGGTCCAGCCGAACAGCGCGCCGTAGAAGGCAAGTGCTCCGTCGGGGTCGGGAATGGCGAGTTCGATCCACACGGCATGGCCGTGGTGCGGGCCCTGGACGAACGCGGATGACGGGTCCGGACTCGCGCCCGTCATCACCATGAAGCTGACATGCTGCGGGTCCTTCGCGATCGCAAAACGGCCGACGCCGGGGATATCCATCGGTTCGACCTGGATCGAGCCGCCCAATTCCATGACCTTCGCGACCGTCGCGTCGACGTCGGCGGTGCCGAAATAGATCGACCAGTCGGGCAGCGATGGCGCGCTCGACGGCGGTGTCGCGATGCCTGCGATCGCCGCGCCATCGGGGGCGCTGGCGATCAGATAGGCGCCATGCTCGGGCATGGGCGAGCGCGCGATCGTCCAGCCGATCGTGGCGGCGTAGAAGTGCCGCGCTTTGGCCTCATCGGCGGTGTTGAGTTCGAACCAGATCGGGGTGCCGTCGGGATTTTGTATCGGCCGTCTCCTCATGCATCCAGGATCGTGGTGAAGCCGCCATAGATCATGCGCTTGCCGTCGAACGGCAGGTCGGCGAGCGGGGTCTGCATCCGCGCGTCCGACATGACCTTGGGCATGCCGGCGTCGCGGGTCGCCTTGTCCGGCCATTCGACCCAGGAATAGACGACGACCTCGTCACCGATCGCATGCGCCGCGCGGGCATAGTCCGTTTTCTTGCCGGCGGGGACGTCGTCGCCCCAGGCCTCGACGACGCGGATCGCGCCGTTTTCGAGGAAGGCTGCCGACACCGTACGCGCCAACGCGAAATACGCGTCCTTGTTCGCAGGTGATACGGGCAGGATGATGCCATCGACATATCCTGTGCCCGCTGCCAAGCCTTCCTCGACCTCCGCCTGAAATCCCGCATAGATCATCCGGCTGCCGTCGAAGGGCATCGATGCGCCCATCGCTTCCATCCGCGGGTCGGTCATCATCCTGGCACTGGCGGCATCGCGGGCAGCCTTGTCGGGATATTCGAACCAGCTGAAGACGACGGTCTCATCCGCAGTAGCCTGCACCGCCCCTGCGAAGTCGTTGAGCGTGCCGACGGGGACGTCGTCGCCCCAATTCTCGACCATTCGCGCTACGCCGAACTCCTTGAGAAACTCCACCGCGCTGGTTGCATGCTCAAGATAGGCTTGGCGATTGGCGGTCGGCACCGCGACGACGAAGCCTTCGATATACGTCATGCCTGTTCTCCCTGCTTGGCGAGCCATGCCGCGAATTCGGGCGGCGGGCTGCCGGTGAAGCCCGCCATCTGGTCGGCCAGCGCCCTGACGAAGGCGGGACGCGCGGTGCCGCGCTCGACATAGGCGACGAGATTGGGATGGCCGTCCAGCAGGCCATCGCCGGCGACGATCCGGATCACCGCCACCATCAGCAGATCGCCTGCCGTGAAGACATCGCCGTCGAGCCAGGTCCGGTCGCCCAGCCGCCGCGACAGTTCGCCGATGCGTTCGTCGATGCGATCGAGCACCGACGGCAGGCGCGGGGCCGACCACGGCTCGCCGCGCTCGAACAACGTCGCGATCGCATGATCCATGATCGGCGGCTCGACGGTGTTGAGCGCCGCGAACATCCATTCTACCGCGCGCGCCCGTGCCGCGGGCTCTGCTGGCAGTAGCGTATCACCGTGCGTGTTGGCGATATGATGTACGATCGCGCCGGATTCGAAGAGCAGCACGTCGCCCTCCTCGTAGGTCGGGACCTGGCCGAAAGGCTGACGCCCCCGGTGGGGTGCCTGCTTCTGCTCGCCTTGGCTCAGGTAGACCACGTCATATGGTTGGCCGACCTCGTCAAGCGCCCAGCGGACGCGGAGGTCGCGGACCTGTCCCCTCGCAAAATCGGGAACCCAGTCGAAAGCGGTGATGGTGGGTCGCATCGGAAGCCTCCTATTGCGGATCTGACTGAGCCATCGCCGCGACGGCCATATTCGGACTCAGCGTCGCTTTACGGCTAGCGCGATGGGCTCAAGCCGTGCTCATTGATCGCGCGCCGGGCGGAAATAACGCGATCACCATATAGCAGCGCCAGGGAACGATGGGCTGCCTTAGAGCACACGTCCTTCGCCAGGGCTGACGCTTGCCGCTCGGCTTGTTCGCGCTTTTTGCTGTAGGCGAGATCGTAGTCTTGAACGTCGGGCATGGCAGGCACTCGGCACTGCGGGCGGAAGCTGATTCCAGCTCTCTATCGTCACCGTGCTCGCGGCAAGGGTGATGGCGATGCCACAGCATACGCCGATGCAGCTTCGGGAGATACAGCGTTCGTGCCGTCTGGCCCGCGCAATAGTCCGTCTGGCGCGTATCAGGTCGAACGCCATGTCGGTGAAGCCACCGGCACCTACATCGGGTTCAAGCCGCAATAAGGTGCCTCAGCATGTCGCGATCGACCAGCCCCTTGTTCGTGGATGCCGTGATCGATTGTGTGGGTGAGGGAAGGGCGCCGACTCCTGAGGAAATGATGATCGTCGCCCAACGCATCTGGTCCGACGGCGGCGCCTCCCGCTCCGCATTCTCGTGGAACAGCCTGTCGGTATCCTCGCCTGATCGTCTCGGTTCGATGCGGGCGGCCGGCCTTGCCTTGCACGGCTCGCGGTAACGTGGCGATGGCAGCGAACGTCATCAATCTCGAGCGAGGCAAGTGAAACGAGGAGCGTGTCGCCGCATCATCGCTTGGCGCTCGCAAAACGGGATAGATGCCTTTTACGCCGTTACTGCGATGCGACGCCGCCCACACGTCTAGCTGAGCGATCCGAAGTCAGCGCCCAACGATCGCGGCATCATGCTGCCTTGGCTGCCGGCAGAAA
Organism: Sphingomonas albertensis; assembly: GCF_014358075.1. Classification (GTDB taxonomy): domain Bacteria; phylum Pseudomonadota; class Alphaproteobacteria; order Sphingomonadales; family Sphingomonadaceae; genus Sphingomonas; species Sphingomonas albertensis. Next base: position 44,002 of record NZ_JACONT010000025.1, on the reverse strand, counting down.
CGCTAGGGCTTCGATCGATCCGTGCACAGAAACTTCTCCCTGGTGACGTTCGCCAAGCCCAGACATTGATGGCTGCAGCAGTGCAACGCTTTCTCCATCGCCATTCCGTCTCGCGTCATCCAACGGTGTATTGTCCCAGCGATCGGTCGATCCTTTCGCTGCGCCGAGCGCAAGCAGGTAGCGCAGCACGTCCGCGCGGCCTTCGCTTGCGGCGAGGTGAAGTGCGGTCCGACCATCGTAATCGGCAAGGTTTACGTCGACCGACCGCGCGACCAACCGCCGGAATTCGGTCAGATCGCCTTTGGCAGCAGCCGCGCAGAAGTAGGTCGCCTGATCGATAGCCGCTTCGATGACCCGGCGACGCGGGTCGATCTAGTCACCCGTTTCGGGCAGGCCATCGAAGGCGAAGGCCTTGGCAAGCCTGCGCGCGAACTCGACGCCGCGCACGGAATTACCAAGCGCGTCGAGCCGTGGACTCCATATGGCAATGCCGCAGACGTCAGCTATGGTGATGAACAGCGCGCCGGATACGCCTGACTTGGCGGGCAGGCCAACGGTGAACGCGAACTCACCCGAGAAATCATACAGGCCGCATGAGGCCATCAGCGACAGGCAGTTCTTGGTCGGGTCGGCAGTGAAAACGCGCTCGTTGCTTAGCGGGCAGACGCCACCGTTCGCGAATGTCGCGGCGATCGTCGCCATGCCCGGTGCGTCGACGGTGATCGAGCAGCACTGGAAATACAGGTCGAGCGTTGCCTTCAGATCGGTACCGTCGGGGAATGCACCGTTCTCACGCATGAAATAGGCGAGTGCGAAATTGCGATCTGCGGTGTCGCGTTCGGACAGAAAGACGGCGTTGTCGAAGCCGACGGACGGTTGCCCGGCCAGCTTTCCCCAGGTCTGCAGGACGGTGTCGAACCGATCCGCGGCCGACAGGTCGGGGGCAATCAGCGATGCACACATGATCGCACCCGCGTTGATCATTGGGTTGTGCGGCAAGCCCCTGGCGTTGAGCGTGATCTCGTTGAACGAATGGCCCGAGGGCTCACGACCGACATGAGGGTGAACGGTATCGATGCCAAGCTGGTCGAGCGCTATCGCGTAATTGATCGGCTTGCAGGTTGATTGCACGCAGTAGCGGGTGGTTGTGTCGCCGATCGAGAAACGCTGGCCATCGATCGTGCAGACAGCGACCGCAAAACCGTCAACGTCGGCCCGTGCCAATTGGGGAATGTAGGAGGCGACTCCGCCGCCACGGTGCTGGCGGACATCCTCGAACAATCGAGCCAGTTCGCCGCAGAACGCGGTAAAGTCCGGGATCACAGATTACCCGTCAACGCTCGGCTGAGCAGCGTCTGGTTTGCGCCGCCAAGAGCTGGTGCGATCGCCGCGAACGGGATGTCGACCGACTTCGCATACCGATGCATGAGTGCGCCGAGATCGCGCAATCGCGGGTCATCGATCGCGAGGCCGTTTTCGCAAAGCCTGCGCTCGATCGCGTCCCTCGACCGGTCCCCGCCATCGGTCAGGCCTTCGTCTAATTTCAGAGCGGCGGCATCTCTGTTGGCGCGGTCGGTTGCGGGAGCGGTCATCATCACGACACGCCCGTCTCAGGCGCAACCGGCCAATGCCCGGCACCCGCGCCGAATGCCGCCAGCGATTGGTTGCGTCGCGGCGCCTGCGTCCGGGTATGAGAAGCGCTGCCGAAGCCGGGGTAAAGCGGCAGCGCGATGGCCGTCTCTTCAGGCGAGAGAATTTGCATTCCGTGCTCAGCCGCAACCGCGACGACATGCGCGGGATCCTCCGTCTGGTAGGTCACGGGATCGATCGGCAACGCCATCGTCGTGGCGGGGCTACTCATCCGCAGGAAGAAGCTGTCGAGACCGACGGGCTGTTCTCCCACGGATTGCACGGCAGCCAGCGCGCGGAAGTCCGGCGTGCGGATGTAGAAAGCGTGCGGCTGGCCGCGCGGGATGAACCCCATCTCGCCGGCGCGGAGGTGCATGATCCGCTCGCCGCAATACAGCTCCATGACGCCGTCGAGCACATAAATGATCTCGTTCTCCCAAAGATGGATGTGCGGCGGTGGTTCGTTGCCCGGCTTGCCGCGGTATTCCATCAGGGCAAAGCATCCGCCGGTGTCTGCGCCGGTCGTCAGGAAGCTCATCAGGCCGCCCATGTAGAATTTCGTGGTGTCGAGGGTCGCTGCACGGGTGAAAGGGGCAGGGATCGTCTGCATCGTAATGGTCATGATGGGTCCTTCGCCGGCACCGATGCGCCGGTATCAACGGTGGGAAAGATCGCGGTGGTTTCAGGCGCGCAAGGGCAACAGCGCGCGTAACCGGGGGTCGCGCAGGTACAATCCGCCCCAGATCATGATGCCGAGCACCAAGCAGATGATCTGTGTCGGTGAACCGATCTCGCCGAGCCGCAGATGAAGGCAGATGGCACCGCCAAGGAACCCGCTGAGCAGGATCGCGCCGAGCATCGCCGTATGGGGGATCGCATACAACACGACGCACGTCATCGTGATCGCTCCAACCACAGGTGACAGCGCGAACGGGAAATCGCTCGCTTTCATTTCCGCGCGTAACATCGGCAGCGAGACAAGTTGTGCCGCGCCGTCAGCCATCAGCAGAACGACGACGATCGCGCTCAGCGTGCGACCCATCCATTGGGCGAACGGCAGCACCCCGGTCGCTGCTGCGGTCGTCTGCCCGATGGGGCGATCGGTTCGCGCCGCGACGCCACCAAGATCCAGCCAAAACGTCATGGTGATACCCACCGGGGGAAAGAGCAATCGTCCAAAGCCATGTTCCAATTCGTTGCGCGCTTGCGTCGCGGAAGTTCGAGGATCAGGCTTTCGATGGTCATCGTGGAGGTGAGCGGTTGAGCATGCGTGGACATTGCGTGCATCGCCGTGGTAAATCTATTTTCACGTCGAGAGGCTCAATCCATCGATCATTCGACAGACTTGACCATCAACATACTGGGTTCATTGACGATAACGTCTGAATTCAGCAAAGTTGACCTTCCTGCGTCGAGAAAGACGCGAGCGCTTCTTGCATATCTTCTGATCGAAGATCGTCCGCAGCGTCGCGAACACTTGTGTGATCTCCTGTGGGACGAAGGGCCGGACGACCCGCGTGGCGCGTTGCGCTGGTCGCTCAGCAAGTTGCGGCCGATCATCGATCGTGACCGACGTCGCCTCGTCGCGGACCGTGAGGTGGTCGCGATCGACCGTGACGACATCTCGATCGATCTCCACCGGGCGCACCAGGCGCTCGGCGCGGAGCCGGCGGACGTCGATGCCACGATCGCTGCGCTGGTGGCCTTGCGTGAGCCGCTGTTGGCAGGGCTTGACCTGCCTCGGCATGAGCGGTTTGCGGTCTGGCTTGCCGCTGAGAGGGCAGCAACCGAGCGGTTGCGCTGCTCACTGCTCCACCGCCATGTCATTTCGACCGCAATGTCTCCCCAGGATCGACTTCCGTGGGTTCGCGAATGGCTGGATGCCGATCCGTTCAACACCGACGCGGCCGCGCAGCTTCAGTCGACCTTGCGGCAACTGGGGCGTCAGGACGATGCCGAGGTAGCGAAACGGAGCTTCGCCAATGCGATTAGCGATGCAGGGCTACCGTCCGTGCAAGCCCATCCCGTCGCGCTGTTCCCTGTCGCAGCGGTAGCTCCCCATGACATGCTGCAACGCCAGAAAATCCAGTTCTGCCACGCAAGCGACGGCGTGCGGCTGGCCTATGCGTGTGTGGGCGACGGACCGCCGCTCGTAAAGGCGGCGAACTGGCTCAACCATCTCGAACTGGATTGGGACGCGCCGATCTGGGCGCCGCTGTTCCAGGAACTGGCCCGCGATCACATGTTCGTGCGCTATGACGAGCGCGGCAACGGCATGTCGCAGTGCAAGGTTGCAGACATCAGCTTCGATGCCTTCGTCCGTGATCTCGAAACGGTCGTCGATGCGGCCGGTATCGATCGCTTTCCGCTTCTCGGCATTTCGCAGGGCTGTGCCGTTGCGATCGAATACGCTGTTCGCCACCCGGAACGCGTGAGCCACCTGATCCTGTGGGGCGGCTATGCGGCGGGATGGCGGATCAATGCTACGCCCGACGTGATCGAGGAGCGCGAGGCGATCATCACGCTCGTGAGACAGGGCTGGGGCCGGACCGACGCTGCTTACCGACAGGTCGTGACGGCCACCTTCATGCCCAGCGCCACGGCGGAAGAACTCGACTGGTTCAATATTTTCCAGCGGCAGACCGTCGGGGCTTTGAATGCCGCACGATATCTTGAAGTGTTCGCCGATATCGACGTCCGCGGGGTCCTCAAAGACGTGCAGGCGCCGACCCTTGTCATGCACACCCGCGGCGACCAGCGGATCCCGTTAAGTGTCGGCGGGAAACTGGCGGCCGAGATACCAGGGGCGGAGTTCGTCACGCTGGATAGCGATAACCACCTGCTGCTGGGGCGCGAGCCGGCGTCGCTCGCGTTCGTCGCCCATGTCCGGCAGTTTCTGTCGACACCAGTTTCGCCTCGTTAAGCGAGTCCGCTCGGTCGTGTCCAAGGCGCAAGCGACGCTGCCTGAGCGGACCGTTCATAACCAGGGCCACAGACTGCCAGCAGGCAAAGCGTCGTGCAAAACGCGGTAGCGGCGGTAACGATCATCGCGCGAGCGACACCCGTTCTCGGGGGGAGATGCATATCTAGTTTTCCACGTCGTAACCGGAGCAATCGGGGGATCCGGCTCACAGGGGTTAATGCGCACGCAACTCCGCGTGGCACCAAGCGGCAATGTCGGGAAGCCGTCGATACGCCCGTCGATTTAGCCGTGGTAACGGGGGTTTATCCCGTGGAAACACCTCAAGGCGGTACCCCTCGTGCGACCAAATTCCAGCGAAGAGCTCGGATTGGCTACCGATCGAGAATCGTCATCTAGGTAGCGGTACGCGACAGGCGGAAACGGGTCTGAATTTACCGGTCTGCTCACGGTAAGCCCATGTCGAAGCTGCTTAAGATAACGCGGTGACGTGTGTGTGTGCGAAAGCTGTTGATTTCCGAGCCTTCGGCATGGCAGCATGGAGGTGAACGAACGTCCGAAGTTGAGGAGGGGGAGTGGTCTCCCAAGCGTCCGCATTTGGATCAAGGCGCTCGATCGGCAATTCAGCTACATTAGAACCGCTCGCATGATAGTGAGCTCTAATTTTGCGAGATCAGCCCGTAAACGTAGAAAGTTCGGTCCAGAGCCCGTCATCAGCTTCGCATGACCGAAAAATATCTGCACCGCGCGTATATCTCCTGTAACCTTGCATATGATCGATGCCTTAGTACGTCGAAGCGAGTGGGTGCCGTAATCCTCAGTGGACGCCGATACCGATGACCATCTCGCGACCAAGGCGGGCATACTACCTCGTGATTACGTGCTCCTGATAATCGTTGTGGCTTGGGAAGACGAAGTCGTTCAAAGTGCTACCGCGACTCAAGCCAAGCTAGCAACATCTTGCGGGCTAGTTCGACGATGTCGAACTGCACTCGTTTGGTCTTCCGCTGCAGTAAAACGGCGCGATCCCGGATCCGGCAGCCGGCGACTACGTCACCGATGCGCACCTTGGCGATGTCGCAGCCGCGCAGCTTGCTATCGATCGCGAAGTCGAGGAACTCGGTTCCGAAGACGCCGCTGTTGGTCCAGCCAAAATCGAGTAGCCCACACGTGTTGCTGTTTGAGGGCGCGCTTTGCGCCCCCCACACGACCATCCTTGCAGGGGCGGAGTTCATGAAAGGCTGGATCTAACGATGAGTGCTTCGTCGCATATCTCCACCGTGTCGAGTTGGCGGCGCACAGTACACTGAAGACGATAAATTACTCGTTTCCATATATTGTTGGCGCCGATCCTGGTGAACGAGCGGCAGAGATTAGAAGGCGGGGTTTGCAGGCGAACGTCCGCCCCGGGGGCTTAACGCTGGCAGCTTGCGGTATGCTGGGCCATTGGCGTTCGATTGCTCCTCGCTAATATTCTTCCGCGCTGTAGTTCGGCACAAAGGTCAGCGGTTGACGTGATAAGCACGGATGTCGGCCAAAAAGCGGGTTGCGGCTTCGCTGGCGATTTCTGCTTGGTCCTTGGCGACATCTATTCCGTGCGTTGCCCCATTTAGGCTCCTGACGATCCCCATGAAGGCCTCGGTCGAGGGTAGAGCGCGCACTGCTCCGCTCGGGCGGACAAGCTCGTTCAGCGGCAACGGGTGGTCGTTTGGAAAACTGTCCTCGTCGGCGAGCGCTCGGAGCTCTCGTTCGATGTCGATCCGAAGCTTCACGAGTGATATTAACGGAAATTCGCGGGCCAGATCCTCAGCTGTCGGCAAAGCCGCCCGGAGTGAGGTGGGAGAGCCGTGAAGAAAGTATTTTCGGCGACAGCCATCGGATTTACCGAGTCTCGGAATGCATCGGAGTCGTGGGTAGTTGAGTTTTGCAACCCAAACCTATCCGAAGATCTCCGATGGCCATTCCTCAGCTAGACCACGTCCCGGGGCACGACCGCGGGGGCTTCACAAAGGCAAGCTCTGGCTGAGTTCTCAGGCAGTCTCGGCGAGGCTGCCTCCGGTCAATCCACGGCCGGACAGGATCAGCGGGATGCCAATCGCATTGCGATGTCCGGGCGGCAGTGTCACCTCCAGCGCGGCACCGGTGCGGCGGAAGGCGAGCGGCGTCGTTTGCCCCGGCAGCGTCACGCGGCGGATTTCGCCGCGGCCGATCGGGTTACCGACGCTCCACAACGTCAGACGTGCGATGCCGTCTTCGGGCCAGCCCATGACCAGGGCGTGGACATCGTCGCCATTACGCACATAGCGGATATCATTCGCCGTATATGGCGACTTAGGCCCACCTTCCGCGAACATTCCCGATGCGGGCTTCGTCGGCCCCTCGGCGTGGATCCGCCATGGGCGGGTGGCATAGATTGCGGTGCCGTAGCGGCCCATCCATGTAGCGATCTCCTCGATTACGCGCTCTTCCTTCTCGTCGATCGTGCCGTCGCCACGCATCGGCACGCTCAGCAGCAGATTGCCATTCTTGGACACCACGTCGAAGAGGGTATGGAGCACGGTCGCTGCGGTTTTGTACCCGTCACGATCGTAGAGCGCGCGATCGTAATGCCAGTTGCCTAGGCAAGTGTCGGTCTGCCACGGATAGGTCTCGATATAAGGTTTGCCGCCGCGCTCGACGTCTTCGACCAGCCCCATCCGCCGTTCAGGGGGGACCATCTTTACGTTGAGCACCGCCTCGAGCCTGCCGTTGTTCCACGCGCGGTTGGCGTTGTAATAATGCGCTGCGGTTTCGAGTCCGACCTGTTGGAAGGGTAGGTCGAAATTATCGAAATAGAGAAGGTCCGGGCGATAGTTATCGATCAGTTCCCGGCATCGAAGCGCCCAGGTGCGGACGAACTCGGGGTTGTCCTTTGGTATGCCCTCGGACCACAGGCGATCCGTACGTTCATGAATCGCGTTCGCCTCGGCGAGCGTCGCTACGCCGCTCGGTAACGGCATGGTACGCCCGCTATATAATTCTTGCGGATCGAGCCCATCCCACCATTTGCCCTTGCCGTCCGCAGCGCTCAGTCGCCACGCGTCGTAACGCTGTCCCCGCATCGGACCTTCGGGATCATAGCCATAAGCGGGCTGGTACCAATGCCAGGCGTGCGCACTGTGGTTCGAGACCCCAAAACGCAGCCCTTTGGCCCGCGCGACCTTTGCCCAAATACCAACAATATCTTTTTTGGGTCCCACGCGCGTCGTGTTCCATGCGTGATGCGTGGAAGCGTAGGTGTCCAAATTGTCGTGGTGGTTGGCCAGCGCGACGAAATATTTCGCACCCGCGCGCTGATATAGGTCGATCAGGCGCTCTGGATCCCACCGCTCAGCTTTCCAGAGATTTTCGATCTCCATGAAACCGACCTTACTCGGATGGCCGTATTTCGCGACGTGCGCTGTGTAGGCGCGGGTTCCTTGAAGATACATATCGCGGGCATACCAGTCTCCTTCCTCAGGCACGCACTGCGCGCTCCAATGCGCCCAGATTCCGAACTTCGCATCGCGGAACCAGTTCGGCGCTCGGTAGCCGCTGGTGAGAGCCGCCCAATCCGGCGTGAACTGTCCGCCCTGAACTGAAGGAGCCGTTGCTGCCATTACCTGTGCCGCGGACAGCGTTGATGCCGCACCGGCAAATCCGATCACGCCCATTGCGTCACGACGGCTGAAGGTCATCATTCTCTCCCGGTATGAGGTGGCGCTACAGATTGGCAATGGTTTGGCTGCGATAGAGACGTTAGGCGTGGCACGCATCTCGCCGACTTTGGTGCAGACGGTAGTGCAGGGGACTGTGCGCACGGCGTAAAAATTCGGTGCATTCTGCTAGGACGAGACGGCACGATCAGGGGCATACTCATAACGTCCCCCGCTTCTCTGTACCATGTGATCAGATAAACTCACGTATGTTGTCTGATGAGTCAAGTCGCACAATAGGCCGCTTTATTTAGGGCCCCCGGCCGACCATTGAGGTTGGATCGAGGACGCAACTCAGCGCCATATGCGCTGCGCGTGCCAGATGCGGTCGTGGGCACGCTGATCAGGGAAGGCGCAGCCATACTGCTGACCGACGAACTCGACGCGATGATCCCGATGCGGCAAATTCCGACATAGTGATTGCAGGCGCCTATCGAAGGCGTGATTTGCCTTCGGACGGGTACCATCCGTCGGCGTCCCACTCCTGCCCCTCCGCCTTCTTCACTCATTCACGCAGTGTCTGCGGAATGCAGCCGATCGTCTCAGCGATCGACACCACGGTACCCCGGAACGGTTCAGATGGCACCCGCTGGGGTTTCCGAGTTCAAGGCGTCCGATCATATGGTATGCGAAGCCCGACCACCTGTCCGTGACGCCTGCATCAGCGGATTAGCCATTCCCATACTCCTGAGTCTGAAGAGACCGTCAGTCGTAGATACCGCGTTCGGAGAGCATGGGGCATCATGATTGGTGATCCTTGCGCCGCGCGATTTTGTACCACCGTGTGCCATCGCCGGCCGTCCTCGGACGCGGCGATCGTGATGGGATAGGGGAGGTTGGGAAACTCCATCCGGAGGGTGCTTTCTCGCACCATGCGGACGGCGCCCAGATCGGCGCTCAGGATCGCTGGCTGGCCCGGCATCGGACGCCATAGCGTCGCATAATTGTCGTCCGCAGCGCGATCGGCGCCGTGCAGCACATCCGATCCTTTCCCCGATACGCGCAACGGCAGGCCGCGCATGCGTGTCGGCGCGAATCCGGCCACGCTGTTTGCGTGGCTAGGCAGCACGGGAAGGATCGTGCCGTCGTCGCGAATGATCAGCGGATCGATCGCCACCTGCCGCAGCGTGTCGGTGCGCGACGGGAAGGGCAGGGCCTGGCGATGATAGAGGATATAAGGGTTGCCGCCCGATCGCACGATGGCGTGATGTCCGGGACTGATGACGTCGCGACTGCGGTCGGTTTGCAGGATCGGGCTTCCGGGCCCCTCGCGGAACGGTCCGAACGGGGTGTCGCCGATCGCGTAGCGGACCTTGTAGGTGTCTTTCGTCGTATTCCCGTCGCTGTAGGTGAGGACGTAGTGGGATCCGGCGCGGATCATGAACGGTGCTTCGAAATAATTCGGTGGCGTCACATCGCGGGGGGCGCCGTAGAAGCTGACCATGTCTGATTTCAACCGCACAACGAAGCAGTGGCCGTTCGTCCAGTTCAATCCCGACCCCCAGTAGAGATAGGCCTGGCCATCGCGGTCGATGAACGCCTCGGCATCGATCATGTGATAGTCGGGCGCGAGCCCCTTGGCGATCAAGGGCGTGCCGCCGCGCGCGTCGCGCCATGGGCCGGCGGGCGAGGGAGCCGTGCCGACCCAGACTTCGCTGCCGATCGACACGTACATGAACCAGCGGCCGTCACGCGTCTGCACCACCGACGGTGCCCAAACCTTCGCATCGCCAGCGGTGGGACTGATCGCAGCGGCCTTGCTGGGCCAGTCGGGTTGTGAAAACGTCCAGTCGCGTCCGTTCGTCGACGTCCAGAGCGCAAGGTGATCGTCGCCCCACGGATCGATGGTCGCGAATATATACCAGCGACCTTCGTGATGAACGATAGAGGGATCGGCGAAATAGCCGGGCAACAGCGGGTTTCTATCGCCGGGCGTATCCCAGCGCGGCGCAGGTGCGCTGGCAGCGATCGTCAACGTCATCGCCGGCAAGGCCATCAGCGGGCCGATTTTGCCCATCGTGCGCCAGATCCGCATCTCGATCGTCTCCCTTAGCCTTGCGGCATGACTGCCCTAGACGAGGCGAACGCGCAAATGTTGATATTTCCCGTAAAAATGCGCTATCGTATGTGCAAGAATAGGGGATCGGATGGCGGACCACCGCAACGTTATAGTGCAATTCGGAACGAGCCGTTTCCTGCAGGCGCATGTCGATCTGTTCGCGTCCGAGGCGGCGGCGGCGGGAAAAGCCGTGCCGCCGATCGTCGTCGTGCAGACGACGCGTGATCCATCGCGCGCCGGACGTGCGGCGGCATTCGGTGCAGCCGAGGGCTATCCGGTCCGGATCAGGGGGCGCGGTGCAGATGGCGCGCTGATCGAGCACGAAACTCAAGTCCGCAGCATCGTCCGTGGTTTGCATGCCGCCGACGACTGGACGGACTTGTGCGCAATGTTCGAACGCAGCGCGACCTATGTCGTGTCGAACACGGGCGATGCCGGGTATCAGGTGGCCGAGGACGATCGGGTGTCGACCCTGCTGCAGACGGACGAGCCGCCCCGCAGCTTTCCGGCGATGCTGCTCGTCCTGCTCCATCGGCGGTGGCGGTCGGGCGAGGCACCGGTCACGCTGATGCCGTGCGAACTGTTACAGGGCAACGGCGATACGCTGAAAGCGGTCGTCACGGACCTGGCGCAGTCCGTCGGTGCGGAGCCGTCGTTTCTCGCGTGGCTCCACGACGATTGCATCTGGGTGAACAGCCTCGTCGATCGCATCGTGTCCGAGCCGATCGATCCGGTTGGCGCCGTTGCCGAGCCCTACGCATTATGGGCTGTCGCAGACCAGCCCGGCCTGGTGATGCCGTTCACCCACCCGGACGTTGTCCTGACCAATGATCTCGCGCGCTACGAACGGTTGAAGCTCTACATCCTCAACCTCGGCCATAGCTGGCTGGCCCAGCGCTGGATCGACAGCGGTCGTCCGGAGGGTCGTTTCGTTAGAGACGCGGTGGCCGACGCCGCCACCCTTAGCGCGCTGGAGCGCGTGTATGCGGAGGAAGTCGTTCCGGGCTTTGCTGCGCACGGCATGGCTGACCCGGCACGCACCTATGTCGCGGAGACGTTGGCACGGTTTGCCAATCCGTTTCTCGATCATCGTCTCGCCGACATCGCGGATCATCATCTGGACAAGCTGCGCAAGCGGATCGGCGGCTTCCTGTCGTGGGTCGACAGCGCAGCGACGGCCCCGCCGTTGCCGGAACTGGACGCGATTATGTCCCGCGCCGACGCTCCAGTGGCGTGATGCGTGGAGTGGGGGGCAGGAGCGCGACGTTATTGCTCTGCCAATGCATAGATCCGCGTCATCGGCGCCCATTTCTCGCCATCTTTTGCCGCGTTGAGCCGGATCTGAAACCGATCCATCGCCGCTTGCCAACGGTCGTCGATTGCCTGCAGGTGATCGGGCAAGGCGCGCGGCCAGTCTGCGGCGACCTCCGCGATCATAAACAGGCGAGCGTCGACGCGCCAGATTTCCATCGCCTCGACCCCGCTCGCCCGGATGCCCGCGGTCACCTCGGGCCATACGGCACCGGGCGCGTGGGCGCGTTCATAGGCCGTTATGAGATCCGCGTCGTCGACCAGATCCAGCGCGAAGCACAGGCGTCGTCCCATCGGGTCAGTCCTCTTGTCGGCTTGTATGAGCGGTCGGCACGTCGATATTGCCGGTCATGGCGCCCCGTCAAGAACGTCTCTGCGATATTCCGATCGCCATTTTCAATGAAAGAGCAGTGATGAAATCCCTAGTCTGTTCGGAACCGAACCTTTTGATCATCGAGGATCGCGCTGAACCCGTTCGTGGCGAGAACGACGTTCTGGTCAGGATCCGACGCGCCGGCATTTGCGGGACGGATTACCATATCTACACCGGCAACCAGCCGTTCCTGTCCTATCCCCGCCTGATAGGACACGAACTGGCCGGCGAGGTCGTCGAGGCGCCCGCGAATTCGCGGTTCACGTCGGGGCAGGCGGTGACGATCAACCCATATATCGCGTGCGGGACATGCGTCGCCTGCCGTCGCGGGCGACCGAACTGCTGCGCGCGGATCAGCGTGCTGGGCGTCCATGCCGATGGCGGCATGTGCGAATGGCTGGCGGTGCCCGAGACGGCGATCGTCGACGCGCAGGGGCTGACGCTCGATCAGGCCGCAATGGTCGAATTCCTGGCGATCGGTGCGCACGCGGTGCGCCGTGCGGCGATGACGCCCGACATGCGCGTGCTGGTGGTCGGCGCGGGACCGATCGGCGTCGCCACCGCGCTGTTCGCCCGGGTGATGGGGATCGAATCGATCACCTTCCTCGACACGCGCGAAAGCCGGCTTGCGTTCGTCCGCGACCGGCTGGGGTTCGCGCAGGTCGTGGTCGCGGGGGACACGCAGACCGACGAACTGCGCGCCCTTACCGATGGCGAGATGTTCGACGCCGTGTTCGACGCGACCGGCAACATTCATGCGATGCGCGCAGGGCTGAGTTATGTCGCGCACGCCGGCACCTATGTACTGGTCGGGCTGTGCAAGGACGACCTGGTCTTTCCGGACCCCGAATTCCACAAGCGCGAAACGACGTTGCTCGCGAGCCGCAACGCGCTGTCGGTCGATTTCGACCATGTCATCGCCAGTATCCGCGGCGGCCTGATCCCGACCGACGTGCTGCGGACGCATACGCTGACCATTGACGAAGCACCCATCCGCGTCCCCCAGCTGATCGCAGACGCTGATCATGTCATGAAGGCGGTCGTGTCGATCTGACACGGCACGCGGATGCAACGGAGTAAGGTGACGATGGTGGAGCGGAAGGAGCGCAAGGGAAGCTATACGGCGCCAGCGCTGGACAAGGCGTTCCTGGTCATCGAACTGCTCGCCAACAATCCGCAAGGGCTGTCGGCGAGCGAGATGGCGACCGCGCTGGGCCGTTCGCTCGGCGAGTTGTTCCGGATCGTCGTGGTCATGGAGGATGCCGGCTATCTGCAGAAATCGCTGGAGACCGATCGCTACACGGTGACGTACAAGTTTCTCGACGTCGCCTATCGCGCGACGCCGGCGCGCCAGCTCACCAGCATCGCGATCCCGGAAATGCAGGCACTGGCCCGCGCGATCGGACAATCCTGCCATCTGGTCGTGCCGAAGAATGCCGAGGGGCTGGTGATCGCGCGCGAGGAAAATCCCGGCGTGCGTGGCTTCGCGTTGCGGCTGGGGGCGTCGATCGACCTGCTGCGCAGCTGTTCGGGGCAGGTTATCCTCGCCTTTTCGCCCACCGCGACCGTAGATAGGATGCTTGACCGGATCGAGGCGTTGCGCGGCACGCCGATCGGCCGGGCGGCGCTGGCCGGACGGTTGTCCGCGGTGCGCGAACAGGGCTTCGACATGCGCGAAAGCCCGATTACGCGCGGCGTGACCGATGTCAGCTATCCGGTCTTCGGCTTTGCGGGTGAGTTGCTCGCGGCGCTGACCATCCCCTTCCTCGAGTTGATCGATGGTTCGCAGCAGGTACCGATCGACGACGCGCGCGCGATGCTGGGTGAGACGACACGCCGCATTTCGGAATTGCTCGGGCACATCCCGTCGGATCGAGCCACTGCCTGAAGGCGAGCGCCTTGCAAGACGGCTGACTTGGCGTTAGCTCTCGCTTATAAAAACATTATCTCATGGAGAGATAAGCTCGATGGCGATTCCTGCCCAGGCGATGCGAGACCCGACGTTGCCGCCTTTCACGCGCGGCGACGAGCGGCGCTACATTGCGGCGCTCGTGATCACGGTCAGCCTATTTTTCCTGTGGGGCATGGCCAACAACCTCAACGACATTCTGATCGCGCAATTCCGCAAGGCGTTCACGCTGTCGGACTTCGGGACCAGCTTCGTGCAGCAGGTCTTCTATTTCGGCTATTTCGTGCTTGCGGTGCCGGCGTCGATGGTGGTGCGCCGGTTCGGCTATAAGGCGGCGATCGTCACGGGGCTGACGCTGTACGGCATCGGCGCGCTGCTCTTCTATCCGGCGGCGCAGGCGAGCGTGTACCAGTTGTTCCTGCTCGCGCTGTTCGTGATTGCGGCGGGCCTCGCCTTTCTGGAGACGTCGGCCAATCCGCTGATGACCGAACTGGGCGATCCCAGCACCGCCGCCCGACGGCTCAACTGGGCGCAGGCCGCCAATCCGCTTGGCGCGATCACCGGCATCCTGGTCGGTCGCTTCTTCATCCTGTCGGGCATCGAACATGACGAGCGCGCGCTCGCGGCGATGGACGCATCGGCGCGGACCGCCTTCTACCGCACCGAGGTACAGGCGGTGGCGGGCCCCTATGTTTGGATCGCGGTCATCGTGCTGGCGTTCGCGATCGCGGCGGCGTTCGTGGCGTTTCCCAAGGGCGCGGCGGAGGCGGACGACACGCCGACCGGCGGGCGTTTTCTCGACGTGTTCCGTCATCCCCGGTTGATCGGCGCGGTGGTCGCGCAGTTCTTTTACGTCGGCGCGCAGGTCGGGCTGTGGAGCTACACGATCCGCTACGCGCAGGCGAATGCAGGCTTCAGCGAGCGCGCCGGTGCGGACGCCCTGTTCGTGTCGCTGGTGCTGTTCGCGACCGGGCGTTTCATAGGGACGGGGTTAATGGCGCGCCTGGCGCCGGTCCGGCTGCTGGCGGCGTTCGCGACGGTGTCGCTGGTTCTCGCGACGATTGCCGGCACGATCGGCGGGACGCTCGGGTTGTATGCGCTCGTCGCGGCGAGCTTTTTCATGTCGATCCAGTTCCCCACGATCTTCGCGATCGGGATCGAAAAACTGGGGACGCTGCGTCGTGCGGGTGCCTCGCTGATCGTGATGGCGATCATCGGCGGCGCCGGGCTGACCGCGCTGATGGGGCTGATCTCCGACCGGACGAGCATCACCCATGCGATGCTGGTGCCGGCGCTCAGCTTCATCGTCGTGCTGGCCTTCGCCATCACATCGGACCGTAGCCTCGCCAAGACCGGCTGAGGCAAAAGGAGGAATAACGTGGACAGGTTGAAGGGCAAACGCGCCGTCGTCACGGGCGCGGGCCAGGGTATCGGGCGGGCGACCGCGGAGGCGTTCGTACGGGAAGGCGCAAGCGTGATCGCGGTCGATCGCAACGGCGAAGCGCTGGCGACGCTGGCGGGATGCGAGACGCGCGTCCTCGATCTGACCGATCTAGCCGCGATCGCCGCGTTCGGTGCGGAAACGGGGGCGGTCGACGTGCTGTTCAACTGCGCCGGCTATGTCGATGCGGGAACGCTGCTCGACACCACGGATGACGGCTATCGCCTGTCGTTCGATCTCAACGTCCATGCGATCACCCACATGCTGACCGCGTTCCTGCCCGCGATGATCGCGAACGGCGGCGGGTCGATCGTGAACATGTCGTCGGTGGCCGGAGCGGTGATCGGCGTCGGCAATCGCTACGCCTATTGCGTGTCGAAGGCGGCGGTCGCCGGGATCACGCGCTCGGTCGCGCTCGATTACGTCGCGGACAAGATCCGATGCAACGCGATCTGCCCCGGCACGGTGCAGTCGCCGTCACTGGACGAGCGGCTCGCGGCGACGGGAGACGAGGCGGCGGCACGGGCGGCGTTCATCGCCCGTCAGCCGCTCGGGCGGCTCGGCACCGCGGACGAGGTCGCCGCGCTGGCTGTCTACCTCGCCTCGGACGAGAGCGCCTATACCACCGGACAGCTGCACGTCATCGACGGCGGCTGGTGCATGGCCTGACCCCTTTGCAGATTATGAGGTATTCCGCATGAAACTCTGTCGCTTCGGACCAGCCGGGCAGGAAAAGCCCGGCCTCGTCGACGCCGACGGTCGTATCCGCGACCTGTCCGCACATGTCGCCGATATCGCCGCGGACACGCTCGGCGCCGACGCGCTGGCCCGCCTCGGTGCGATCGATCCTGCCACGCTGCCGCTGGTCGCTGGCGATCCGCGCTTCGGCCCCTGCGTCGGCGGCACGCGCCATTTCGTCGCGATCGGCCTCAACTATGCCGATCATGCCGCTGAATCGAACTTGCCGATCCCCGCCGAACCGGTGGTGTTCCAGAAATGGGTCGGCTGCATCCAGGGGCCGAACGACCCCGTCACCATTCCCCGCGATTCGACCAAGACGGATTGGGAGGTCGAGCTGGGCGTGGTGATCGGCAAACGCGCCAGCTACGTCGAGGAAGCCGACGCGCTCGATCACGTCGCGGGCTATTGCGTCATCAACGACGTGTCCGAACGCCATTGGCAGCAGGAGCGGGGCGCGACCTGGGACAAGGGCAAGGGCTTTCCGACCTTCGGCCCGATCGGCCCCTGGCTGGTCACGCAGGACGAGGTCGGCGATCCGCAGGCGCTGTCGATGTGGCTCGAGGTCAATGGCAAGCGCGTGCAGAACGGCAGCACGGCGACGATGATCTTTTCCGTCGCGCAGATCATTGCTTACTGCTCGCAGTTCATGACGCTGGAGCCGGGCGACGTCATAACGACCGGCACGCCACCGGGCGTCGGTCTCGGGCAGAAACCCGAGCCCTGGTATCTGAAGGCTGGCGACCGCGTCGAACTTGGCATTGAAAAGCTCGGCCGCCAGCGGCAGGATTTCGTCGCCTGGGCGCGGCAGGACTGACCCGGATGACGGTGCGGCCGCCCTTCGTCGATGCGCACCTGCATCTGTGGGATCGTGGGCGGCTGCGCTACCCTTGGCTCGACGAGCCGGCAAATGCGCCGATCGCGGCGACCTACGGCATCGCGGACTATCGACGCGAGGCGGCGGCGTGGAATGTGGTTGGCGCGGTGCATGTCGATGCCGGCGCGCATCCCGACGATGGCGAGCAGGAAACGATATGGCTCGACGACGTCGCAGCCGCCGACGGACTGCCGAGCGCGATTGTTGCCCGCGTCGCACTCGACGACCCCGACGTCGCGCGCAAGCTGGCGTTTCATGCCGATTACACTCGGGTCCGGGGCATCCGCCATCTCGTGAACTGGGATCACGATCCGGCACGGTGCGCCTATCCCCGCGACCTGACGCGCGACGATACGTGGCGGCGCGGGTATGCGTTGCTGGCGCAACACGGCCTCAGCTTCGATTTCCATGGCTTCCCCCCGCAGCTTTCGGGATTGGCGGAAGTCGCGGCGCAACATCCCGACGTGCCGCTGATCGTAAACCACCTGGCACTCCCGCGGTTGGCCGATCAACTCGATACGTGGCGCGCCGGCGTCATTGCCCTGGCGACGATGCCGCACGTCGCGATCAAGCTGTCGGGTGCCGGTTTCATCGCCGCCCCCTTCGATCCCGGACAGTTTGGCGATATCGTGCACGAGGTGATCGAACGCTTCGGCACGAAACGCGTGATGGTCGCGTCGAATTTTCCGACCGACCGGATGTTCGCGACGATGGACGCGACGCTGAGCGCCTATGAAACATTGCTCGCGCGATATTCGGACGATGAGCGGCGCGACCTGTGGGGGCGCAACGCCAACATGATCTATAGATTGGGACTGACGCTGTGACCGATATAGCCTGCCGCCCCGTAGGACGCACCGGATTGTCCGTGTCCGAACTGGGGTTCGGTGCGGCCTCGCTCGGCAATCTCTACCACCCGGTACCCGATGCCGACGCGCGCGCCGCGATCGATGCGGCACTGGATGCCGGGCTGCGCTACGTTGATACCGCACCGCATTACGGCCGCGGCCTGTCCGAGCGTCGCGTCGGCGATGCGCTGCGCCAGCGTCCCGGCGTCGCGATCTCGACCAAGGTCGGGCGGCTGATGGATCCCGATGCGAGCATCACCGACGATGCGGAGCGCGACGGCTTCCGGTCGCCGATGCCGTTCCGCATGCGCTACGACTACACGTATGACGGCATCCTGCGCAGCCACGAACACAGCCTGCAACGCCTCGGCCTATCGCGTGTCGACTTGCTCTATGTCCACGACATCGGTCGCTACACCCACGGTGAGGCGGCTGCGGGATATTGGGAGCAACTTACCACCGGTGGCGGCCTGCGGGCACTCGACAGGCTGCGGGGTGAGGGAGCGATCGCCGGCTTTGGCATCGGCGTGAACGAGATCGGCATATGCCTCGACGTCATGCGTGAAATGCCGATCGACGTCATCCTGCTCGCCGGACGCTATACCCTGCTCGAACAGGAGGCGCTCGACGCATTGCTGCCCGCCTGCGCCGCGGCGGATACGTCGATCGTGATCGGCGGCCCCTACAATAGCGGTATCCTCGCGACCGGCACCCGCAAGGGGGGCACGCTGCATTACGATTACGGCCCTGCGCCCGAAGCGGTCGTCGACAAAGTGTGCGGAATCGAGGACGTTGCCGATCGTCACGGCGTGCGCCTCCCGGCCGCCGCGTTGCACTTCGTCCTCGCGCACCCGTGCGTGGCCAGCGTCATTCCGGGCCTTGGCAGCGCGAAGCGCGTCGCGGAGACGGCTTCGCTGTACGAAGAGGTCATCCCGCAGGATTTCTGGCGCGAATTACAGCATGAGGGGCTGCTGCGCGCCGATGCCCCAGTGCCCGCCTCGATCGAAAAGGTTTCCGTATGACCGCGCCCGCCGCGATCCGCCTGTCGCCGACCGACAATGTCGTTGTCTGCTGCCGCACCCTGACGCCGGGCGAGACGTTCGCGATCGACGGCCACGCGCTGACCGTCGTCGAGCCCGTACCGATCGGTCACAAGCTCGCGCTCGTGCCGCTCGCGCCGGGGGACAAGGTGCTAAAATACGGCATGCCGATCGGATCGATGACCGCCGCCTCGACGCCCGGCGGCTGGGTCCACATCCATAATATGAAAAGCGATTACATGCCGGCGCATCTGCGCGACACGGCGGGAGATCACGCATGATCCGGGCTTGGCTCCGCCCCGACGGGCGCAAGGGAATTCGCGACGCGATCGTCGTCGTTTATCTGGTGGAATGCGCACATCACGTCGCGCGCCGCATCGTCGACAAGATGGACGATGCGCGCATCCAGCTGATCGGCTTCCCCGGTTGTTATCCCAACGATTATGCGCTCGCGATGATGAAGGCGCTGACCGTGCATCCCAACGTCGGCGGCGTCGTGCTGATGTCGCTTGGCTGCGAAAGCTTCAACCGTGAGGCGTTGGCGGCCAATGCGCGCGAACAGGGACGCCCGGTCGAAACGGTCGTGATCCAGCAGTCGGGCGGCACCCGCGGCGCGATCGATGCGGGTCTCGCGGCAGTTGCGCGGGTGCAGGCGCAGGCCGATGCCCAGGCCGTCCGCGTGCCGATGGCGCGGTCCGAACTCGTCGTCGGCACGATTTGCGGCGGATCGGATGGTACCAGTGGGATCACCGGCAACCCCGCCGTCGGCCGCGCCTTCGACACGCTGATCGATGCCGGCGCCACCTGCATCTTCGAAGAGACGGGCGAGATGATCGGTTGCGAAGGGCACATGGCCGAACGCGCGGCCACGCCCGCCGTCGCGGACGCGCTCGTCGCCTCGGTCCACCAGGCCGAACGCTATTACCGCGCGATGGGCTATGGCAGCTTCGCGCCGGGCAACGCCGAAGGCGGCCTGTCGAGCCAAGAGGAGAAGTCGGCGGGCGCCTATGCCAAATCGGGCAGCCGCGCGATCGACGGGGTGATCCTGCCGGCGGAGCAGGCGCCCGGGCCGGGGCTGTACCTGCTCGACGTCGTGCCGCCCGGCGATCCCAAGTTCGGCTTCCCCAATATCGTCGACAATGCCGAGATCGGTGAGCTGATCGCGTGCGGCGCGCATGTGAACCTGTTCGTCACCGGCCGCGGATCGGTAGTGGGCTCGGCGATCGCCCCGGTCATCAAGATCTGCGCCAATCCCGAAACCTATCGGCGGATGGAAGGCGACATGGACGTCGATGCCGGCCGTATTCTCGATGGCCGCGCGACGCTGGATCAGGTGGGGACCGAGATCGTCGACCTGATCGAGGCGGTCGCCGCCGGTGCGGAGACCAAGTCGGAAGCTCTCGGCCATCAGGAGTTCGTCCTGACCTACAAGGCCTCTGCGCCTGCCGGCCCCGGTTGCCTGCCTGCCGCAGCCTGACGCGCCTAGATGCCCAGCCGCTCGGTCGCTTTGCTGCGCCGATGGCTGTGCTCGTCGGTCAGCCGCCGCATCGCCTCGGTTTCGGTGAGGTCGAACAGGTTCTTCAGCACCCGATCGATATGGTCCTGCATCGCCGCGCGCGCCTCGACGGGATCGTGCGCGGCGATCGCGTCGAGGATGCGGCGATGGTCGTCCAGCCGGGGGCGCTCGCCGGCTGCGGTGATCCGCTGCAGCATCGTATGGCATAGCGGCGATCGCTTGCGGACGTCCCACAATAGATTGACGAGCATCACGATCGCCTCGTTCTGCGTCGCGCGCGCGATGGCGACATGAAAGCGGCGGTCGGCGGTCCATTCGGGCAAGTCTCGACCGCGGTTCTCTGCAGCCATCTCCTGCATGATACCGCGCAGTTCGTCGATCTGCTCGGGCGTCGCGGTGTGCGCAGCAAGCGCGGCCGCCTGCACCTCGACTATGCGTCGCGCTTCGGTAAGTTCGAACGCGCCGATGTCGAGTGCCTGAACAGGCAGATCCTTGCGTTCCTCGTGCGCGATGACGAACACCCCCGCGCCCTGCCGCGCCTGGACCAGCTCGAGTATCTCCAGACCGATCAGGGCTTCACGGACGGTAAGACGGCTAACCCCGAAACGGTCCACCAGGACTCGTTCGGGCGGCAAGCGATCGCCGACGGCGTAGATGCCGTCGCGAATTTCCGACCGAATCGCCTCGATGACATGACGGTACAATTTCGTGCCGGCCACCTGCCCGGAAGACGGCGGCGGGGGCGTGGAGAGAACATCGCTTGACATCGTCGGTTCCTATACGAGCCTGGTCGCGCCGAAAAGACATCCTGTCTGATAACCTCCACACGGCAAGCCCGCAAATTCGCCCCCTGTTGCCGTCGCGCGTCACACCACCCAAAAACACATAAATCAGTTGTCAGATAACCTTGACTTGTCTGATGAGACGAAGGACACATTCACAAAGGTCAAAAGGCCGGCAGGGGAGTGATATGGCAAACTGGAACCGGCGCAGCATTCTGAAAGGCGGGGCCGTCGCGCTGGCAGGGCAGACCATAGGCGGGGTCGCCGTGCGCGCCGCGGGCATGTCGCCTTCGGGCAACCCGCATGCTTTGTGGTTCGATGCGCCCTCCTCCACGTGGATCGAAGCGCTGCCGATCGGAAACGGTCGGATCGGCGCGATGGTGCGCGGCGGCGTTCGTCAGGAGATCATCTCGCTGAACGAGGACACGTTGTGGTCGGGACGGCGTGACGATCGCGGTAACCCACATGCACGCACATTGTTGCCTGCCATTCGCGATGCGGTGTTTGCGGGCGACTATCACGCTGCCGACCGGATCGGCCACGACATGCAGGGGCCTTACAGCGAGAGCTTTCTGCCGCTCGGCGACCTCTTGCTCGACATGGCGCATGGCGACGACGTCGTCGATTACACGCGCACGCTCGATCTCGACAGCGCCATTGCGTCGGTCGTCTATCGACACAAGGGTGTGCGCTACACCCGCGAGATCTTCGCGTCGCATCCCGATCAGGTCATCGTCGTGCGCCTTTCGGTCGATCGACCGCGCGCGCTGTCCTGCACGCTTGGGCTATCAACACCGTTGCGGGGCGGTGTGGCCATGAATGGGCGACGCCTCAGCCTGACCGGCAAGGCGCCGCTGATCTGCCAGCCGAACTACCGCGATGTGCCCGACCCCATCGTCTACGACGATGCGGCGGGCAGGGGCATGGCGTTCGCGGGAATCGTCGACGTCACGACCATCGACGGCAAGGTCGTGGCGCAGGGCGATCGCCTTGCGATCGAGGGCGCGAGCGAGATCGTGCTGCGGATTACGATGGCAACCGGCTTCCGAGGACACGACCAGATGCCGGACGTCGCGATCGGGGCAATCACCGCGAGAGCGTCCGCGCAGATCGATGCTGCCGCGAAGAAGTCGTTCGTCGCGCTGCAGGCTGCGCATATCGACGATCACCAGCGACTGTATCGACGCGCGGGCTTGACGATCGGCACCGCGCGGACGAACGTCGCAACCGATCGTCGGCGAGCCGATAATGCCAAGGTGCCGGAAGGCGCGCTTGCCGCGCTGCTGTTCAACTTCGGTCGCTATCTGCTGATCGCGAGTTCGCGTCCGGGGACGCAGCCCGCCAATCTACAAGGCATCTGGAACGCGGCGGTTCGCGCGCCCTGGAGCAGCAACTTCACCAGCAACATCAACGTCCAGATGAATTATTGGCATGCCGAGACGACGAACCTCGCGGACTGCCATTCGCCGTTGCTCGACTTCATTGCGCGCCTTGCCGAGACGGGCACGCGAACGGCAACCGACTATTACGGCATGCCCGGCTGGTGCGTGCATCACAACACCGACATCTGGGCCATGGCCAATCCGGTCGGCGAGGGTGAGGGCGGGCCGTCATGGGCCAACTGGCCGATGGCCGGGCCGTGGCTGTGCCAGCATCTGTGGCACCATTATGTGTTCGGCGGCGACATCGATTACCTGCGGACCCGCGCCTATCCGCTGATGCGCGGTGCGGCCGAGTTCTGCGCCGGGTGGCTGGTGCGCAATCCGCACACGGGGCGTTTGACGACGGCCCCCTCGATATCGCCGGAAAGCGTGTTCCTGACTGCCGACGGCCAGCCGGCGGCGATCAGCGCAGGCTGCACGATGGATCTTGCCCTGACGCGCGAGTTGTTCGCCAACTGCGTAGCAGCTGCTGCTCTGTTGGGGATCGACGCGGACTTCGCCCGGCGCCTCAACACACTTGCCGGCAAGTTGGAGCCCTACAAGGTCGGCAAATACGGGCAGCTGCAGGAATGGTCCGAGGACTTCGTCGAGAAGGAGCCGGGGCATCGGCACATCTCGCACCTCTACCCATTATATCCTGGATCCGAATTCACCCCCCGCCAAACGCCGGGCTTGGCAAAGGCGTCGCGTGCATCGATGCAGCGGCGCGAGGCCAATGGTGGCGCTGCGACCGGATGGAGTCGCGCCTGGGCGACGTGCATCTGGGCGCGGCTCGGGGACGGCGCGCATGCCGGTTATTCGGTCGATCAGTTTCTAGCGAAAAGCACCGCCGACAACCTGTTCGATACGCATCCCGGCAATCCAAGCGCGGTGTTTCAGATCGACGGTAATTTTGGGGTAGCCGCCGGCATCGCCGAGATGCTGATGCAGAGCCACGACGGCGCGATCGCTCTCTGTCCGGCGCTACCGGCGAGTTGGCGCGACGGTGAGGTGACGGGCTTGCGGGCTCGCGGCGGCGCCACCGTGGGACTGCGCTGGGCGCAGGGACGAATCCGAAGCGCCACCGTGACGCCGTCGATTGCGGGCGAGCAGATAATTCGCCCGCCCGCAGGCCAGACGGTCGCCGCGATCCACGACGGTACAAAGCGTATCGCGGTCCGATCGGACCGGGGACTGGCGACGTTCCAGGCCGAAGCACGGCGCACCTATGCGATGAGCTTCACTACGGTCTGACAATTATAAAAAAACATAAAATAACGATAATTCAGGGAGGTATAGAATGGTAAAAGGGCTTTACACTGCCACGTCCGCGTTCGCGTTGATTGCCGGCGGGTCCGCGCTGGCGCAGACACCGCCGCCCGCCCCGGAGTCGGCTAAGCCCATTTCGCAAGATGCCGCTTCGGTACAGGACGCGGCGCCGCTCGCGCCGGAAGAGGGCAACGAAATCGTCGTCACCGGCATCCGACGCAGTCTGGCGGACGCAACCGCGCTCAAGCGCGACCGGGTCGGCATCAGCGACGCGATCTCGTCCGAAGACATCGGCAAGTTCCCCGATCAGAACCTGGCGGAATCGCTTCAGCGCGTTACCGGCGTGCAGATCACCCGCAACAAGGGTGAGGGATCAAGGGTCGCGCTGCGTGGCCTTGGGCCCAGCTTCACGCAGACGCTGTATAACGGTCGCCAGATCGCTACACCGGGCGGCGGGAGAAGCTTTTCATTCACCTCGCTCAGCTCGGACTTCGTCAGCGCGGTCGAGGTCATCAAGTCGCCGACCGCCGAGATGGTCGAGGGCGGGCTGGCCGGAACGGTCAACGTCCGCGTCGCACGCCCGCTCGATGCCGGCCGCAACGTCGTCGCGGTGACCGCGGAAGGCATCTACGAACAGAATCCCAGGCTCGTGACGCCGCACGTTTCGGTCTACGTCAATCACGTGTTCAATGACACGGTCGGTGTCAATTTCGGGGTAAATTACGAACGCCGCGGCGTACTGCAGGCAGGGTTCTTCGGCTATGGCGCCGAGCTTGCCGCCGAAAACCGCCGTAACCCGCCGCTCGACTATAACCGCGATGGCGACCTCAACGACGAGTTCCGCCTGAACCATACTACCAATCTCGTCGCGCAGGACGGCACGTTCGAACGTCGCACGGTCATCGGTGGTATCCAGGTCAAGCCGACCCCAACGCTCAACCTGTACGCAGACGGCTTCTTCTCCGATTTCCGCGACTATTCGATCTATAACGAGCATCAGGTCCGCTTCACCAACATTCAGGGCGTGAATGCCGGGATCGTCGGCAGCACCAACGACGGCACGCTGCTGACGTCGCTCGATGCGAACGGAGTCGATCACCGCTCCGACACGCGGCCCATCCGGACCCGCGACAAGCTGTATACCGGCGCGGTCGGCGGCATCTGGGCGAACGGGCCGCTGACCATCTCGGCGGAAGGCACCTATTCCAAGGGAGATCGAACCGCGACCAACTATGGTTTCGGGATCAATTCACGCGCGTCGGCGTCCTACGACCTGCGCAACGGAGTCGGTAACGAGCCGATAGTATCGTTCAATCGTGGCTACGATCCGCTCGACCCCGCGACGTTCAACCTGTTCAGCGTCGGCGGCGATTACAAGGCGCCAAGTTCCGATCGGAACTATGACGGTCGTCTCGACGGCAAATACGCGTTCGAGGGTAGCGACTTCACGGGGTCGTTAAAGGTGGGCGGCATGTTCGCGAACCGCCGCAGCAGCTTTGCCTCGCGCCAGTTCAACGTCACTTCCACCCAGCTCGCGACATTGCTCGGCCAGACCTACAATGCGAACGTCGAGGGCGGGAGTACGTCGGCTGCGAATATTCTGAGCGTTGTCGACTTCTCGCAATATGTGAGTTCGGCGCTGGGTCAGTATCTCGCGCCCGACCTGGAGAAGTTTTTCGCACTCGTCCCGTTGTCCCGCTTGTTGGAGGTGTCGCCGCCGACATCGCAGTCCGCTCGGGATTACTCAGTTACCGAAAAATCCTACGAAGGTTACGCGCAGTTCGATGTGAAGGCCCTGGACGATCGGTTCGTCGGCAATGTCGGCCTGCGTTACGTCCACACGGATCAGGTGTCGCGCGGCTTTGCCGCCGATCTCACGTCTTTGTTTGTCCGTCGCGGCGGGGTCACGACGATCGTGCAGCGTACGGAGCCGGTTGCGATCAAGAACAACTACAGCGAATGGTTGCCTAGCCTCAACATGTCCTACGACCTGACCGAATCGCTGAAAGCGCGGTTTGCGGCGGCGCGGACGCTCACGCGTCCCGACTTGGGGCTGTTGTCGCCGTCAATCAACGTTGATGCCAACACGCGGTCGATCAACGCCACTAATCCCAATCTGAAGCCGTATCTTTCGTCACAGCTAGACTTCTCGCTTGAATATTACTTGAAGGGCGGCGGGCTGCTGTCAGCTGCGGTATTCTACAAGGACGTGGAGAACTTTATCGTCCGTACCACATCGCCTGCGCAATATACGGTGCAGCTGGAAGAGGGCGGTACGCTGTTGCAGGACTTCACACTGTTCCAGCCGCGCAACGGCGCCAGCAGCAAGATCAAGGGATTCGAACTGGGCGCGCAGGTACCGTTCACCTTCCTGCCCGGCGCGTTGGACGGCTTTGGCGTGTTGGGTAACTTCAACTATCTCGACCTTGGTGATGTGGTGGTCACTCAAGGGCAGCCAGCGATCCCGATTTCAGGTGCTTCGACCCGCAGCTACAATATTGCGGGCTATTACGAGAAATACGGCTTCGGTCTACGAGCGTCCTACAACTACCGTAATGGCTTCGTCGGCGATGCGCGCAGCACGTTCGGCGACGGCGACTATCAGCGCTCCTATGGGCAGCTGGATATCTCGGCGAGCTACGACGTGAACAAGGCGATCTCGCTCAATGCGGATTTGACGAACGCGACCAATTCCAAGACGGTCAACGTTACCGGCACTGGTCTGCTGCGCAGCGTACTCGACGTCGGCCGGCGCTATACGGCCGGTGTCCGGGTACGCTTCTGACAGGCGACCGTCGGACCTCGTATCGCGCGGGGTCCGACGACACTGGCGAAGGCGACCTTGACGGCGGTACCCTCGCTCAAGCGCAACCGGGGGAAAGATATGCCGCGTATAGGTCGATGGATTTCGGGGGCGGCACTTGCCTCGCTGGCACTCGCCGCAGCGTCGACCGCTGCGGATGCCGTGACGCCCGCTCGCAGCTTCAGCGTCTCAGGATCGCAGTTCCTCAAGGACGGCAAGCCGTATCAGGTCATCTCCGCGGAGATGCACTATGTCCGCATCCCCCGCGCCTATTGGCGCGACCGGCTCCGCAAGGCCAAGGCGATGGGCCTCAACACCATCACCACCTATGCGTTCTGGAACGTCCACGAGCCGCGGCCGGGCATTTATGATTTCCAGGGCCAGAACGATATTGCCGCCTTTATCCGCGATGCACAGGCGGAGGGGCTGGACGTCATCCTTCGACCGGGCCCCTATGTCTGCGCCGAGTGGGAACTGGGCGGCTATCCGTCGTGGCTGTTGAAGGATCGCGGCCTCGTCCTGCGGTCGACCGATCCGAAATATACCACCGCCGTCGAGCGGTGGCTGGTCCAGTTGGGCAAGCAGGTCGCCCCTCTGTTGCTGCGGCGCGGCGGACCCATTATCGCGATCCAGCTCGAGAACGAATATGGCGCGTTCGGCGACGACACGGCGTATCTGAGGGGCTTGCAGGTCTCATACCGTCGCGCTGGGCTGGCGGACGGGGTCTTGTTCACCTCCAACCAGCCGTCCGACCTGGCGAAGGGGTCATTGCCGCTGCTGCCGGCCGCGGTGAACTTCGGTTCGGGTGGTGCGACCAAGGCCGTCAAGGCGCTGGAGGCGTTCCGGCCCGACGGCGTGCGCATGGTCGGCGAATATTGGGCAGGGTGGTTCGACAAATGGGCCGAGGACCATCACGAGACCGATGGCCGCCAGGAGGCGAAGGAACTGAGCTTCATGCTGAAGCGCGGTTACTCGGTATCGCTCTACATGTTCCACGGCGGCACCTCGTTCGGCTGGATGAACGGCGCGGACTCGCATACCGGGACCGACTATCACCCTGATACGACCAGCTACGACTATAATGCGCCGCTCGATGAGGCCGGCAATCCGCGGTACAAATACGCGCTGATGGCCGCGGCGATCGCCGAGGTCACGGGTAAGCCGGCCGCACCCGCGCCTGTGGCGAGCATCGCCGCGACCTTCGCGATGTCGCCGGTCCGGCGCAGCGCATCGCTGTGGGACATCCTGCCCGCGCCGGTCCACGCCCGGCAGCCGATGACGTTCGAGGAACTCGATCAGAATTACGGCTATGTCCTGTACCGAACAGGCCTGCCCAGGGGACGCAGCGGTACGCTGAAGCTCGAGGGCATGCACAGCTATGCGCAGGTCTATGTCGATCGGAAGCTGATCGGCGCGTTGGACCGCCGGCTCGGGCAGGAGACGATCGATCTGCCGAAGCTTGATGCATCCGCGACGCTGGATATCCTCGTCGAGAATACCGGGCGGGTGAATTACTCGCGCGCGATCCGTACGGAACAGGCGGGGCTGACCGGTGCGGTGACGCTCGCTGGCAGGCCGATCGAGGACTGGACCATGTTCCGCCTGCCGATGACCGATCCGAACGCGATCCGTCTGTCGGCAAAGCCCTGCAGCGGCCCCTGCTTCTACGAAGCCGAGATGACCGTGGACCGCCCGGCGGATACCTATCTGGACATGCGGGGGCTTCACAAAGGCCAGCTCTGGATCGGCTCTCACAATCTCGGCCGGTTCTGGGGGATCGGGCCCGTGCACACGCTGTACGCACCCGCACCATGGATGCGGCAGGGCGCCAATCGCATCCTGTTCTTCGACCTGACGGGGGAGGGGAGCGGTGTCCCTAAATCGGTGAATGCACCCGTGTTCGGAAAGACGACGGCGTTTCGCGAAGCCCAATAGGATTGCCACGACGGCGCTGACTGCCAGCGTCCATGAGCTACCTTATGGACGCCGGCATCGATCAACGATGATCGGGAGCGCGGCGCTTCGATCACCGCACCGCGGTCACGCCTTGAGGATCAGCCCCTTGCGGTCCATCCCCCAGCCGACCGCCCAGCACAGCATCGTGTAGGCGAGGGCGCAGAGCAGCGACCCGAACGCGCCGGGCGCGATGCGCTGGAAGATCGCGATACCGACCCATTCGTAGAGCCCGCCGTCGGGGCTAACGGGGATCAGGTTGATCGCGGTCACGAACAGTTCGGAGAACAGATAGACCGCGAGCGGATTGCGGCCGAGGATCGTGAAGAACCGCGTGCCGCGCTTGACGCCCGCAATCTCGATCAGCGCGATGATCCCCGCCAGCACGATGCAGTCGACGCCGATCGTCAGCAGCACGTACGAGCTGGTCCAGAGCTTCTTGGCGAGCGGAAACCACGGAAACCAGGCCAGCCCGGTGATCAAGAACGCGAAGCCGAACAGCGCCATCGCGCGCACCGTCCGCTTCAGATCGAGACCGCGCTGTACCGCGAGCCCGGCGAGATAGCCCGCCAGCACATTGATGATCGCGGGCAGCGTACCAAGCAGCCCTTCGGGATCGAAGCCGCCGTCCTTCTTGTAGAGATGCCCGGGGCCTAGCAGCCACAGGTCGAGCTGCGTGCCGACCGTGCCGAACTTGTCGTACGCCATGCCGGGCGCGGACAGGAACACTAGGATCGCCCAATAGCCGAACAGTAGTACCACACCGGCAATCACGATCGCCCGCACGTCGAGCCAGCGCACCAGCAGCCCGGCAGCGACGTAGCACAGGACGAGACGCTGCAGCACGCCGGGCACGCGGGTCGGCGCGAACGGGATCGCCGCCCAGCCGTCGTCGGTGCGCATGACGAACGGGAACCAGTACATCAGGAACCCGAGCACGAAGATGATCGCACCACGCTTGAACAGCTGCATAAGATACGGCGCGGTATCGATCCGTCTGCGCGTCGCGAAGCTCATCGCGTTGCCCATCGCGAACAGGAAGCTCGGGAAGATCGGACGATCCGCGACTTCGTTGCAGCACACCACGCCGATCACGGGGCGTGCGGGCTTCTCATCGCGACGGCTGGTATGACGACACGAGGGAAAGAACCGCGTCACGCGGTTCGCCCGCGCAGCGTCTCGTGCAACTGGGTGGCGGCGTCGCCTTTCAGGATCACCGCGGTCGGCTGCGCCACGACGCTGTCGCGCGGCACGTCCTCCAGCAGCCAGACATTGCCGCCGATCGTCGCGCCGCGACCGATCGTCACCCGCCCCAAGATGGTGGCCCCGGCATAGATCACGACGTCGTCCTCGACGATCGGATGGCGGGCCAAGCGCTCGCGCACCGACATGTCCGTCACGCCGAGCGGGCTGCGCGCGCCGAGCGTCACATGCTGGTAGATCTGGACCCGGTCGCCGATGATCGCCGTCTCGCCGATCACGACGCCGGTGCCGTGATCGATGAAGACTCCGCGCCCGATCGTGGCGCCGGGGTGGATGTCGATGCCCGTGCGCGTGTTGGCGAGTTCGGACACGATCCGCGCGACGATCGGCGCGCCCAGATCGTGGAGCGCATGCGCGATACGGTGATGGAGCATCGCGACGATCCCCGGATAGCAGACGAGGATCTCGTCCGCGCTGCGTGCCGCGGGATCGCCGAGAAACGCGGCGCGGACGTCGGCGTCGACCATCTCGCGGATGGGACCGAGTTCGGCAACGAAGAGACGGACGATCATCGCCGGCTGGCTGGGATCGAATGCGTGCGCCGACTCCTCCTGCCAATAGGCGAGTTCGCTCGTCACCTGTCGCTGCAGGATCGTCAGCGCGCGACGAAGTGCGGAGGCGACGAAGGCGTCTTCCCCCGCGCCATCCCCCGCATAGCCACCGAGCCGTCCGGGAAAGAGCGCGACGACAAGATCGCCGACCGCGCGCTCGACCTCGATGCGCGACGGGAAGTGCGCGACGTTGTGGCGTCCGCCATCCTCGCGTCGCCAGGCGTCGCGTGCGGCGCGCAGGTCCGCGATGGCGTCGTCGAGATCGGGCACTGGCTGATGCGGCGCGACGGTCATCGCAGGTCCGGATAGCCGAAGCGGATCGCCGTCTGTTCCAGCGCGCGGATCGGAGCCAGCGCGTCAGCGTTTGCCGTGACGATACCCGTTAGCCCGAGCATGGCGCGATCGTCCGCGAGACGAGAGTCCATCATGACCTGCTGCAAGGCCAGCCGCAGCGCTGCGATCGTCTCGATACTCGTGTCCGCCGACGTCACGAACGGCAGCGTCGGCGAGGCGGGGCTGCGCGCGACGATCTTGAGTGGCGCGGTCAGATCGGGTTCGTGCCGCACCAGCGTGGCATAGGTGACGGTGTCGATCGCGGCGATATCCGCTTCCCCTGCGGCGATCGCCGCGACACTGGCGCGGTGCGATCCGGTCTGTACTACGCTGGCGAAGACGACATTCGTCCCGGCGATCGGCGCCAGCGTCGCGCGGAAAAGGTTCATGCCAGTGTTCGACTGCGGATCGTTGATCGCGGCGCGGGTGTCGCGGTAGTCGACCAGCGACCTACGCCCATCGTTCGCGCGCGCCACCAGCACGCTGGCGTGCGTCGCTTCGCTATTCGTCGACCCCGGCACGTCGTAGATCGGCAAGGCGATGACCTGCAGAGCAAGGCTATCGTCGGCGATCAGCGGATAGCCGCACGCCTGCCCGAACAGCAGGTTCGGGTCCCGCCAGAGGTCATGAACGTGGCGCGCCCGGTCGAGGACATCGGGCACGCCTTCAACCCCGCGTGTGCGCAGGATACGGACGATCGCGGACCAGATCCGATCGTTCGCACCCTGTTGCGCTGGGTGATCGTACATCCCGAGCGACACGACCAGTCGCGTCATGCGGAGCGTGCCCGGTGATCGGGATGAAGCATGTCGTCATGCGATCGAAACGCGAACCGGCGCAGGATCTCGCCATAGCCGCGATACACCGGCGCGCCTTGCGCCACGAACCGGTCCCGGTGGCTGCGGTGGTAGGACGGGAGACGATACCAGGCCAGCCTTGGACGTTCGTGGTGGGCGGCATGGAGCGTGTTGTTGAGATACAGCAATGCGAACAGGCCGCCCCGCTCGACGATGGCGGCGCGTCCGGGGCTCGCTAGGTCGGCGCGATGCTCCGCGTAGGACCGCAGCATCGTCAGCGCGGTGCCCGGATAGACGAGGGCCAGCAGATAGGTGGCGAGGTTCAGTCCAACATTATCCAGCCACCACAAAAGCGCGGCCACGCCGATCAGATGCGGTGTCCAGTCTCGCGCGACGGCAGCAGGACTGCGGGCGGCACGTCGCGCCTCGCCGATCACGAATCGGCCGATCGACAACGCCGGGCCGAAGATCATCTGGCCGACCAGGGTCGACTGCAGTGAGGCGGCGAGGGCGCCGCGTCGGGATAGACGGTAGCGCGATTCGGGATCGTGCCGTGGATCGGTGATCACCTTGGCGGCATGATGCGCGAGATGGCTTCGGCGATACAGCCGGTACGGCAGCCAGAGCGACAAGGGGGCAAAGCCGATCGCGCCGTCGATCCAGCCGATCCCGGTCGGATGGCCGTGGATCGTCTCGTGCTGCAGCGATCCCTGCCATGCGACCAGCCATCCGCCGAGGACGACCAGCACGGGAAGCGGAACCCGCGCATGAAACGCGGTAAGCGCGATCCAGCCGGCGTAGATCAGGACGGCGATGGCGAGCGTAGGCCATTCGATAACGGGCATCCTCGCGACGAGATTTCGCATATCCACCTCCTTTGCTGCTAACATCCCCTCGATCGATGGGAATTGAAAGCAAGCAAAGGTGCGCTGCTGGGATAGGTTTGCTTCGTCACGGCGATTTACGACAAGGCGCTCACATTGCCCGATGTTCGGCCGGTCTCACTTGCCCGCCGGCATCCAACTAGGCGTCTCCGATCGCTTGGATGATGCGATACGCGGCACCCACGTCGCGCTCTACGACGGCAGAGGTGAAGCGTTCGATGATGGCGCGCAGGCGGTTGGTCGGCGCAGTCGCCGCGCTTAGCAACGGGCCATCGATCAGGCGACTGCCCCATTCCACGCCCAGGCGCTGCGCCTCGTCATCGGCGCCGACGACGATCGACGGGAAGGGCAGGCCGATTTTCGGTGCCTCAAAATGACGCTGGTGCAAGCTCGTGCCTTCGGGGGCGACCAACAGGGCGCCGGCGACGTTCGCGGTATAGGCTTTCGGCGACAGTCGGGCCCACCATGCGGCGGCCGCGCAGGCACTGCCCTGTGCCAAAAGCATGACCGCACGGTCGGACGCCGATACGGCGGCATCGATCCGCGCCGCCAGCGCCGTTCGCTCGGCCGCGGTACGGCTGCGCACCGCGATATGCTGCGCATCGCCAAACCGCGGAAACTCCCGGAACCGCTCGAATATGGAGACGGCCTTGTCGGGGACGAGCGCGATGAGCGTCAGCCGTCGGCTATCCAGGACAGCAACAGACACAATCCGGTCTCCCTTTCCGTGAACGCGTAAGCTGCCTTCTTCCGACCAGCGACGCAACGCAGCTGTTCAGATACGCGTCAGACCGTTCTATCCCGGGTTTCGGCCGAGATCAGGGCAATCAGATTTCACGCGATACGTCACCACGTCCAGCAAAGCGGTGCTTTCCCCATTCCGACTCAGCGAGGTCCGTCGGCTCGGAAAGGCCTTTCCGGGTGCATGAAGAAAGACAGGCCAGCGCCGACCAGGAGTAGCGCCAGCGAGGCGCAGAACGGGATTGACCAGCTTCCCGTCAGGTCCACCGCCGCGCCAAATACCAGTGGAGAGAGGATACCGGCGATCCCGAAGCCGAAGTTCATCATGCCGCTGGCGGTGCCGGCATATTGCGGCGCGATGTCCATCGGGACGGCCCAGATCGGCGCCACCACAAGCTCGGAGAAGAAGAACGCGAGCGACAGGCATATCGCCACCGTCGTCAGATCGTGGGTAAGGACCACGGGCACCAGGAAAACGAACGCACCGACCATCCCGACGATGATCAGGTTGCGCCGCGCCGCCTGCAGGCTGCCGGTCCTGCGGTAGATATAGTCACTGGCTGCTCCACCGACCCAGTCGCCGATCACGCCACCCAGCAACACGCCGCCCGAGAACAGCGCCGAGTGCTTCAGGTCGAGCCCGAAATTCTTGAAGAAGAACGAGGGGAGCCACGTCAGGAACACCCACAATGTCCAGCCATAGCAGAAATCGACGGCGGTGACGGGCGCGATCCGCCGCGCGAGACGCCACCACGGGACGGGCGGCGTGGTGGCAGCCTGTTGCGCGGCCGGGGCAAGCTCGGCGCGTTCCTCGTCGGACATACCGGGGTGGCATTCCGGGTTCTCCCGCGCGACCACCAGCCACAGGATTACCCAGACCGCGCTCGCAAGGCCTAGCACCACGAACGCACCCCGCCAGGATACGAGCGCCATCAACCCGACCAGCAGCGGCGGGGTCAGCGCATTGCCGAGCCGCGCGGCAGCGTGCGTGATCCCTTGCGCGAAGCCCCAGCGCGCGGGTGGCAGCCATGTCGCCATGGCGCGCGTCGCGGCGGGGAAGGCGAATCCTTCGCCGATGCCGAGCGCGAGACGCAATGCGAACAGCGATGCCATCCCGCCGACCAGCCCGGTCAATACCGTCGCCACGCAGACGATCGCGCCGCAGATCAGCAGCATGCGTCGCGGTCCGAAGCGATCGATGACGCGACCGCCGAAAAGCTGGATCAGTGCATAGGGATAGGAAAAGGCGGAGATCGCCAGGCCGAACTGGGTGTTGCTCATGCCCAGTTCGGCGATCATCCGCGGGCCAACCGTCGCCAGATTCACTCGGTCGATGTAAAGCACCAGATACATCAGGCAGAGCACCGCGAGGATACGGTTCGGGATGCTCATCCACCGCGGGTCGTGGCGAGCGACCGCCTCGGACCGGCTGAGGCTGCGGCCCGTCATGCAGGTCGGCCCGTCCCCTTGATCTGCGTCCTGTGCATTACGCGCCGCGCGGCCGGATCGAACGCATCACGGCGGTGCATCGTGCAGCGATTGTCCCACAGCACCAGATCACCCTTGCGCCAGTGATGGCTCCAGCCAAACCGGTCGCCGTCGACATGATCCCAAAGCTCGTCGAGCAACGCCTCGGATTCGGCCAGATCCAGACCATCGATATAGGCATTCCGTCGGCGGCCGAGATACAGCGCGGGGCGTCGGGTTTCGGGATGCGTGTAGACCAACGGATGCAGACTCCCCGGCGCCTTGCGCGGATCGTCGCTCGGCGTGACGCCCTGGCGGAGGAAACCACCGCTATTGTAGGTGCCGTCGTGTTTGACGCGGCGTCCGGCGATGCGCGCCTGCAGGTCATCGGGCAGCGCTTCGTACACGGCGTACATATCGATAAAGCTCGTATTGCCGCCCGTCGGTGGCACTTCCAGCGCATAGAGCGCGCTCGCCTGGGGCGGGACTTCGACATAGGACATGTCGGTGTGCCAGACCGCCTCGCCGTTCCCGAGGCTGCCGATCGGGACACCGCCCTCGACCACGTTCGAGACGACATAGAGTTCGGGCAGTCCCTCGACGAAACGGCGGCCGGTCTCCTGGATGGGCGCAAGATCGAGGTCGCCGAACCGGCGGCTGAAGGCGATCAGGTCCGCGTCCGACAGCGCCTGGTCGCGAACGAGCAGGACAAGATTGTCGAGCCAGGCCTGGTGCAGGTCGGCGAACTGTTGGTCATCGAGCTTCCGAAGATCGATACCCCGAACCTCCGCGCCGACGCCCTTTCCCGTTACGACCACGTCGAGGCCAACTCGACTCGCCAGAAGATCGCCCATCATCCGTACTCCATAATCGCACGTTCGCAGTCGACGAGGATCGACCGCCGCATGACGGTTTTAACGATCGACCGTCGAGGTGGACCGCAAAGCATTTGTTTGAGCCGGTCAACCGGGGCATATTTGTGTGCAGCTGCTGCGCAAATGGGCGTCGCGTGGATCGCCAAAGGCGGTAGAGGCATTCTCATAGTTGGCCATGATCCCTGCCAACCTCGCGCCGTTTACCCATCCTCCGGGATATCGGTCGAAAAAAGGAACCATGCATGGTGCGCATCACACTTGAACTTGCCAGCAAAATTGTCACGGCGACGTTGCAGAGGAGGGTAGAGCTCGGTTTCAAGCCTCTCTGCGTGGCAGTGCTCGATCCCGGAGGGCACCTCGTCGCGATGCAGCGTGAAGACGGGGCCTCGACGCTGCGGCCGCAGATTGCGATGGCCAAGGCGGGCGGGGCGCTCGCGCTCGGCATATCGAGCCGTAAGATTGCCGAGATGGCGTCGGAGCGCCCGACGTTCATTGCGTCGCTCGGGCCAATCTCTCCGCACGGCGTCGTGCCTGCGGCGGGCGGCGTGCTCATCGTCGACGCAGATGGCCAGTTGATCGGGGCAGTGGGCGTGACTGGTGACACCTCGGATAATGACGAAGCGTGTGCGCTCGCAGGTATCGCTGCTGCCGGGCTGTCAGCCGTGGATTGACATCGGCAAAAATGGTCGTGACGACTGGATCGGTTGCGCACCCGCGTGGTCGGGGGCATCGCCGCGGGGCGGCGGTTAACAACTTCCAGGCGATGTGATGAGGCAGGTTGGGATCTCCAATCTCGGGAGATGTGTCTTTCCCGGGCAAGGCTGAAGCCGGTGGCCGGCTAGTGCGGTAGTATGACGGGCCCGGTAGGTTTGGGGCAGCTTCTGCCTATGCCACGCAAATGAACGAAAGGCAGCTTATGGGAAGCCGCCACGCAGTGCCGAACGTCAACATTTGGGTCTCTAGCTCCGTAACCAGCCGGTCATTCGAGCCTCAAATATTCTCATGAACGTCATGGTTTAAAATACTTTTCTCTTTCTCCGCTTGCTCTGGCCCACGTTCCACTTCGTCCGCCAGAAGCCGTACACCGCTAGGCTGCCAAGCAGCGTCAGTACGATGCCCGACACCGTCATGGCGACCTTCCATGCAATGCCGCCGGTCTTGGCAGCGTGCACGGGATAGAGTTTCTCGCGGATTGATGCCGCCTTTCCCCGGGTTGCTGGATCGTCATGGGCCAGGATGGCCAGGGTAACCGGATCGGCGTACACGAACGTCCGTCCGTTCGGGGTCCATTCGAAAGATTGGCGGAGGCGCAGGACGATGGGAGCGCCGGTCTTCCGCGGCATTTGCAGGCGGCGAAATTCGGCACTGGGAAACATCGCGGCCGCAGCCGTGAAAAGCGGCTTCAGGTCATGCGCGGATGGCGTGGCTCGGACACCGTGAACTTTGGGTGCGACCGCCCGTGTTTCGGCAAGCAAGGGCCCACCCAACGCGGGAAAAATCATCAGAACGCCCGTTACCAGCGACACGAGCAGCAACGGCGCCGTCACGACGCCCATGTCCCGGTGGTGATGGACGATTGCGCCGGGGCTCATCGTCGCGGGCCATAACCTCAGCCGAAAGCGGCTGCGCATCCGCCACCACAGGATCAGCCCCGTAATGAGGAAAAACAGGCCCGTAAGCCCGGCGATCCCGGTAATTGTCTCGCCGGCATCGCCGACCAGAAGGCGATGATGGAGGTCGAACACCCACAATTCCGGTCGCTGCCATGACGAGGACCAGCGGTCGACCGTCACGCCAGCCTGGCTGATATAGGCACCGTTGCCGTCTGCGAAGATGGCCTGATGAACGCCCAGACCGTCGCCTGCGAAGGTAATGCGGTCGATCGGGGACGACGCGCCCGCTACTGCGCCGACCGCCAAGGCCAGCGATCCCGGATCGGCCCGGACTGGATCGCCAGCGTGCGCCACGAAGGTCAGCTGGTTGCGCCAGACGAGCAGCGTACCCGTGAGCCCCAGTACCGCCAGCAGCAGGCCGCCGATCGCGCCGATCCAGCGATGCAGCAGGGACAGGATGCGCATCAGAAGCCGGCCTGCCAGCTCAACGTGAAATTGCGGCCCCGCCCGGTGTAGAAACGCGCATTGTCGGTCGGGCCCTGCGTATCGCTGTAGTAGGTAACGTAATCGGTATTGCCGACGTTCTGAACGCTCAACATTACGCGGCCTACCGATAGCTCGTAGGCGACATACGCGTCGAACAGCCGATAACCAGCGAAGTCGTTGGCGATCGGCTGTCCCTCGAAGCGGCGGGACAGGTAATAGCGGCCCTGGACACGCGCACTGAAACGGCCGCGGCTGTAATCCAGGTTGAGGTTCAGGCGATCCGGCGAAATGTTGGCGCCGTCCAGATCGGCATCGAGAATGCCATCGGCGTTGGTGTCGGTGCGCCCGCCCAGATGACTGAAACCGGTGCCGACCTTCAGACCGGGCAGCGGGGTGCGAACAGCGAGGTTCAGTTCGAGACCCTCGATGTCGATCGGCTGGCGCGCAACGTTGAAGAAGCCATCGCTGCTGCGGACGAGCACCTGACCCAGATCGCTCGACGACCAATAATAGGTCGCGCTGGCGTCCAGCGGCCCTTGTTTCACTTCGAAGCCGATCTCCCGGTTGTTCGAGATCACCGGCGTCAGATCGAGAAAGTCGGCGATCCGGATATCAGGCTGGCTGATACCGCGCAGGACACGACCAATATCGGCGATCGTGTAGCCCTCGGCATAGCTGCCATAGGCGCGGATACCCTTGACCGGCTCCAGCACGAAACCACCGTTCCACAGCGCGCGGTTGAATGATGGCTTGCCGCCAATAACGGCCCGAGAACCGGCACTCGCAAGCGTCGTATAGTCGGGGATATCGAGCCGCACGTTCTCGTACCGGACGCCGCCCGCGACCCTGACGATGCCGTCGAACAGTTTGAGATTGGCCTGGCCGAACGGCGCGAGGCTGCGAAAATCCGTCCGCGGCACCCAGGTGCGGCCGGTCTGCACCAGATCCTGCTTGGTGCGATCGATCAGCGCGTCGAACCCGGCGGTCAGCGTCAGCGCCTCGAACTCCGGTACCGCGCGTTCATAGCTGATCTTGCCACCAAGCTTGCGCGAGACGTTGCGCGACTGGTCAAACAGTGTGCCGGCAGGAGCGATCCTCGCGTCCTGGAAGGTCGCGAGGATACCGCCGGCGAACGTGTCGCTGGTCCGGTTGTAAAAGCCTTGGAGCGTGAACGCCCCGCCCATCAAATTGCCGTCGGTCAGCGATGCCGACACCATCTCGGCCAGGCCGGTAGAGGGTTGTCCGACCGTTTCCCCTCTCCGGCTAGTGGCAGGGATGCCGAGCGTCCGGTTGCCATCGACCGCGACATAGTGGTTGTTGCCTTCCAGCTTGAAGCGGTTGGCGATCACCTCGAACCGGGCGGTGTCGGACAGATCGACGCCGACCCGGCCGAAGAAGGCCAGGCTGTCCGTATCCTGAAGTTCGCTCTGGTTGCCGTCGAGGCCAATGCGCCGTCCGCGGCCATCGACGAAAACGCCGCGCCGCTCGAAGGCGATGCCGCCCGTCGCGTCGAACCGGCCGCTGCGCATGGTGACGAGACCGGCGACCTTGGCGCCAAGTGACGACCCTGCGAAATCGTCGCCGCTGTTACCCTGAAGCAGCGTGCGGCCGCTCCAGCCGTTCTGCGTCGGCGCGCTCGCGGTGACCTGGTTCACTACGCCGCCGGTCGCGCCAATGCCCTGCAGCGCGTTGGAGCCATAGATCACTTCGACCCGGTCGATGAAGAAGGGGTCGATGGTATAGCCGTCGCGTGCGCCGTCGCGGATTGGCGTGCTCTGCGGAATGCCGTTGATCGCATAAAGCGGCGAGCGACCGCGCAGCGTTTCGCCGAAGCCGGTGATCTTTTCACGTGTGGGCGAGAAGGCCGGCAGCAGCGCGGATATCGCGTCGACGACCGAGCCGGAGACTGCGACCTGACGTGACAGTGTCTCGCGGTCGATCACGTCCACGGTTAGGGGCAGGGCGCTAGCCGGCAGGTTCGTGCGCGCAGCCGTTATTACGATATCTTTCCGGGCATCGTCCCCACCATCGGAGGCCTGAATCTCCTGCGCGCTCGCTATGCCTGTCGTCATGACACTTGCGGCGATCATGCCCAATGCGATCTTCATTCTATTCCCCTTTGCGAAGGCGTTAGAAGCAGATCTCCGTAATTGCAATCGTCTCGCAATAGCAGGAAAATTGTAATTTCGCAGCACCGCTCCTGCAAATTAGGGCGTAAGCGACGCGAACCGCCACGTTGAGTGCGGAATTCTAGCCACTAGGAGCGGTCTTAGCGCGACGATGAATAGGCGTCCGGTTTCGGGGCGCCAACAAGCCGCCGTGAATGACCGGGTATGGGTTCGCGCCGATGAGTAGCGCTGGCGGACGAATAGGTGCAGCAAGTCACCTCAGATCCTGAGCTACCCATTTGCCGCCCGCCGTAGTTATCTGACAGATGGCACTGTCACCAGATCCGTACGCGGTCGGCCGGTGCGAGATACTGCTTCTGCCTAGGATCGATCTTCCACGCGGCGTACCAAGCATCTACGTTGCGTAGCGGGTTCACCGCGCGGATCTGGCCCGGCGAGTGCGGGTCGCTGACCAGCTGCTGTCGGAGCGCCTCGTTCCGGAACAGCGTCCGCCAAACCTGTCCCCAACCCAGGAAGAAGCGCTGATCGCCGGTGAAGTCGCCAAGCACGGGGGCCGCCTTGCCGCCAAGCGAGGTATGATACGCATCGAGCGAGATCAGCACCCCGCCAAGATCGCCTATGTTCTCTCCCATCGAAGCACGGCCATTGATGTGAATGCCGGGCAGCCCGTCGAAGCTGTACGCCTCGTACTGTTCGCCTAGCCTTGCCGCCTGTGCCTCGAACTTGGTCGCGTCCTCCGCCGTCCACCAGTCGCGCAGAATGCCACTGCCGTCCGACTTTCGGCCCTGATCGTCGAAGCCGTGGCTGATCTCATGGCCGATCACGCCGCCGATGCCGCCATAATTCACGGCGTCGTCCGCCTTTGGGTCGAAGAAGGGCGGCTGCAGAATTGCGGCCGGGAAGACGATCTCGTTCTTGACCGAGTTATAGTAGGCGTTGACCGTTTGTGGGGTCATTCCCCATTCAGCCTTGTCGACCGGATTGCCGATCCGCGCTCGCCGGTGATCCCATTCGAAGCGTTGCGCGGCCTCTGCGTTGCCGACAAGGTCGCCCGGTTTGATCTGGAGGCCAGCATAGTCGCGCCACTTGTCTGGGTAGCCGATCTTGACGTTAAAGCCTCGGAGCTTGTCGAGCGCCTGCTCCTTCGTAGCAGCGCCCATCCACGTCAGATTGCGGATGCGCCCAGCCAATGCCACGCGCAAATTGCCGACGAGCTGGTCCATCTTCGCCTTGGACGCGGGCGGGAAGTAGAGCGCGACATAGTCCCGCCCGATCC
This sequence comes from Sphingomonas albertensis, assembly GCF_014358075.1. Classification (GTDB taxonomy): domain Bacteria; phylum Pseudomonadota; class Alphaproteobacteria; order Sphingomonadales; family Sphingomonadaceae; genus Sphingomonas; species Sphingomonas albertensis. Next base: position 2,964 of record NZ_JACONT010000025.1, on the reverse strand, counting down.
CCTCACCGACGCCATTCTCGGCGAACGCCACCGCGCGCTTCCAGCGCTCGCGCTGCTGCGGCTGGCCGTTCAGGAATTTCGAGCGAAACTCGAATTGCGCGTCGACGAAGCGCTTCGAAAGGAGTGGCGCTATGTCGTCGGTGATGCGGAACGCCTCCCACGCCTTCAGCGTATTGAGGTCGCTCTCGGCGAACACCTTGGCGATGCCGGGGAAGGCGGTGTTCTGCGCCACGATCGCGCGGTTGGCGGCGTCAACGCCGGCCGCCTTGAAGAACGTCGTCCAGGGAAAACCGGGTGCCTGGCTCGCCAACCGCGCGGGCGTCGTCGGGTTGTAGGTCTTGTCGCGGTCGCGGCTCTGCGCGCGCGTCCAATGCGCCTGAGCGAGCTTGGTCTCCATCGCCACGACGTTCCCCGCCGCGGCCTCGGCGTTGGGCCATCCCGCAAGCGTCAGCATCTGCGTCACATATTGGCGATACCGCGCAACCTGTGGAGCGAACTTGCCGTCGAGATAGAGGTCGCGATCGCCGAGGCCCAAGCCGGACTGCCGCAAATAGAGGGCGTACACGTCTGGCTGCTTGGCGTCGTCGTTGACGCCGGGCGCGAAGAAGCTGGCGCCAAAACCGCCGAGCGAGCGCCCCATGAACCGGGCGATGTCGTCCTTTGACGTAGCAGCCCTCAGCGGCGCCAGTCGCTGGGTCAGCGGTGCGGCGTCGAGCTTCTCTGCGGTCGCGGTGTCCGTGAACCCTGCGTAGAGGATTGCTGCCTTCATCCGGTCGGGATGCGCGGTGTCGGAAGCGCTATAGCGGCCGATGAGGCTACGCAGCCTCTGCTCAGAAATGTCCCGCAAAACCGCGAAGGCACCGTAGGACGATCGATCCGGCGGAATCTTCGTTCGGTCCGCCCACGCACCGTTGACGAAGCGGAACCAGTCATCACCGGGCTTCACGCTACGATCCATCCCCGTCACATCAAAGCCCCAGGTGCCGTAGCTGGTCGCCGCGGTGCTATCCGTAGGCACTGCCGCTGTCGGCTGCGGAGTCTGGCCAGCAACCGCGCTCCCGATCGCGATGACGCCGAGGAGGGCAACAAGCGGCATATACTTCAAAACCAACCATCTTCTCCGATTAAGGACACTGCACCTTACCTTTATGATGGCTTCGCGCTAGCAGAAAACATTCAATAAGGTGGCCCACATCAAGATGCTGTCGACCTCATCTGGATAATCAATGGATGCGTAGGTTTCGGAAGCCGAGAAGGGCGCGCGAATGCCAGCTATGATCTTCCATGCAGCGGGCCAATCATATTCACTAGCTCGCCGAAAGCCTGGGAACATGTCTCAAGTCGTACACCTCCCGTTTGGATCGCTTATGGTGCATAGGATGGCTACAGCTGCCAACAGCCTTGGCGCTCATTGCAAGACGTAAGAAGGGCATCCGAGTCGCCTCGAATGCCCTATTTTTGCAAGCCGCTTGAGAGCAAGCTGTCTGCAGGACTAAGCGCTTAGTCTGTTAGATGCCATTGGAAAGATTGGTATCCGGATCGTTGGTGCGCATGTCTTCAGCCTGATTCTGGCCTGTCGCACGCACTGCGTCGGCCTTGTTCTCGAGGTTCGCTTCAGCTGCTTCGTTGCCCGTGGCGTCGGCCGCGTCTTCGAGGTTATCGGCGACGGCTTCAGTGTTCGACTCGATCTTATCGGCAGCCTGCTCGCGCGGGCTGGTGTTGCAGGCTGCGAGCGAGAGCAGGCTAGTAACGACGGCGACAGCAAAAACTTTCTTCATGATCAACCCTTTTTGTGGTGCGGTACGGATACACGACGGCGGTTGGAATTCAACGCCGATCCACTTGATGGAGTATGGCTGCCCAGCGGCCAGCAATGCCTTGCCGAAGCGATCCCCTCAATAGGCAGAACCAGTGGCCATATACTCGCTTCCAAGCTGCAATCTTTGCCATCGCTAACGAGCCGTTTGAATATGAACGGGTGTCCGAGGTCGGGGAGCCGGAAAACAGGTAGCGAATGTCTGGTGTGGTAGGTGCAAAATTGCGGCTGAATGTCAGGAACTGGGTCAGAATAGTAAATTGGACTAAAGGATTACGCCTCTAAGGGCGTGGCAGTCACGGGCTTTCTACGTCCCCGCTGTCTTCATGTTTCACAACGTGCCGAGCCAATCTTTGCCGATTGCCGCCGGACACTGACGATCACCGCAACCAAGCCCAGCGCCGCCGATGCCGCGCCAGCCAATGCCACGGCGGGAAATCCCAGCCCCGCTGCGATCACCCCGCCGCCAAGCGCCGCGCCGATCGCATTGCCCAGATTGAACGCGCCGATGTTCATCGCCGAGGCGAGGTTCGGCGCAGCCGCCGCCGCCTGCATCACGCGGATCTGGAGCGGCGGGACGAGTGCGAAACTGGCAATGCCCCAAAGGAGGATAAGGATCGCGGTCGGCGCCTTCAGCGGCATGAAGACCGCGAACGCCGCGAGGATCACCGCCAGAGCGGCGAGCGTCACGATCAGCGTCCGGTCGACCGACCGATCGGCAAACCGCCCGCCCAGCCAATTGCCGACCGTTAGCCCGACGCCGTACGTCACCAGCATCGCGGTGACGAAGCCGAGCGACGCGTGCGTCACCTCGCGCAGGATCGGCGTGATATAGGTGAAGACGGTGAACATCGCGCTCGCGCCGATTACAGTCATGCCGAGCGCGCCGAGCACCGGGCCTCGGGTCAGCACCCGCAACTCGCTCATCGCGTCGCTGCCCGCCGGCGCCGGTAAAGGCGGCAGGGTCAGGCGCAAGGCCGCCATCGTCGCGATGCCGAGCCCGGCAATCCCCCAGAACGACGCGCGCCAGCCGAGATGCTCGCCCGCCCAGGTCGCGAGCGGCACGCCGACGACGTTGGCGATCGTCAGCCCCATGAACATCGCCGCCGGCGCGCGCTCGGCATGACTGTAATCGGCGCGAGCGCGAT